>JBGCFP010000070.1:0-3925 GCA_045107005.1 Gammaproteobacteria bacterium
GAGTATCTATCCGCTCACCCGAGCCCGCGCTCGTCGCGAGTTCGGGTCATCAGCGTAAAGCTAAGCGCTTTGCGCCGTTTTGCTTCTTGACCAATACACTCCCCTAGCCTTCCCCACCAAACGCTCGCACGACTTTCACTCGATTTTCAGTTCGGGGGCTCGTTTGCACTACTTCGGGTAGGGCGTTTATGCTTCCTATTCTCCCCTGCGGGCGCGGCATTGGCCCCTGGACAATGCGACCATCGCCCATGGCATTTGATTGGCCCGCAATGATGTAGATTTTGACCGGCAATTGCTGCGCGCTTGCCGTGCTGCAAAACAGCAGTGTGAACAACGCTACCAGAAGACAAAGAACGACAAAAATACTGCGCCTCACATCGCGCGTACTTTCCAATTCAGGGCAGGGATTGAGCATTGTCGACCTTCCATGGTTTTCTTATTCGCGCTGCATGACTTTTAGCGCTGCACACTGTAAGACACTATTACATTGACAGTCAGAGCTTGTTCGCCGCTCCATCGGCGCTGAAGTTTTGCACCCTACGGGGTACCAGCAATTCAGTAAACAACTTTCTTCGGCGCTAGCCACATTGCATGTCGTTCACCTTGACCGTTTTGGTCAAGCTGAATCGACTTGTGTCGTGGTTTGAACGTACCTCCATGGACGTGTAATCCGTTACACGCATACACCAGCGCTGCGGTGTGTTGTAGCCCTTTGGCATCATGTGTGCCGGCTCGGCCCTATCTGTTTTTTGATAATAAAAATTGACGCCTCATTGCAGGCATTATCCTTGCTATCGACCTGCTCAATCAATGTCTTAGCGAACAAGTGCTGTGCTTTATTCTGTGACTGCAGTCACTGCACGAAAGACCTAAATTCGAGAACGTAGTCAGAAGCGCTATCTAGTGCCTTTTGTCGACAGTGTAATTTATGACACAGCGATCTATTTCATCGCGTCATTCCACGAGGCTGTGTGGCCTTTACGCTGGTCCACATCGGCACAATCGCGAAGCTAATTTCATTTTTGTTCATAGATCACGATGTCTGGAGAATCAACAACAACGGCGACTTAAATGCGCGCCCACCAGATGCACCATTCAAAATAGCCCCATTAATTATGCCCACCCCCTGCCACGACACGGGGTTACCCCTACTAGTGCCGGCGGCAAGGACGACGTACGGTCGGTGACAAGCCGACTTCAAGGAGTACGTCATCGTGTCACCAACAGGGTTTTCGCAGCGCTGCATTCAAGCTGTAGTTCGGACGAACAGTAGCAACACGGCTCTTTCGGAGACGCGTGCCAACAACAGGGATGGGCCGCCCACATCGATGGCCAAACAAATTCTGGCTCTTGCCGCCTTGATCATTGTGTTCGGCGTCAGTTCTCCAAGTGCCAACGCAGACTCGCCGTTCCCGTTCGCAGCGGACGCGTTGAGAAACCAGAATTCGAATCGCTGTTTGTCGCTGGTGGGAAATGGAACGTCAAACGGCACAAAAAGCAACCAGTGGACGTGCAACGGGGCTCCGAGTCAGCGGTGGGCTTTCCAGCCAGTTGGCCCAAGGGCTTCGACGTTCGAATCTCAAAAATTCCAGATCCGGTCGACTCACCCGGGCACCACCGACAAATGTCTCAGTCTCGATCAGCGCGAAGGCTACGGCAACGGAAGCCACTTCTTGTTGTGGACTTGCCGCGGCGATCATCCGGCTCAGGCGTTCTATTTGTGGACGCATGACTCCGGCAGCTATAACGTAATTCTGGCAGCATCATCGAGATGTCTCGGGGTAGACTATTCGGACACCGGCAACACCTACGGCGGCATCAACCAGTGGAATTGTGTGAACGCAGTCTCCCAGCGGTGGAAGCTGACGTCGCAAGAGCAGTTCCGGATGCCCCTGCGTGGGTCAGGCGTTAACTACGGTCTGCATGGTCCACCATACGATAACCCTTGGGCGACCGATCTTTTCAGCGGCACGCGCGTGGAAGTCGCCATCGGCGGCATCGTTCGCAGGGCCGGCAGAATCTGCGGCAACGGTGTACGCATTGAGGACTCACTCGGCTTTAACCATCTTTACTGTCACGGCGATCGGCCGACCGGTCTGAGGGAGGGTAGCTATGTCGCGGCCGGCACCTACATCTTCAACAAGGGCAACACCGGCACCGGCGTAGCGCATTTGCATTACGAAGTGATGTGGCGACCGCCGGGCGTTTCGACATCAAACTTTTCGACATCCACCGGTTACGTTCCGTACTGCGCCACATCCATTCTGCATCGCGTCAGACTGGGGTCTGCCGTGCCATCCCAACGCCGTTCGGTCGGATTCAACTGCGGCGACGGCCCGTTCTGACGAACCATTGCCTGAAAAAGTCGACGCTGTGACGCGAGTCTCCCGCGTCACAACGTCCGCTGCGAGGCACAGGGTGTCATCCCCGACCTCTACGGCCCAGCTGCTTCAGTAACGCCGGTCTACCCAGGCGGCAGCAAAAACAGCGTACGCAAAATACCAAGATCAACGCCATTGACCACACCGTCGCCGTTCAGGTCGGTATCCAGATCACCCGTTGCGAAGAAGTTAGCCCGCATGGTGCCAAGATCCTCCGCGTTAACGAATAGATCGTTATTGAAGTCCGCGTCACACCGATTACCGAAACCGTCATTGTCGGTGTCGCGCTGATCGGCGTTGGCAAGGTTGACGCAGTTGTCTGACACATTGTCGACACCGTCGCCGTCACTGTCGACCGGACCACCCGCGACCTGGAACAACACGACCCAGTCTTCAGAAGCTCGCGACGGCGGCGAGCCAATCGTGATGACGTCGCCGCCGGCCAGCGTGTCCTGAGCCCCCTCGAACTGACCGTTGTCAGGGTTATACCAGCGGCGTGTCACGTTGCCCGCAACGTCACTGAGGTCGATGGTTGGCGAACCCGACGCATTGGGCAGATAGACGGCGTAGTCCGCACCCGCCGCAGCGAACACTTCTGCACCGCCATAGTCACCGTCCTCGTTTGCCACCAGAGAGTCGGCTGGCAACATGGTGGTGAACGGCAATTCGTCCTGCAGCAACCGCCGTGCGTACCACATGTACTCGTACATCTCTTCGCGCGTACGCAAATCTTCGGTGTTTTGGTCACCGCCCTCGTTCTGGCCGTTGCTGCCGAAATACCATTCGATATTGCCGCCGCTGAAATAAACGTCGTACAAAACTCGCTTGCGCAGGTCTACCGCGTTGCCCGCGTTAAGTCCGACTTGGGGCGGCTGATTTTCATCCATATCCAGCACCCACGGGCGACCTGCTGACGCAGAGTTTTCGCGCCAGGTTTCGACATACTCACCTGCGCGGTTTGGGTCGTACTGAATTGAGGTGGCGGAATAGCGCTCGTCACCTACGATTTGGTTGTAGTCGCTAAAGTTATTACCCTTCGTGTGCACAGTGATAGGCGCATCACTGGTGTCCATGGCCGCTAGATAGTCGGCAAACGAATTGAGTACCGATATGTCGTAGTCGTTTTCCTCGCACAGGTTCCATTTTTTCGCAAGCAAATAGCCGAACCGGGCGCCCAGCTCACGGTAGAACAGTTTTCGTTCCACGCCCAGCGTACCGTTGTCCAGCCAGTTTTCGTTGGCCGACTCGGTTTCATTCAGCACAAACTGAACCGCAACGCCAACGCGCTGCGCGTGGTCAAGCACCACGTTCCACTGAGCCAGTTTGCTGATGTCGTAATGCGTATTGTCGAACGACGAGCCGCTACGCCCCACAAACGGATAGGTATCTTTCGCGTCACCGCCAAGGTTCATCGGTAAAAAATAGAAACTGTTAACGTTTTCGCTCGCCAGATAGTTCAGCGCACCGATGATGGCCTTGCCCTCGTAGCCAGAATCCGCGCTCTGGAAATTCGGATCGCCCGGCTGCCAGTCGGCGACATGCGT
>JBGCFP010000071.1:0-11532 GCA_045107005.1 Gammaproteobacteria bacterium
CTCGCACCGGGTTCATTTTGGCCGCGGCCGGATCAGCCGTCGGTCTCGGCAACATCTGGAAGTTCCCGTTTGAAGTCGGCGGCGGCGGCGGCGCAGCATTTGTGCTGGTCTATCTCGCCTTCTGTTTCATCCTGTGTTACCCGGTGCTTGTTACTGAAATTGCCATCGGGCGGAAAACCCAGCGTAACCCCGTCGGCGCGTTCAAGGCGCTGGGCTTCAAAAAATGGTCCATCATCGGCTACATGGGTATCGCCAGCGGCGTCCTGATCCTGTCCTTCTACAATGTGGTCGCTGCATGGTCGTTCGGTTACGTCATTGAGATGCTGCAGGCCAACTTTGGCATTGGCGCACAATTTGGTGACTATATTACCGACTGGATTAAGGTCGGGCTGTACGGACTGATCTTTATGTCGGTCACGGCGACCATCGTCTCGAAGGGTATCTCCGGCGGTATCGAACGCGCCGCGAAACTCCTGATGCCAACACTGATTATCATCATCCTGGGTCTGCTGGCCTACGCGCTAACCCTGCCAAACGCCATGGCCGGGGTGAGCTTCTATCTCGTGCCCGATTTTTCCAAGCTCACGCCGAACGTCATCTACTCGGCCCTGGGCCAGGCCTTTTTCAGCTTGTCGCTCGGCATGGGCGCGCTGATCACCTACGGCAGTTACGTGCCCAAAGATCAGAACATCGTCAGCGCGGGCGCCATGATTACGCTAATGGATGTGGGCTTGGCATTTATCGCCGGCTTCATGATGTTTCCATTTGTCTTCAGCCAGGGTATCGAGCCGGCCGGCGGTGCGGGACTGATTTTCGTGACGCTGCCGGGCGTTTTCGAATCACTGGGACCACAGATTGGCGTAATTGTCGGTGTGCTGTTCTTCCTGCTGCTGTCATTCGCCGCCTTGACGTCGACCGTATCGCTGCTCGAGGTGCCCACGTCCTTCGTCGTGGACGAGTATGGCGTGGAGCGCAAGAAGGCTGTCTGGAGCATAGCCGCCATCATTTTCGTGATCGGTATTCCTTCGATGCTCTCCAACGGCGCCGTGTCGTGGCTCACGCAGTTCATCACACTTCCAGGCAGCGATGCACCGATCAGCTTCATGGATCTGGTCGAAGATCTCGCCTCCGACTCGTTCCTGCCCGTCGGCGGCTTCCTGATTAGCGTGTTCGCCGCCTACGTCTGGCGCAAGGAAAATCTCAACGAGGAACTTGCCCAAGGCGACGAAGACGTGCGCGGTTCGTGGCTGCAAATGTACATCAACTTTGCGATTAGCTACGTCTGCCCGCTGATTCTAGGCCTCATCGCTACGGTTACGATTCTTGATCGCTTCTTCGGCATCGCTCTGATCAACTAGAATTGCCGAATCGGCAATCCGTCCGGTACGGGGTCTTGTTGCATGGCTAAGTTCGGAGCCGAGCGGGAGGGGTGTCGGTATTTTTCTGGCAACACAGTGACCGTCGGGCATACCGAGCCGAGGGCTTTGGCAACTTAACGAAATCGGGTGCCCGAAATCGGGTGCCGGTCATGAAATCGGGTGCCGGTCATAACAATATAACTTACGGCACTGTCCTGAACCGGCACGCAACCCCCAAAATCAGAATCACTGGCCGGGGATGAAGTGTTATGAAGTTATGACCGGCACCAAGCGTCCCACCAAGCGTCCCAAGTGTCCTGCCTGGCGCGCCCCCTGCCGCTCGTCGGCCGCAACTCACGCGATTGCAAGTCAACGACTCGTGCAAGCGTCTGGAACGTGGCGCGTCACGCATTGACGTTCATGCGTATTTGCAAAGACAAACACAACGATGCGATGCTGCGCAGCAGTCCACTCAGCAACGAACGGTGTCGCCGTGAATATTGCCGCCAAGATTCTGATTATCGCCATCGCGGCTCTGCACCTGTACATCCTTTGGTTCGAAATGTTTCGCTGGACCACGAAAGGCCCGAAAATTTTCAGCCAGATTCCACGCGAGCTTTTCGAACCCACGAAAATGATGGCGGCAAATCAGGGACTGTATAACGGATTTCTTGCGGCTGGTCTGATTTGGTCAATACTGATTCGTGACCCCCAGTGGCAGCACAATGTCGCTTTGTGTTTTCTGCTGTTCGTGTTGATTGCTGGCCTGTACGGTACAGCGACGGTCTCGCGCAGGACCCTCTTCGTTCAGGCAATACCTGCGCTGCTCGCCATCGCGGTGCTTTTTTTCACCTAGACATTAGTCGCCCCGCCAGTGCGGCTTGACCTCGGACGAACACGTTCGCGGCATTGGTCAGGAAAAACCGGGGGCCGGTCATAACAATATGACTTCGGGCACTGTGCTGGACCGACATCCAAAGCCCCAAAATCAGAATCACTAGCCGTGGATGAAGTGTTATAAAAGTTATGACCGGCACCAAGTGTTGTTACCAGTTATGACCGGCACCAAGTGTTAAAGTTATGACTGGCACCAAGTGTTATAAAAGTTATGACCGGCACCAAGTGTTGGCACCAAGTGTTGGGACCAAGTGTTTCAAGTGTCGGCATTTAGCTTGGAAGTGCCTTGTTTTTGTCTCACTGACGCACGCCGATGCCTGACACATGAAAGAAATGCAGCGCTAACGCGGCAAATAGACTGGAATAAGTCAAAAACAACAATTTGACAATAACCAGCTTTCACGCCCGTTATACAATGTTGCGGTATTCTGTAGGTGTCGCGTTGATGCAGGGGTACTCGAAAAACATCGACGTTTAACCGCCGGGGCACGCATCAAGTTCGCTTCGGTCGCTTTTATCTGGCCGGAGATCAGAACATGCGTGTACGCTCAGTTTGCGTTTTGAAAATCGCCTCGTTGCTCAATGCTGCCGTGGTGATGTTCGCTCTCACGACGCAGTTTGCTTTCGCGGACGACCTGTCCGCTGCGTATTCGCCACCGTTTGATCCGCTTGAAACCCTCGCGCTATGGCGCAGTGGCGGCAGCGATGTGGACGGCGACGGCGTGCCGGACGACGATGACAACTGCGTTGAAATTGCCAACCCAAATCAAATCGACACGGATGCGGACGGGTTCGGCAATCTGTGTGACGGCGATCTGGACAACAGCGGATTCGTTAACCTCAGCGATCTGGCCCTGATCCGGGTGGCGTTTTTCTCAAACCCAACAACGAGCAACTGGAATCCGGACGCGGATTTCAACAGCGATGATGTGGTCAACATCATTGACCTTGCGATTATTGGAGAGCTGTTCTTCGCCGCGCCCGGTCCGATCACCAACACGTTCATCAATGAGGCGGGCGGCGACTGGCACGATCCGGCTAACTGGAGTCGCGGTGTGGTGCCGAACGCAACGCACGCCGTGCGCATTGATCTCGAGCCGGGCACCATTGTCGAGTACAGCGCGGGGGCGAGCGATGTCGCGAGCGTGCGCACGACCAGCGAGTTGCTGCTCTCAGGGGGCGAGCTCAAGGTTGTCGGCACGCTGCAGGTGAACGCACCGTTTACCATCACTGGCGGCGAATTGCTGGACGCTTTCGTTCTCGCGCCGCTGACCGAAGACGCGTTGATGCTGGCAGGCTCCGCGGACTTTGACCGGGTGATACTCGAATCAGACCTGACCATCACCGACGGGCAAATTCTGCGTATTCACAATACTCTCACTCTTGACGGCAGCACGGTGTCGCTGGCGTCCACCGGGCTGTCAACCATTTTGCGCTTTGTCAGTCCGAGCAATGGCAACGGCGTGTACGGAACCGGCGAGATCGTCTTTAACGGACCGCCGACACTGAACGCGGTGTCCAGAGTCGACAACGTCACGGCCTCCGATGTTACGTTTGGCGCAGGCATCACGCTGCGCGTTGGCGCGAGCGGCGGTGACGTCATCATTACGCGCGGCGTGCTGACGATTGAGGGCACGGTGATCAGCGATACGGACGGGCTGCTTATTCGATTGCGCACCATCGTTGCACCCGGTGCCGACATTAATATGTTTGGCGACGTGGTCGCGCAAAACGGTGGCAGCGTTAGTTTGACGTCAGCCAGCGGTGTGACCATTGACGGGACCGTGATCGCCACCGGCGGTGGCGATATCGAGCTCGGCAGCGAAACCGGCCCGTATTCCATCAGTGCCGCCTCGGTCATTAGCGTGACCGACGCCCGGCTGGATCTGTCCGGTCCGTGGGTTAACGAAGGCACAATCAACGTGACCAACGGCGTGTTCGATACCGGTGATGACAGCGCGCAGTCGTGGGACAACAACGGCGTGATCACGCTGGTCAGCACCGTCGTTGAGCTGGGCGGCGAATTCTCCGTGCCCGGGCTCGGCGATTTCAATTCCGACGGTGACGTGTTTTTTGACGGCTCTTACGACAACGTTGGTGAAACTCTGGACCTTGGCACTGTGATGTTTCCCGATAACTTTATTTTTGACGGTGGCGAAATTCGTGGTGGTTCGCTGGTCACCACGCCGTTGGTTTTGCCGTCGGGACGATCGCTGGGTTTGAACGGCGTGACGTTGATGACAGACGTGGTCATCGGCAGTGGATCGAGCTTGTTAGTCTCGAACACGCTGACGCTGGACGATGCGACCATCTCGTTCGCGTCGGAAGGCTTGACTAGCGTTTTACGGTTCACATCGTCCAGCACCGCGAACGGGCTTGCCGGAACGGGCGAAGCGGTGTTTGGCGTCGATGGCAAATTCGGCGGGCGCAGTGGCATATCTTGCGAATCCGGCGTGTCTGCCACGCTCGGCGCTGGCATTACGCTTCGAACCAACACACACGCGCCCGGTGTTTCCGGATGTGGTGAAGTCTTTCGAGTCGAGAGCCAGATTATCAGTGATGTCGCCGGTGCCGAGTTTGTTTTGGGCGGTGTTGAACGGGAAAACCTTTTCGAATTCAGTGGTACTGCGGTGGCAATGAATGGCGGCTCGATCAAGATGCGCTCGGCGGGCGGCAGCACGATTATTGACGGCGATATTACGGTCACAGGCGGCGGGGATCTGGCAATAGACGGGGCGGTCGACATTACTGCCGATTCAGTGATTCGGGTGACCGACGGGAGACTGGATATGACGGGCGGCTGGACCAACTCGGGCTTGATCGATGTCACTAACGGCGAGTTTGATACCGGGATTAGCCCGGCTCCGGAGTGGACGAACGCGGGCGTGATAAATTTGCTCGACACGCCTCTGGAATTGGGTGGCAGCTTTACGGTGGCAAGCCTTGGTTTAATCAACACAAACGGTGAGGTCACGTTCACCGGCGAGCTCGATAACACCGGGCAGGCGCTGGACGTTGGTAATCCCTTCCCCGATCACTTTCCAGTGGATTTGGCTGGCGGTCTGATTCGCGGCGGCAGCCTGGTGACAACTGTGGTTGATGTTGACGCGCAAGGATTGACGCTCAGAGACGTCACGCTTGAAGTCGATTCGCGGATCAGAAATGGGGCAAAACTTGTCATCATCGACACTCTGATATTGGACGATGCTCGGGTTACACTTGAGGCAGCCAGCGACACGAGTCAGCTGCAGTTTGAGGCAACCACGACTGCGGGTAGCCAGGTTATTGGTACCGGTGATCTGGTGTTTCGTGGCACCGCTGGTTCTGCCGGGCAGAACAAGGTGGAAGGCGGCTTTCGCCGTCCATTGACTATTGGCCCGGGCGTTACAGTCCGAACAGAAATAAAGGGTGGTCGTTTCAGGGCCGTCAGTGCGCCGCTGACGATCCAAGGTACATTGATCAGTAACGTGCCCGGTGAACGCATCAGCCTTTTCGCTCGATCTTTTGTCGTTATCCAGCCCGACACTACGCTGGAAGGTACGGTTCAGGTTGGCCCGGGGGCCGAGGTGTTTTTCGAGAGCATGGCGACGCTCACGCCGACGGCCAGTGTGCAATTGGACATTGGTGGCATCGATCGCACGCAGTACGGGGCGCTTGTCTCTGACAGCATGCCGCTGGTGCTCTCAGGGGAGATTGAACTCTCTCTGGTGGACGGTTTTGTACCCGCCCTCGATGACCGTTTCGATGTCATCCGCTCGGCGGCCATCGACGGTGAGTTTGAAACGGAATCGGGCACGGACATTGGTGGCGGCGTCGAACTCGATGTTATTTACAACGCCAATAGCGTGACGGTCGAGGCAGTACCTGCAAACTAGCAGCGTGTTGCACAGGTCTTGTGCTTCGACTCAATGCCAGTGGTGCGCCCCCCCCCCTTTGTGATGGCGCACGCCATTGAAAGAGCAAGGGATGGCTGTTCCGACACACTGCTGGCCTGGTCAGATCGTGGCGCGCCATCTGACCGTGCGGTGCCCGCGAACCGTTGATTGTGGCTGTCCGCGGCCCGGAGAATGATCATGGCGCGAGCTAACGATCTTGCCAAAACCAGTTTGCTGATGGTTTGTTGTTCGCTGATCGCCTGCGGCGCGACGCCCCTTGGAGGCCAGCGATGATGCGTACTCGCGCAAACATGAACGCAGACGAAAGAACGACCCTGGCCAAAACCCGGCCGGGGCGCGCCAGCAAGAAAAAGTCACCTTTGCCCATGCGACAGGGTGTGTCGGCCAGTCGCGTCTGGTTGCCCAAGGTGTATCAACCCGACCACCGCTACGCAAAAACCCGCGAATGGCAGACCATTCTCGACTTCTTTCTGGACCGTTTTCCATTTCTTACCGAGGCCATCGTGAGAGAACGCATGCACCTCGGGCAAATTGCCAGCGAAACCGGTGAGAGACTTGGTCCCGGCAGTCCATATCAATCCGACATTCACGTCTTCTACTATCGCGAAATCCCGGACGAACAGAAAATACCATTTTCCGAAAAGGTAATATTCAAGGACGATCGCATTATCGTCGTCGACAAACCGCATTTCGTGCCAGTGACACCGACAGGGCGCTTCATACGCGAAAGCCTGGTTTCGCGCTTGAGGCATCGGTATCAGAATGAAGAAATTTGCCCGATTCACCGGCTGGACCGCGACACGGCAGGCGTCATGCTGTTCAGTTGCGATGCGAAAGTCCGTGGAGCGTATCAATCACTTTTCCAGAAACGCCTGATAAGCAAGAGCTACGAGGCCATTGCACCGCTGACCGAGCGTGAATTTCCCTTTACCCACCGTAGTCATATCGTATCGAGCGGGGACCCGTTTTTTATCATGCGGGAAAACTCCGGCGCGTGCGCAAATTCGGAAACCGTTATGGACATCATCGAGAAACGGGGCAGCATGGCGCGCTACAGACTTGAGCCGGTTACCGGGCGTCAGCATCAGCTCCGCGTACATATGATGTCGATTGGTTGCCCGATCGTAAACGACCCGTACTATCCGCACTTGATGCCCGACAAGAGCGAAGACTACTCAAAGCCGCTACAGCTACTTGCGAAAACTCTGCGGTTTCGTGACCCGTTCACGAAGAAGAATCGCTTGTTTGAAAGCCAGCTTCACCTGCAAAAACTGCCCTGAGGGTTCTGACAACTTTACGATGAGCGACACCATAGCTTCGTAATTTATCCGTCACGATTCGTCTGGGTTGCTCGCGATGGTTTCGCAGCAACCGCTTGAAAAGGCGCTTTGCAGCGGCGCCATCTCGACGGCTTTGAAGAAACACGTCCACGACATCGCCGTCCTGATCCAGCGCGCGCCACAAATAATGCTGCTTGCCGTTGATCTTGACGAAAACTTCATCGATTAAGAATGTATCGCCATAGTCCTGATGCTTGCGCTTCGGTCGCCTGGCGAACTTGGAACCGAACTTGAGACACCAGTGCCGAATCGTCTCGTAGAACACGACGATCCCGCGTTGCGCGAGTAAATCTTCGACGTCCCGGTGGCTGAGATTGAATCGATAACAGGCCCAAACAGCGTCACTTATGATCGTCGGCGGAAATCGGTGGCGCTTATACGTGTCCATTCTCCTTTGCTACCAAAGTCGCCAAGTTAAGTTGGCAGTACCGCGACGCAACACGCGCAGCCATCGCCTGCGATATCATATCGCCAGAATTTTTGTTCCCGCTCAACCGAGGCTCTCACTTTGCCACACTCACCCTGCACGACGCTGACGGCTGTCGCCCTTTCACTGTGGATTGCCCCCTCCGCCCTGGCCCAGTTTGATACTGATCTCGATGGTGTGATCAACGATCTGGACAACTGCCAGACCACGCCCAACGCGCAACAAATCGACAGCGACGCTGACGGTTTTGGGAACGCCTGCGACGCCGATCTAAACAACGACTGTCAGGTCAACGTCGCCGATCTGGGGCTGTTGCGCAGCGTGTTTTTCTCTGACAACGCCAATGCCGATCTCAATGGCGACGGCATCGTCAACGCGGCCGACATCGGTTTGTTCCGCTTGCGTTTTTTTGACGCCCCGGGCCCGAGCGGCTTGCCTAACATTTGCCAGAATAGCTCGAGCATTTCGGTGATCACGCGCACGGGCACTGGCAATAACCATGACAGCGACAGCGGGTTCGAGCTGTGCGTCGCGCCTGGCACGTGCTGGCGGCTGGACGATCCGGATATCAACGACCGGGAAACCGGCCAAGTGGATCACTACACGTTTTCGGTTAACGGGCTTCAGACGGCAGACATTGAACAGATCATACTGCGCCCGCTCAGTGGCTCGGGTCAGGACGCCTGGTTGCCGCAGTGCCTGAATGTACTGCTGGAGGAGGACCTGCTCTACTGCAACGACGGTCAGAACGGTCTGGGCGACAGCTTTATCGGGTCGGAAGCGGGCAGCAATGAGATTCCGGCTTACGTCGACAACAACGTCCAGCGGCGCAACTGCCAAAGCTGCTACGGCTCACCGCTGACCCACGGCCCGATGATCGGCCATACCACCACCGATTCGGCGCGCATCTGGATGCGCTCAAGCTATCGTTTACCGCTGCAGGTGCGCTTTGGCACGCAAGCCAGTCTTGCGAATGCCCAAAACTCGGATGCGGTAACACCGCGTCGTAGCGACGACTACGCCACCGTTGTTGATCTGACCGGTCTGCAGCCCGGCACCCGGTATTTTTACGAAGTGCTGGCCAGCGGCATCCCGGTGTCAACGCCGGGGCTGAGCTTTGTCACCGCACCCGAGGGTCCGTCCGCGTTTCGGGCCGCCTTCGGTTCGTGCATGCGTCCGTCCGATTCCGATTTTACGACCTTGCCAATTTTCAATGACTTGGCGGACAGCCAGCCCGATCTGCTGTTGATGCTCGGGGACAATCACTATGGCAACAGCGCCGAAACCTCGCGCCTGAATTTCTTTTATCGCAACACTCGCCGTGTGGAAAGTTTCGCCAACGTACTGGCCGGCACGCCGACCTGGGCGGTGTGGGACGACCACGATTTCACCGGTAACAACACGGACGGCTCCGCACCGGGCAAGGAAAACGCGCTGGCTGCGTTCCAGCGCTTCTGGGCCAACGAGAGTTACGGCAGCAACGGCGTCGACGGCATTTGGTCGACGTTCAGTTACGGCGACGTTGACTTCTTCTTGCTCGACGACCGCTACTACCGAGGCGCCGCGTGCACCAGCCAAAGCTCGGACGGGCCTGACGACTCCATGCTGGGCGAAGAACAGCTGGCCTGGCTGATCGATCAACTCACCGCGTCAACCGCGACGTTCAAGGCGATTGTCAGCGGCAGTCAGTGGACTGAGGAAGGCGGCAGTCTGGATTCCTGGGCATGCTTTAGCACCGAGCGCGACACCATTCTCGACGAGATCATGCACGCTGGCATTGACGGCGTCGTGCTGCTGTCAGGCGACGTGCATCGTCAGGAAGTGTGGCAAGTACGTCCGGCTTCTGACGACTCCTACGCATTGTGGGAACTGACTTCCTCGTCGTTCGGTTTCGATAACGGCAGCTGCCCGTCTGGGGAAGACCCGGTGTTTTGCGCGGCCCGCGCCGAGTCGTACGCCGTCATTGATTTTGACACCACCGCTTCGCCACCGCGTCTGGACTTTGAGGCGCGTGATCGAGGCAACGTGCCGCTGCACAACGTGTCGCTTGAGCTCACCGAGCTGTGCGATTTTTGCGGACCGCGACTGCCGCGCGACCAGTTCTGGCATCAGGACAGATATCGCGTGCGCGGCGGCGTGGAGCCCGGCGACGGCTTTGGCGCGGCGCTCGCAAGCGCTGACTTCGACAATGACGGCATTGATGACCTGGCCGTTGGCATCCCGTTCGAAGATATCGTCAGCAACAGCGTTGAAGACGGTGGCGCGGTGCAAGTGTTCTACGGCTCGGATCGTCGGCTGTCTAATCGCGATGATTTCTGGACCGAGGAGAATTTGGCCACCAGCGACGGCGCGCAAAACGGCGATCATCTGGGCGCCGCCTTATCCGCCGGTGACTTCGACGGTGACGGTTTCGCCGATCTGGCCATTGGCGTCCCTGATGAAACCTTCGACGGCGACACCGACGCCGGGCGAGTGCACGTTATTTACGGCAGCGGCGGCGGGCTGGATGCAAAGAAAGATCAGTCGTTTGATCAGGTCGCGCTGGCTGGCGGACCGGAAAGCGGTGACCGCTTCGGTGAAGTGCTGGCGCAAGGTGATTTTGACGCCGACGGATTTGCCGACCTCGTCGTCGGTACACCCGCTGAGCACATCGGCAGCATCGCCGATACCGGTCTGGTTCATCTGATTCCGGGTTCACCAAATGGTCTGACCGTGACTGGTAGCCAGAGCTGGCATCAGGGCACGGCTGGCGTTCCGGGTGATGGCAACCAGCCTGACGATCGGTTTGGCGCCGCGTTTGCCAGCGGCGACTTCAACAACGACGAGTTCGACGATCTAGCCATCGCCCTACCCTTCAACGACGTCGACGGCGTCGCGGACGCAGGCGCCGTGATCGTTTTTTACGGATCGGCCAACAGCCTGTCCACGACGGACAGTCAATACTGGCATCAGGATTCGCCGGGGATCAAAGGCGTCGCGAACAGTGGTGATCGATTTGGCAGCGCACTGGCCGCTGGTGATTTTGATGGCGACGGATTCGTGGATCTGGCCATCGGAACGCCCGGCAAAAACGGCGTCAACGGCGAAAATGACGCTGGCTCGGTAAACGTCATTTTGGGTTCCGCCACCGGGCTCACCGACGTGGGTGATCAGCGCTGGGATCAAGACGAGGCAGGCGTTGGCGGCGCTGTGGAGTCTGGCGACGCATTCGGCGCCGCGTTGCACGCTTTAGACGTCAACGGGGACGGCTTTGCCGATCTTGCCGTTGCTGCTCCTGGCGAGGCGGTCGTCAGCAATACCATCGCCGATGGCGGCGCGGTCCAGGTCTTGTTTGGCACCGATACCGGCCTGCAGGCGGACAACCCGAATGACGTTTTCTGGCATCAGTCTACCGACGGTTTCAAAGGGGAAGCGGCCGCAGGCGACGCGTTCGGTTCAGTGCTTGGAAGCGGCGACTTTGACGGCGACGGTGTCGCCGATCTGGCCGTCGGTATTCCGGACAAAGACACGTTGGGCGATGCACAGTCCGGTGCAATGGTGCTCGTTTATGGTGAGCAAGAGTGAGTAGCAAAGAAATCGGGAGAAATCAGGTGCCGGTCATAACAATATAACTT
>JBGCFP010000072.1:0-2574 GCA_045107005.1 Gammaproteobacteria bacterium
CACCGGGAGCTTGCCGAACGACTTTATCTTGTCGCCCGCTTTGCGCGCTCGGGAGCTTGCCCGGAACCACGATACGGCGTCATCGTTGTACAGCAACGGCGCGCGACTCATGGCTTCGGTTCCACCCGCGAGGACCAGATCGGCGCGACCGAGCGCGATGTCCTTGGCGCCCGAGTCCAGGGCTTGCATGGCGGACGCACAATTTCGCATGACCGAGTAACCGGGTACTCGGTGACCGCAGTTCAGGCGCAGCGCGGCTATCCGCCCGATATTGGCTTCGTCCGGGCTAGGCATGGCGCAGCCGAGAATCACTTCATCGAGATCACCAGGGCGAATCGGGAGCCGGGAAAGCAGCGAGCGACCCGCAGCCACGGCCAGATCAGAGGCGCTGAAAGGGCCCTGGCGACCGGCGTCGCGCAGGAACGGCGTGCGTGCGCCGTCAACAAAATAGACTTCGCGAGCGGGTGCGCTGGCGGCCATGAGCGTATCTCCTGTCGAGAAACGAAGCTGCTACGAGGCAACGGCACTGCCGTCACCGTCATTATCGTGCAGCGCAATAAAAATAAATAATAAGAGGCTCGAGGCGCTGAAGCAACCGCTAAATCGAGCCGATCAGGGGAAGGCCTACACCGGCTCCATGACTTCGAAATCGCACACCAACGGCAAATGATCGGACAGGGTGACATCCGGAATTTCAAAGTGGTCGATGCGAATGCTGCTGCTGTGCAGGATAAAATCGAGTTCTTTGCGCGGTGATCGGCTGGGGTAGGAGGGCAGCCCCGCCAGATTGGCGCTGGCGAGGCCGGCCGCTTCCATGAACAGGTACATCTCGTGATCGCCCCAGAAGGTATTGAAATCGCCGGCAACGATCACGGGTTTGCGTGCCTCGGCGACCAGATCGTATAAGTGTCGGAGCTGGTATTGGCGATGCCGATATTTGAGCGACAGGTGAACCAGAAACACCGCCACGTTGTCGAGCTCCAGCTCGATGATCAGACGCTTGATGCCGGTGTCGAAATAGTGGAAGCGCTCGCCGTGGACGCGAGGTGCCGCCAGAAACGCGTTGCCCTGATTGCGCAGTACCGGGACCCGCTTGTTAAATGACCCTTCACCGTATTTACACTGATACGTCGAATAGTGGCCGAGCGCTTCTCCGATCACGCTGGCTTGATTCACGCGCGAGCGAATCGAGCCGGTGTCCACTTCGATCAGACCGACGATATCGGGATCGGTGCTTTGAATGAATTCGGTAATGCGCGTCAGGTTGCGACGATTGCTGCGCAAGTACCCCGCGCCGGGCACCGGCAGGTGAAACGCCGGACCGTAGCCTGCGGCATAACGAATATTCCAAACGACAAGGCGCATTAACGAATCAGATCCATTGAGGCAACGCGACCGCCTGGTCGCACGGGAAGGCACACGCTATCACGAACCGCGTCACTCGCCGTGCGCGGCGTGAAACTGCAGCCGCGCCAGTTCCGCATACAGGCCGCCCTGGGCCATGAGCGTCTCGTGTTTGCCCTGGGCAACGACGCGCCCGGCATCGAGTACCACGATCCGATCCGCTTTTTTGACCGTCGCGAGCCGGTGGGCAATGACGACCGTGGTTCGCGACACCATGAGTTTTTCCAGCGCACGCTGCACAAGATCCTCGCTGATGGCGTCGAGCGCGCTGGTTGCCTCGTCGAGTAACAACAGCGGCGGATCCTTGAGCACGGCACGCGCGATGGCAATGCGCTGACGCTGGCCGCCGGACAAACGCACACCGCGCTCGCCCAGATGGCTTTGATAGCCGTCCGGTAATGCGATCAGAAAATCGTGAGCGTGAGCGGCTTTGGCGGCTTCAATCACCTCGTCATCCGTCGCCTCTGGTCGCCCATAGCGGATGTTCTCCATCGCATCGGTGGAGAAAATGACGCTTTGCTGCGGCACCAGTCCGAAACGCCCGCGCAAGGCCCCGAGCGCCACGTCGCGCACGTCGATGCCGTCCACCGTAATTCGGCCGCCAGTAACGTCGTAAAACCGCAGTAGCAGCTGCAGGACGGTGGATTTGCCAGCGCCCGACGGGCCAACCAGCGCAACGGTTTCGCCCGGTTCGATGCGCAGCGCCAGCTGTTGAAAAACCGGGTCATCGGGTCGACTTGGGTAGTGGAAATCCACGTCTTCCAGCGCAATCTGACCGTTTGCCGGTAGCGGCAATGCCTGCGGCTGCACCGGATTGGCCACGCTGGCGCTGGCGTCAAGAAGCTCGCCGATGCGTTCGGTCGCGCCCGCTGCGCGCTGCACTTCGCCCCAGACTTCAGAGAGCGCGGCGGTCGAGCTGGCGGTGAGCACGGCGTAGAGCACAAACTGACTCAACGTGCCGCCGCTCATGGTCCCGGCAACCACATCGCTGGCGCCCTGATAAAGCACGAACGCTATCGCGCCAAACACCAGCAATACGATGCTAACGGTCAATGCCGAGCGATAGACTATGCGTCGACGTGCAGTGTGAAACGCGCGATTCACCTCATGGCCGAAGCGGTCCACTTCTCTGGTTTCGGCAGTAAATGACTGCACGGTCTGGATCGAGCC
>JBGCFP010000073.1:0-4773 GCA_045107005.1 Gammaproteobacteria bacterium
CAGACACAGGCGTTGAGAGTTGGCCAGCGCCCTGACTCGCAAGTCGAGGTTGAACTGTGCGCGCAACCGTTCGGTTTCACCGGCCAGCTGTTCAAGCAGCACGCTGCCGACCGTGCCGCAGCCGATCACGCCGATGGACAAGGTCTGCGGCGACAGGTAGAAACGCGAATGCACCGCGCGCAGCGCACGCGTCGTATCCGCCTGGTCAATCACAGCCGAAATATTGCGCTCCGACGAGCCCTGACTAATCGCGCGCACATTCACGCCCGCCTCGCCCAAACTGCCGAACACTTTGGCGGCAACGCCCGGCGTTCCAGCCATGCCGTCACCGACCACGGCCAGCACGCTCAAGCCGTGGTTGACGCTCACGCGCTGAATGATGCCCGCGGTGATTTCGGCGCCAAACGTCTCGCGCACGATGTCACACGCGCGTTTTGCGTCGGCATCGGGTACGGCAAAGCAAATGGAGTGCTCGGAACTGCCCTGCGAAATCATGACGACGCTGATGCCCGCTTGCGACAGCGCGCCGAACAGACGCTGGGCCGTACCGGGCACGCCAATCATGCCCGCGCCTTCCAGATTGACGACCGCCATGCCGCTGATGCTGGTGATGCCTTTGATCGCCGATCGCTCGCCGTCGCCGTGATCGGCTGATTCGCCAATCCGCGTGCCCGGACTCTCGGGCGCAAACGTGTTGCGAATGTAGATGGGAATGTTGCGCGCCACCGCGGGCGCCATGGTCTGCGGGTGCAACACCTTGGCACCGAAATACGCGAGCTCCATGGCTTCGCTGTAAGAAAGCTCTTCGATGACCTTGACCTCAGCCACCCAACGCGGATCCGCCGTCATAACACCGTCGACATCGGTCCAGATGTGAATCTGGCTGGCGCCAAGCAGCGCCCCGAAAATGGACGCCGAATAGTCGCTGCCGTTGCGCCCCAGCGTTGTGTTAACGCCCGCAGCGTTTTTTGCGACGTAGCCAGTGATCACCAGCGTGCCGTCGAAATCCAGGCCGATGCGCTCGGCGATTCGCGGTTCGCTGGACGACCAGTTTACCACCGGGCCCATTTCATGAGTCGCGACTTCGAGCACATCGCGTGCGTCAAGCCATTCGACGTGGCGGTCGGTCCAACGCTCTTTCAACATGCTGCCAAGCAGGCGTGCTGACCACAGCTCGCCGTACCCTGACACGGTCGCCATCACCGCATCGGACGCGTCGCGCATCAGCGCAGTGGCGCGCGCGACGTCGGCGATATCCCCCAAATCCTGCGCGTGCCGCGTCACGTAGTCGTCGCGTGCTGCCGCGCTGAGTAGCGCCGTTGCCAGCGTCTCATGTGTCGTGCCGAGCGACTTCAGAGCAGCGGTGCAATCGAGACCTTGGCAGGCATCATCGACAATGCCCAGCAACGTATCGGTCACGCCGCGCACGGCCGACACGACCACCCCTTGAGGCCCGTACTGACGATCTGCCAGAATGCGCGCGACGTTCTCAAAGCGCTCGGCATCGGCGAGCGACGAGCCGCCGAATTTGTGCACGACGAACGTATGCTGCCAGTCGTTGACTGACGATTCTTTCTTATTCACTGACTTCTTCACTGCATCACTGCGCCGGGTCACCCGACAATTGAAACGTCTCCGTTGCCGGCAGGCAGCTCAAATATTTTTTGACTGTCGCATCGAGGCCATAGCGCAGCGCGTCGCTGATCAACGCATGCCCGATCGACACTTCCAGCACGTCGTCAATGGTCAGAAAGTCGACCAGATTACTAAGAGAAAGATCGTGCCCCGCATTGACTCCAAGGTCCAGCGCCTGAGCTCGTTCTGCCGCTGCGCGATACCGTTCCAGCGTGGCGTGAAAATCGCCTGCTGCGTGCGCCTGCGCGAAGTCTTCGGTGTACAACTCCACACGATCTGCACCGAGTTCGCGCACGAGTTCAAACTCATCGGAATCCGGCTCCATGAACAAACTCACGCGACACCCCAACCCTTTGAACGCCGCAATGGATTCCCCAAGACGACGCCGATGGATGCTGACCGCCCAACCCCGATTTGACGTAATCTGATCGACACTGTCGGGCACCAGCGTCACCTGCGCTGGTCGCGCGTCGCGCGCCAGCGCCAGCATGCCTGGATAGTCACCGAGCGGCTCTTCGAACGGATTGCCCTCGATGTTGTATTCGATATCGCTGCGATTGCTTAGCCAGTCACCAATTTGCTCAACGTCGCTGGGGTGGATATGTCTCTGGTCTGGCCGCGGGTGCACCGTGATGCCATGAGCACCCGCCTCAACCGCCGTACGCGCCGCCCACAGAACGTCGGGCTGGCTACCGCCTCGCCCGTTGCGCAACCACGCCACCTTATTTACGTTCACACTTAGCGCGGTCACGATATGTCTCCACTGTCCGATCCGCCATTATGCACAAACACGCCCCGATTTGACCTTTTCGAGTGTGCCAAGGCAGGACAATAACAGTGACCATCGCGTCGTCCAACCGCCCCGGCTATCATGGCCCCCATGACCCTCCTGCGCCTTGACGACGTATCGCTGGATTTCGGCGAACAGAAGATCTTTACCCAAGCCAGTTTCGCCATCGAACGGGGCGAAAAAGTGTGCCTGGTCGGACGCAACGGCGCCGGCAAGACCACGCTGTTTCGACTGATCACCGGGGAACAGGCGCCCGACAGTGGCCAGGTGCAACGCACGCCCGATCTGACGGTTGGCGAGCTCAAACAGGCACTCCCCGCCCAACAGGACATCCGTGTCCCCGATTACATTGCCGGCGGCTTGCACAACGTGCGCGAATGGCGTGAGCGCTACGAGCAGTTGTCGGGCCAAACGCCAGACGCGGCGTGCCTGACCGAGCTCGAATCCCTGCAGCGCAAGCTCGACAGCGCTGACGGATGGCAGCTGGAGCAGCGGGTCGCTACGTTTATCAGCGAAATGGGGCTACCCACAGATCGATTGTTGGGCCAGCTGTCGGGCGGTTGGCGCCGACGCGTCGCTCTGGCCCGCGCGTTGATCAGCCAGCCCGATTTGCTGCTGCTGGACGAGCCCACCAACCATCTCGACATCGTGACCATCGAATGGCTGGAAAACGCCATTCGCCAGTACAGCGGCGCCGTACTGTTTGTCACGCACGATCGCGCGTTTGTCCAATCACTTGCCACGCGCATCGTCGAACTCGATCGCGGTGCACTGGTCAGCTGGCCGGGCGATTACGCGAACTTTCAGCGTCGGCGGGACGAAGCGCTGGCGGCCGAAGCCAGGGAAAACGAGCGTTTCGACAAACGGCTGGCGGAAGAAGAGGTCTGGATTCGACAGGGAATCAAGGCCAGACGCACGCGCAATGAAGGTCGGGTTCGCGCCCTCCAGGCGATGCGCAAAGTACGCGAAGCCCGCATCAAAACGCCACGCTCCGCGCACATGCACATTGACCAAGCCGAGGATTCGGGGCGCAAAGTGCTGAGGCTGCACAACGTCAGCCACGGCTACAACGGCCAAGCCCTGTTCAGCGACCTGTCACTCAAGATTGCCCGCGGCGCGCGGATTGGACTGGTGGGCAACAACGGCGTCGGCAAAAGCACGTTGCTCAAAATCATGCTTGGCGAACTCGAACCCAACGCCGGGACGGTGAAACAGGGAACCAATCTCGAGATTGGCTACTTCGATCCGCTGCGCCAGGACCTCGATCTGGAAAAATCGGTGGCGTTCAACGTCGGCGAAGGCCGCGACCACATTGAGATCAACGGCAAGTCACATCACATCGTCGGTTACTTACGGGGTTTTCTGTTTGAAGCAAAGCGCTCGATGATGCCGGTCAAAGCGCTGTCCGGCGGCGAGCGAAATCGAGTTTTGCTGGCGCGCCTGTTTACACGCCCGAGCAACCTGCTGGTTCTGGATGAGACAACCCACGATCTCGACGTTGAAACCCTCGAAGTGCTCGAAGACAAACTAATGGAATACAACGGCACGCTGATCGTGGTCAGCCACGATCGCCAGTTTCTCGACAACGTCGTCGACCGCGTCCTGGTGTTCGAACGCAACGCCAACGTCCGCGAATACGTCGGCAATTTCAGCGACTGGTTACGGCACGGGCGCGAACTCGCGGAAATCGACCGACCGCAGACCCAGACAAAAAAAGAACCGGGGACAACGCGCAAGAAAACTGCTCGTCCCACCAAACTCAGTTACAAGGAACAGCGCGAGCTCGACGGTTTGCCCGAACGCATCGCGGCGCTGGAGGCTGAGGTCGAAGCACAACAGGTTGCAGTGACGTCGCCCGAGTTTTACGAGCAGGATTTCGAGGTCACCGGGCCTGCACTCGAAGCGTTTGAGAAACTCAAGACCGAGCTTGACGATCTGACTGAGCGTTGGATTGCGCTTGAGGAGAAAGTCGAGGCGATGCGGAGCGATTAGGTTTTCCAGCTTCGTTTGTCGCGGTAGTTATCAGCGTCTGGGTTCGCGTTTTGTTCCCGGCCTCGCCAGCGGTGTGCGTTGATTATGGAATGGCTCCCAAGCGGTCCGCGGAATTTCCATAATCAACGCACACCGCCGACGAAGCCTGCATCGGCATACCATCGCGCCCGCGTTTCTTCTCGGTATCCGGAGAGCGAAAGCCAATATCACCGTGGGATGTAGAGCCCGGCGGCTGAAAAAACCGTTTGGGGAAATTCCGCGGACCGAAGGGAGCCATTCCCCAAACGGCTTTTTCAGCCGCTGGGCTCGGCCCGGGTCCACAGCACTCTAAGCGTTCTACCTAAAGCCTCGCTTTT
>JBGCFP010000074.1:0-12437 GCA_045107005.1 Gammaproteobacteria bacterium
ACGCTGCACTGCTTCGATTCGCGTTCGCTGACGCTGCGACCGCTTAAAGTCAAACGCAATGTGAACTGCCAAACCTGCGCGGCTGTGTGACACCGATCACAGTTTGCCGAACACCGCTAAAGCTTGAATCACGCCGGACGCTAACGAGTCATAGCACTATGTCTCTCTCTTTTAGAAGGCGTTTCACGGATGAATCGACTCGGCAAGGAAGCTCGGCTCGGACGGATCACCATCAGCACTTACGATGCTCGGTGACGTCCCCGCGCCTGAGAGCCGCGTTCGCCGGGATGGCAATGCGCCACCGGTAACCGGCCTTGAGGGCCCGTCGCTGTGTGCCGAGACGCGCGTCTTTGGCCGCGTACCGGTTCTGCTGCACCACCTGAGCGCCAACTGCGACGTGATGCAAGTCAGCGATCGCTGGTTGCGCGCCTTCCACTACGAACGCAGCGAAGTCATCGGCAAGCCGATCAGCGAGTTCATGACCAGCGAATCGGGCGATTACGCCAATCGACGCCTGGCTCAGCTCGCGGCGGCCGGCGATTGCGAAGATGTGCCCTTTGATTTCATAACCGGCCACGGCGAAGTGGTGGCGATGACCGTTGCCATCAGCGCGGAACGCGACGAGACCGGCGCGATGGTCGGCATTTTGTTTGTCGCAGTGGAGCACAAGCAGCGCGAACCGGTGGACACGCCACGGGTTGAACCGCTGGTGGACGACGAACTCGAGCAGCGACTCTTTGACGAGCGCGAGTTTAACGTTGCGATCCTGGACAAAGTCGCGGACGCGCTGATTCGCGTCGACGCTAACGGCAAGGTGGAGCTGATCAATCCGGCAGCGGAACGCATGCTGAGCGTCACCAACGCACAGGCGCATCTGCAGCCCCTCAGCCAATTGTTGCCTCTGTTCGACCCGTTAACGGACGAGCCCCTCGATCCGCTCGCACGGGTCGCCAGTGACGAGCGGCCGTGGGTCAGCAACACGACCAACATCCAGCTGCCCGATCGCGAGCTTAACGCCGAAATCCGAACCAGCGCACTGAACGGCCGCGACGGCAAGCTCAATGGCTATGTCATTGTGCTCAGCGACGTCAGCGAAGCCCACAAACTTCGTGACGCCATCTGTTTTCAGGCCATTCACGACAATCTGACCGGCCTGTATAACCGCCACGAATTTTCCCGCCGCCTCAAGCAACTGATTGAACAGATCCACGATGAGCAGGACCGCCATGTCCTGTGCTACATCGACATCGACCAGTTCCGGTTGATCAATGACACCTGTGGCCATGCGGCTGGCGATGAATTGCTCAAGCAATTCGCCGAACTTCTTAGCCACGGGGTGCGCGGCGACGACACGCTCGCGCGCATCGGCAACGATCAGTTCGCGCTGCTTCTGCGCGGTTGCTCAACCTTCCATGCGCAGCGCCGCACCCGCGCCCTGCTCGACCGGCTGAGCGCGTTTCGTTTTCAATGGGAAGCCAAGCGCTTTCGGATCACCGTCAGTATCGGCCTGGTGCCTATCGACGTGCGATCGCGCAGCGCCGAATCGGCTCTGCGGGCCGCGGACAGCGCCTGCGTCAGCGCACGCGCGGCTGGCCGTAATCGCTTCGTGGTTTTTGACGCCCAGGACGATCGTTATTGCCGTCACTACGGTGACTTGAAATGGATGCGCCGCGTTGAAGCGGCGCTCGAAGAAGACCGCTTTGTTCTTCACGCCCAGCCTATTCGCGCGCTCAATGACAACAGCGCGCCCGACAACTTTGAAATCTTGCTGCGGATGGTCGACCGCGATGGCAATGACGTGGCGCCAGGTCGCTTCCTACCTGCCGTCGAACGCTTTAATTTGAGTGCCGCCGTCGACCGTTGGGTGGTCAAGAACGCCCTCGCGGCGATTCGCGCGACTGAGGAAGCGTCACCGGACAGCCGTTTCTGGACAATCAACCTGTCTGGCCAGTCGCTATCCGATCGCCTGTTCCAGGACTATCTTTTTGCCGAGTTAGCGAAAAACGAAACGCCGCCCGGCAAAGTCTGCTTTGAAATTACCGAGACGGCCGCCATTGCCGAAATGGACCGTGCTATCGAATTCATGAACGCCCTGCGCGAGCGCGGTTGTGCGCTCGCCCTCGACGACTTCGGCAGCGGCCTGTCGTCGTACGCGTATCTCAAGAATTTGCCGGTGGACATCGTCAAGATTGACGGGCAGTTTGTCCGCGACATCGCGCACAGTGAGGTCGCCCAGGCGATGGTGCGCTCGATCAACGAAATCGCTCAGCTGATGGGCAAACGCACCGTGGCCGAATACGTCGAAGACGAGGAAATCCTGCAGCGACTGCACGGTGTCGGCGTCGATTACGTGCAGGGCTATGGCATCGGGCGCCCCAAGCCCATGAGCGAGGCACTGCAGGGTTAGAACAAGCTAGCTGTTCTCGTCCTCAAGCTCGACATCGACGTCCTCTGCGTCGGGCGCCGCGCTGTTCACGCCTTCTTCCAGGACCGGTTTTGTGGCGTCGGGTTTGACCACTTCGGTTTCGGTGGAAGGAATGCCAATGCGATACGCAGCGAAACCTGGCAGCACCACCTGATTGAGCGCCATTCCGAGAATGCGACCGGCCACGGGCGCACGCAGTTCGCTGCGCACGTTGGTGATTGGATCGGTGATGGTGCCCAGCAGCGCCCCTTCACGCACGCGCTGACCAAGCTTTACCTCGCCAAACAGCAGCCCGCCGCGACCGGCACGAACCCACGTCGACTGATAGTAGACGGGCTCGCGATCACCCCAGACGCGGACCCGGCGGACCAGTTCGAGCTTGTTGAGCAACGTTAATATGCCTTTGGTGCCGTGCTCTATTTCCTTATCCTGAAGCCGGCTCGGCTCGCCCGTTTCGAGCGTCACCGCGGGAATGCCCGTATCGGTGGCGGCCCGGCGCAGTGTGCCGCGCGTGCCTTTGCTGTGCAGCACCGCCGTTGCGCCAAACCCCTCGGTCAGCGCGGCCACAGCCGGTTGCGTCATGTCGGCCCGCAGCTGCGGCAGGTTGCTGCGCAAAAAAGAGCCGGTATGGACGTCGACCAGAGCATCGCAGTGGCGCACCACTTCGCTGAAAAAGGAGTGAGCGATGCGCGATGCCGAACTGCCGCGCGGGTTGCCGGGGAAAAATCGATTCAAATCGCGACGGTCGGGCAAGTAGCGCGAGCTGCGCCGAAAACCCTGTAAATTAACGATGGGCACACCGACGACCGCACCGCTCAGTTTTTCCGGATCGAGCGCGTACATCACGCGCCGCACGATTTCGATACCGTTGAGTTCGTCACCGTGGACCGCCGCGGTCAGGCACAACGTCTTGCCATTGTTCACACCGTTGACTACCAGGACCGGCGTCGGCACAGCGATGCCATCAAAATGTTGAGCGGGCGACCACGACAGTCGCGCGGAGGTTCCCGGTGCCACTTCCTCGCCCAGCAACACCAGGGGGTCGCGCTGCACCGGTTGCGTTATCACGGCTGGCGGCGCTGGTGCTGGCTCTGATGCCGACTCAGATTCCTCCACTGTGTCGACGATCGGCTCACTGAGATCCACATCGGGCGCAACTGGCATCACTGATTCGGCCGTCACCGGCGCCGCGGGCTCAGTCTCCGATTCAACGTCGGCCGCCGCGTCCGGGGCAACCGAGTCCTCAGCCGGTGGCAGTGGCGTCTGTGTCTTTGGTTCAGGCGTGGGCACGAGCGGCGCTGGTTCTTCATCCAGCGTTTGCGCCTCTTCGCCCACTTCGGTGGCGCGCACGCGATCGGACAACGGTCCCACGGCAAAGGCTGTCGTGGGCATCAGGCACTGGACGCACAGGAGCCACGCGCACAGGGGCACAGCGGAACGAACGAACTGCTCTGATCGGGGGCGATTCAAACCTGTTGCTGTCAAGAAACTAACCGTATTTATTGGCGCACTAGCGTGCTTGGTATCGGTTTAGATTATTGCCGCATATCGGGGCGGCTTACCGTGATGCATCGCACTGATTGTTGCGCTGCGAGGGCCGCAACGTCAACTGGTGCCCGGGGCCGGACTTGAACCGGCACGACCTTTCGGTCAGCGGATTTTAAGTCCGCTGCGTCTACCAATTCCGCCACCCGGGCTGCGCAGCAGACAACGCAACGTAATCGAAATGGAGGCTAGGGTCGGAATCGAACCGGCGTAAACGGCTTTGCAGGCCGCTGCATGACCACTCTGCCACCTAGCCTAAGGTGCATACGGATGCTTTCGAGGGAAACGGATGCTAGCACATTAGTGGCTGGTGCTGGCAAGCGGATAGCGCTCGATTTTGGGGTAAACTTCGGCGCCATGACGATCATCGAGCAAGAACACCTCATCGACAGCGTGGCTGACGCGCTCCAGTTCATTTCCTACTACCACCCGGCGGACTTCATTCAAGCTCTGCACCAGGCATGGCAACGCGAGGAATCACAAGCCGCGAAAGACGCCATGGCCCAGATGCTGGCCAATTCGCGGATGTGCGCCGAGGGCCATCGCCCCATTTGCCAAGACACGGGCATCGTCACCGTCTTTGTCGACATCGGCATGGATGTGCAGTGGAAAGCCGACATGGATCTCGAATCCATGATCAACGCCGGCGTTCGGCGTGCTTATCTGCACGCCGACAACAAACTCCGAGCCTCCATTCTGGCCGACCCGGCCGGCAAACGGATCAATACCGGCGACAATACGCCGGCCATTGTCCACACCCGAATGGTGCCGGGCGACAAAGTGCACGTGGAGCTCGCCGCTAAAGGGGGCGGTTCCGAAGCCAAAGCCAAATTTGCGATGCTCAACCCGTCTGACGATATCGTCGACTGGGTGGTGCGCACGGTGCCGACCATGGGCGCCGGCTGGTGCCCCCCGGGCATGCTGGGCATCGGCATCGGCGGTACGGCGGAAAAAGCCATGGTCATGGCCAAGGCGTCGCTGATGGAGCCGATCGACATCCAGGCGCTGCGCGAGCGTGGCGCCACGACCACGGCCGAACGGCTGCGTCTCGAGATATTTGATCGCGTGAACGAGCTGGGCATTGGCGCTCAGGGTCTGGGCGGACTCACCACCGTGCTGGACGTCAAAGTGCACGATTTTCCGACGCACGCGGCCAACAAACCCGTCGCCATGATCCCCAACTGCGCCGCGACGCGCCACGCGCATTTTGAACTCGACGGCAGCGGGCCGGCGTTGCAAACACCGCCATCGTTGAGCGATTGGCCTGACGTGGCGTTTGACGTGGGACCGAGTGCGACACGGGTCGACCTGGCCACCGTGACGCGCGAACAAATGCTGGCATGGAAACCCGGCGAAACGCTGCTGCTGAACGGCAAAATGCTAACGGGGCGCGACGCGGCACACAAACGCATCGCTGACCTGATGGACCGCGGCGAGCCGATGCCAAACGGTGTGGATTTCGCCGGCCGGTTTATCTACTACGTCGGCCCCGTGGACGCCGTGCGCGACGAAGCGGTGGGACCGGCAGGCCCGACGACGGCCACGCGTATGGATAAATTCACCGACCGTATGCTCGGCACCGGCTTGCTGGGCATGGTGGGCAAAGCCGAGCGCGGGCCGGACACCGTCGAGAGCATTCGCAAGCATCAGGCCTGTTATCTGATGGCGGTTGGCGGAGCGGCGTATCTGGTGTCCAAGGCGATCAAGTCGGCGCGAGTCGTCGCGTTCGAAGAACTGGGCATGGAGGCGATCCACGAATTCGAGGTCGTGGACATGCCGGTGACCGTCGCGGTGGATACGCGCGGCAATGCTGTGCATCAGACCGGACCAGCGCAGTGGCGCGAGAGCATTTTTGAACGCAAGAAAGCCTAGTTGTCGACTGATTAACTGATTTGAAGAGTTTATTTCCTATTGTTTTTACTAAATAAAATATTCTTCTATTAATTCGTTGCTAACTTTTCTATAAGCCTATAGAATCCTGGCTCGTTTCAGAGCCGGAGCCCTTGCGTGCCCCAGACGCCCGACAATCGATACCAGCAGCAGCGCCTGGAAGCCATCCGGGCGGCCGCTAGTGTGTTCGCGCAAAAAGGGTTTCACGGCGCGAGCACCAAGGAAATTGCCCAACGCATGGGCATCAAGCAAGGCAGCCTCTACTACTACTTCAAGTCCAAGGAAGAAGCGCTGGGCGAAGTCTGCCTGTTTGGCCTCGCCGACTACGCGCGGCACATGGAAGCCATTGCCACCTCCGATCAGCCCTTCGCCGCCAAGTTGCTCGCGACCGTGACGTCGCACCTGACGAGCTATCGCGAACGCAACGAAGCCCTCAAGGTTTACAACGACGAAAGGTTGTATTTGCCGGAAGAAAAACGCACGCACCTCAAAGCCATCGGCAGTGCGTATCGGCAGCAGCTCGAGAGCATTTTTGAACAAGCGGCGCTAGATGGCGTGGTCCGTGCCGATGTGGACTGTCACTTCGCGGCTCAGTCGGTCATCGGCATGTGCAACGCGTTTGGTGACCTGATTGTCCGAGACAGCGAGCTCGACCTCTTCGACATTATTCACAAGTGCAGCGACATGCTGCTGCACGGGGTCGGCGCGCGTGCGTAACCGACTCCCCTACTCTTTTCATCTTTCACTTTAAGGATTCACACACCATGGGCGCTTTTAAAGAACCACACGGCGGCGAACTCGTCGACTTGTACCTGCCAGAGGGCAAAGCCGATGCCGAAAAACTGCAGGCCAAGGACTACCCGTCCTGGGATCTGACGCCGCGTCAAATCTGCGACCTGGATTTGTTGATGAACGGCGCGTTTTCACCGCTCACCGGGTTCCTTGGACAGGACGACTACGAGAGCGTTTGCGACACCATGCGCTTGCGCTCGGGCGTGCTGTGGCCGATGCCAATCACGCTGGACGTCAGCGAAGCGTTTGCCAGCGACATCGAATCGGGCCAGTCCATTGCGCTGCGCGACGCGGAAGGTGTCCTGCTCGCGACCATGGCCGTGACCGATAAATGGTCCCCGGACAAAGCTGCTGAGGCCAAGCGTGTTTACGGCACCACGGACGACACGCATCCGGCCGTCGCGCACCTGATGCATCAGGCTAATCCGGTCTATTTGGGCGGCACGATTCACGGCATTGAGCCGCCGACTTATTACGATTTCAAGCTGCTTCGCGATACGCCCTCGGAACTGCGCGGCCGCTTCCGCAAGCTTGGCTGGCGCAAGATTGTCGCGTTTCAAACCCGCAATCCACTGCACCGGGCCCATCAGGAGCTTACGTTTCGTGCGGCGCGTGAAGCCGATGCCAACCTGCTGATCCAGCCGGTGGTCGGGATGACCAAACCGGGCGATATCGATCACTTTACTCGTGTGCGCTGCTATGAACACGTGCTCGAGCAATATCCCGAGCAAACGACGCAATTGAGCCTGCTGAATCTGGCCATGCGCATGGGCGGTCCGCGTGAGGCGATGTGGCACGCGATCATTCGCAAAAACTACGGGTGCACGCATTTTATTGTTGGCCGCGACCACGCCGGACCGGGTAATGATCGCGACGGCAATCCCTTCTACGGTCCCTACGACGCCCAGGAGTTGTTCAAGGAGCACGAAGAAGAACTCGACATCACGATGGTCCCGTTCAAGATGATGGTGTACGTCGAAAACAAGGCCGAGTACATGCCCGCCGACCAGACCAGCGACTCCGATCGCGTCTTGAACCTGTCGGGCACCGAGTTTCGTCGACGCCTGCGCGAAGGCCTCGATATCCCGGCCTGGTTTTCCTATCCCAAAGTGGTCGACGAGCTGCGACGCTCGCATCCGCCCAAACACAAGCAGGGCTTCACCGTGTTTTTCACCGGGCTGTCCGGATCGGGCAAGTCAACGGGCGCCAACGCGCTGATGGTCAAGCTGCTCGAAGACGGTTCGCGTCCGGTGACGCTGCTCGACGGCGACGTCGTTCGCAAAAACCTGTCCAGCGAGCTGTCGTTCTCCAAGGAACATCGCGATTTGAACATTCAGCGCATCGGCTACGTGGCGAGCGAAATCACTAAAAATGGCGGTATCGCCATCTGCGCGCCCATCGCCCCGTACGCGAACACCCGGCGTTACGTACGCGACCTGATCGAGCCGCTCGGAGGGTTCATCGAGACGCACGTGGCGACACCGATTGAAGTGTGTGAAGCGCGCGATCGAAAAGGGCTTTATGCCAAGGCTCGGGCTGGTTTGATCAAGGGCTTCACCGGCATCGATGATCCCTACGAGGCACCCACCAATGCCGAACTGGTGATTGATACGGGCGAACTGACGCCGGATCTCGCGGCGCATCGAATTCTGATCACGCTGGAAAAGCTGGGATTCCTGAAGTAGATCGGAGCGATATCCAAGCCGCAATACGAGAAAGGCCGCACGTTGCAAAACGTGCGGCCTTGATCGTGTCTGGAGCGGGAAACCAGGTTCGAACTGGCGACCTCAACCTTGGCAAGGTTGCGCTCTACCAACTGAGCTATTCCCGCGAAGCAGCGTATTGTAATCCTTCCGGGCGGTGAGTCAAGAACCGGATCGCTCTTCGTTCAGAAAAGGCCACGCCGAGCGCAGATAGACCACCATTGACCATAACGTCAGCGTCGCGGCGACGATCAGGAAGCCCACCCCTATCGGATAAACCGGCAGTCCGAACAGCGGATCCCGGAACAACATCAGCAGCAGAGCGATGATTTGCGCGGTCGTTTTGTACTTACCCACGCGAGACACGGCCACACGACCACGGGCGCCGAGCTCCGCCATCCACTCACGCAGTGCCGAAATGGTGATTTCGCGCCCGATGATCACGGTGGCCGCCAGCGTCACCACGATACCCAGTGCGCCAGACGAATCCGACGCTAGCAGCACTAATGCCGTGACCACCAACAATTTATCGGCAACCGGGTCCAGAAACGCGCCGAAACTCGTTGTCGCTTCGTACTTGCGCGCCAAATAGCCGTCGAGCCAGTCTGTCAGCCCGGCAATGCCAAAAACGATGGCGGCGGCTGGCCGGCCCCACCACATGGGCAGAAAAAACAGCAGCACAAACAGCGGAATCAGGGCGATTCGCAGCCAGGTAAGCGTATTCGGTATATCTCTCACGATAGTCCTTGCACGACGCGCCAGTCGATCCGGCGCTCGCGTTGGCAATCGGCCACCCGTTGGGCAAGCTCAGTGGAAGTGATCATATATGGTTTGGGCCAGCATTGGGCCGATACCGTCCACAGATGCCAAATCTTCCACCGGTGCATTTTGCACGCCGTCGAGCCCGCCGAAATGACGCAGCAGGGTACGTCTTCTTTTCGGACCCAGCCCGGCCACTTCTTCAAGGACGGAGCGCACCTGGCGCTTGGCGCGACGGGCGCGGTGACCGGCAATGGCGAAGCGATGCGCTTCGTCTCGAATGTGCATCAACAGATGCAACGCCTTGGAATCCGAGGGCAGAATAATCGGGTGTTTCTGGCCATGCAGAAACAGCTGCTCGTGCCCTGCCCGGCGCTCCGGTCCTTTGGCAATGCCAAGCAATAACACCTGGTTGAGTTGCAGTTCTTCCATGACTTCCGCCGCTTGCGTCAGCTGCCCCTTACCGCCGTCCACCAGCAACAAATCGGGCACCGGCGATTCGCCACGTTTGACGCGCGTGTAGCGTCGCTTCAGCACCTGATCCATGGCCGCGTAGTCGTCGCCCGGCGTGATGTCGGTGATGTTGAATCGTCGGTAATCGCTTTTGCGCACGCCCTCACGTGTGTAGACCACACAGGAGCCAACGGTTTGATCGCCGCCGGTATGGCTGATGTCGAAACACTCGATTCGCTCTGGCAGTTCGGCCAATCCAAGCGCGGACTGCAGCGCTTCGAGCTGAGCCAGAATGTTGCTGTTGCTGTTGCGGCGCAGATTCAGCGCGTGCGCGGCGTTGGTTTTTGCCATGTCCAGCCACGCGGCACGCTCGCCGCGTAAATTGGCGCGCACTTTCACCTTGCGCCCGGCCTTGTCACTGAGCGCTTCACCCAGCCACGAGGCATCGGGCAACGCATCGCTGACCAAAATCTCGGCCGGTGCGCCGCGTGCGAGGTAGTACTGCGCAATAAACGCGCTGAGCACGTCTTGGGCTGGCGTCGACCCGACGACGCGCGGGAAGTAGCTGCGGCTGCCGATGTTGCGGCCACCTCGAATGTAGATCACCGCGACACAGTGAATAGCACCATCGTTGGCGCCGGCAATGATGTCAAAATCGCCGCGTCGGCTGTCCGCCACGTGCTGGCTCGCCGCGACTTTATTGAGCCGCGCAATCTGATCGCGATAGGTGGCGGCGGATTCGTAATCCTGCGCCTGCGCGGCGTGCTCCATGCGTTCGCCCAGATTGGCAACAATCTGATGGCTCTTACCTTCCAGAAACAGCATGGCGTTGTCGAGATCCGATGAGTAGGCCTTGCGGTCAATCATGCCAACACACGGCGCGGTGCAGCGTTTGATCTGATACTGAAGACAGGGCCGCGAACGACGCTCAAAGAACGTGTCCTCGCAGGGGCGCAGGCGAAACAGTTTTTGCAGCAGGTTGACGCTGTCACGCACCGCGTGCGCGCTGGGAAATGGCCCGAAAAAACGACCACTGCCTTTGGTGGAACCGCGGTAGAACGACACTCGGGGGAAATCGTGCTCGGTCGAGACTTTGACGTAAGGGTAACTTTTATCGTCGCGCAACAAGATGTTGTAGCGCGGACGATGTGTCTTGATCAGCGTGTCTTCGAGAATCAGCGCTTCGGCTTCGGTGTTGGTGATGGTTATTTCGACGCCGTGGACTTGCTTCATCAACACGCGCGTTTTCGAGTGCTCGAGTTCCTTGCGAAAATAACTGCTAACGCGTTTACGTAGATTGCGCGCTTTGCCGACGTAGAGAATCAGACCTTCGGCATCAAGCATGCGATAGACGCCCGGGCGCTCGGTCAGATTTTTGAGAAACAGTCGCGCGTCAAACGCGCTGGCGACGCCCTCGCCTTTCGCCTCAGGAACCGTCGTGCCAGCGTCGCGGCTCACGATGCGCTGGCCAGCGCCACAAGGCGGGCGCGCAAATCGGCGAACACGGCATCAAACATGTCACCGGTCAGACGCTTAGTTTGCGTGTTGTAGCGACTGCAGTGATACGAACTGAGCAGCGTAAGCTGCGCCACCGGCTCGGCCACGACATGATGGCCAAACGGGTGCGCGCTTTGCTTGCAGCCAAGCGCCTTGAGCACCGCCTTGTGGGCAATCCCGCCAAGCGCCAGTACCAATCCGGGTCGCGGCAGGTTTTGAAGCTCACGTGCCAAAAAAGTGTTGCAGGTGTTGACCTCGGCGCCGACGGGCTTGTTTTGGGGCGGCAGACACTTGACCGCGTTGGTGAGTCGGCAGTCAATGAGCCGCATCCCATCGTTTGCGTGTTCCGAGTCCGGCTGACTCGCAAAGCCGTAGCGGTGCATCGTGTCGTAAAGAATGATGCCCGCGTGATCGCCGGTAAACGGTCGCCCGGTGGCGTTGGCGCCGTGCAGTCCCGGTGCCAGCCCGACAATGAGTAGTGGCGCCTTTTCTGGTCCAAAGGGCGCCACCGGCGCACAGTGATAATCGGGATAGCGCTCGCGCACATCGTCAAGAAATGTGGCCAGGCGCGGGCAAGCACGGCACGTCGGGTCGAAAGCGGGCTCGGTCATGCGCTTAGGGTGTGCGCGAACTAGTCGGCGGTCAAACGAGCATCGGCTTCCAGCAAACCGAACTCAATGGACTTTCGCACCAGGTCGACGATGTTCTCGCACTCCGCTTTTTGAAAAATGCGTGCGCGGTAAGTACTGACCGTTTTCGGGCTGAGGCTCAAGTAGGTCGATATCTGCGTCGACGACTGGCCGCTGGCCAACATGATGCACACCTGGAGCTCGCGCATGGACAGCGCGTCGAACGGCGAGCCGCCGCCATCCACCGCCTGGTCCGCCATCACGCGTGCGACTTGCGCCCCAATGTAACGTTCGCCGCCGTGCACGCGCCGCACCGCCTCGATCATTTCCTCTGGCGCGCAAGATTTCGTCAAAAAACCCATCGCGCCCATTTCCAGCATGCGCTTGGGCAGAGGGCCAACGGTGTCTACCGTCAGACAAATGACCTTGGTGTAGCGTTGCGCCAATACACGCCGAGTCGCTTCAACCCCTCCGATGCCGGGCATGTGCTTGTCCATCAAGACCACGTCCGGCGCGGCGGATTTGCACAAAGCGACACCGGTTTCGCCACACTCCGCTTCGCCCACTACCTCTATGTCGGGTACCCCGTCGAGAATCTTGCGGATGCCGGTGCGGACCAGCGCGTGGTCGTCCACGAGGGCGACCCGAATTCGACGCGCGATCATGCGCTGACCTGCCTGGCCAGCAAGCCATCACGGTGGAGCCCTGAAAAATAAGGCACGGAGCGCCTACCTATTCCGCAGG
>JBGCFP010000075.1:0-8460 GCA_045107005.1 Gammaproteobacteria bacterium
CAACGGCTTCTCGCTGCAAATCATCGATATCTTTGGTAAAGACTGCGGGATGGCCGCACGCTCAGCAATTGGCGTTGCACAATTGCCGTTTTCTATTCCGGTCGAAGTCGAGGCAGAGCTCGAGCTGCACTAACGCCCCCCCTTTTTGCTCGGTTCGGTCCTCGAGTATTCGTATCATCCGATTACAGCCGCACTCAAGAATAAAGAGAAATTCATATGCATTGCCCCGATGATGCCGTCGGGGCGCGATTTCGTGCAGATATTGATAAGCCGGTCGTTGTCGCCATCTGCATAATAGGCGTATGAAAACCCAAACCGTCACGCTGAACGATAAATACACTTTTGATGAAGGTCGCATCTATCTGACCGGCAGCCAGGCACTGGTCCGCCTTCTCATGGTGCAACGCCGCCGCGACCAAACGGCGGGCCTCAATACGGCCGGGTTCATTTCAGGCTACCGCGGCTCGCCGATGACCGTGATGGATCAGGAAATGTGGCGCGCCGAAGCGCTGGCCAAGCAAAACCATGTGACGTTCTGGCCGGCGGTCAATGAACACATGGCCGCGACCGCCGTTTGGGGCACGCAACAAATTCACTACCACAATGATGCCAACTACGATGGTGTCTATTCGATGTGGTACGGCAAGGGTCCCGGGCTCGATCAGAGTCTTGACGCGATTCGTCAGGGTAACTATCACGGTTCATCCAAGAACGGCGGCGTTCTGATTCTCGCGGGCGATGACCCGGCGATGCGCTCGACTGTTGATGCCTACCACTCTGAGCTGCTGTTTGAAGACCTGCTCATGCCGGTGCTGTATCCGGCGAACATTCAAGACGTGTTCGATATGGGGTTGATGGGGTTCCAGCTGTCGCGCTTTTGCGGTGCATGGGTGGGCTACAAACTGCTGCCCGAGACAATCGAGACGGCCGCGTCTATTCGAGCGGAACACGACCACATCCAAATCGTCACCCCGGACTTCGAGTTTCCACCTGACGGTGTCAATTCCCGAGTCGGCGATTTTTGGACCACGCAGGAAAACCGCCTGCGACGATTCAAGTTGCCCGCTGCTGTCGCGTTTGCGCGTGCGAACAAGCTCAACCGGATTTCCCATGACAGCAGCAAGGCTAGGTTTGGCATCGCGGCAATGGGCAAGACTTGGATTGATACGCTGCAGGCGCTGCAGGATCTTGGCATTGACGAAGCGATGATGTCCGCGCTCGGCATCCGTATCTTGAAAGTCGCGATGCCGTTTCCAGTCGATCGGGAAACCTATCGCGAATTTGCTGACGGTCTGCAGGACATCCTTGTCATCGAAGACAAGCGCCAGCAAATCGAAAATGCGCTACGCGATGTTTGTTACGCCCAACCTGAATCAAAACGCCCCGGCCTTGTTGGTCGGCACGACGAGCAAGGTCACTTGCTGGTCGATGACGTCGGCGACTTGAGCGCTGACAAGATCGCAAGAGTGATTGCCAAGCGCATCAAACCGTTCCACGACAGCGAACGCACCCGCAGTCGCATTGCGTTTCTGGAACGCCAGATTGAAGAAGCGAAAACTCGCGTCCCACTCGAACTTGCACGCCTGCCCTATTTTTGTTCCGGCTGTCCACACAATTCATCGACCAAGTTGCCAGAAGACAGTCGCGGTTACGGCGGTGTTGGCTGCCACTTCATGGCGTACTGGATGGATCGCAACGTCGGCTACGCCACGCAGATGGGCGGCGAAGGTGTGCCGTGGATCGGTCAGGCACCCTTCGTCAACACCAAGCACGTTTTCCAACAGATCGGTGATGGGACGTACTACCACTCGGGCACGCTGGCTATACGCTCTGCGGTTGCCGCCAAAATCACGATCACCTACAAACTGCTGTTCAATGACGCTGTCGCGATGACGGGTGGCCAACCAGTCGACGGCGAGCTCACTGTTCCGCAAATATCGCAACAAATTCGGGCGGAGGGCATTTCAAGAATTGCCGTGGTGACGGACGAACCGGAAAAGTATGGCAGCGACGCCGGATTCGCACAGGGCACCACCGTACACCACCGGGACGATCTCGATCTGGTGCAGCGGGAGCTACGCGAAATCGAAGGCGTCACGGTTCTGATTTACGACCAGACCTGCGCGGCAGAAAAACGTCGCCGTCGCAAGCGCGGCACGTTCCCAGACCCGGCCAAGCGCATGTTTATCAACGAGCGTGTCTGCGAGGGCTGCGGTGATTGCAGCAAAAAATCAAACTGCGTATCGATTCTTCCCAAAGACACCGAGTACGGACGTAAACGCGAAATCGATCAGTCCGCGTGCAACAAGGACTACTCCTGCAACAACGGGTTTTGCCCAAGCTTCGTCACTGTTTTGGGCGGAAACGTCAAGAAAGGGCAAGGTGTCGGCGGGTCGGTTGCCGCGCTAGAAGTAGTGCCGGATCCTGATCTCCCTGTCATTCCGGCGGGCGAGTCCTACGGCATTTTGATCGGCGGTGTCGGCGGCACCGGCGTCATCACGATCGGCGCGCTCCTTGGGATGGCGGCCCATGTTGACGACAAAGGCACGTCCATTGTTGATCAGTTGGGCTTCGCGCAAAAAGGCGGCGCCGTACAGACGCACATTCGCATCGCGGGCAAGACCGAAGACATCAACGCCGCGCGATTGAATGCAGGGACCGCTGACCTTGTGCTGGGTTGCGACATGCTCGTGGTAGGCGGCGACATCGTCCTCGATACGATGGATGCAGCGAAAACCAAAGCCATCATCAACACGCACAAGACCATCACCGGTGACTTTACGCGCAACCCCGATATGAAATACCCCAGCGAACCGCTGGAACAACGGTTGGTCAGCGCGCTAGGCAAGGACAACGTGCAGTTTATCGAAGCAAGCCGCATTGCGACGCGTCTGCTCGGCGACTCCATCGCGAGCAACTTGTTTCTCGTTGGTTTTGCCTGGCAGCAAAGCCTCATACCGTTGTCCAAAGACTCGGTATTCAAAGCCATCGAACTCAATGGCGTAAAAGTTGACTGGAATCAGCAGGCGTTTGAGTGGGGGCGCCGCGCCGCGCACAATCTCGACGCGGTCCTGGCCATTGTCGATGGCGACAAAGCGGCTTCGACTGAAACATTTTCCAACGACGACTTCATCGCACGCAGAGTGGACGATCTGACCGCTTATCAAAACGCGGCATACTCAAAGCGGTATCTGGCTTTGGTCGATAAGGTCCGTGAAGCTGAAGCTCGCAAAACGCCTGGCCTGTCAGGCCTGTCTGAAGCCGTCGCCCGCTACGCGTACAAACTGATGGCGTACAAAGACGAATACGAAGTGGCGCGCCTCTACTCCGACCCACAGTTTAAGCGCAAGCTCAACGAACAGTTCGAAGGCGACTTTAAGCTCCAATTCAACCTGTCACCGCCAGCCATTGCGCCGAAAGACAAAGTGACGGGGTTGCCGAAGAAAATGACATTCGGCGCATGGATGATGCCCGCCTTTGGGTTGTTGGCAAAACTGCGATTTCTGCGCGGCACGGCCCTGGATATCTTTGGCCGCACCGATGAGAGAAAAATGGAACGGCGGCTGATCGAAGACTACGAAGAGACAATTGGTGAGCTACTCGAGACGCTAAGCAACGACAATCACGCGCTGGCGGTTGAAATCGCAACCATCCCAGAGCAGATTCGGGGCTATGGTCATATCAAGGAACAGCACGTTGAAAAGGCCAAGGCGGCCGAGGCGCAGCTGCTATCCAACTGGCATCAGGCAGATTCGTCTATAGCAGCGGCATAGCGGCCGCGCTGACCGTTTTTCAGCTCGTCGAGCGATCGAGCTCGGTCGTCCTAACGGCAGTCGCGCTATCGACTTGGGAAACCTATCTTTCTATGTATTCACTGACTAAACGAGCCGACACTGCATGATTTCTGAACTTAGCAAAAGACTCGGAATGGACCACGCCATATTCGCGTTTTCACATTGCCGCGATGTCGTCGCAGGGGTCAGCAACAGCGGCGGCATGGGCGTACTCGGTGCCGGCTGGTTTTCGCCCGAACAACTCGCCGAAGAATTGAACTGGCTCGACGAACATGTTGAAGGTGGTTACGGCGTCGACGTCGTTATCCCGCAAAAATATGAAGGCATGGATGAGGTCGACGCTGAGACGCTCGAAGCAAAACTTTGGAAGAAGATTCCGGGCGAACACGTCGACTTCGCGAACAAACTTTTAACGGACCACGGCGTACCCGATTGGCCGGAGGACATGCCGCATAGCGAGCCGACCCTCCCCGGCGCCACTTATGCGACGGCATTGCCGCTAGTCCTTGAGGCGCTCAAACGACCAAAATGCAAAGTCATTGTCAACGCATTGGGCACGCCGCCCGATGATGTCATCAAGATGGTCCACGACAGCGGCCGACTCATCGGCGCGTTGTGCGGCAAGGTGAAACAGGCCCTGTCGCACAAAGCGGCGGGCCTCGATTTTGTAGTGGCGCAAGGTGGCGAAGGGGGTGGCCACACTGGAGAAATCGGTAGCATCGTTTTGTGGCCGCAAATTGCGGATGCGATTGCACCGCTGCCCATGCTGGCGGCGGGCGGTGTCGGCAACGGTCGTCAAATGCTTGCCGCTATGTCGAGCGGCGCCGCGGGCGTATGGACGGGTTCACTTTGGCTCACCGTTGAGGAAGCCGCGGGCCAGCCGGCGCAAAAAGAGTCTTACCTCAAGGCCACAAGCGAGGACACGGTTCGCTCCCGTGCCTGGACCGGCAAGCCCGCACGACTGATTAAGAACAAATGGACGGAAGCATGGGACGCCGAATCTTCACCGGCACCACTGGGCATGCCGATGCAGTTCATGATCAGTGCGGACGCACGACGACGCACGGAGCTCTACGCAGGCGTGGAAAAAGCGCAGGATGTCGCCATGAACCCGGTTGGCCAGGTCATCGGACAACTCAATCAGGTCGAGTCCTGCCGCGATGTGATGTATCGACTACTCGAGGAATACGTCGACGCGCTGGAGCACGTCAACCAGCTGATGCCCAACGACTAGGCGGCTGATTTGGGTTTCAGAATCCCGTCTTTGAGCAAGCGCTCTATCTCGCGTTCCCCAAGTCCCCACTCAGACAACGCTTGTTGATCATCCTCACCTGGAACTGTCGGCCCGTGTTTAATTGAAGACGGCGTGCGTGAAAATCGAGGCGCGGGCGCAGGCTGCTTGATGCCATCGACGGTCACATAGGTCTTGCGCGCTTCGCTGTGCACGTGCTCAGGCGCTTCCTCGATGGACAAAACCGGTGCTGCGCACGAATCCGTGCCTTCGAGAATATCGGCCCACTCGTCGCGCGTCTTTTCTTTAAAGCGCTTGGTGAAGATGGCTCGGTGTTCTGGCCAGCTGGACCTCTTGTGCTGATCTGATGCGTCGATATCTGTGATTTCGAGTGACGCCAGTAACGCCCGATAAAACCGGTTTTCAATTGTGCACAATGCAATGTACTTCCCATCGCGCGTCTCATAGCTGCCGACAAACGGCGCCGCGCCATCAAGCAGATTGCTCTGCCGTTGGTCTTGCCACATGCCGCCAGCCATCATGCCGTAGAACATGGTCATCATGGACGCTACGCCGTCTACCATGGCCGCGTCCACAACCTGACCTTTGCCCGAACGCGATGCTTCGAGCATCGCCGCCAGCATCCCCATAGCCAGATACAGCGCCCCGCCCCCAAAGTCGCCAATCAAGTTGAGCGGCACAGGCGGCGGTCGATCTTGGTCTCCCAGGCTGCCAAGCGCGCCGGCCAGCGCGATGTAATTGGTATCGTGACCGACAGAATCGGCGAGCGGTCCTTCCTGACCCCAGCCCGTCATGCGACCGTAGACCAAACGCTCGTTACGGCTCATGCACTGCGAAGGGCCCAGCCCCAATCGTTCGAGCACGCCCGGGCGAAATCCCTCAAACAACGCATCGGCATCTTCGCAAAGACGCAACACAAGCTCGACGCCCTCCGGGCTTTTTAGATCGACCGCGAGCGTCGGGCGGCTGCGATTCATGATGTCGTATTTGGTGGGCATGCCGAGCCCCAAGTCACCGACAACGGGTCGGTCGATACGAATGAGCTGCGCGCCCATATCGGCGAGCAGCATGCCGCACATCTGTCCCGGGCCAATGCCGGCGATCTCGACGATTTTAAATCCGTGAAGTGGTCCCACCGAGGAATCCTTGTCGCATACTGGTTAACTACGTACCAGTCTACACACAGCCCAAACGAGGCTCCGTGCAATCACGGCAAACCGTTGGTCTTCACTTGACGGCGTAAATCTCGGCTTTGGACTGATTACGGAAGTCGCTTGGAGCCTGACCGGTCCAGCGATGAAACGCGCGTGAGAAGTTGCTGCAATCGGAAAACCCGAGCAGGTAAGCCACTTCGCTGACTGAGATATTGGCCTGACGCATGTACTGCTCGGCCAACTCGCGACGCGTGCGATCGAGTAATTGCTGATAGGTTGTAGACGAATCAGCAAGACGATTGTGTAGCGTGCGCACGCTCATATTTAGTGCGCTCGCGACTTTCGCCTTGCTGCAGTCGCCAGATGGCAACAGCTCGATGAGTTTGGCGTGCGCCTGCGCCACGACGTTCGCGCGATCAAGGCGCGCCAAAAAGTTCAGTACGGCTTCATCATTTTGCCGAGCTAATTCTGCATTGGCGGCGGGCAGTCGCGCGTCCAAATCATCGTGTCCAAAGTAGACGCAATTGCGCTCTTGCGAGAAGTGCACGTTTGGACCCAAATACTTTTTGTAAAGTCCTTCGGTGCCCGGAATGCTGGCGCAAATCATATCGACCCTTTCCGGACAATAGTCCGGCCGGTACATAAATCGAATGAGCTTGACCACCGTGGCAATCTGCCCGTCGATCAGCACTCTTGGCACTGGCGAGTCAGATTTTTGTTGTTGCGCAGGAAACACCAGCGCTGGCGTCAGTCCGGTTTCGTCAATGGCAACTTCACCGGTGGTGGTGATAAACGAGTGATAGCGAACCCAACGCTGACAAAATGCACGTAGCGTGCTGCTCGACAACAACGCGAAACCAAGTGCGTGAAAGGTTGTTGGATGAACAAAATCGGAAAACCGCAACCCGAAGCCCGGATCCTCCGTCAGCTCGATAGCATCTGCCACAATTTTCCAGTGGACGGCGGGATCGAGTCGCGCCGTCGGATCTTTGAGATACGTCAGATCGACACCCGCATCGCGCATCAATTTGGCCGCATCGACGTTGTAAGACTCCAGCGTCTGATAGATCGCCACGGCGATGGGACCGTACGATGAGCTTTGATTGGTTTGCGTTTCCACTAGACAGGTATCCGGATGACGATACTCAGGATTATATATCGAATCCCGGTCTCTGTCGGATCAACATAAGTCTGTCGACATCGCGCATCGAGGCCCACTGCCCCTCCCCACGCTCAGAAGTCGCTACCAAGCTCCGGCCAGTAGTTTTCATTGAAATGACTCCGGTGCGCCTTATAGCGTGGCGCTAATCGGCATGACGCATTGCTCGCCCATACTGGGTGAAGACAAGCAAACTGAGCAACATCAAGGTCGCTGGTACCACAGAGTAACTAAGAACTACGCCGAAGATTGCCGTGTCACTTTGCTCAATAACGCCACCCACCGAAGCCTGAAAACCGGCCACGCTCAGTATCAGACCTGTGAGCAAAGGACCCAGAGCGAAAGCAAACTTTTCGACCGCCGTGAAAATGCCGGAGAACATGCCTTCATCCGCCACGCCGCGACGTTTCTTTTCGTAGTTTATGGTGTCTGTCAGCAACGAATACGACAGCGACGAAAACCCTGAATTGCTTATCCCGATCACGAACGCTCGCAGCAACACTTGAGACTTCTGCGTGGATAAATCGCCAAAAAGACGCGTACTAAATAGCACATCGTCACTCTGCCCCACCCAAAGCCAGGTAAGCGTCACACCCACCCACGCAAGACAGGCCACACAAAACGCGATCGTAAGCTTCCCGTCTATAGCGACATTTCTAAAGTAGAGTTTCTAGCGATAAGCCGGGCCTCTGCGGGTGTGCAGTCGCCCAGCGAGTCATGTGGTCGCTCCTCGTTGTATTCGAGCATCCACCAGTAGGTCGCTTCCCGGACATCGTCCAGGCTCGCGAACAGATATTGATCCAGTAGTTCTTCGCGATAAGTGCGATTAAACCGCTCCACATAAGCGTTCTGATTCGGCTTGCCCGGCTGGATGTATTGGATCGCCATGCCCGCATCCTTCGCCCAAGCAGTGAACGTCTCGCCAAGGAACTCAGGCCCATTGTCGGTTCTGAGGACCTGCGGCAGGCCGTGTTCGGCTTGGAGCCGCTCGAAGACACGAACCAACCGCGCGGACGTTATCGACGTGTCGATTTCGATGTGGAGGATCTCGCGATTGAAGTCGTCCACCACGTTGAACGTGCGGAAGCGTCGTCCGTTCGC
>JBGCFP010000076.1:0-16668 GCA_045107005.1 Gammaproteobacteria bacterium
GCGGCCAAACACCAGAATTGGCACCAGCACCATGGGAATGACGAACGCCATCAACAGCGCCAGCCGCGGGCTGGTGATGACCAGCAACGTCGCGGCGCCGACCAGCATCAGCGCGCTACGCAGTGCGATCGATGCACTGGACCCGACTACGGTCTGGATCAGCGTCGTGTCCGTATTCAACCGCGACAGTACTTCGCCGGTACGCGTCGTCTCAAAAAACTCCGGGCTCATCTGAATCACGTGCCGGTACACGGCGGTGCGCACATCCGCGACCACCCGTTCACCAATCCACGAGACGAAGTAAAAGCGTGCGGCCGCAGAGATACCCATCACCATGGCGACGCCAAACAGAGCGATAAAGTGGCGATCGATGCGCTCGGCGTTGGCGGCATTGAAGCCGTTATCGATCATGCTGCGCACGGCGACGGGCAGCGACAGCGTGGCCCCTGCTGCGATCAGCATCATGAGCAGAGCCAATACGATTTGCCGCTTGTAGGGCAATACGAAGGGCACCAGCTTGCGCAGCGGGCCCACGCCTCGGCGTTTTTTCACCGGTGCGTCAACCGGCACGTTGGCGCCCTGCACGCTGACGCCAGCGGAACAACCGATAACCCAGTAGAAGGCTTAATATGCCCGCGAAAATCAGTGGCTCGGACACGTCTTTTTTGACTTGCCACCAGAAATGCCACACGCCGAGGATAGCGATGGGGTAGACCAGTTTGTGCAAGGTTTGCCATCGTTTTTTCAAGCGTCGCAAACTAAAATTATTGGACGTCAGCGCCAGTGGAATGAGCAGGGCCAACGCGGCCATGCCGACGGTGATGTAGGGCCTCTTGAAGACATCGTCGATAATCGGTCCCAGCGCCAGACCCTGATCCAAAACGGCGTACGTGCTGAAGTGCACCGAGACATAGAAAAACGCAAACAATCCGAGCATGCGGCGAACCCGCACCAGGATTTTCCAACCCGACAGATCGCGCACCGGGGTGACGGCCAGAGTGATCAGCAAAAACACCAGTCCCCACCATCCCGCCCGATGCAACAGCGACTCGACCGGATTGGCGCCCAGCGAACCGCCACCAATACCGAACGCGTCAGCAAGCAGCTTCGCGGCAGGCAGGCTGGACAGAAGAAACACGCTCGATTTTAGCGCCAGAACTTTCATGGCGCCGATGATACCGGGCTCTAGCGCGAATAGAAGGGCCGCGTTCGCAAGGGCTGGGCAGAGTGTCCTGCGTGAAGCTAGAAGTTACGCGTCAGGTCGATGTCTTTGTACAGATCGGCGACCTGCTCTGCGTAGCCGTTAAACATCTGCGTCGGCACTTTTTCGCTAAACAGACCGGCGCCGATTTCGCGATGCCGGGCCTGCGACCATCGTGGGTGATCCACGTTTGGATTCACGTTGGCGTAGAAGCCATACTCCGTCGCGGCGGCGCCTTCCCAGCTGGTGACCGGGCGCGTTTCTGAAAACGCGATGTCGACAATTCCCTTGATGCTCTTGAAGCCGTACTTCCACGGCACGACCAAACGCAGCGGCGCTCCGTTCTGATTGGGGAGCTCGCGTCCGTACAAACCCGTCGCGATCAGCGACAGGGGATTCATGGCTTCGGCGATGGTCAGCCCTTCGGTGTAGGGCCACTCGAGCACCGCGCGTCGCTGACCTGGCATACGCTCCTGATCCAGCAACGTCTGAAACACCACGTAGCGTGCTCTCGAGTTCGGTTGGAAACGTTTGATTAGATCAGCCAGCGGGATACCCACCCAAGGCACGACCATCGACCAGGCTTCCACGCAACGCAGTCGGTAGATGCGCTCTTCGTACGCGTGTGGTCCGACAAAATCCTCAAACGTGTATTGACCGGGTTTGTCGCACTCGCCCGACACGGTCACCGTCCACGGCTGACTCTGAAATTTGGTGGCGTTGCGCGACGGATCGGCTTTGCCAGTGCCGAATTCGTAGTAGTTGTTGTAAGTCGTTACGTCTTCGTAAGAATTGGGCGCGGCGTCGGTGCTGAAGGGGCTCTTGATCAGCGACGCAAAGCGATCCGACTTGGGAGCTGGCAACGATGCGTCCTCGGCCGCGCACGCGCTCGCCGCGATACCCCCCGCCGCGACACCTGCCGCGCGCAGCAGAGCGCGCCGGTTCATGTAGACAGACTCGTCCGTGATGTCAGAGGGTCGAATCGTCGCGGGGCGCCGGATAAGCATGCTGTCTCCTTCAAAAATCTGCGTGTCAGCGTCAATTATGCCACCAAAGGTTCACCAACGGTTCACGGGGCTTAGCAAACCGTTCAGCGTGTTTGGAGCTCGGCTGACCGCGTTTGGTTCAAACCCGGGGGGGTGCATATGCAACTAAAGTGGAAGATTGCAGACAAAGCGCAGCACAGGGCAGGACTTTCGGGCCCTGCGCGCCTATGACATAACGGGAATCGGCCATGAATCTAACGCGAGCGAGTCTGCTTAATCCGGCGGCCGTCTTCGTATTTATTGCGCTCCTGGCGCTGTTTGGGCTGATGTCCATTGCGTCCCGGCCGGTCCAGCTGTTGCCCGAACTGACGCGACCGCAAATCTCCGTCTTTAATAACTGGCGGGAGGCAGCACCGTCGGAGATGGAGTCTTACATCGTGGAGCCCATGGAGGCGGTCCTTCGCCGTACGCCGGGCGTCCAGCAGATATCCAGCAACATCAACCGGGGTTTCGGCCAGACCACGTTAACCTTCGATATCGGCACCGACATGCAGGCGGCGTTGATTAATGTCATTAATAACGTGAATCAGGCGCCACCGTTGCCGGTTGACGCGGGCGAGCCTTTTGTCGCCAGCGGGCAGGGCGGACAGGGCGCGAACGTCGCCACGCTGCAAATTTACCCGTCGCGTGGCAATAACAACGACGACATGCTGTCGGACGATTACGTGTCGATTTACGACGATGTGGTGGAGCCGCGTCTGGCACGCATCGCTGGCGTCAGTCGCGTCAACATGAACGGCCGCCGTCCTTTCGAAGTCCGCATCACGTTCGATCCCTACCGCGCGGCCGCGGCTGGCGTCAGCATCAACAGCATCGTTAACACGGTGTCACAAGCCAATGACGTGTCGGGCGGCTTCGCCAACGTAGGACGACGGCAATACACCGTACGCTTCATTGGCAAAGATGATGTTGACAAGATTGCAGATCTGATCGTCGACTACAGCGGGACAAGCCCGATCCGCATCCGCGATATCGCCACCGTCGAGAAGCAGCTTGCCGATCCGTTTGGCATCAACAAGCGCAACGGTTATTCGGCGTTCTACATCTCTCTTGAAGGCAGCAACGACGCCAACACCGTTCAGATTCTGGACGAAGTGAACGCGGCCATCGCCGAACTCAACGACGGGGCGCTCAAGGACGTTGCCCTGACGATGGAATTGAGCTTCGATTCGTCAGTGTATATCCGTCGAGCGATTGCGCTGGTCAAGAACAACATCGGGCTTGGCGTTCTGCTGTCGGTGGGCGTCCTGTGGGTATTTTTGCGCAGTTCGCGTGCAACGCTGATGATCGCGGCATCGATCCCGGTTTCCATGATGGTCGCGTTTATCGCACTGCGCGTGTTCAACATCAGTTTGAACGTGATTTCGCTAGCGGGTCTGGCGTTTGCGGTCGGACTCGTGCTCGACGCGGCGATCATCGTGCAGGAGAACATCGTGCGCTATCGCCAGCAGGGGATGGGGCGTACCGAAGCCATTCAAAAGGGCGCGGATCAGGTTAAAGGCGCACTGTTTGCCTCAACAGTGACGACCGTTGCGATTTTCCTGCCGGTGTTGTTCATGCCGGGGCAGGCCGGTCAGATGTTTTCGGATCTGGCATTGACGTTGTCGGTGGCGGTGGTCGCGTCAATGGTGACTGCGCTAACGGTGATCCCGGTGGCGAACAAACTGTGGCTCAGTGAGACCAGCGTCAAGGACCCGATGGCCGGGCTGTGGGAGCGCGTGACAGGTTTCATCATGACGTTGACGCGGACAACGCCGCGGCGCGTCGCGTGGATTGTGTTGCTCGTGGTCGTCCCCATTGCAGCGACCATCGCGCTCAAACCCAAGGCCGATTTTCTGCCGTCCGCTGCGGCCGATGCGGTCACGGTGGTGTTTAGCGTGCCGCCGGGCGTGAATCACGAACTGTTCGAAGATGAGATAGCCTCCGAAATCGTAGCACGCTTGCGACCCTACATGGATCACGAGCAGGCGCCGTTCATTCGCGGCTACAACCTTTCGATGTTTGGCACGTTTAACATCCTCTACTTGTACCCGCTTGACCCGGCAGACACCGAAGCGTTTGTCGAGCTGTTGCGCGGACCGCTGCTGCGCGGGATTCCGGATACACAACCGTATACGAGCCGTGCGTCATTGCTGGGTATGGGCTTCAACTCCGGGCGTACCATCAGCGTCGATTTGCAGGGCGCGGACGTCATCGGCTTGATGGACGCCGCGTCGGCTGGCATGGAACGCATTCGCGAAGTGATGCCCGGCGCGACGGCCCGACCTGTGCCGGGTTTGTCGCTGTCGGAACCGGAGCTGCAGGTGATCCCCAACGAGCAGCTGCTGACCCAGGCCGGTCTCAACCGCTCCGAGTTGGCGCGCGCCGTGCGCGCGGTCACCGGCGGCTTGTTTATTAACGAATATTTTGACGGCAACAATCGCTACAACGTGATCCTGCGTGCTGGCAAATGGGACACGCCCGAACAGCTCGGTGCCATGCCGATCATTACGCCGCGCGGCGGCGTGCAGACAATTGGGGCGCTCGCGGACATCCAACGCACGGTCGGACCGACTTCCCTGAGTCGATTTGACGGTCAGCGCACGATCAGTTTGCAGGTCATTCCCCCCGATACCATGACCTTGGAAGAAGCGCTGGACATCCTGCGCAGTCAGGTCGGGCCCACGTTGCGCGACGCGCTGCCCGATGGCTCCAGCGTCAAGTACCGCGGCAGCGCCGACGAGTTGGACGCGTCTCTGCGCGACATGTTGAATAATTTTCTGCTCGCCATCGTCATTCTATTCCTGATCATGGCGGCGATATTCAAGTCCATCCGCGACAGTCTGCTGGTACTCAGCGTCATGCCGCTGGCGGTTTTTGGTGGTGTCGCGGCGTTGCGCTTGCTTAATGTATTCAGCTATCAATCACTGGACATGCTGACGATGATCGGCTTCATTATTTTGCTCGGTCTCGTGGTCAACAACGCGATCCTGCTGGTCAATCAAACCCGTGATGGCGAGAGAGGCGGGCTGTCCCGTGAAGACGCCGTACGCGACGCGGTACGCTTGCGCGCCCGACCGGTCTACATGAGCACAATGACCAGTATCTTTGGCATGCTGCCGCTCGCGTTTGTGCCAGGTGTTGGTTCCGATATTTACCGTGGACTCGCGATCGTTATCGTTGGTGGCATGCTGTTGTGCTTGTTGTTCACACTGGTGTTGATGCCGAGCTTGCTGCGCCTTGGCAGTGGCCGGTCAGTGAACGCCGATGAGCCCGGATCGCACCCGCTCGGCGGGCCAGCCCACATTGACGCGGTCTCTGCCGCAAAGGGAGTTTGAGCATGAAACCGATCTTGCTGTTCGCAGTGGTTGGCACGATGGCAACGGCGTTGCACGCTTTCGCCCAGCAACCGGCACCGGCAAGCGCCGTGGTAATTGGTCTGGTGGAGGAGGCGAACGTCACGCCGACCATGCCCATTGCGGGCACGGTGTTCTCGCGCAACGACCTGCAAATCACCGCCGGCGTCGACGGGCGCCTCGAATTCGTGGCGGAGCCAGGGACGGTCGTCGCCGCAGGCGATGCGGTCGCCAACATTGACGTCAGGCCGCTGACGTTGCAGCGCGCCGAGCAGCAGGCGCAAGGGGAGCGGGCGCGATCTCAGTTGGCGTATTTGAACGGTCAGGTCAATCGTCAGCGCGATTTGACGAGCGTGTCAGCAACAGCTCGAGAGCAGACCGTTTCGGATCGGGATGTCGCGGCCAGCGATCTGAAGATCGCCCAGTTACGCATCGAGCAAATTGATGAGCAACTGGAGCGCGCAACGATCACCGCACCGTTCGATGGCGTTATTGCTGCACGGGAGAGACGCGGTGGCGAGGACGTGGCGCGGGGCACGCTGTTGGCGCGACTGGTTGATTTGAACACGCTGGAAGTGCGCGTCATGGTGCCGCTGCGTTTTTCAGGCCGCGTCGGCGTTGGCGATACGTTACGCCTGTTTGGCTATGAAAATGAGAGCACCGGCCGCGTGCGCGCCATCGTGCCGACGCTGGATGCGCGCGCTCAGACCTTTGAACTTCGGGTTGATCCCGTGGAGACCACCAGCAGCACGTTGACCATCGGCTCGCTGGTGAGTGTCGCGGTGCCGATGCGCACGCCCGCCGCTTCACTGGTGGTGCCGCGTGACGCGCTGATACTGCGTCGCGACGGGGCCTTTGTTTTTCGGGTAAACGGCGACAACACCGCCGATCGCATTGCGGTCGAAACGGGCGACAGCCTCGGCGAAAAGGTGGCGATCAGCGGCAGCTTGGTTGCTGGCGATCGAGTCGTTGTCCGTGGTGCGGAAACCCTGCAGGACGGTGGCGAAGTGGCGATCATTGATGCCGATCAAAGCGCTGGTGGCGCCAGCGTGTCCCACTCCAATTAGCGCGACCTGTTGGGCACCTGCAGTCGTTTTAGCGCGGCACGGCTTTGACGATCTTTGAGCCGAGTTTCATCAGCTTCAAAATGACGGGCTTGGGCACCTGGCGCATCTGCTCGTACCAAGTGGTGGTTTGCTCTACAAAACTCAGCATGTCGTGAATGCGCGCTTTGGTCTGCTTGTCGGTTTTGGCGTCTTGCTCGGCGTCTTCGGCACATTGTCGCAGCACGGCCAGCGTCGGATCGATTTCGCGACGTTTGCGCTGATCCAGAATCACCGCGAACAGCTCCCAGACATCCGTTAGCGCCTCAAAATGATCGCGCCGATCGCCCAAGCGATGCGTGACCTTGATCAGACCGTAACTGTGCAATTCTCGCAGCGACGTTGAAACGTTTGATCGAGCAACGGACAGCACCCTCGCAATGTCTTCGGCGGGGAGCGCGTCGGGGGACAAATAGAGCAGGGCGTGGATCTGCGCAATCGTTCGATTGACGCCCCATCGTGAACCCATCTCACCCCAATGCAGGATGTATTTTTGTACTGTCGGGGACAGTTCCATGGTTGTCTTTTCAGTTATTTCAGATAGGAGCGATGGTAGTCATCCCGCGCAGTGCCCGCAAGCATTGCCGGTGCTGTCCGCTGTCCGGACGCAAACCTGTCCGGTGCACGTCCGCCAGCGGACACATCGGACACTTTCAATGGATCACCACGCTTTAAATATACTTATTGAAAACAATGTATTAGCGAGTTTTCAAGAGTTGGCACGGTTCCTGCTTTGAGTTCTACGACGGCGAGAAAAATCACCGTTACTACAAACCTGACAATTGCGAGATGAACTCATGACACACACCAACGAAACCCGGCGCGCTCGAACCCTGGCTTTTGTACTCGGTGGCTGCAGCGTACTGATCGAACTGACCTTGCTCATTGCAATGAGCCACGCCCAGGCACCGGAAGGCCGCTTCCTTGCCGGCGAACGCTGTGCCCCGGTGCTCAGTGTGGAAGCCAGCCCGGTCATTCTGCTGCGCAAGATTGAGGTAGCACTGTGACCGCTCCGGTGCACAAGATCACGCCGCAATCCGGCAACACGCAGATTCGTGACACCTCAGGTCAGGACATGGCCCGAGACGTCTCCGGCCGCAAAACCTGGCGCAATACGATCATCGCTCTGGGTTTCGTTGCAGTCTGCGGTCTACTTGTCTGGGTCCTCGGTAACTGGTGGTCGGCAGACGCAGCCGTGAACGCCGAGCGCCTGCGTTTTGCAAAGGTCGAGCGCGGCAGCTTCCGGCGCGATATCTCGGCGCCCGGTCTGGTTATCGCCGCGGTCAGCCCGTCGGTGTACGCCCAATCGGCGGGCACCGTCACGCTGCACGTCAAAGCGGGTGACATGGTCGAGCAAGGCGCGACGGTTGCGACGCTCAGTAGCCCGACGCTGACCAGTGAACTCGCTCAGGAACGTGCGACGCTCAGCTCACTGGAAACAAACCTCCAGCGTCGTCTAATCGAGCACAAACAGCAGTCGTTGCGCTCCGGCCAGCTGGCCGACGTGGCCCGTATGGACCGTGTTGCCGCAGAGCGCGAGTTGCGGCGTGCTGAAGCGGCCTGGAAAATTCGCGTTATCAGCCGCCAGGATCTGGAAAAAGCGCAGGACGACGTGGAGCGGTCGGTCGTTACGTCGGATCACGCCAATGCGGCCATGGAACTGGAGCGTGAGAGTCTCGAGTTTGAATTGCGGACCCTCGAGCTGGAACGCGATCGCCAGGCATTGGCCGTTGAAAACCTCCAGCGACAGGTGGGTGATCTGGTTGTTACGGCACCCGTCAGCGGCATGGTTGGCACGGTGGCGGTCGCGCAAAAAGAGGCCGTCAACAACAATCAACCGCTGCTATCGATTGTCGATCTGACCGCGTTCGAAGTCGAAGCGCGCATCGCGCAGAGCTACGCCGAACGCCTTGCGCCCGGAATGACCGCGACCATTAGCTACGGCAATGACGAGCACTCGGGCATTCTTCGCGCCATCTCCCCGGAAGTCACCAATAACGCGGTCGCCGGCCGCATTCGTTTTGACGGCGATACCCCCGCCGGCTTGCGCCAGAACCAGCGAGTCACGGTCGCCTTGACCCTCGAATCAGTCGCCGATGCACTGACGCTGCCGCGGGGGGCTTTTGTTGATAGCGGGGCGGGTCGCGTGATCTACGTGGTTGACGACAACGTGGCGACGCGTCGCGACATTACTCTCGGCGCGAGCAGCGGCGGGCGCGTTGAAGTTTTGACCGGACTACGTGCCGGCGAAGAAGTGATTGTGTCCTCCATCGAAACGCTGCGCGGCGCCGAACGCGTCGTGATCAAACGCTAGACCCTAATTTTATCCAACTGCCACCTGCGAGAGAAAAACCATGCTTGAAATGAATGAAATCAGCCGCGTCTATCAGACTGACCTGATCGAGACACACGCGCTGCGCAGTCTGAGCTTGTCGGTCGCCGACGGCGAGTTTGTTGCCGTGACCGGACCGTCGGGCTCCGGCAAGACCACGTTTCTCAACATTGCGGGTCTGCTGGAAGTGCCCAGCAGCGGGCTGTACGAGCTTGATGGTGACGCGGTGAGCGGGTTGTCGGACAACCAACGCTCGCGCATTCGCAATGAAAAGATCGGCTTCATTTTTCAGAGCTTTAATCTGATCCCCGATTTAAACCTGTTCGACAACGTTGATGTGCCGCTGCGCTATCGGAAAATGCCGGCGGCCGAGCGTAAAGACCGAATCGAGTCGGCGCTGAGCCGGGTTGGTTTGCAGTCACGCATGAAGCATTTGCCCGCCCAGCTCTCTGGCGGTCAGCAACAGCGCGTTGCCATTGCTCGCGCGCTTGCCGGCGAGCCCCGTTTCTTGCTCGCCGATGAGCCCACCGGCAACCTGGATTCGTTGATGGCACGCCAGGTGCTCGACATTCTTGAAGAGATAAACGGCCAGGGCACCACGGTCGTCATGGTCACGCACGACGCCGAATTGGCCCGACGGGCACATCGCACGATTTGTCTGCTTGATGGCCAGGTGACCGATTTCAACCCGTTTGGCGGTCAGCCCGATGACGGTCACGACGTTGCGGTGGGTCAGTAATGTTTGTCTACAACCTTCGTCTGGGACTGCGCAGTCTGCGCAAGAGTCCGGTGTTGACCGCGCTGGTGGTGGGACTGATTGCGCTGGGCGTCGGCATGTCGATGATCACGCTAACGATTTATTCGGCCATGTCCGGTGATCCGATCCCGGCTAAGAGCGAACGCCTGTTTTCCGTCACCATCGACAGCTGGGGCGCTGACGATCCGAACGACGATTCCAAACCGGACGCGGCACCGACTCAGCTTGGCTATATCGACGCGATGGCAGTCCGCGATTTGCCCGGGACAAAGCGCCGCGCTGCCATGTTCAAAGGGGTGTTCACACTGATTCCGGATTCGCCCGACCTCAAGCCGTTTTTCGCCGGTTCCAGAATGACCGACAGCGACTTTTTCGACATGTTTGACGTGCCGTTTCAATACGGCGGACCGTGGTCCAAAGAGGTAGACCGGACTGCTGAGCGCGTGGTCGTGCTTACACAGCGCATTAACGAGAAGTACTTTGGCGGGCGCAACAGCGTGGGCGAATCAGTACGTCTTGGCGTAGACCGATTCGAAATTGTCGGCGTGCTTGAAGAGTGGGACCCGACGCCGACGTTTTACGATCTGAACAACGGTTCGTTCGACGACACGCAGGATTTGTTCATGCCTTTTTCCATGCTGCAGTTCGGCGAACTCAACCGCGCCGGCAACACCAACTGCTGGGGCGATGAGGACAACACGGCATGGCAGGACTTTCTCAACAGTAAATGCGTCTGGATTCAGTACTGGGTGGAAGTGGACGAACCGTCCGACATTGAGGACTACCAGCGCACGATCGACGCCTACGTCATGGAGCAAAAAGAGCTGGGTCGTCATCCACGCCCGCTCAACAATCCGATCATGAACGTGACCGATTGGCTGGAACACAACGAAGTGGTGACTGAGGACAACGCCGTGTTGGTCGGTCTGGCCTTTCTGTTCCTGGCCGTTTGCCTGTTCAACGCGGTGGGCATCTTGCTGGCGCGATTTATCGGCAAAGCGCCGGTGGTTGGCGTGCGCCGCGCACTCGGCGCGAGCAAAGGCGCGATCTTCCGGCAGCACTTGATAGAAGTCGGTTTGATCGGTGTTTTTGGCGGTTTGCTCGGACTTGGCCTAAGCGCATTGGGACTGCAAGGCGTGAAGATGCTCTATCACGGCTATGACCATCTGGTGCACCTGGATCTGGCTCTGGTGTTTACCGCCATTGCGATTGCGGTTGCTTCGGCTATCGCGGCCGGACTGTATCCGACCTGGCGCGTTTGTCAGGTCGCCCCCGCCACGTATTTGAAAACCCAGTAGGAGCCACTCATGTTACGTCCCATTTTGAGCGCCATGATGCGCAACAAGACCGGCGCCCTGTTGGTCGCAATGCAAATCGCGATCGCGCTGGCGGTGATTATCAACGCGGTATTCATCGTTCAGCAGCGCATCGCCTTTATCAATCGCGATAGCGGCATCGACGTCGAGAACCTGGTGATGATCAGCAGCTTCGGTTTCGCCGATGACTACGACCAGCTCGCCACCGTTGAAGCCGATCTGGCGCTTCTGAAGTCACTGCCCGGTGTTACGTCGGTGACGCCAACGCGAGGTATTCCGCTGAGCGGCAGCGGCAGCGCCACCGGCTTCAGCCCGTCGACCGACGACGATGCTCTGGACGTTGTCGCTAACTACTACACCATGGACCACACCGCGTTGGAGACTCTGGGGATTGAACTCAAGGCGGGGCGCAATTTTCGCCCGGAAGAAGTGTTGCGGCTTGCGGATGATGAAGTCATGCGGCCAGCCGTCGTACTGATCACCCACGCCATGGCTGAGAACCTGTTTCCGGATACCAAAGACTATGTGGGCAAATTGATCTACGACAATCCCGACAACCCACTGGAAGTGATTGGCATTATCGACAAAATGCACGGCGCATGGGTGAGTTGGCAGAATCTGGATCATGTCGCCATATTCCCCGTGATCGTGCCGGCGCCGCACATACGCTACATGGTCAGGGCCCACGCCGATCAGGTGGAGGCTCTGGTGCCGCTGATTGAAGAAGAACTCGGCTCGAACAACAGCACTCGTCTCATTAATCAGGTCCAGACCATGAAGGAGGTGGTGTCGCGCAGCTATTCGCGCGATCAGGCGATGGCCATTGCTCTGATGGTCGTCATTTTCATGCTGGTTACGGTCACCGCGCTGGGCATTGTCGGTCTGGCGGCCTTTAACGTGCGTCAGCGCACCAAACAAATCGGGACGCGGCGGGCAGTCGGTGCGAAACGCGGTGATATTCTGCGCTACTTCCTCGCTGAAAACTGGTTGATGACAACCGCTGGCGTGGTCGCCGGGGTCGCACTCACAATGTTGCTCAACTACTATCTGGCCACCGAGTATTCGCTCGACAAGCTCGATCCGGTGTACGTGCCCTTTGGCGTGCTGGCCATGTGGGCACTGGGGTTGCTGGCGGTCCTGGGCCCGGCGCGCCGAGCGTCGACGATTTCTCCGGCTGTTGCCACTCGTACCGTTTAGGAACCGCGCAAAAAACCATGCAAACTGTTCTGATCGTCGATGACAACGACGCCGTGCGTACCGCGCTCGATATGCTGTTCTCGCTGCACGACCTGCACGTCGTCGCGGCCTCAGATGGCGAAGAGGCGCTGGCGTGCCTGGAGCGCACGTCGGTCGATTTGGTCGTCCAGGATATGAACTTCACCGAAGACACGACGTCGGGCGAGGAGGGCATTGAGCTGTTTCGACGCGTACGTGAGCGTGAACCGGATTTGCCGGTCATTCTGCTCACGGCGTGGACCGATCTCGAGACCGCGGTGGAATTGGTGAAAGCGGGCGCAGCCGACTACGTGGCCAAGCCCTGGGACGACATCAAACTGATGACGACGGCTCGAAATCTGCTCGAGCTGCGCGAAGCATCACAGCATTCGAGGCAGCTGTCCGCCTCTCGTCGCGCTGCGCGCAACAAGCTGGCGGAACGCTTCAGCCTCTGCGGCATCGTGTACGAGAGCGAGTCGATGCACGAGCTGGTATCGTTGGCGACCCGCATTGCCCACGCGGATGTGCCGGTGTTAATCACCGGTCCTAACGGCGCGGGCAAAGAGAAACTGGCCGAAATCGTGCAGGCGAATTCGGCCAACCCGGACGGTCCGTTTATCAAGACCAACGTGGGGGCTCTGCCTGCAGAGCTCATGGAGGCGGAGTTGTTCGGGGCGCAAGCCGGCGCGTTCACCGGCGCGCAGAGCGCCCGTGAGGGTCGTTTCGAAGCGGCCGATGGCGGCACGCTGTTTCTGGATGAGATTGGCAACCTCAGTCTTGACGGTCAGGCGAAGTTGTTGCGGGTATTGCAGACCGGTGAGTTTGAACGCCTTGGCAGCAGCGAAACCCGGCGTGTCAACGTACGCGTCATCAGCGCGACTAACGCCGATTTACCCGAAGCCGTCCGCGCAGGGAGTTTTCGGGAGGATCTGTTTTACCGTCTGAATGTGATTCAGCTGGAGTTGCCGCCGCTGGTGGAGCGAGCCGAAGACGTCTTGCCGTTGGCTATTCACTTTATTGACGGTAGCAGCACGCTAACGCCAGAAGCCGAACGCGCGCTAACTCAGCACACGTGGCCGGGCAACGTTCGTGAGTTGCAGAACAGTCTGCGTCGCGCGGTTTTGCTGGCACAGGACGGGCGCATTAGTGAGGCGGATCTGCAGCTGGTGTCGACGGCTCCTGCGCCCGTGTCGCACGGGTCTGAACCGGACAGAGAACAGATTTTGGCGGCACTGGAAAGCGCTCGCGGTGTAGTGGCGCGTGCTGCTCGCCGACTCGGGATGAGTCGTCAGGCCCTGTATCGTCGAATGGAAAAATTCGGCATCCAGAAATAGCGGCGGTTGCCTTTGCGCACGCTGGCCACCACCATGTCCGATATGACTTCGTTCTCGCTCGCCGGAAAACTTGCGTTCTTCTTGTGCCTGGTCGTTGTGCTGGTCGTAGGCCTCACCGTCGGTTTGACCCAAGCCATCGACAACCCCTGGACGGTGTTTATTATCGCCACCGCCGTGGGCGTGACGCTGGCTGCCGTGTTGGCCAATCGTTTCGCACGACCTGTCCGACGGACCATTTTGGCGTTGCGCGACGGGGTGGCAGGACTCAAAGACGGCGACTTCAGTACCGGCATTGCGGGGGTGCGCACCGACGAAATCGGTCAGTTGGTCGAAGTGTACAATGATCTGGGCGACGTCCTGCGACGTGAGCGGCAAAGCCTGTTCCAACGTGAGCTGTTGCTCGATACTGTCATCCAGACCACGCCGCTCGCGCTGGTGCTCACCAACCGTAACGATCGCATCGTCTACAGCAACGGGGCCGCGCGACGGTTGTTTCGCGACGGTAAGCCGCTCAACGGCATGGCCTTTGGCGGCACGCTGGAAACGCTGGATCCGGGTTTCGCCCAAGCCGTTGGGGAACGGCGTGACGGCTTGTTCAGCGTAGGTGATAGCGATGAGCCACAAACCTATCATCTGTCCTGCCGACGCTTTGAACTCAATGCACAAACGCATTTTTTGTACCTGTTCAAACAGCTCACCCATGAGCTCAACCGCCAGGAAGTGGCGACCTGGAAGAAGGTCATTCGGGTGATCAGTCACGAGCTCAACAATTCGCTGGCACCGATTTCGTCGCTGGCGCATTCTGGCGGGCTGGTGTTGCAAAAGGCCGATCAAAGTCGGCTTGGCGAGATCTTCACAACCATTGAGGAACGCGCACGTCACCTCAAGACCTTTATTGAAGGTTACGCCCGCTTTGCCCGTTTGCCCGTGCCGCGTCTGCAGTCGGTGGAGCTGGAACCGTTTATTTCGCGGTTGGCGCAAACGATCGATTTTCGTCGCATCCCGGACGAACTCAGCGGCACTATCAGCGTCGATCCCGCGCAGTTTGAACAGGTGATGATCAACCTTCTCAAAAACGCCCATGAGTCCGGATCCGATCCGGAACAGGTGTCGTTGAAGATGGTGAGCAGCGGTGGCCAGACCCGATTCGATGTGTGTGATCGCGGGAGCGGTATGTCCGAGCGCGTACTCAAAAACGCGTTACTCCCTTTCTACTCAACCAAGCAAACCGGGACCGGGCTTGGTTTGCCATTGTGTCGCGAGATTGTCGAGGCGCACGGTGGACGATTGAGTCTGAGCAATCGCCGCAAAGGTGGTCTGCGCGTCAGTATTTTGCTCGATCAAGCCGTTCGTCAGAAGTCGATGGCGTCTTGAGCTGACGGAGCAGCTGGATCCCCCCTCTTGCGAACATAACGTACTGGCGGACGATCAATTTCGCGCAGTCTTTAACGACAACCACAAAGCGCGCGTAACGTTATGTCGTTTGCACTGCAGAACGCAGTGGACTGAAACCGGTCTTTCACTGTGCTTTGGGAAATGCTTCCCACGCTCACCGCGCTCGCGGTGGTGCGATACGCTGCCATCGACTATCCTTTTCAAATCGACCCTGCCTCGGACAAAATAATCAGGTCAAACAAATGCTTGGCCCGGTCGTCGATTGGTCACAATAAGTCGTACGACAAATGACGGACGAACAGAAACAACGTATCTCTGAAGTATTTTTTCAGGTCTGTGATCTGGCGTCGCCTGCGCGCGAGGAAAAGCTCGACGCGCTGTGCGGCGATGATCTGGCGTTGCGAGATGCCGTACTGGGCATGCTTGGTGTTAGACCATCGGACGATGCGGCGAGTTTGACGAATATCGTTGAGCGTGGCGCACGTACGGCCAGTATCGGTATCGCACGCGAAGAAGTGCCGACGCAGATGGGCCCTTATCGCATCATCAAGGAAATTGGTGAAGGCGGCATGAGTGTTGTTTACGCCGCTGAGCAGTCGCAGCCCGTGCGACGACAAGTGGCACTGAAAGTGATCCGACCCGGCATGGACACGCGGGAAGTGATTGCTCGCTTTGAATCGGAGCGCCAAGCACTGGCGGTCATGGATCACCCCAACATCGCGAAGATTTTCGACGCCGGCACGTCAGATCGCGGCCGGCCGTATTTCGTCATGGAGCTTGTTGACGGGCAACCGCTTACCGAATACTGCGACGAGCGGCGCCTGGACCTGGTGCAACGGCTGCGACTGTTCATGACGGTGTGCGACGCCATCGCGCACGCTCATCAGAAAGGGGTGGTACATCGCGATCTTAAACCGTCGAACATTCTGGTCGCTGAACACGATGAGAAAGCGTTGGTCAAAGTGATCGACTTTGGTATCGCAAAGGCGGTCGACGCCACGCTGAGCGACGACCCGCTGGTGACGCGCCTGGGTCAGTTGGTGGGTACACCGGGATACATGAGTCCGGAACAGGCGGCGGCAAAGACGCAGGATATTGACACCCGGACCGACGTGTATTCCATGGGGGTGGTGCTGTACGAACTGCTGGTCGGGGTCTTGCCCCACGATACCAGCGGTCGCTCAGCAGCCGAGATGCGCGAGATGGTGCGCGACAGGGCGACGCCACGACCCAGTGCACGGCTGACACAGCTTGGCGAGCAGCGGCGTGTGTCGGCCGAAGCGCGCCGCACGGATCACGGTGCGTTACGCGCCACGCTGGCGAGCTCCCTCGATTGGGTTGTGCTCAAGGCGATGGAAAAAGATCGCGAGCGTCGCTATCAATCCATATACGAACTGAAATCTGACGTTCGGGACTATCTGGAGCACCGCCCGGTCAGTGCGCGCCCGCCCAGCACAAGATATGTGTTCGGGCAGTTTGTGCGGCGCAATCGACGCGCCGTCGCGGTTGCAACCATTGTCTTCGTGGCACTGCTGGCAGGTGTTACCACCGCGTCTATCGGTTTGATCCGCGCGACCATTGCCGAGCAAAACGCGCGGCGCGATGAACGCACGGCAACCAAGGCCATCGACACG
>JBGCFP010000077.1:0-24858 GCA_045107005.1 Gammaproteobacteria bacterium
CGGCCGGATCGGGGGGAAGGTCCACGTACCATCGAGGATCGCCGGCTCCGGCTCGTACATCCGGATCCCGTAATTCCAGCCGTCGACGATGGGGAGATGGTGGTAGCTCAAGCCGTACCACTCCACCAGTCGCCGATTGTCGTCATGGTTGGAGACGACGCCGGCGATGTCGATGGGTAGCGTTCCGGCATTCCAGCGATGCAGAAGACTGTTCAGACAGTGATCCTGTTTCGATACCGCGATCAGGACTTTGCACTTGCGTGCGCTGGGCCACAGCGACCACTGCATCGAGAACTCAGCTGCCACGTGGCCAAATTCACTCTCGATGTCGTGCTGGCCTGTGTTGCGAGTATCGGTAAAAAGGGTGCGCATGAACGAACGATTTTGCGCCGGTTCACGAAAATGCGAGGCTTCCAGAATCAAGCCACCGCGCTGCGCAATGAACGTGCTGACGGCCGCGACCACGCCCCGCCTGTCCGGGCAATCCACGACCAGTACATAGTTATCGTCGCTCATGATTCAGCAGCACCCGGGGCGATGGAAATCAAGATAGCGCTTGAGAGGACATTCATTGGTCGGAGGATACGCGATCCGCTCGCTAGATGACCATGCCCGTCACGAGAAAGCCGACGGTAGCAATCGCGGCGGCGAGTAGCGCATAGGGGAGCTGCGTACGCACGTGTTCGATGTGGTCGCTCGCTGCTGCCATGGACGCCATCACTGTCGTGTCGCTGATCGGTGACGCGTGATCGCCGAACAGCGCGCCCGACATGGCGGCACCGAGCAATAGCGGTTCACTCAGGCCCAGTGACGTAGCGATAGGCATCGCAATAGGGATCATGATGGCAAAAGTGCCCCAGCTTGAACCAACGGAAAACGCGATAAACGCTGACAGCAAAAACACCAGTGGAGCCAGCAGAACCGGTGTGACGCTGCCGCTGACCGCGTTTGCAACAAACGCCCCGGTGCCAAGCAGTTTGGCGACATCGCCGAGCGCAAGGGCGAGCAGCAGAATAATGGCAATCGGTAACAAATTGCCGGCGCCGGTCATGAAGACGCGGGTCAGCGTCGCGACCGAGCTGTCCCCCTTGAGCAAAATTTGCGTCCACGCGACGACCAGCGCCAGACAGACTGACCACAGAACGGAGGTTGAGCCCGAACCACGGATCAGGTCGCCGTCGCCGGTAATGGCCAGCGCAACGGACATCATCAACACCAGCGCCGCAATCGGTAGCAGCATGAACCACGCGGAGGGTGTGTCGCCGTCGTCTTGCCCAGTGACCTTGTCGTCTGTCTCAATCATGACCGTTGAGTCTGGCCATGAAAGCTCGCCGCGCGCGGTGCGCGCCTCAGCCGCTTGCATTGGCCCGATGTTCAGGTTTTTCCAGATCACGACCGCCGCGAGTACAATGGCAACGATAGCGTAAAAGTTGAACGCGATCGCAGCGATAAAGACCTGCAGTGGATTTTCAATGCCCGTCGACGCCACGACACTGATGATGAAGGCACCCCAGGCGTTCAGCGGAATCATGACGCAGACCGGTGCCGACGTTGAGTCGATCAAATACGCGAGTTTCTCTCGTGATACGCGATACCGATCAAACAGCGGCCGACTGACCGAACCGGCGACCAGTAGCGTGATATTGGATTCAACGAAAATGACGAGGCCGACGAGCCAGGCCAGCGTCTGCGCCCGAACCCCGTTATGGACCCAGCGTCGACGCTCGAGATAATGCACAAAGCCGCGAACCCCGCCAGAGTGTTCAACGGTCGCAATCAGCGCGCCGATAAGTACCGTAAACATCAGCACACGTGCATCACCGGCATCGGCAAAAACGGCCACCGTACCGTCGAGCCCGCGGGCGATACCGGTCAGCGGATTAAAGTCGCTGAGCAACGTGTGTCCCAGCCAGATACCGGCGAACAGTGAAACGACCACCTGTTTGCTCCAGATCGCCAGCGCGATCGCGAGGACCGGGGGCAGGATCGAGTACCAGCTTGGATCGTTCATGGCATTCGTCAGCTAGCGGCCGAATCGATCGCCGAAAAAATCACCGGTGTTCCAGCGTGGCGCGGTATCGGCGTCAGCGATGGATTTGAGCAAGCGATAGTTCACTTCAGCGAAACGCGCGCCGGCGGCGTAATGGATGGGGCGTGACAAATCGTCCGAAGGTTGGTGGTAGTGCGTGCGGATGAAGCCAATCAAACTCGAGAACGTGTTCGCGTCGTTGGCATCAATGCCGCGCCCGGTTGCCAGTGAGATGGCCGGGATGCCTTGCTGCACAAATCGAAAGTGATCGGTGCGAACGAAAATCGCCTGCTCAGGGAATGGATCGGGTGCCAGACCGAGGTTCATATCGGCGAGCGTGCTGCGCAACGTATCAGACAAGCTGCTGTGGTCTGCGCCAAAGCCGATCAGATCCTCAAAGTCGTACAACAGCACCGGCATGTCGAGATTCACATTGGCGATGATCGCGTCGATGGGTACGGTGGGATTGAACGCGAAATATTCCGAACCCAGCAGCGCTTTTTCTTCGGCGTTTACCGCAAGAAACAAAACGGAGCGTCGCGGTGGGTCCAGTTGCAGTGCGCGCGCAGCTTCGAGCATCGCCGCAATACCGGCGGCATTGTCCAACGCGCCGTTGTAAATCGTGTCGCCATCCACGGGCGTGCCAATGCCCAGATGATCGAGATGGGCGGTAATCACCACATACTCATCGCGCAGCTTCGGGTCCGTGCCCATGACCATGCCCGCGACATTGGCGCTGTGACGGTCTTCGAACCGGCTGCCTGCTCGCAGCTGCACGCTTTGGATCAGCGCAAAACCCTGCGGCGTCCCGGCTACGGCTTCGGCGCGGACCTCGGCATAGGTCTTCGGCGCCCCTTCAAACAAATACGCGGCGGCATCGGGCGACAGTATGCCCCCAAGACGAATGCCAGGTGCAGCCGTGCGCGGAACGCCGTCGGATTGCAGCCACGACATCGACACCGCGTCAGTGTTCTGCGTCATCCGCGCCCAGGGCGCGACCGTTTCCATCGCATCGGTGTATACAAACAGTACGGCTACGGCGCCGTTGGCTTCGGCGGTTTTTAGTTTGTGCGAGCCCGAGCTGAAAAACGCGCCTTCTTCGCTGGGCCAGCCGGTGGGAAAACCGGACAGCACAACCGCGGTTTTACCGGACACATCGAGTCCGGCGTAGTCGTTGTGCTGGCGACCCGGCGCATCAATCCCAAAGCCGACAAACACCGCGTCGCTGTCGACGCGGCTTGACGTGGTGGTTGCGGAGTTTCTCAGCAAATAGTCGTCCTTGAACGTCAGAGTCTGACTTGTCGTTCCGTGAGCAATCGTCAGCGCCATGGCAGCGGGATCGCGCCAGGCGGCCCGTAGCGGGACTGTCTGAAAAAAGCCGTCGTCAGCGCCAGCCGGGGTGAGCCCCATCAAGTCGAACTGCGTCGCCACATAGTGGGCGGCCAGATCGTAGCCGCGCGTGCCGGCTTCGCGGCCTTCAAGAAGATCGCTGGCGAGAAAATGGACGTGAGCGCGGAATGCTTCGGAACGAATGATCGTCGACTCGGTGTCCAGCGACTGAGACGGCATGGGCGGGGTCGAGCAGGCACACAGAAGTGCGGTCAGCGGTAACAGTTTTCGCATTGTGTGCCCTTGTTGTCCCGACAAATGTTGACGTCTTTGCCGTCAGCGTACTGGATCGACGTGGGTGAGTCGATCCGCTTCCACCGACACACCAGTACTCGCTTCGTCGCCAAAGGCACACGGCGTGTCGAATCTGGCGCAGCGAGCAAGCGGATTCGTGCAACCTTTTGGGGGCGTGATGCATCTAGCTTAAGGAATCAACAGTGAAACAGGTGCTGCACATGAATCGTTTACAGCAGACAAGTCTGGATCTGATAAAGGAAGATCGGCGGCGCAAGCTGCGGCCAACTGCTCGCGAGCGCTGGTCGCTCTGGAAGCCATTCCTGCGCTTTTACAAGCGACGCAACGAATCTCGTTCAGCGTGACGTTGCGAGCGTTTCGCAGTTCAGTCCCGCGGCACCGTCTGGCACAATAGCGAGGTAGACACAGACTATTTCACTGGAGTGCCCCTGCGCGGGCGATCATGACTATCGAATCGGCGGCCGTCTTTTTTGAAACTGCGGACATCCACGTGTGGGCCGTGGACGCTGATTGCGATATTGAATCAGCACTGCTCGATGTCTACGCGGGTTGGCTGACCCCCGCCGAACAAGAGCGTTGGCAGCGTTTCCATTTTCCGCAGGATCGGCGTCGTTATCTGATCACGCGTGCCCTCATCCGGGATCGCCTGTCGTATTACCGCCCGGACGTGCCGCCAGCGCAGTGGCGTTTCGAATGCAACGCGTACGGTCGGCCTGAATTGACGCCCCCACTGCAAAACGTTCTTTCCTGTTCTTTTAACCTGTCACACACAGCGGGCGCGATTGTGCTCGCGGTCAGTCGAGATGGCGATCTGGGTGTTGACGTTGAGCGCCGTCGACCGCTCAACGACTTGGACGCGATTGCGCGCCAACACTTTGCCGCTGACGAAGTTCGTGATCTGTTCTCTTTGCCTGCCGAGCGTCGTGAAGCACGTTTTTTTGATCTTTGGACGCTGAAAGAATCCTACATCAAGGCGCGCGGTATGGGGCTCGCCATCCCGCTCGATTCGTTCGGTTTTCGCTTTGACGAGAACGCCAACATTGAGTTTTTTACACTGACGACGAGCGGGGATTTACCAGAACGCTGGCACTTTGTTCGAGGCGCGCACGACTCCTCAAATCAGCTCGCAGTCGCGCTGAGAAAGTCGGATTTGAACAGGCCACCGAAAGTACGCGTTGAACGTGTCCTTCCCGCGTCACCGAGCCAAGAGCAAGGTAAGTCGTACTGGCTGTGAGTCGAGCAAAAACAACGGGCCACCGATGCGCGTTATGTGATAACGCAACGCGATGGCGCGCGTTAAAGACACGGACACGTCGCGCCGTCGAGCCGGGAAAACAGAATCATGACGTGATCACATGGAATCATGTTGCGATCACAACTTTGAGGGCGGTTTGGCCTATTGTGAGTGTCAAGGCAGCGCTGGCTAAGCTCACGTCAAAGATTGACCAGTCGCTCATCCTCTATCGCCGCAAGGAAAGCGGTTCGCCATAGAATCCCGCTCCCTCGAGACGAGCAATCGGGCTGGCGCCACACGGATAGCGGCGTCAGCGAAGGAAGGTCACGAGGTTGTGTCCACGCCCAGTGCCGGTTCGCCTGGTTTAAACATAACAACAACCCTTTTGACGCTGAGTTTCCGGATGCGGTCGCACTCGGTACTCTGACCGTCGGTCATTGACAATCTGCGCAACGGCGGTGCAACCCGGGTTGGCGGCAAGTTTATGACGGTGGGAATGCTTGACGCTCCATTTGTTACGTCTCGGGTTGCGGTTTGACATGAACGGAAAACGCCTGCCAGTCATCGCGTGTAATTCGGGTTTGATCGCTGAGGGCTTCCAGCACACTGTCGCCGCTCGGTAGCTGGCCACGACGACCAACGACAATCAGCAGGCGCTGCGTATCGTCGGCAACGGCCACGTCCTGGCCAATGACCGCTTCGAGCGAAGCGACGCCTTGGGCAGTGACAACAAGATTGACACCCAGCGCGGACAAACCGTCGGGCGTGAGCGCGTAGGCGGCCGCCTCAATCGGTTCGTCCACAGCGCTGGCGGGCGTGATCAGGATCCGCAGCAACGTCTGGTCTTCCAGTATCAATGAGGCGTCTGATCCGCCGCGTACGTCCAGACCGCCTTGAACGTCCAGCGCGTAAGCCGGCAGTGGATCACTGCCCAGGATTCCCACCCACAGCGTCATGGCCACAACGCCAAGTGCCATCGCCGGGGCGGCGAAATGCCACCATCGGACCTTGCGCGCCGGTGTCACCGTTGCCGGTGCGTCAGCGGGTTCCAGCTCGACCAATCCGTCCCACAGGGCGAAGCAGTGCCGGCAGTTCGCAACGTGTGACTGCGTGGCTTGGGCGTCCGACGCGCTAAGTGCGTTTTCGTGCCACGCCACAATGTTTTCCAGCGGCGGACACGTGGTTTCAGCCTTCTTGCGTCCGAGGGCAAGGGCAAATTTGGCGCGCAACCGATCCGGGTTATTCATTGGCGTAGTGCCTCGTTATTGACGCGGCTTTGCTCGGGCAGCGTGCGAAAAGCGTCGTCATGGTCTATGAGACGGTCACGGGGCCTGTTTCGGACACAAGTCATCGGTCCACCAGCCCAACCGGTTGCAGCGCCTTGCGCAGTCTCGCTATCAGCGCCGCATGCAGGCGACTGGCCTGTTTACGCTCCAGGCCGATGGCGCGTGCCGCACTGGCGATCTTGTGGTCTTGCTCGTACACCAGCTGCAGCAAAATGCGCTCCTGATCTGACATCGCCACAGCCTTTGCAACGCTCGCGAGTGCTTCTCGCTGGGCTGCGCTTGGCGTTGCGCTGGCATCACTCATTAGACTGCTTACAACCTCCAGCAGTACGGTCGCTGTGTCGCGCTCGCTGGCCTGGTCCGGCGCATCGTCCGCCTCTGAGGTGAGCTCCGGGCCCTCATCATCGAGTGCTGTCACCTCGGCGACGTACTGCCCGCAGTTGGGCACACGTGCTTTGATCTGCGCCGTCGCCGCCAGAATCTCCGCTCTGCGGTCGGATTCGTTGTGCCCCAATGCGTCCACAATCGATTCGGGGTTCTGTCGTTGCAGACACAGCATTTGCCACGTGCGTACCCACAAATCACCCAGGCGTTTCAGCCAGGCGGGAGGGCGCGCACGCGGATATTTGTGACGGGCGTACTCTTCCATCTGGTTGAGAAAGCTGATCGACAGAAAGCCGGCGGCAGAGCCTTTGCCCGCGTAGCGTTCGGTGAGCATCGCGAAATTATCGGCGCTTACCCTATCGAGGGCGTAGTTGTAGGCGGATTCGGCGTCCGGAGAATTGCCGTAGCGTTTGCGCGCCCGCGCGATGAATTTGCCGGATAAATCGTTACCCGGATCGAAAAACAGCGCGGACCAATCCGGCGCTTCGGTGCTTGCTTGTTTTGAGGGCGTGTTCACGTGTGCGCGAGCTTGCCTGTCGAGAGATACCGCATTGTGCACTGCTGTGTGCGCAGCGACAACGTGGCAGCGAGTGGCGATGGCAGTGAGGGCCATCTACACTCTAGCCTGTTGTTGTGGTTTCAGGTCTCCGCGGGTCAGGTCATTGCATTCTCGTATCCCAGCCTTCTTTTTCACGCTTACGATCTGTATTGCCGCGGCGTGTGTTCGGGCGGACGTTGTCGGCGATTTGCACGTGGAATACGGCGACTGCGTTGAAGTGTTGGCCGGACCGCGCTGCGTTCTGAACGAAGATCGCACCTTGCGGTTGTGGGTCCAGGGCCAGCCCGGTGCCACACTAACGCTGGACGACGGTCGGCGTCCCCTGGTGGAGCTGGCGCGTTTTGATGTGGACGGGGGCACGCATTTTGATGTGCAGGTGCCAAAGCGCGCGTCGCGCATTCGCGTGCGCAGCACTGATCGGCAGACCACCCGCGAATGGTCCATGGCGCTGGCGCGAGAGGAACCGGCGCCGGAGCTGGCCGAAGTAAAACGACGTTTCAATAGCGGTGACTTTGATGGCGCCGAGTCGCTGCTTCTTGAACTGATCAACAATCGCGATTTCTTGCACAGCGGCGGTGCGCATCGACTTGCGGGCATCTTCTATCACAATCGCGGCGCCCCGGATAAAGCACGACGATATTACCAGCTCGCGATCGAGCACACGCTGGCCGAAGGCCGCTGGATGGAGACCATCAAAGCCGCCAACGCACTGTCGTATCTCTTGCAACATACGTTTCGTGATTTCGCCGCGGCGCGCGAAGTCTACGCACCGCTCGCCATCTTGCCCAATGGACCGGCTGAGGGGCGCTACTTCGCCCGTTACGACGGCGGGCTTCTGGGGTTTAACACCGGTGATCGACGTGCGGCGCTGCAGTTGTTCGAGCGCGCTGCCCGCCAGGCCGAGCGTATGGGTGACGGCGGACGCTGGTTGCAGCGGCGTCTTGATGCTGAAGAATTGCTCGCTGCGCAGTTGCAACGACTGGGTAGACGTGACGAGGCCAGCGCGTATTTTGACGCGTGGAAGGCGCGCGACTTGAGCACGTTGCACGTCTGCGAGCAAGCCTACTTCAAACTGAATCTGGGTTGGAATGCGCTGCTGTCGCTCGAGGCGGGCGATCGCGCGGACGATCCCACGGCGTTGTTGGAGGAAGCGCTCGTGGTGTTACGTGAGCACTGCAAAGCGCCCGATGTTGCCAGTGGCGAGATCAATTTGGCGCTCGCCCATTTCCACGCCGGTCGCTTCGACGAATCCGCGGCGGCGCTGGATCGAGCCCGCAGTGCCACGCAGGAACCGGAGTTGCGCTTGCGCTTCTGGGAGTTGGACATTGGCGCGCGTTTGGCATTGGCAAGCGGCGAGCCGGACGTGGCGCTCGCCATGTTGGACGGCATGGAGCGACTCGCGGGGGCAACGCTATCACCGGACGCGACGTGGCGCGCGGCTGCGCGCCGCGGTCTCGTGCTCGAAACGCTTGGCCGTACGGACGAAGCCCTGACGGCTTACGCGGCGGCTGACGAACAGTTTGTCAGTGACTTGCAAAACGTACCGGTCTACGCGGGTCGCGGACAGTTTAGCGCAACGCGCGAGTGGGTCATGCGCCGCCGCCTGAGTCTGTTACAACCTCGCGGTGCGAGCGACGACATTGCGCGCTGGGTGAGACAGGCGCAGCGACGCACCTATGATGTGCTGGCGGCGCGCAGCAGTGCGCCGCAGGCGAGTTCTGCCAGCCGTGATGCCGCGCTGGCCGAGTATCAACGACTGCGCCTCGTGCTCGCCGATGAACTGGGCAGCGGCTGGCGCGTTCCCGCTGACGAGCTTGCTCAACTGCAGGCACGCCGCGCGCAACGTGAGCAGCGGCTACGCGAGCTGCTGGATCAAACGGCAAGTACGTCCATGTCGCCCGATACGCTTGTTCAACCGCCCCCCGGTGATCTGCGTCTCTTTTTTCACCCGATGGTCACTGGGTGGATAACGATTGCGGTGACCGCCGACAGGACCACGACCTACGCGCCGGACTGCGCGACGTCGACTCTGCCAGCCCGCGCGCTCGCGCAGTGTTTGCTGAACGCTGCGAGCGACGTCATCTCGGTGTCGCAGCGAGTGCTGATTACGCCGACCGGGCCATTGCTTGACGTCGATTTTCACGCGCTGGAGTTTGGTGATGATGTGCTGTTGCGCGCGCTGCCGGTGCTCTACAGTCCGGATCACCCGACCGGCGTCGATGTCGCGCCAAGCGCGGGTCGTGCGTTGATCGTGGGCGACCCGACTCGCCAGCTACCCGCGTCACGGCGCGAGGCAACACGAGTGGCCGCGCGCTTGGTCGACAGCGGTCGCTATTCGATCGAAACGCTGATGCAACAGCAGGCAAGTTTTACCACGGTACTGGATCGCCTGACCGCTGCTGATGTTTTCCACTTTGCCGGTCACGCGACGTACACGAGCCGCAATGCGTGGTCCAGCGGTCTGGCTCTGGCGGGCAATGACGGGTTGTCCATTCGGGATGTTCTTAGTCTGACACGGGTGCCACCGGTCGTGGTGTTGTCCGCGTGCAATACCGCGCGCAGTGACGCGCAGTCAACGGCCGGAACCTTGGGGCTGGCGCAGGCGTTTGTGCTGCGCGGTGCGACGACCGTGGTGGCCACCGGACGGGCCGTGCGTGACACGGATGCACTGGCTTTCAGTGAGGCGTTTTACGCGCGCTGGAGCGTCGGTGAGCCGGCTGAAGAAGCGTTCCAGAGTGCACAGCTTGCACTACGCGACGCTGAAACGACCGTCGATTGGGCCGCCTTTCGGCTGTTGGTGCCCTGACACGTTATGTCCGCAACAGACAGCGTGTCCGTCTGCTAGTCTCATAGAGAAAAACAACACGTGCTGCGGTAGCGCAGCGTGCTATGAGGAATCATGATGAACACTTCAATCCGGTGCGCCCTCGGTGTGCTCTTGCTGGCCATTGCGCCCTTTGGTTTGGCCCAAGGTAACGACGACGGAACCATCGCGTTTACGCCATCGACGGCACGCGTCGATCCTCTGGATGTGGTTGCGCTCGATGTGGTGCTGGACTTCTCCACGAACCTGCCGTCTGGCGGCGGCGTGACCATCGACTGGGATCCGTCGGTGTTCGATTTCGTTTCCTGGGGTATTGCCGCGTCGACGGTCGGTGGCGATACGACGAGCCCGGGTGTGCTGAATTCCGCCGCGGGAACGCTCAGCGATGTTGTCGTGGCGAATTCGTCGATTCCTTTGAACACGCCCGGCATCATGGGGACGCTAAGACTGCAGGCGCGCAGTGGCGTGAATACCTGTCAGTCCGACGTATCGCTTGGGCCGTCGGCCAGCAATCCGTGGATCGAAGCGATCACATTCACCACCATGGCGCCGACGTTTCGACGCGGCCGAATTGCCGTGGGCAGTGCCGTCTGCACGTCACCGCCTATTGCCGATGACGCGGCCGATATGGCGGGTCGTTGCATTGGTATCTTGCCCGACGCGCCGCTCAACGGCGCGAGCTGTCCAAACCCGTCCCCGTTTGAATGGACCGTCGGTCGCCTGTTTCGGGATCTGACCGTGAATCCAGGGCTGGGCATCGTGCTGCCGCTCGCCGATCACATGGCAAAATACTGCATCTACGATCGCACGCTTGCGTTAGGCACTGAACCGGACTGCGTCGGACTGGCCGAGGATGTCGAGCGCCTGCGACCGGGCATGGTCGTCCAATCGGCATCGATGGCGGCGGCCGTGCAAGGGGGCGATACGCCACTGGAGAACGATCTCAAAGCGCCGCTGCAAAATCAGTTTCAGGAGCAAGCGGGCACGCTGAGTATTCCGTTCGTGACCGATCCGGACGCTACCGTCAGCGTTGCGATTGTCGATACTCTCGATGTCTCGTTTTCCAACGCCAGCGAGCTAACCCGAGCGGGTCAGGCGAACCGGCCAGTGCACGGCGACGCCTTGTTTCGTTTCATGACCGGACTCACATCCAGTGGCCAGGTGCAAAGGGACTCGTTTATCGCACTGCCGTTTAACTGCTTTAGCGAAGACACTTGTCTGGAGTTGTGTGGTGATACGGAAGGTTGTCCTGACGCATCGTCGGCACCGACCGGGTTTCTCGGCACGCCAGAATCAGTCGCCCGCTCAATTCACTCTGCGGTGATAGCCTGGTCAGCGAGCTCGGGCAGTCGACCGCGTCTGGTCATCAACGCGTCGCTGGGTTGGCGTACGCAGTTTAATGAAGTGAACGGCGCGCCGCGCCCGGGTTACGCGGCGTTTCTTGACAGCCTGACCGAAGCATCTTGTTTGGGCGCGATTGTGATCGCGGCTGCGGGCAATCAGTACAGCGGGCCGGATCAGCAACCGGGCCCTCTGTCCCCGGCGTCGGAAGGGGTACGTGATGCGCCGACGAAAACGCAGTGCGAAGTATTGGGCTACGCGCCGTTATCCAGTGATTTCGAAGAACCACGTGCGCTGATCTATCCCGTCGGTGCGGTCGATGCGGCGAATCAGCGTCTGCTCACTCGACCCCAGGGCGAGCCACCACTGGTTGCGTTTGGCGATCATGCGACGCAGTTGGGCTCAAATTTCGGTGGCGGCACGCTGCCCACGCTGACCGGTTCGTCTGTCGCCAGTCTCGTCGTGTCCGCTGCGGTGGCGTCGGCATGGACCCTGGATACGGATTTGCCGCCCGGCAAAGTGATGGATCGCGTTTACGACTCGGGCGACGCGGTCGGACGCACGACGGAAGTCTGTTTGCCCAACTGGCCTTGCGATGCCAGAGTGCGCCGTATCACGGTGTGCGAAGCGTATGCCAGTAGCTGCCGGCTGGAAGGTGGCAGCGATTGCCCCGTCTGCGAAGCGCCGCTGCCGATCCAACTGGACTTGAGCGATAGCGAGTTGGACGGACTCGAAGCGATATTTGACACCGCCGATACGCGTACCGTCAGTTTCGCTGGCTACCAGCAATACAATGCCGTGGACCTGACCACCTGCAACGGACCCGGTCCCTATCGCTACTACCAGGCGCCCGACGCTGACGCGCCGCTCAATCCGTGTCCGCAGGATCAGTTTCATCCAACGCTCGACACGCCGTGGGCGACCGGTCAGCCGGAGCACCAGAGTTGTGAAAACTGCTCGATGACCGAACGCAGTCCCGGCAAACTGCTGCTGGAAATACAAAACGACTTTGGTTCGGAGTTTCAGGACCCGACGTTGTTTGACGCAACGCTGTTGTGCCGCAATCGATCGACCGGCCTGGTCAATGCCTTTCGCTTGCCCGACACCGATCCCAGTGATCCAACGCGTCGCGGGTATTTTCCCGGCGAACGTGTCTACATCACCAATATCGATAACGATCTTTGTCCGGGCGACGACATCAGTCTGGCGTTCAGCACCGACGCCGAAGATCCGCAGGGCGTGTTGGCTCCGGCGTCACTGGTCCAGACTCTGCTGGTCATCCGCCACGACGAGGACGGCGACGCGGTGCCGGACTTTCGCGACAACTGCATTCTGGCCGTTGATCCCGCACAGCGTGACACCGACGGTGACGGCATCGGCAACGCGTGCGATCCGGATATCGCCGTTCCGAACGATTGCATTATCAATGTGCTGGATCTGGGCATCTTCAGAAACGCGTATTTCTCGACGCCCGACGCACCGAACTGGAACCCTGACGCGGATTTTAACGGCGATCTGACCGTTAACGTGCAGGATCTTGGCTTGCTGAGAAACACGTTCTTTGGCACGCCCGGGCCGAGCGCCTTCGATAACGCCTGCGCGCCGTAGAGCCTTATTTTTCCCAATGTCCGGGCGGTCCATGGCCGTTCCGGGCGTTTTTGTGTCCGCAATGGACCGTGTGCCCGTCTCTTCCCCTGACGCAACCAAAAACAACACCTCCGGGGAGGATCCTGCGATGATTTACCGCAACCGCTTTCTGACTGTGGCCGCTCTGGCCAGCTGTGCATTTTCAATCGGGGCTTTTGCCATCGACACGGACGGCGACGGCATCGACGACCCGTTTGATAACTGCATTGAACAGGCAAACGCCGACCAGCGCGATACCAACAACGACGGCTACGGCAACCTGTGCGATCCCGATTTCAACGACGATTTGAACGTGAACGTCATTGACCTTGGATACATGCGAAACGTCTTTTTTAGCAACGATCCTGACGCGGATTTGAACGGTGACGGCAGCATCAACTTTGTTGATCTCGGGATCTTGCGCAGCTTCTTCTTTCAACCACCTGGCCCGGCGGGTGAAGAGGCGACGCCAACGGCGGTCGATCCGGATCAGCCCCCTCAAGTGACCGCCGAGCTGCGCGTTATTGACGGCTGTCCGTTCCCCGACGGGGGCTTTGGTCACAACGTGACGGTTGCCTGGGATTCCCAGGACATTCGTGGCGCTGCCAACGTGGACATTACGGCCATCCCGGCGTCAGGAATGCCGATCCTGGCGATTGGTACGTCGGTGCCGGGAAACGCCAGTTTTGACGTGAACGATCCCTACGGCGGGCCACTGCAGGTCACGGTATTTATTCAAGGCAATAGCGGGCAGACGGCGGCCACCACGGTGACGACCACGCTGACCCCGTGTCTCGACCGACCCATCATCCCGCCCGGCATCGGCTTTCAACCGCCACCGGTAAACGAGCCGCCGGTCATCGGTACGCCAAACGGCATTGCGGATGAAATTGACGTCATTAACCTCGGTGGTTCGCCTTTTGGTCCGGTCGAGCCTCGCGCCATCGCGGCGGCGGGCACCGGCGCTGGATTCAAACTGTTCAGCTACCGAATCGATTTCAACACCGATACGCCGAGCTTGATCAGTGAAGTCGGCCCCTTTGCCGGGCTTGATGTAAAACTGCACGCGCTCGAAACGCCACCGCACACGTTCTCCGAGATTGTTCCGTTCGTCGCCGGCGTCCGACGCGAAGGCAATTTGTGGCTGCGCAGCTGGCAGCTGGTCAGTGGCGATGTGTTCAAGGACTTCTCAAGCGTCGGGTACGGCGAAAACGCCGACGTGGATGTCGAAGCCTATGCCATCGCGCATCGGGTGCTCGACAACGGCCACTTTCAACTCGTGACGCCAGTGCGGACCGCCCGTGGTCACCTGCGCACGATTACCTGGACCGTTAACCGTCAAAGCGGGCAGGTAAGCGGTATCCAGGACAGCGGCGACTGGGGCGAACCGTCGGGCAGCACTGAACTGTCCATCGCGCATCTGGACGAGTCGCTTTACGTCATCAGCTATCGCAATGCTCAGGGCGTGTTGACGTCGCGCTACTGGCGCGTTTTTGAGAACGGCACGCCGGTTCAAAGTGGTGGCGGTAGCTCGGGCTTCAATCTGCGCGGCACATCGACGGTGCAGGAGACGATCACCAGTGCCAAGGTACTGCCCATCGGTCGGGATGAGTTCATCACACCACTGGCTCGTACGCACAACCAGGACAACAAGTTCGAGATGCACGTCTGGGAAACGCGTCGTGCGCCGTTTACCGATACGACCGCGTTTAACGCTTATCAAATCGCAGACAACACTCTTGACCAGGAGCCTGACGATCACGGTGTGGTCATCCTGCCTGCACCGACACCCACCAATGCGGTAGGTGCAAACGGCGGTTTTCTTGCCAATGTTCGTGCGGTGCTGACGGATGGTTTGTGGGAAGACTTCGGCGGCGTCGGCGCGGGCGAACTGTTCTCGCAATTGCCGTTCTTCGAACCAACGTCGACGCAAATTGCCAGCGTCACGAAGGTGATGACGCTACTTCTGGCCGCAGAAGCCGTCGACAGCGGACAGATCAACTTGACAGACGAACTGACCGTTAGCGCCGCTGCGGCGGCAGTCGGGGGCAGTCAAGTGGGTCTGGAGGAAGGCGAAGTGCAGACGCTGCGTACCATGCTCTACGCCATGATGCTGGTCTCGGGCAACGACGCCTCCGCTGCCATTGCCGAGCACATTGCTGGTTCGAGTGCCGCATTCGCTGACCTGATGGACGCGCGGGCCACGCAGCTGGGCTTGACCAACACCAGCCATCCTCAGACCAGTCCGCCGGAAGGCGCTTCAGCTGGCGGCGGATTGTCGACGCCGCAGGACCAGATCACGCTGTGGCGGTTTGCCAATCAGGATCCGCTGTTTCGCGAAGTCGCCGCGGCACGCCAGTACAGCGCTTGTGGCGAGGACGCGGAAGGTGACGAAAAATGCTATTTCCTGGACAAGTTTGGTGACGGTAACTACGTCGGCCAGGAAGGCTGGAAGGGTGGCAACGGTGGTTTTTGGATTCCGGGTTACTCAGATAATGGCGGGCCATTCTGCGTAGGCAGCGGTTGCCTGATCTCACAGGTGACGCGGATGGATCGTCCGATGCACGTGGCAATCCAGCAGTCCGGCGATCGTTGGGGTGACCATAACGAGATGATCAGCTACGGCTACCGCATGCAGTATACGCCCGATCACCGAGGTGATGAATTCACTCTTGCACGCATCTCGGAGTTCGCCACTGACGACGTCGGAGATTCGATGCAGATCGTTGCGACCATCGCGGACGACAGGACCTTGCCTCAGATTTGCACGTACTCGACATTCACCGATTTGGGCCACATCGACCCTATCGGCTGCACTGACCTGCAGCTGACCGGTGTTGCTGGCTCGGCGGATTCGGCCGTCGCAACCGCGATTGACGGATCACGTATCTCAACGTTCCTGGTCGAAGGCGACTACTTCACGGGACACATTGATGCGCTCAGCCGTTTGAAACTAAATCTGTGGCGGGTAGCACCGACGGAACCTTAAGTTAGTCGAATCGTATGGGACGCCCGCATCCAAGCGGGCGTCCCGTTTTTCGTTAGTCGTCAGCCCTCCGCATGATCTGTTTTGGCGTTCGGTCCACATTAAAGAGACCCCAGTGTTTTTCGGCTCCCATCGGGTTGTCCGGGTTGCCTTTCCACGGCTCATCAAAGGCTTCAAAGAAAAACACCGTCACGTTATTGTCGCGGGCCCAGACGTCCATCTCCCGATAGTAACGAGCTTGCGCCGACTCGCTCGCGCGCTCGCCAAACTCACTGGCCACCGTTGCCCATCCCGCCTCGAGAATCGCAATGGGTGCATTCGGCAGCGCCTGCTGGACGCCAGTCAGATTCTCAATGGTGTAGCTTAGCCCGTCATCGATGGTTCTTTGCTCCCACACCGGATAGGTGTGCACGCCGATAAAATCGACGACGGCGGCAAGCGGCGCGCCCTGGGTCGCCCACCATACGTAGTTTTCCGCGACGGTGACCGGCTGGTCGATGGCGCGTTTGACTTGTCTGACGTAGGCGATCACCGAATCGAGCGGGACCATGTGATCATTCCAGTCAACCAGGGCTTCGTTACCCACATTGACGGCCACAACCACACTGTCGAACTCGCGTGCCAGCGCAATGCCGCGCTCGACTTCGCGAGCGTTGGCGAGTGTGTTCTGCGCGAGTTTTTCTTCGGGTATGGGCTCGTCGAGCCACGGGCAACCTTCGTGGTTGCTGAACTGCGCTTCGAGCCAGATGCCGAGCAGTACTTTGATTGGCAGCTTGTGTTCCCGAATTAGCTCGAGCGTAGTTCGGGCGTTTGCGCCCGAGTCGTACAGTCGAATCAAGGTGAACTGACGGTCGACCAGAATGTGCAGATCTTCCAGAATCTGTTCGGCGCTCGGGTTGATGGCGCCGCTGCCGCGGTCGGGGTGCTGTCCTTCGCGGAAGCCGGAGTAAGCGACGGCCATGGTCTGTCCGGCCACGCGCTGCGACATGGACTGAGCCTGGAATCCACTCTCGACCGGCGCTGGTTCGCCCACAGTGTTGGTGCACCCGATTACCCACAGGACGGCAAACGGCAGGATGAATCGAACGGACCGGGTGATCGAAAAAAACATACGGGACTCGCTTTAAGTTAGGGGCTACTTGCTACGCGTTGCTTCGAGCAACCGGGAGAAATAAAACGGCGCTTTATTGAGTGACCGGCGTCCAACTGTCCAACCGTTGCTCTGCAGCGCGTTAACCACGGCCGATTCGCGGTGGAGGTAAGCTCGCGTCGCTTTGCTTGGTCCCGGGAAAAAGTCGCCGATTTTCTTCAGCGCCGAGTAGACTGCGGTTTTGGGCGCGAAACTCAGGATCACCCGGTCGGTCGCCAGTGAACACAAGTGCGCGATCATCTGATCGGCTTTGTGCTGCGGATAGTGGATCAGAACATCCAGGCAAACCACGGTGTGGTAGCGGCCGTCGATGTTCTCCAGATCCAGTGCCGTGAATTCGGGCATTTTTTCCGGCGCCAGACTTTGTCCCAGCTCGGCCTCTGCGCGCTCAGCCGCCTCGCTGACCATCTTGTTGGAGATATCACTGGCGTAGACTTTTGCGCCGCGCTTGGCCAGGGGAATCGCCAGACTTCCAACGCCGCATCCCGCGTCACAGACGGTTTGCGACGCCAGCTGGGGGTCGTCCGCTAACCAGTCGAGCACATTGTCGATGGTTTTTTGATGACCGGCGCGAATGTTACGCTGAACCTTGTTGACCTCGCCCTCGCCGTAGATCCGCTTCCACCGGTCGAAACCGGTTTCATTGAAGTATTCGCGGACGATCGTCTTGTCGTCGATATTTGAACTCGTCATCGCTGGCTGAGCATCCCGTTGGCGGTGGTTGCCCCGGATATTACGTCACATCGAGCGCTTTGTGCGAAACACAGGATCCGCCACCAACGCGAAGCGGTGACACGCGCGAGACTCCCTGCGAGCCGCGCACTCACGATTGACCGAGTCTGCCGTCCGAGGCCTGAAAATCGCCGGTCTGCTCTCACGCACGACGCAATGAAGTCATTTCGACGGCAAGCGCGGGTGCTTGCCCGAACAAGGCAATGACGGTCTGCCATCGGCGACGTTCCTGAACGCCTGAATTCATGTGGGTCGACCGGACATAATGCACCTTTTTTCACTCTTCGTTATCAGGATTGCCTGAATTTCGCCTGCGACTAACGCTGACGGGGAATAAAGAAGCGCCGGCGCGATCGTATTTGTAGCTTTATTGCTACGTTAAGCCGTCGATCGATTGAGGCACAATGTGCGAAATGCGGCACGGGTCGCTTTCTTCGCAAGTGTGACTCAACTTAAAATGGACACCCTATCGCGACCGCTTGTCATAACGGGTCGCGGCGTACGCTAACAAACCAGACTGACTGAACGAAATTGAAAAACCATCAACGCAACATTCTGCCGCTCGCTGTTTTCGCGGTGATCTTGTTCGCCCTCTCGACACCGAGTCTTGCCATGGACCCGTTGGCGGTTGGCCTCGACAACCTGCAGCCCGGCCACTGGTACGAGTACGGTAATTCGCAGCTGGAAAGCGTTAACCCCTGCCCGGGTGCGGCGAACTGCGACAACCAGCTGCAGCAGAACATTGGCGGCATCATGCTGGCGTGGGGTGGTGGGGCGTTTGACCCAGTGAGTAATCGCCTGTTTGTCTGGGGCGGTGGTCACAATGATTATGGCGGCAACGAACTCTATGCGTTCTCCGTCGAGACGGGCACGTGGGAGCGACTGACCGATCCGTCGCGTGCGCCGTTTGTTGATGGTGACGGACCGTACTATCCCGATGGATTGCCGCAGTCACGGCATACTTACAATCATCTGCAGTTTGACCCGGTGCGCAACGAATTTCTGTCGCTCGCCGCCGCAGCGACGTTTGGACCCGCCAGCACGTCGCATCGTAACGTCGATGCGTTTGATCTCGATACCATGTCCTGGGTGCGTAAAGCGTCGAGCCCTGATAACGACGGCATTATTGCCGGCGGTGCGTCCGCGTACGATTCCAAAAACGACAAGTTCTGGCTGTACGATCGATCGGACCGGGTCAAGCGTTTTGATCCGGCCACCAATACCTGGGCGGAGTTCGGTTCGCTCGTGGCCTCCATTTACACAACGGCCGACGTCGACACCGGACGCGATCTGTTGGTTTACACCGGCAGAGGCGATTTGCGCTATATGGATTTGAACAATCCATCAGAGCGCTCTGTCACGATTGCGACCGGTAGTTCACAGGCGGTGGCGGAGCAAAGCGCACCGGGCTTTGTCTACGATCCGACGCAGGAATTGTTCGTGGGTTGGGGCGGCAGTTCCGACCGCACGTCGGTGTTTACGCTCAATCCGGATACGTGGGGTTGGACGCGATTCACGGCCGCCAGCGGGAACACGGTGACGCCAACGGCGGCGCCCAGTGCCGGCACTAACGGGCGGTTTCGTTACATCCCCGAATACAACGCTTTCATTCTCGTCAATGCGACCGACGAGAATGTCTATTTATACAAGATGAGTGCCGGCGTCGGTACACCCGTCGATCCGCCGGTGTCCGTGACGCTTTCCGCCAGTCCGCTGACGATCGATGCGGGCACCAGCAGCACGTTGACCTGGACAGTGGAGAACGCGCTTGACTGCACGGCATCGGGCGATTGGTCTGGTAGCAAAGATAGCGACGGCGGCAGCGAGTCGACCGGCGCGCTCAACGCCAACTCGACTTTTACGCTTTCGTGCAGTGGACCTGGCGGCACCGATTCAGACTCGACGACGGTTATGGTCATGGCCACCATGCCACCCACCGTTGAGCTCACCGCGACGCCGAATTCAGTGGCCAGTGGCGACACCACGCTGCTGACCTGGCGCTCGACCAATGCAACCCAGTGCACGGCGAGTGATGGCTGGAGCGGCACTCAAGTTGTAGAGAATCAGGCGGGTGTTTCCAGCGCGCCGCTAAGTGCCGATACCACGTTTACGCTGACTTGCACCGGTGCCGGTGGCAGCGCATCCGCGTCCGCAGTGGTCACCGTGGCAGACGTTGATGTTCCGGACCCTGTGGTCTCGTTGACCGCCAGTGAGACCACCATCGACAGTGGGGATGCCGTGACGTTGACCTGGGCGGTATCGAATGCCGTATTGTGCCAGGCGAGCAGCAGTGACGCCGGTCCCTGGTTTGGTCGTCGCGAGGTGACAGGTGGTAGTCAGGTTTTAACCGACATCACGCAGGATACGGCCTACGCATTGGACTGCATAAACAGCGAAGGCGTACGCGCCAGTGATGCGCAAAACGTGACAGTAGGGGGCGCTATTGATCCACCGACCGCGACGCTCACCGCGACTCCCAACCCGGTGGTCAGTGGCGAGTCATTGACGTTGACATGGGAAAGCACCAATACAACCAGTTGCGAGGCCAGCGGTGATTGGAGCGGCGCCGTGGCGCTGTCCGGTTCGCAGGTCTTTGCCAACATCACGCAGAGCCAGAGCTACGTACTGACTTGCGCGGGCGACGGCGGTGGTTCGAGCGACTCGGTCAACGTCACGGTCACCGAACCACCACCACCAACGCCGCCCGTAGTGGTGACGAATAATTCAGCCAGCGGCGGCGGTGGCGGCGGCGCCATAGGTCTGTGGCTTTTGGCGGGGCTGCACGGATGGGCGTGGCGACGGTCACGCCGGCGCGACCGCTAAGGTCGAAAAGCGCACGCCGCTTATTAAGATTGGATCGAACGGATGGGGTCGGCGAGCGTAGCGTGCTGCGTCTACGGCGCTGAGTGACGCCGCGCGCGCGTATGGTGGCCTAGCCAACGTGCGTTCCAGCCCATAGCGAGAACCACCACAAACGTTGCGGCGTTAGCGGGAATTTGCAGATTGAAATCCACGGCTGAGTGAATCAGCAGTGCGACGATCGCCATCAACACACCACAGCCCAGTCCGCGCATCAACCGATCGCGCCGTCTGAGTTGCGCGCGCACCGCTTGCCAGGCGCTCAGAATAACAATAGCCGCCAGCAGCGCAAAACCCGTTAGACCAAATTCGCTGGCAAACTGCAGGTAGTCGTTGTGCGCGTGACGATAACGCCAGGCGCCGATTCTGCCGCTGTCGTACATGGGATAAACACTTTCGAAGCTGCCTGCCCCAGTCCCGGTCAGCGGATAGTCGCGCAACATGTCCAACGTGTCGCGTCCAACATCGATGCGCGCAACGTCGGTGACTGCCGTCGTCCCTCGAATTTCGGCCGCCACCTTTTCCACGCCAAAATAATTGCCGATCACCAGCACATCGATTAACACGACACTGGCAAAAAAAACGACGATGCCCACACTGAATCGACGCGCGACCACAACGTAAAACCCGCCTGCGATCAGCAGGCTGCTAAAGAACGCTATGTTCCCCATGCGCGATTTGCTCAGCACGATACCAATCACCATGATGACCAGCGCCACGCGAACGCGTGCTTTGTCGCCGAGGATAGTCATGAGAAATCGACGTGCGCTTTCTCGCCAGTTGGCGGCCCGCGCGGTGGACAAGTCGGCGAGCATCAAGCCGACGCCAAGCGCGATGCAGATCTCCAGATAGCCGGCGAGATGGTTGGCGTTGACGAAAGTGCCGGTGACCGCACCTCGGCTGTGAATTTTCTCAACGAAGAAACCGTATTCGAGTCCCGACAACGTCATCAGTGCCCCGTAGGCGGCTTGAAACACCCCGGAACAAACCAGGCACAGTGCCAGCAGGCGCAACCTGCCGCGCCGGTTGACCAGCAGCAAGGTCAGCGCGAATAACAGTCCGTAAGCCAGGGTCTTCATCATGGCGCTGCGCGTCGCCGTCGGGTCGAGCGATAGTGTGGCTTGCGACAGCGCCCGTTGGTGGACGTCCGCGGCGTTCGGCGACAGAGTCTCAAGTAGTGTCATCGGCAGCGGTACCAGCTGGCACAGTGTCCACACGAAAACCAGTGCGAACAGCACCAGCGCAGGCCTTGCGCGGTGAAATGCCGGCGCAATGGTGACGCGGCCAAGCGCGAGCATCGTCAGCCAGCCGATGGCGACCGCGAATACCCCTAACTCGAGTATCGACCACGCCCAAAGATGATTGCTGGCTACCGGAAGTGGAACCCACAGAACAAGCAACAGAAAAAGCGCGAACAGGTGACGATCGGCGCGTCGGTCTGGGGTGCGGCCGAAGGCCATCAGCGTCGGGATATCGGCGGGAAGATTGAGCGCCAGCAGTCGCGAGCGCAGTCGATCGCACTGAGGCGTCTCAAAAACGCGCTGACAAGCGCTCCGCGCAAGGGCTTAATCTGAAGGGCTCGGGTCACCGCATTCTCGAATGCCGGAGCTGTCGATGTAGGAGCCAGTGTGTCCGTTGGGGGCGCACAGGTTCGATTGTTCGCCTGATGCGTCGTCGACGAGGCCGTCGGCAAATCCAAGACCCAGATGCTTGCGCAGTCGCTGATCCATCAGCGCTGAATTTGCGGCAGGGGGCGTCGCATCGGTGGTGTTATCCCCGGTGTCTGATTCTTCCGCTTCGTCCAAGGCGGCGGTGGCGACGGCGAGAAACTCTGACATATCGTCATTCACGCTGCCGGCGACAGCGGTCGGCGCGTCATCAGCCAGGGAAAATGGCGACGCGCACAGCGTGAGCAGAGCGCACAGATATAGAGATCGTTTCACCAGTTTTCCTCGTGGTTGGCCATGTCGTCGGCGTGCCTGACATTCTCGTTGTACGGGCAAACAATAACGTAGCGCCATGGACAAGAATGAGAGTTTCGTCATGTTAGCGACCGGCGGTTCCTTCCAGTTGCACGCACAGGGCGAGCAAATGGGGCCGTTCCTGAGCGAGGAGTGTATCAGCTGCCGAGCAGAGCTTCGTCCACCCGTCCAAAGCACGTACGGTGCGCACGGTATTTTGGGGCTGTCGATGCAGTGCGCGTTCAACGTTCGTCAAAACGTGGGCTTGCGCTCTTGGCGAGAGGTAGTCCCAGGACTCGGTGCCAAGATCGGTCACCAGCCGCTGCGTCTTGTTGTCCCACGGGCCGAAATCGGCGGCATTGGTTAGCGCCAGGCTGTAGGGATTCGAGGCGTAGTTTCCGCTACGGTGGTGCTCAAGGGCGAGATTTCCCCAGTAGTGAGACCAGGTGGGGCGCAGTGCGGCGGCTTGTTGGTAATAGTCTCTGGCGGCAGTGGCGTGCGCGTCCATTTGCGCCGCGGTCATTTGTTCGGCGAACAACGTGAGCCGAAGCTGGTGAAGCCAACCCAATGCCCCGAGATAACGGGGGTTGGACGGCATGAGTACGTGCGCCTGCAACACGCGTCCCTCAATGGCCAACCACTCGTCTTCGCTGATCACGTAGTCATCGAAGCGTTTCTCTTCTAGATAGTCGATAGCGGGTCGGGCGTGGACGTCGGACAAACCGTTGCTCACCGCCGTCCAGGTTGGCCACAGCAATAGCAGTGCCAGTACCGCTGCCCAGGCGCGGGTCACGGGAGAGTGAAAACTGTGACTGGCTGCCATGACGGGTTAGTGCAGCGGGGCTTTGGCTCGCGCAAAGGAAGTGGCAGGTTGCGGCGGGCGCTCCGGTTTATAGTAGTCGTCGTAACCGCCGTAAAAATCGTAGCGCTCAGCTTTGCTGGCGTTTATCTGGTTGAGGACGACGCCGGTAATTGGCGCATTGAAGCGCTGGAGCTGTTGCAGACCGCCTTGAATCTGACGCACTGACGTTGCGTCTGATTTGATGACATAGATCAGCGAATCCGCGTGCGTTGACAGCACGGCAGAGTCGCTGACCGGGAGAATCGGCGGGCTGTCGATAATGACCCGATCATAGGTGTTACGCAGCACCTTGATTAGCTGCGCAACGGCGTCCGATGACAGCAGCACCAGTGGGTCGGGCGGAATCATGCCCGTTCCAAGTACATCGAGATTGTATTTGTCGAGATGCGTGATGCAGTCGTTGATTCCGGCCCGACGAGCGAGCAGCTCCGACAGGCCTGGCTGCGAACGGTCCATGTTGAGTTGGCGCGCGACACTTGGGTGTCGCATATCGGTATCGAGTAACAGAACGCGCTCGACCTGAGCAAACGCCAGCGCGAGATTCATGGCGACTGTCGTTTTGCCTTCGGACCCGATTGACGATGTCACCAGCACAATTTTGTGCGGATCGTCGATGCTTGAGAGCGAGACGCCGGTGCGTATGGTGCGTACGGCTTCACCGAAAACACGCTCTTTGTCGTTAAACAACGCCAGGCCAGCCTCCTTGCGCGCTTTGCCAGTCAACATCGGCACCATGCCTAACAGCGGCAGGCGCACTTTGTCTTCGACATCCTGCGAGTTGCGTACGGTGTTGTTGAGTCGCTCGAGCAACAGAGCCGCCGCGAAGCCCGCCAGCAAACTCGCGGCGAAAGCGAGTGCGACGGCCAATTTCTTGTTGGGCTTGATGGGCCAGCTTGGCTCGATCGCCGGCTCGACAACGCGCGCATTGACCGTGTTGAGGTCGCCGGTTTGTGCGGTCTCGCGCATGCGACCGTAGAACAGTTCATAAAGCTGACGGTTGGTTTCCACTTCGCGCTGCAGACTGGCGAGATCCGCGCCTTTGCGCGTCACGGCCTGGTACTGCTGTTTGGCGTCAGCCAGCTCCGATTCCAATGCGCTGACCTCGGCTTGAGCTGCGCGATACTCGACGCGAATAGCGCCTGCCACGTCGCGCTGCTGGCCTTCGAGATTACGCGTCGCCTCGGCCAGATCGGACTGAGCGGCAATCATCTTTGGATGCTTGGGCCCGTAGCGTTTGCCCAGCTCAGCGACTTCCTGCTCGGCCGCCGCCTGAATGGCTCGAAACTGTTGCGCCGCTTGATTATCGAGCACAGCCGGCACGCTTTCGATTGCGCCGGACGTGCTGCCGTACACTTGCAGATAAGTGATTTTCGCTGCGGAT
>JBGCFP010000078.1:0-4511 GCA_045107005.1 Gammaproteobacteria bacterium
ACAAAGCCCGCCGGGTTAATCGGATGCGGTGATTCGTCGACGATGTTGCCGCCCAAATCCACCTTGACCAGAGAGCTTGCCGTGATTTCCTCGAACAGCAATCCGTACGGGTTGATCAGGAAATGTTCCTCCGGACCGGGCACCGCCGCGGAGATGTGCGTGAACACCAGATCGTCCCAGCCGTGCAGCGCAACGAGCCGGTAGCAAGCGGCGAGATCGACGCGCGTGGCCCATTCTTGCTCCGAGACCCGCTCTTTGACGGACAGTGATGACATCCTGGCGCCCCTTGTCGTTAACTACGCTCGATCGTTGAGTGTAAGCACCTCGCCGCCGCTGCGCTAGCCTGCCCGCCAGGTGGTGAACGACACGCTGCTTTTTCTGCTGGGACGAAATAAATCGTCGCCGGCGCGGGTCTGATGGGTATTCGCTCCTAATGGAGCCTGCCATGAGCACCGCGAAGCCTTGAGGTTGCGCCAGCTCACCCACTTTCACCCAGCCGACAGGACACATCCTCATGATCAAGCCACTGTACCTGGTGCGCATCGTCGCCACGCTGCTCATTGCCCTGGCGCCGACCATGGCCGCGCAAGCCGACGATAAATTCGAGTTGCCGTCCATCGGTGGCTACAGCCCGGTTTCGTACTTTACTGAGGACGCCGCCGAACTGGGGAGCCCGGAGTTTGCGGTCGTGCACAAAGGCAAACGCTACTTTCTGACCTCCGCAGCGCAGGTTGAGCTGTTCAACGAGGATCCGAACAAATACCGACCGCGGCATGAAGTGTGCACGTACAGTCTGGCACTGGGGATGGTGCGACCGCTCAACCCGACCAAATTCAAGATCGTGAACGACAGTCTCGTGCTGTTTCACGTTGACGAGTCTAAAGATGCGTTATTCGAGTGGAACAACTCGGAGCTTAGCGAAGAGGAACTGATGCGCCGCGCGGATGGTAATCAGCTTCTCATTAAATTTTAGGCAACTCGCGGACAATGAAAAACGCGGCCACCGGAGTGACCGCGTTTTTCCATCAAAGCCCAGCCGTTCGCGCACGCCATCCGTGGCGAACGAAACGACCAGGCCCCCTATGCGCAGCGCTTTCGCGCCAAACGCATAAGCACAACACCCATTGCACAAAGAGCCAGCACCGGCGGCTCCGGTACCGTCTGGGGATTCGGGTTTTGAATCACCGCGTTCATCATCATGTCGACCCCCAGAGCCAAACCAAACGCATCGGCCAACAGTGTGTCGCCAAAGCTCACGAGGGTGCTCGCGCCGACCGCCAGGTCTTCGACCAGGAAGTCGAGCGTCGCCAACACGAACGATTCACCTTGCAGCGCATCCAGATCGGCAATGGACAGGAAGCTGACTTCAAGCAAACCCACCAGACCATTTGAGCTTGCGGTATCCGTGATCGATTCGGTCAGCATGTCGCCCAACATGCTGCCGTAGGTCACGCCGGCAAAGTCCAGTGCCGAATCGTCGAAGCCGATGTCGATGTCGAACGCGCCGATGCTCGGCGCGCCGCCGTCACTCAGATCACCTACGATCAGATCGAGCGACACGATATCGCCGTTCACCGCGTCGGTGACCGACGGTGACAGCGTCAGGAACGTTGCAAAGGCCGGCGCCGACAACAGGGTAAAGGCCGCAGCCAGTATCAGTTTTTTCATGTCCGTATCTCCTGTAGTTCTTATTTTGGAATTTCGCAGTTGGGGAGCGTGCACTGCAGGACGCACTGACGCGCATCGAGAATCGTGACCACGCCGTCGCCGTCGATGTCCGGCGTCATACCCGGTTTCACGGCCATGCCGTTCATCGTGACAATCGTGCGGATGTCGACGCGATCCACCACGCCGTTCTCGTTGATGTCGCAGATCAGCGGCTCAACCTCGACCGTCAGGCTGACCGGCTGAGTGCAGATGTTGCCACTGCCATCTTCGATCAGGACGTCGCCCGAGCCATCACTGGCCGGGTCAGTCAGATCAACCCGATAGGTCGCCATGCCGTCGCCGGGGGAAAACGGATCCAGGGTCAGCGTCAGGTTGTCGGCACCGCTGGCAAGCGACACGCTGAACACGCCAGTGTCCTCATCGATCTGACCGTTGTTGTTCAGGTCTTCACCAAGGTCAAGGTCGCCGTTGCCGTTCACATCTTCGGTGGGTCGGTTATCGGTGCCGGAACCGAGCAGGAACGGCGGCGGACCGGCCACGGTAGTCGCGTCGCACACCGGTGGGTTGGCGTCGCCGGTTGACGTGATGATGTTGAACAACGCGCCGCCCGGGTACGCATAGGAATCATCCTGATTGTAGCCCTGCACCGTGATGCCGTGCCCAATCGTGTCGTCGGCGTTCGCCGCCTGTGGCGAAGAGGTGGTGTGCGTCGCGTCGGAAATGGGCAGACGCGCAACCGAAAACGCACTGCCCGGAATCGGCGTAAACGACGCCGCGCCCACCTGGGCACCGTCAAACAAGACGTCATCGAGCTCCGAGTTCGCCGCGACGATGGTCAGGAAATGCTGCGCGAACTGTGCGCCACCAACGGTCGAGAACGTGTAGTCCGACAAATACTGTTCCGTCGGTATCATGTTACCCATGGCCGGGTCGCCGATGTTACCGGCATTCGGTGCCTGCGATCCGGTCATGAACTGACCGACGAAAATCGGCACTTCCATCGGATCCTGCGACGCGATGACGTGATCACCGATCAACGGACCGATGGTGAGTGACTCGCCGTAAGGCAAAGAGCCAATGACGGTACCGTCGAGCAGCACGTCAGCGACTTCGCCGAGCGCACCACCAACGACGCGGTAGAAACTGCCTTGCGGGCGATTTGGCTGCGCGGCTACGACCATCTCGCCACCCCAGGTTTGCACCGGCTGTGCGACTTCAAAAACGTGATCGCAGAAGCTGGTGCCCTGTGGGACGTTGGTGCACACGTTACCGTTGGTCACGGCCACCGGACGGTTCGCCGAGATCAGTGAACCGGTGAGATTCCCCGCGGCGCCCGTAAACGTGCTTTGGGCAAGGTAACCTTCGCCAGCATCGAGCGAAACCACAAACGGAACGCCAGCCGCGTGTCCGAAAATGTTGTTGCTCGGCGTAATGGTCACTTCCGTACCGTCAAACGGCGCCGTTACGAGAAACTCGCCGGCGACGGTCGCGTCCCAGGTCAGAGCGATGTAGTCCGTGTTGAGCACATCGACCGGCAACGCCAATGCAGCGTCGCTGGAAAACGGACGCAGGTTAATCATGTAAGCGACGAACTCGTCGTCAGCGAACGCGCGCACCGCGTTGTTGGCGATCGTATTGGCGACCCAACCGGTGGTGGTGGTCACGGGCAGATCGACGATCGTGATTTCACCGGGGTTCACTGCGACTTGCGTAGTAAACACGGGGGTGTTGACCGGGTATTCCACCGTGACCAGAGTGGCCGAATCGGCGGTCAGGTGAACCTGGATCGTTACCTGATCGTCAAAGTTGGGCAGAAAGCCCATCAAGAATTCGCGGCCTTTGTTGTCGTCCGCATCGGTCTGCGCTTGAGCCCCAAGCGCTGGCCAAGCCGCAAGAGCGACAATCAGACAGGTCCGCCAGAAAGATCGAATAGTCATTTTTCTTGTTGCCTCCAGTCCGTCGGTGAATCGGTGTCGATGTCCGACTTGTTGTCTTGTCGAACGTCCGGTGGCGTGGTAGGCATTGAACTCGTTCCAAACGCGCGCCGTTGTTCGACAGGGGTTGTTCCAACCGCAAATGCTTTGCGGTCGTACTTAGTAAAGACAAGATTTTGTGAAAAAGTGGGTCGAGGGAATTTCTTTTCAATTGAATGAGTCCGGATACAAATGCTCTTTTTTGGCGATGCTCAAGTGTTGATCGCCGCAGACAGGCTTTGCGTGCCGACGGCGTTTTTTCTATTCTCGTGAAGCCTGTGTTCCTGCCCCACCAGTGGATGATCTGCGATGACGACGAAAGTGTTTATTAGTTACCGACGCGGGGATGTGGATGCGGAGGCGGGGCGGTTGCGAGATTCTCTGGTGCAAGCGCTGGGCCAAGATGCCGTTTTCCTGGATGTGTCGACGATCGCGCCCGGCAAGTCTTTTCCCAATGAAATACTGGACGCTTTGCAAGAATCCAATGTGATACTTGCAGTGATCGGCCCGGGCTGGCTTGGCGCGCACGATGAGTTTCATCGCCGCAGGCTGGACAAAGAGGAAGACTGGGTTAGAAAAGAACTGAGTATCGCGCTCAAAGATTCGACCACGACGGTGATACCGGTGCTGCTCAAAGACACGAAAATGCCACCAGCCGAAGCGCTGCCTGAGGAGATCGCACTTCTCTGCACTCAAAACGCTGCCATGCCAATCCAGACCGACACGTTTGAACGCGATATCGGGCCGCTGATTAATCACGTGACTACGCTATGCAACCAGGGCAACGAGCAACAATCATCCGGTGGAAAAGGCATCGCTCCCTACCTCGAATGGGTAAGGCAGAAATACAGCACCGTGGAGCTGCTCGGC
>JBGCFP010000079.1:0-7381 GCA_045107005.1 Gammaproteobacteria bacterium
CGACCTGCTCATTCACCAGTTGGCGCGCGGTCTCGTGATTGGTGATCGCAGCACTCAACCGCGGGTAGTAGTCCATGGCCATGGCGTTGAGCACGAAGCCGACGTAGATCATCGATATCGCCCACGCCGCCTGAAAGTAACCACTCGCATCCAGTCCCAGTTCGCGTAACACAAACGATCGGCCAATCAGCTGTGTCACCAGCATGATCAATCCGGCGCACATCAACGGAACGCCAAGCTTGAGCAGCGCAAGCCATTGCTGCCGGACGGCAACGATTTCAACGTTTGACGAAAGCCGCGGCAGTCGCGCCGCGTAACAGCTGGCGACAAAGGCATTAGCAGCGGGCGCGACGACGACAAACCAGATCACGCCGTCGCTGCCAAGCAAGTAGACCGCCAGCACGCCAAGCGCCGCACCAACAACTGCGCTCAAGATACTCACACGCGCCAGATCTTCGATTCGCCGAAGCCCTTGCAGCAAAGCCGTTTGAGAGCCGGCAATCAACGTGAGCAACAAACCAATGCCCAACCAGCCTACTTGGGCAGTGTGTTCCAAGTGGCCGAACACCCACTGTGTGAGCGGTGCACGGAATAGCCACAACAGGACCATGCCAAACAACCCCAGAAAAAGATGCGCGGTCCACAATGCTCGGCGCACGATGCCAAGCGTTGCCGGATCATCGGGCGTCGCGGCGAGTTGCCGCACGCCGCTGGTGCCAACGCCGCAACCGGCAAGCGTCGACGCAACGCTCATCACGTTTTGATACAGGCCCATCAAGCCGATTCCCATCGGTCCTAGCAGTACCGCGAGCGCTTTGACTTTCAAGACACCGATCATCATATTGACGACCGAAGCGCCGCCAATAATGGCACTGGAACGAAAAACCTGACGGTGCGACGTCATTTTAAGAATATCCGGTCAGTCAGCGTGCGCTCGGCGTGCCGCGTTCAGCGCACACCCAAGCGACCATAAAGAGCGTTCATTTTTCCGCCACGGCAATCAGTGTGTCGGTCATATCCGTGCGCTCGAGCATGTTGGCGTAGGCCGTATCAAGCTCGGGCGTGGACAGCATGCTCCACTTGATGTGACCACCCGGCTTCTTCTCTTTCATCCAATGCAAATGGTTGGCGAGGTTGTAGCGCTGAAAGCCAGAAATAACCGTATTTCGAAACCCGGCCCTGTCAATGAAAGCGCCAAGAGACTGCCGGTTATGCAAGACCAGGTGCTCGCTCCAAAACGTGAATTTCTTGAAGTCTTCGAGGTTCAGCCACGCAAACAGAAAATCGTTGGCGTGCGGCACCTCGACGATCAACTTGCCACCCTCCTTCAACTTGCCGTAAGCCGTCTGCAACAGTTGCAGCGGATCGGTCAGATGTTCGAATACGTGAAACAGGGAGATGACGTCGAGATCGTCGTCGGGCACATCGGCAATGTCAGCGTAGGCCGCATAGCCCGCCTTTTGGAGTGCATCCAGCGCGCGCTGTTGCGGCTCAACGGCAATGGCCCGCTCGGCATACGGTGCCAGTTCTTCAAGCACGCCACCAGCACCTGCCCCCACGTCCAGCCACTTCTTGTTTTGAATCAACGCCTGAAATTGCTTTTTTCGGCGCGCCGCATCCTCCGAGGAATCGATGATCGCCTTGCGCCGATTATCTTCTTTCCAGTAGTGCGGAAATTCATGTTTCAGGGAATAGTGCGAAATATCCATGTGCTCAGTCGTTGAGGTGAATATCACGCCGGACTTCGCACACTTCAGCATGGCAATATCGTCTCTGTCCCGCACTTGGGGATAAAACGGTTTGATCGCCGCCTCGTCGCATACGCCCCAGTTGCACAGAGTCTGAGCAATTTTGTTTTGCATGTTTCTTTCTCAGGCACTCGTGAATAATGCAGGACAGACCACGACGTCAGATGCTCCAACCGCCATCGACGACGATGTTCTGGCCGGTGATGTACTTCGACGCATCGCTTAGTAGAAAAACCAGCGCGCCGGTAAGGTCGTCGAGCTCGGCCATACGATGACCGATTACCGTCTTGCGTGCGTATTGCTCAACAAACGACTCCGCCTGCTGGTTAAAGACACCGCCTGGGGAGATCGCGTTGACCCGAATGTCGTGCCGGCCGAGGTAAGACGCCAGGTACTTGGTCAAACTCAACAGTCCACCTTTGATTGCCGAGTACTCCACCGGACTGGTGAAGTTGGCATCTGCGTAGAGCTCAAATCGCGGCGCCATAAAGCCGTAGATCGACGCGATGTTGACGATGCATCCGCTCTTTCGCTCTACCATGTGCTTCGCAACCTGCTGCGAAGCCAAAAAATATCCACCCAGATGCAGATTCACGTTCTCGCAAAAATCGCGGTAGGTCACGTCCTCAAAGTCACGCCCATAGCTAGCGTTGCGTGGATAGGCATTGTTCACTAACGCATCAATGCCGCCGTGCTCTCGGGTCACGAGTTCGATCATGTCACGAAGCGACTCTTCACTCGTAATATCGACGTTGACGAAGCGCACTCGGTCGGCGCCCGCCTTGGTTGCGATGTGCTGACGCGCTTTTTCGCCCGCCGCGTCGTCAATATCCGCAATCACGACCGTACCGCCGCTGTTTGCCACCGCCTCGGCAAACCCCTTACCGATCAGGCCTGCGCCTCCGGTAATGACGATGGACTTGCCGTTCAGTTCAGATGACAATTTCATCGATCTCAATGACTCTGCCTTCGGCGCGAGAGCGATTCGCGGCAATGAGCACTCTCATCGTATTCATGACCAAATCCGGCGACACGGCTGGTTCGCGCGTCCGCATCATCGCAACAAAGTGGGACAACAAACGTCGGAACATCGAAAAATTGTCGTTCGTCTCAGCGTGAAACCGCTTTTGATCACTCCAGAAATCGAACTGCAGCGTTTTCGCCGACTGCCCCAGCGCATCGATGTGAATCATGGAATCGTCATGATTCCTGATCACCATCGACGTGTGTTTGGCGTCGACGCACGACACGCTTTTGACGTTGAATCCGGTCACGCTGAAAATGCCGTCGAGCATGTGTACGCCGTATTTTTCCATGCTGTTAACCACGGTACCGCGGACTAACTTCAAGTCGCCAAACGAGTCAATGGTGCCGCGAATCTCGTCGAGCTCCCGTGCGTATCGGGCGCCCGCGCATGACATCAGCTGGCCGTCGTCCATAAACGGCCGAAAGTATGCCAGTTCGCCAACGTCCAGACTCAAGGGTTTGTCGATGAAAACGAATTTGCCTTGTTCTAAAAACGACTTCGCCAACGGATAATGCGTTTCGTAATCATCTCGGGCAATCATGACGCCGTCGACGTCATCGAGCATATCGTCCGGATTCATGACCGTGTTGGGAATATTCGACGCGCGTGCCAGCTTGCGGGTTATCTCCGGGTCCTGCGTCCAGGCATGGGTCACCTTGACGCCATCAAAGCCAAACTCGGATGAATCTCGGGTGATGAGATAGTTGTAAATCACGTCCCAGTCCGAAGCCTTCATCCCGGCACGATCAAAACCGTTGAAGATTGCCGAGAACGAGAACGGATGTCCGTTGCCATCGCTGAGCCCGATAATGCCGAGGTTAATCGGTTTCACCACGAAGTCCAGCCTCCGTCGACGCAGATATTCTGACCGGTCATATAGCTTGACGCGTCGGAACACAGAAGCGCGATGATGCCTTTGAGATCTTCCGGGTCACCGATGCGATTGAGCATGGTCTTGGATTCCAGCGCACCGATAAACTCGGCATTGTTGCGTATATCCCCAAACGGAAACGGTCCGGGACTAATTGCGTTGACGCGGATGCCGTGCGGCGACAAAAAACTCGCCAAATACCTCGTCAGCTGAATCACACCGGCCTTGGCGGCGCCGTAACTGGGCGGGTTCGCGTGATCGGTACCAACGTACATCTTGTAATCCGGCGCGACGTGGCCATACATCGACGCCACGTTGACAATAGCGCCGCCTTTTTCCTTCAGATACGGAAGCGCCTTTTTCACCGTATAGAACACACCATTCAGGCAAACATCGATGTCGTAGTTCCAGTCGTCAATGCTGATCGATTCAAACGTGTTCTTCTTGCCCGACCAGGCGTTGTTGACCAGCACATCAAGACCGCCAAACTGTGAATCAATGAACGCCAGCGTCTGTTCGATGTTCTCCGGGTCGGTAATGTCCACGGCGACCCCGGCCGCTTTGATGCCGTACTGATCGGCAAGCGCGGTGGCGAGCAACTCGCTCTTGGCGGTATCTCGTGAACCGATGACGACATTGGCACCTTGCTCGGCAAGCGCCTCACACATCGCGCTGCCCAGGTGACCGGCACCGCCTGTTATGAATACCGTCTTGTTCTCGAGACTCAGCAGATTTTTCAGCGATTTCATTCTACGGTTTACTCGCTCTGTTCACGCCTGCGCGTGGAAATGCTCAAAGACTTTTTCCGCCATGACGAAATCCAGTTCGGTATCGATGTCCAGCGCCGATTCCCTTGGCGTCAGCACGGGATAAATGCGGCCCAGCAGCGTCGAGATCGCCGATTCGTCAGCAAACAAAATGGCCTTGCTCATGGTGTAGATCTGACCGGTCAGCTCAAACGCAACGGGCTGTTTTTGTCGCGGCAGCCAGGGCACGGCGCCGGCGATGTACGGTTCAACCACGTCGCCGTCAATGCGCCACAGTCGGTTTGGTGAAATTGGTGACTGTGTATAGGTCGCCGCACTGTCAGCCGTGTCGTCCAACACCACCTGAAGACAACGTTCGATATCTTCGTCGCGTCGAACCGGCGACGTCGGTTCGAGCAGCATGATCACGTCGACGGGCGTTCCCCGCTCCTCCACCTTGCGCACGGTGTAGCGAATGGCTTCGATGACCAGTGCCGTATCGGTTGCCAGCTCCGCGGGCCTCTTAATCACCTCGGCGCCATATCTGGTCGCCACGTCGGCAATGGATGCGTCGTCAGTCGAGACGACGGTCTGGCTCACCATCGGACACGCCAGTGACGCGTGGATCGAATGCGCGATCAGCGGCTTGCCGGCAAACGGCCGAATATTCTTGCCCGGAATACCCTTCGAACCACCGCGCGCTGGCACGATCGTCAGTATGTGTTTTGCTGCCATGGAATCGAAGGCTCCGATGAGGATAGCGGCAAACCTGTAAAAGGCTCACCGCGCGCATTTTGTGCCCTGGATCGAGAAGATAGCAAGCGCTGTTCAGGCACCGTCGCGCAGGCACGCTACCGCCCTGCAGTGCCGTTTAGCACCGCATAAAAAAACCACAAAAAGGCCGCAAAAAAAACCGTCGTCAGTCGGCTTTCTTTACCAGCCGCGAATCAATCTCGACGGCCGTTTGCCGACCGAGCATCTCGATCAGCAACAGCGACCTGGTTTGGCCACGTTGCTCTTTGAATATCCCTTCCAAAGCACCCAGAGGGCCTTCGTCAATCTGCACTTTATCGCCACGTGCGAGCGTTATCGTGTCCGCGGGAATCAGCGCGATGGCTGAATCAACGCGCGCTTTCAGCTGATCAATCACACCCTCTGGCACCGTACTCAGCTCAACACCTGCACTGACCAATCCGATAGCACCGCGCGTTGATCTGACCGTGCCGAGACTTTGTTGTTGATCGTCCGCGCGCAGAAACAGGTAGCGCGGAAACAAGGGTTCATACGCCGCGGCGCGACTTGACCTGCGACGCCGAGCGCATTTGGCCACTTGGGGCAAGAAGCATTCAAACGACTGGCGCTCCAGATTGTGCAGTGCAACCTGCTCCTGACGCGGCTTCGTGTAAACGGCGAACCACCGGTGGCCGTTCGTGTTCACGACTGGCGTCCAGAATCGTTTATGTTTCCAGGCAACTTTCTCAAGACAGCTCCATCGAATGGTTCGTCGGTCGTGGCAGAACTAAGGGCGGAGTATCTGCCAGCACCGCGAACGGTCACCGCCAACTCTTCCCAGGAATCTGCGCCATCGAAAGCGCACGCAGAGTATTTTTCGTGAAACGCACGGCCACAAGCGGCGTGCAGGCGCACAATCGGCGCTGAGGTACTGTGTTATCGTCGTTCTTGGCACCTCTTACGCATCGACACTAGCGCACAATTGACAGCGCTGTCAATTGTACTTATTTCAGCGTAACCTGTGACGCTCTGGATCGATTTACTTTGCACTAGGTGGCACCAAACAATGAGGTCGAGCTCGGCGCCAATGCTCGGCGCGCTATTTCTGCTGTTCACCTTCGCTCGTCAAGCGCTGGGCGTGGAATTGGGCCCGGATACCGAGTTTGACGCCGCGACCGCCGAGGCTTTCGCCGTAAACCTGGGCGCCTCGATTGCCCACGATTCGAACATTTTCGACACCAGGGTCAACGAATTCGAATCCGCCATCGGTACGCTGCGCCCTTCGATGCTGCTCGCGACGGCCCCGTCAACGCGACGATTCGCCCTGTTGTATGAGGGGGAATACGCCCATTTTTTCAATGATTCGTCGAACGATTACGATGATCACAGCCTGAGCGGCGTCGCTCGGCTCAAGTTCGGGTCGCGAGGGCGACTGGATCTGGCCGCGGCAACCGCCCAGGGACATCGCGGCCGTGGCAACGATCAGACCGGTGGTCTGGACCCGACCTCACCCCTGTTTCCCGCGCAGCCCGACCAGTTTGACCACCACAAATGGCGCGCTCGTTTTCGCTATGGCGCTGACGGCAATCGTGGGCGCTTGCGCTTTGAAGCCGGCGGTGATCAGCGCGAGCACACCAACAATTTCACGCGTACGCGTCCGTTCGATTACGACACCGTCTTTGCCAGTGCGGGCTTGTCACTGCAGTTTCATCAGCGCACGGCCGTCGTGTTTGACGCTGTGCTGACGGATATAGGCTTTGACACACTCGCTCCGAATGGTGCCTCCCGCGATGGCCGCGACTGGCGTTTTCTGGTCGGTCTGACCTGGGCGGCCACGGCCAAGACCGTCGGCTCGGTGCGTGTCGGTGTCCAGGAGCGACGCTTCGACAATTCGGCTGCGCCGGACGCCACCAATCCGTCCTGGGAAATTGACGTGCGTTGGTCACCACGCGAAGACTCATTTGTTGACTTCCAAACGGCACGGATCAACCAGGAGACGTTTGACGAAGGCACGTTCATCGACAACATCGAGTCGCGCATCGCGTGGACCCACACTTGGCGTCGCGACTGGCAATCTGTACTGCGGTGGTCACTGAGCCAGATGGACTTTATTAACGGCGAGCGTAATCAAGACCTGACCCGGCTCTATGTAGGCGTGCGCAAGCCTCAGGGACGGTTGCTGACCTGGGAGGCAGGCTACGAATGGCGCTCGAGTGACAGTGATCTCGACCGCTCTGCGTTCGAGGGCAATATGTTC
>JBGCFP010000008.1:0-3954 GCA_045107005.1 Gammaproteobacteria bacterium
CTTGCCAACGCCTCGTCAAAACTTTCGTCTTCACCGAGTTGCACAATGCCGACGCTCGCAGACAAACCAATATGCTGACCCGACGCCGTGGTGAACACGAGCTGCGTGCAGCGCTTGACGATCTGCGCCCTGATTTGTTCAAACCGGGCGGGCTCGGCGATGATCAGAAGCGCAAACTCGTCCCCACCGATCCGGCCCACCGTGCCGGCCTCCCCGATGATCTTTTGCAACGCCTGTGCGATGTTCACCAGCGCCGTATCGCCCGCTTTATGGCCATGAGCATCGTTCAGTATCTTGAAGTCGTTCAGATCCACCATGCCGACACCGCATATATGGTTGCCCCGCAAGGTTCGAATATTTTGTTCTGCAAGAGAGAAAAAACCGCGTCGGTTCGCCGATCCGGTCAGTGGGTCCGTAGTGGAAAGCGACTTGACCACTTCAAACGAACGTTGCAGCAGGACCAGCAGGCGCGCAATCAGCAAGGTGGCGACAGGCGCGATTAGCAGTGGCACGCCAACGCTGCCACCAAGAAAATACCAGAACCCATCCTTGGCCACTTCCGGCGCAGCGAGCGGATATATCAAACCCATGGTGAGCAGCATCGAGCCGAGCACAGAAACCACGGTGACCAGCATAACCATCCCTCGGGTACCGGTGCGTTTGTAGAACGACATCAAATGTCGCTCAAGATCGCTGAGTTGAATGTTCTGACCAGGCATTAAAATAGTATAGCGGACTCACTCAGATCGAACGCATCGCGCCTTGTGATGAGATTCACAAATCAGGTGTAATTTCGCAGACTTATGTCGCACCCGGAAGGTTCGCGGACGTTTTGCTTGGTCGCCGCGGTACTGCCAGGGCTGGCCCCAGTCCGGAAGGCACTGCCAAGTTAAATGCCGATATTTTGTAGAATAGGACATGGACACTTACAAGCGCCATCGGTTTCCACCGTCGATCATCAGTTACGCTGTTTGGGTCTACTATCGATTCAATCTCAGCCATCGAGACGTTGAAGATCTGTTGGCCGAGCGAGGAATCACCGTGAGCCACGAGTCTATTCGCCTTTGGTGCATAAAGTTCGGTCGGAAATACGCCCGGCGACTTAAGCGAAGTCACAAGGGTTACGGCGATACGTTCTTCATTGACGAAGTTTTCGTAAAGATCAAAGGGAAGCTGCACTATTTGTGGCGGGCGGTCGACCAAGATGGCGAAGTCGTTGATGTATTTCTGCAGTCTCGAAGAGACGGCCAGGCGGCAAAGAGTTTCTTCAAGCGCCTACTGCGAAGCCACGGTGGCGAGCCGAGGAAGGTTGTGACGGACAAATTGCAGAGTTACGGAGTGGCGCAAAGGGAGTTGATTCCTGAAGCGATCCACGATAATTCTCAATACGCGAACAATGCCCCGAGGGCAGGCTGCGCGCTCGAGCGGAGCTGTCGCATCAACCAACGAGAGTTCGAGAGCGAGGGATGCGAAAATTCAAATCGGTCAAACATGGCCAACGATTTTTGAGCGCTCACGCCGCTGTTTACAATTTGTTCAATCTTGGCAGGCATATGGCCGCTGCCAAAAATTATCGCGATCTGAGGACAAGTGCGTTTGCAGAGTGGAGCAGGGCAGCTGCCTAGATTTCGTCTAGATCAATCGCGGATCCTGCGAAGTTAATTTGGCAGTACCCAACGCCGCCCGCGTTCACCACTCACTTGGCGGCGCGACGCCAAAAACGAAATCCGGCGATAACCATCGCAAGCTGGCACGACTGGGCAATTATCGACGGCAACGGCACTGTCGAGGTCGGTACGAACTTCCAGTCGCGGCTGAAACTGCAATTCACCACAGACACGGACACCCACCTCGTGGCGCACAAATTGTCAGCACCAGCTTGCTTAGTTTGTATACTTTGCTATTATTGTATACATGGATGAAATAGTGCACGCAAGAATAGATGAGCGTACCCGACAAACTATGCGCCGCCTCCAGCGTCGCCATGGCTGGAGCGACTCCGAAACAATTCGTCAGGCCATCCGAGCGCTATGCGATGCTGACCCGTTTCCGGGAGAACGAGCCAAGCAAATTGTCGGCCTCGGCAAGTTTTCATCTGGCATAGATGATCTTGGAAGTAACGACGAACACTTGCAAGACTTCGGAAGATGAACTCAACGCTCCTGGACACGGGAGTCATCGTCGCGTTGCTCGATCGAGACGAACGCTATCATTTGCAATGCGTAGAAGTCGTTTCTGACATCGTCGGACCGCTAATCACATGCGAGGCGGCAATTGCCGAAGCATGCCATCTCTTGCGTCGAATTTACGGGGCATCAGAGGCCGTCATTGAGAATGTCGCCAACGGAGTTTTTCAAACGCCAGTACGCTTGGTTGATCGTGCGACGTCAATTCAGAAACTGATAAAGAAATACCGAGACGTACCGATGGATCTTGCGGACGCTTGTCTCGTTGACTTGGCTGATCAAATCGACACGGGACAGATACTCACTCTAGATCGGGATTTCGAAATTTACCGCTGGCGCTCGAGGCGAAAATTTCGCCTCCTCATTGATCTGTAAATTGGTCACTTGTGGGTGCGTCTCGCACCTTGAGCGACTACCACACTCCAATCAGCGAACGCGCTTTGTCGCATGCAGTTAGACCAAGGCCCGATCGCGATGATCGGCCGGGATCGTGTCAGGTACCGCTGCCGTCACAAGCTGATGACACGGCCGACGGCCCCGGCGCCTGAAAAAACTGACCGCGCAGGATGCCCAAATCGGTAGCATTGATGACACCGTTGCTATCGAAATCAGCGGCAGGATTCCAATTCGTCGCACCGAGTTGTGAGAAAAACGCCGCACGCAATACGCCGAGGTCAATGAAATTGACGACACAGTCGTTCTCGGCCGGCCCGATATCAGCATCGCAGGCATTGCCGATTCCATCACCGTCACTGTCAATTTGCGAAGGATTGGCGGCATAGATGCAGTTGTCCACATTGTTACCAACATCATCATTGTCGGAGTCAAACTGGTACTCAAACAATCGACTACCCGACGTCATCAAGACGCGCCCACGGTGCTCCGGATCGGGCAAGACGCGACACACGCCGTAGATGCAAGACTGGGGTTGCGGACGACCCACATTGCGCCAGTCACCGGTTCGGCTGTCACGGACGTAAAAACTGCTGGACGTTGTTGCCAGATACAATCGCCCCGTCTCAAATGGATCGAGCGCCATATGGTAAAAACGTATGCCCTGAGGGAGCCCAGCGGTAATATCGGACCACGTTTCGCCAAAGTTTGACGATTGCCAGACGCGTTCCCCATCCAACACGACATAGACCAGTCCGGGTACATTGGGATCCGAGGCAACGCTGGTGGCCGATCGTTCCTGATCAGCACCGGTGGCCAATTGCCAGGTGTCGCCACCGTCGACGCTTCGGCTGAGCCCCTGACTGAACAGGCCAGCGTAAACAATGTCAGCGTTGTGCGCGTCAATTTCGACAGCCGGCTCGCCCGGAGACGTTCTCACTTGCGACAATACGACGTCCCAGTCCAACCCGGCATTCGTGGACCGCCACAAATCGCCACCACGCAACGCAAAAATCGTCAATGGCCGGTCACCGCTGGACGTGACATCCAGGAAGAAACCATTTGTGACGGCCGGGCTCACAGTCGCCCACGTCACGCCCGCATCAAAGGTTTCAACCAACCCGCTGGATGTTGCCGCAAGTACGCGCCCGGAGAGATTCGGATCGACCCACAAACTACGAACGTCCGGATAGGGTATGCCATCGCTACGCAACGCCCGTAAGCTTCCCCACCAGAGCGACAGTCATTTGTAGAGCTTTCTGGCATTCTATTGCTAGGAGGTTGAAATGAGAAAGTCACGATTTACCGAGTCCCAGATCATCGCGATTCTGAAAGAAGCTGATGCGGGGATGAAGGTCAAAGATATTTGCCGTAA
>JBGCFP010000080.1:0-123454 GCA_045107005.1 Gammaproteobacteria bacterium
GGAAGTAGCGATCGCTGGAGCCCTGCTTCTGCGCCATGGCGCCAAGAGAACCCATGCCGCGGTAAGACTTGTACGACCGACCCTGGTATAGCTCGACCCGGCCCGGGGACTCCTCGGTGCCGGCGAACAAGCTGCCGATCATGATGGTGTGCGCGCCCGCGGCGATCGCTTTGGCGATGTCACCCGAAAAACGGATGCCGCCGTCGGCAATCAGCGGAATGCCGGTGCCTTCGAGCGCCTTGGCAACGTTGGCCACCGCCGAGACTTGCGGCACGCCGACACCAGCGACCACCCGCGTGGTGCAAATGGAGCCGGGCCCGATACCCACTTTGACCCCGTCAACGCCCGCGTCCTTGAGCGCCAGCGCCGCGTCGGCGGTGACAATATTGCCGCCGATAATCTGCAGATCGCCGTACGCCGCGCGGATGTTACGGACCGTTTGCAGCACCCCTTCGGAGTGCCCGTGACTGGTGTCCACAACCACCGCATCGATGCCGCTGGCCACAAGTGCCGCCACGCGATCCATCGTGTCGGCACCGGTGCCGAGTGCCGCGCCCACCCGCAAACGACCGCGATCGTCTTTGCAGGCAAGTGGAAATTCTGAAGCCTTTTCATAGTCTTTCACGGTTATCATGCCGCGAAGCTCGAAGTCATCACTGACCACCAACACCTTCTCAATGCGGTGTTTGTGCAGCAGACGCTTCACTTCTTCCTTGGGGGCATTCTCGCCAACGGTGACGAGTTTTTCCTTGGGCGTCATGACCGAGGTCACCGGTGCGTCCAGGTGCGTTTCGAAGCGCAAATCGCGGCGTGTAACGATGCCGACGGTCTCACGGCCATCCACCACCGGCACACCCGAGATGTTGTGAGCTCGCGTCAGCTCGATCACATCGCGAATGGTTTTGTCGGGCGAGACGGTGATCGGCGAGGTGATCACGCCACTCTCGTACTTTTTAACCTGCGACACTTCGCGCGCTTGTTCGTCTATGGTCATGTTCTTGTGAACAATTCCCATGCCGCCTTCCTGCGCCAATGCAATGGCCAGGCGCGCTTCGGTCACGGTATCCATCGCGGCGGACACCAGCGGCAGGTTCAACGCGATGCCGCGGGTGATCTTGGTGCTCAGGTCCACTTCTTTGGGCAGCACGTCGGAGTACGCGGGCTGCAGAAGAACATCGTCGAACGTGAGGGCTTCCTGATCGATGCGCATGGTGTCCTCCTTACCGTCTTGATCACGGATAAAAAAAATCCGGCGATGGCCGGTTAATCCCCAAATTCTACGCGCTCACTCCGCGCCGGTAAACTCTGCCATTCCCTTGGCGACGCCTTGGACTTACCATGTAAGGATGAAGGCCTCCGTGACCAGAGCCGCCCAGCGCGACGTTTACACCGTCGCTCGAGTCAACCGCGAGGCGCGCCGCCTGCTTGAGGGCGGCTTGCCCATGCTGTGGGTAGCTGGCGAAATCTCAAATCTGGCCATGCCCGCGTCCGGGCACTGGTACTTCACGCTCAAAGATGCCGATGCGCAAATTCGCTGCGCGATGTTCCGCGGTCGCAACCGTGGCGTGCGCGTTCGTCCGCAAAATGGCCAGCAGGTGATCGTCCGTGGCCGGGTCAGTTTGTACGAGCCGCGTGGCGACTATCAGCTCATCGCCGAGCACATGACCGACTCGGGCGAAGGCGCCTTGCAGCGGGCCTACGAGGAACTCAAAGCCAAACTCGACAAGCAAGGCCTGTTTGACACCGATATCAAATCGCCGTTGCCCACCTTGCCCCGGCGGATCGGCGTGATCACGTCGCCAAGCGGTGCGGTGATTCGCGACATTGCCCACGTGCTCGCGCGCCGCTTCCCCGCCGTGCCGGTGGTGATTTACCCGGTGCCGGTGCAGGGCGACGCGGCCGCGCCAGCCATCGTGCAGGCCATTCGCACGGCCGAGGCGCGGGCTGAGTGCGACGTGTTGATCATCGCTCGCGGGGGCGGTTCGCTCGAAGACCTGTGGCCGTTTAATGAAGAGGCGGTCGCTTGGTCGGTGTTTGAGTGCCCGATTCCGACCGTCAGCGCTGTTGGCCACGAGACCGACGTGACGATTTGCGATTTTGTCGCCGATGTCCGGGCGCCCACCCCATCCGCAGCGGCTGAGCTGGTGGTGCCCGATCGGGCGACGCTGATGGCTGCGCTGCGCGCCACCGACCAGCGCGGTCGGCGGGCGCTGCATCGTCACCTCGAGCAGGCGACTCAATCGTTGCGACACTTAACTCTGCGTCACCGCGCGCGGCATCCCGGCACCATTGTGCAGCGGATGGCGCAACGGGTCGACGACGCGGAACGGCGACTTGGCCAAGCGCTCACTCGGACACTGACGGCCAAGCGTCACCGTCTGCAGCGCCTTGGCGACCAACTCCTGCGGCAGTCGCCCGACCGCCGATTGGCGGCGCTCAGTGCGCGACTCGCCAGTGCGGGCCGTGCGCTCGACCAATCCATGACGACACGCGTGCGGCGCGAGCGCGCCCGACTGGATCTTGCGTCTCGCGCGCTCGACACCATGGGTCCGCAAGCCACGCTGGAGCGCGGCTACGCCATTGTCACCAAGGCCAACGACGGGCGCATCGCCAACGACGCGGCGCAACTGAGCGTTGGCGACCAGCTCGATATTCGTCTTGCGCGCGGCACCGCTGGCGCAACGGTCGACGCAACCATTAAGAAAAGCGAATCATGAATACTTGGAAAATCAGCGCTTTGCTGGCTCTTTGTTGGGTAAACAGTCACGCAGCTCAGGCCCAACCGACCCATCTCGCGGCGCCTGGCGGCGTGGTGCTGATCCCGGTTGCCGACGCGACAACGCCAAAACCGCAGGTGCGCTTGGGCGACAAGCGCGCGGCCGTCGTGATGGCGGGCGACCAATGGGAAGCCGTGGTCGGCGTGCCGTTAAAGACCGAACCTGGCGACCGGTTTGTCACCGTCACCCCGAGCGAAGGCGCGGCGTTTCGCGTGACCTTCACCGTTGATGCTCGCGACTATCCCGAGCAACGCCTGATCGTCAAAAACCCGCGGCACGTCAATCCCAACCCGGACGACGTCACGCGTATTCGAGGTGAACGCGAACGCATCGGCGCGGCCCTGTCGAACTTTCGCGACGACGTCGAGCAGCCTGAGTTTGATTTCGACTGGCCCGTTCGCGGTCGGCAGTCCAGCGCGTTTGGACTGCGACGCTTTTTTAACGGCGAACAGAGAAATCCGCACACTGGCCTCGACATCGCTGCGCCCACCGGCACCCCCATCCTCGCGCCGGCCAGCGGCGTCGTCACTGAGACCGGCGACTATTTTTACAACGGCAACGCGGTGTTCGTGGATCACGGCCAAGGGCTGATCACGATGTACTGCCACTTGAGCGAAATCGGCGTGCAGCCAGGCGACACCGTTGAGACCGGCGACACGTTGGGCAAAGTGGGCGCCACCGGTCGCGTCACCGGGCCGCATCTGCACTTTGCGGTCGCGCTTAACGACACGATGGTTGATCCGTTGTTGTTCCTCGACAGCCCATAAGAACGAGCAACGCATCGGCTAACGTTGGGGGTTTTGCGACAGAGCTGGCGACCGCTCCGCGCTTGAATGACAGCGTCACACTCCCTGCAAACGAGGCGCTAGCGACGCTCACCCTTGGTGTTCCGGTTCAGGATTCGATCTGACCCCAATTTTCCATCAGACCTGTTCTATTTCCAATCTGTCGTACACTCTTGGGGTGTGACAACAAAAGCGCTGTTACCTGCCCGCGCGGCGCCCACCTCAACGTATTGAGGAACGAGTATGAACCGAGCCTTCACCACCGGTGCAGCGGTCGTCGTTGCGGCTTTGGCTGGCTACCTGTTCGCTACGCTGCGCCAGAGCGATGCGCCCACCACCGGCGTTCGTCCAGCCATCGCGATACCTGCGGAAGCCGCGACCGCGCTGCAACCACCCGAGCCCATCATCAGCGCCGAGCAAGCGAAGGATCATCGCGCCACGCACTACGAGCAGATGGCCAGCGTCGACGACGTGCTCGAGCTGCCCACGGACTTCGCCCAAACCGAAGCGCTGTACGTACTGGCCGGGCGTGCCGATGCTGGCGAGCTCGAACAGCTCATTTTTCAGTCCGCCAGTATCGCGCACCGTTACGACCGGCGTGCGGCTCTGGAAATCCTGTTTACTCGCTATGCCGAGATTGATCCCGACGCCGCTTTGGCGTTTCTGCTGCAGATCGATCTGGACATCGACGACATCATCCTGCCGAGCCTGTTTAGCGCCTGGAGCAAGAGCGATCCCGCTGGTGCGATTGCGGCGGCGAATGAGATCGATAACGCGCGGCTGCGCAAGTTGGCCGGTCGCACGATTCTATCGATCGCCGCGCGCAACGATCCAGGCACACTGAAAACCATCGGCGCGCAGCTGGTCGATCGCCACGATACGCACTGGATCGAAGCAGAGATGATCGGCAATCAGGCGAACTATCAGCCCGTGCTCGCGCTGGAGCAAGCGTTGGCGGTCAGTCGTCATGTCGGTGGTCGCGATGCGGTCTGGCGTGTCGCATTTGTGTGGGCGCGCAACGACCCGGACGCGGCGCTGGCGTATGCCGACAACATACAAGATCGCGGTCGACGCCAGCATTTTATTGACGCCGTGGCCTCGCGCTGGATGGATGAAGATCCGGAAGCCGCTTTGCAGGCGGTCCTGGCGTTACCTGACGGTGCGGCGCGTTCGCGAACGCTGTCCAACGCGCTTGGCGGCTATGCCAAAACCTACCCAGCGCAGGCCGTTCGCGTGGCGCAATCGCTCGGCGATGCCGTCGGCGGACGCGCCCTGCAAACGGTCTATACCACCTGGGCCCAGAACGACCCTGATGGCGCTTTGCGCGCCCTTGGCGAAGGCGAAGCCAATGACGAGATACTGACCAGCGTCATGATGGTCGTGTCGACGATCGATGCGGAAAAAGCCTGGCAGTTCGCGCAAACGCTGAGCGATGTTCGCCGCGCCAAAACGCTGCCAAGTGTGCTGAGCCAGATGTCGTCCACCGATCCGCAGCGCGCGCTCGACCTGGCAATGGCGATTGACCGGCCGCAGGAACGGGCGCGCATCCTGCAAACCGTGTTGGGACAAATTGCCAACACCGATCCGCAAATCGCGACACGATATCTCGATCAGATTCCGCCCTCCGACGTCAGCCCGCATTTGTTTGGACGGCTTGCCCAGAACCACGCGCGCAGCGATCCGACAGGGGCCATGGCGTGGGCCAGCACCCTTTCCGGTGAGGCTTACACCAAGGCGATCCAGGGAATCGGCCAAACCCTCGCCTACACCGACCCGGACCTCGCCGCCTCCATGATGGACCAGGTAAGCGCTGACGAACGCGGGCAGTGGATACAGAGTATTTCCGACGCGTACGCCCAAAACAATCCGCAGCGCGCCCTCGCTTTTGTCAAACAACACCAGGACGAACCGGGCTACTACCAGTCCCTCAACCAAGTGCTCCTGCAGTTGGCAAGAACTGACCCACGAGGCGCGCTGCGCGAAGCCTCGAGCCTGGGTGACGATCAGCGCGCCATGGCGACGAGCATGGCGCTATCGACATGGTCAAACCGCGAACCACGAGCCGCTGCGCGCTGGGCGCAAAGCAGTGACGAATTGGTGCGCGCACAAGCCTTGAGTTCAGTGGCCTCGAACTGGGCCGGTCTGGACAGCGCGTCGGCCGAACGCTGGGCCATGTCGTTGCGCGGTGATGACCGGGACCGTGCGCTGAGCGGACTGATCAATTCGAGCGCGCTGTCGAAACCCACCGATCAGGTTCGAATGATCAATACTCTGGGCTCGCAAGCACTGCGTGACCAAGCGGCGCTGTCCACTTACGCGCGCGTGCTGAACCGCTTCGGTCGGCAAGAAGCGGACGCGACCTTGGATCAACTGGACATTAGCGACGCCGTCCGGGAACGCACCCGAGCCAGCGGTTTCTAGCCGACGGACACCGTCTCGGCAGGCCGCAAAAAAGCGAAGCACCCGCGCTGGATGCTTCGCCCTTACGATGCGAAAAGCGCCGCGGATTAAATCAGTCGCACACGCTCGTTTGACCACTCGGTCCCGGTGCACCGAAGAAGCCAAGACGCAGAATGCCAAGATCGGCCACGTTCACCGTGCCGTCCCCGTTGAAATCCGCATCCAGATCGCTGCCGGTCGCAAAGAAATCGGCTCGCAGTAAACCCAGATCCGCCACGTTGACGACGCAATCGTCGTTCAAATCGGCGTCGCAGACGTTACCGTAACCGTCGCCGTTGGTATCGCGCTGCGGCGCGTTGCTCACGCTGGTGCAGTTGTCACTGACGTCCGGCACGCCATCCTGATCGGTATCGGTCGCGACGTCGAGCTCGGTGCCAACCGCGTAAACGTCGACGGTCAAAAACGCGCCTGACTCCGCACGATTGTCGGTGTATGACGAGATGATCGAGTCGAGCGTCGCAGACAGGCCGTTGTAATCGCCAAACTCAAAACCGCCACCAATGTTCGGCGACGACACCGTCGTCAGACGCTCGGGCGTGCTGAAAGTCTGCGCGCCGTCGGTGGACACCGTGTGAAACAGGTTCACGCTGGTGCGCGACGGGTCGAGTCGCGTGTCGTAGAAAATGACGTGCACGTTGCCCGAATCGTCGACGGCAATCCACGGGTGCCAGCGATCGACGTCGTTAGAATCGGCGGTCTCGTGTGGCGTCACGATATCCCAGCTCGCACCCCCGTCACGCGAATACGCCACTTGAATGCGACCGTGGTTCGCCGCCGGGACGCCGTCGTTGTCCGGCCCGGTGTTATCGGTCCACGCGGCGTAGAGACTGTCGGCGAACGGACCGTTGCTCATGTCGACGTCTGCCGCGACGTAAATAAACGCGCGTCGCGATTCAATGGACGGCAGCGGGAAATCGAAACCGCCCTGCGTTGCCGCCACTTGCGTTGGTGCGGCAAACGTCGCGCCGCCGTCGGTGGATTTGGCCAGCCAGATAATGCGACTCGAGGTTGCCGGCCAGAAGTGATAGACGTTACCGGCCGCATCGGTGGTGATGTCGCTGCCGATACCGCGGAACTGCGTCGTGGCAGGCAAACTGACAATAGACCAGGTGTTGGCTTGGTCACTCGACGTGGCGACTTTCAGCCGATTGCTTTCATGCCAGGTCAAATAGATGTTGTCCTGAAACGGTGACGTTGGCGAGCGGTCGACGTGCAGAAATTCCTTGTCGACTGAGCCGCCTAAGGACACTTCCCGACGCGGATCGTTACCTGGCTCAGACGCCAGATCATCCCAGGTCTGGCCGTTGTCCGACGAGCGATACACGAACACCGAACTGCCGAGCGTTGCGGTGTAAGCCAACGTGCCGTCCGATGACCAGTCCATGGTTGGATCGCAGCAGGTGCCACCTAATGGCAGCGCTGCCGCCGCGTTCCAGGTCACACCACCGTCGGTGGAGAAATGCATTTTCTGTCCGGAACCGGGGCCGTTGGAACCGGCAATGACGATGTCCGGATTGGTCGGGTTGTATTCGATGGACGACTCCGCCGCGCCGAACGGGTTGGTGATGCGCGATTCGCCGTCGAGTCCACGAGTCGAATCTTCGGCTTCCTCGATCACTTCAACGCGTTTGTTTTGATACACCACCCAGCGATCGCCTTCGCGATTGGTATCGCGGTAAAAATCACCGTCAATTTTGTAGCCGGTGTACTTGATCAGAAACTTCGGCAGCGCGCTGCGCGGATACTGCACCGGCCCCTCGCGCAGCATGTCCGGGAATGCCTTGCGCAGTTCCACCCGATAGAACGCCGGAATGGCTTCCGACAGTTCGTGCTCGTTTTTGGACAACAACTTGAGATCGTCCGCCGTCAACGCGTAGTTGCGGTCGTCCCAAGGCCCGATTCTGGCCAGTGCGGCGTAGTCGACGGATTGGTCGACGCCGCGGTCGGCGACGATGTCTTGCGCCAACGCCGATGCCGACTGCAGCGCGACACCAATCGCTATCAGAAATACGATTCGTTTCATCATTAACTCCCCCGTGGTTTTCAATCGTGCTGCCAGGTGATCCAACCAATACGTTCGATGAGCACAATGCAGCGCAGCGGTCAGCATAGGTCAAACAGACTCAGCAGTTGTGATGCAACGCGGCAACAGCGCGTCGTTGAACCTGTTTGATGCACATGAAGCGGCGCGCGGCGATGCCGTTGCGCGCCGCGCGTTGACGATGTGTCTTACGCCGCGAGACGTTCTTCGAGTTCATCCATCTGCAGATGCGCGATGGCGACGGCAGGTACGTCGACCTATCGCTTTAAGCGGCAGTTGGCAGCCGCTAATGCAGACTGCTGGCGCTGGTATCCCCAATACAAACCAGGACTCTACTGCCGCTTGGGACTTGCGGGACATGGAAAAAACTTCCGATCGATGTTTCCGCCGGCCCGAGGTGGCCTTTCAAGGATCAAGCTCTGTCTGTCCTCCCGGAAAACGCCAAACCACACGGAAACCAACGTTTTGATTGCGGTTACGTGGATCGTTGTTGTTGCGATACGCCGCGCGCAAGTTATCAGAATGATTGATAAATGAGCCGCCGCGCAACACCCGGCCATGAGGCCGGACACCCAGCCATAAGATAGACCATAATCTTAGCGCTCGCCGAGTTTTGCATGGGCTGCGGGCCGCGCCCGGCGCGGCCTTTCAAGGATCAAGCTCTGTCTGTCCTCCCGGAAAACGCCAAACCACACGGAAACCAACGTTTTGAATGCGGTCACGCGGACCGCTGTAGAGGCGAAACGCCGCGCGCAAGTAATCAGAACGATTGAAAAACGAGCCGCCGCGCAACACCCGAAATTCCCCACTTTCGGGCCCATTTGGATCGAGCGTCGAAGCCGCCGTGTAGTCGTCCGACCAATCTGCACACCATTCCAAAACGTTGCCCGACAAATCACTGACTCCCGCGGCTGTGTGGCCTTCGCCATAGACTCCGACCGGCACGACCTGATCGTTACGACTATCGAAACAGGCGTGTCGGTCGGAAGGCTCAAGGTTTCCCCACGGGTAGCGCGTCGCCTCGGCGCCGCGTGCCGTCCATTCCCATTGGGCTTCGGTTGGCAATGCCCCGTTTACCCAACGGGCGTAGGCGTCGGCCTCGTACCACGACACGCCAACCACTGGGGTGTTGAGCCTCCCAAGTTGGCTTTCCCATTTGTTCGGCGCCTCCAGCTGCTGGTCTTCGCGCCAGTGCCAACCTGACGGATCCCACAGCGCCGGATTGAGGTACCCGTCGTCTCCGGCCGCTATGAACTTTATGAAGTCGCCGACCGTGACAGGATACCGTCCAATCCAGAACCCATCGGTGATCGTGACGCAACGCACTGGCGCTTCATCTGAAAAAGCGTTGGGGTCATAACCTGGCCCATTCTCATCCTCACTCTGAGCGCCCATCAGAAACTGTCCCGGTTCAATCCGTACTCGATTCGCGGCAGGATCACTCAGCCTCGGATCGCCCGCGCGCCCAAGCGCCGCCGCCACCTCGACGCGGACCGATTCCGACACCGGATCGGCGCCCGGCTCAAAAATGCCCAGTGTGTCGTCCAGCATTGACTGGTACAGCGTGTTAGCCGCCACGTCGCCCCCATAAGGCGCAATGTCACGGAGCATGCGGCTGCACTGAGCGACAGCAAACGCACTGCTCGCCCTATCCTTACCGGTGGCTAACACGCGCTCGATCATCGTCCGCGCCCTTTTTTTGCCATCCCGACGCCGGCAACTTGCCAGCAGCAATATCACCTCCGCCCAGCGGTCGTCGGCTAACCGCGGTTCTATCGTGGTCCACCAGTCTTCATCGCGGTTTAACGCAAGCGCGGCCAAATACTCCTGGAACATCAGGTGCCAAAACTCCACTTCGCCTTGCGTGCGACTCACCAGCACGCCGCTGTGCAGTTCCTCTTGCTCGATGAACGCAATCGCCTCTTCCGGTGTATCGCATTCCAATTCGTCCTGGACCACCGCCGCGGCATCGAGGCGACCCACGCTGCGCTGCACGCCCTCGGCGTCTTCGAACATCGCGAGTGCCAGTGCCTGCAAACATTCGCGACGCTGCAGGGGTTTGTAGGCGGATAAGTCACTGCGCGACTCGAGCAAGTATTCGATCGCCTCGTGGTAGAGCTCTGCCCGCTGCTCCGGCAGCTGCCGCCGATTCCAATGGACCACTGCCAGGACCGTCAGCATCAACGGGCTTTGTGCGAATCGCCGGCCCTCAGGGTTGTCGTCAATCGCAGCCAGCAGCTCTTTGGCGTAGTCGCGCGCCTGATCTTTCGCCGCGTTTGTGTCTTGCTGTCGCGCGGTGAACAGGGCACGCGACCAACTGCGCACGAACTGCTCAATTTCGGCCGGCCCAAACGGCGCCAGATGCGCGGTCGTAATACCTTGTACTTGTACGAACCCCTCATACGCTCGTGTCCGACAGGTAAACAAATGTCGATTGCCCGCCGCGTGACCGGCGACCAGTACATTCTCGATGAGCCGAGCCAGACGCTTGCGCAAGGCGTCACCCGGCACTTCGTCCAGTCCATCGAGTAGCACGAAACACTCGCCGTTAGTAAAGCGTTCGCGCAAAAACCCGGGCGGTAAATCGCCGCCACGACTTTCCTGCTGGAAATCCAGGAACCGATAGAAGTGCTTGACGGCGTCAACAGCGCAGTCTTCATCGGGATGGTTGAGTAGAAAGTCCGCCAAGCGCTCCAGACGAATGAACAGTGGAAAAGGCGGCGGCCCTTCCAGCCCAATGCGCTCAACAAGCGTCTCGTCTTCCAGAATGGCGCGCGCGAGCGTTTGCGCCACGTAGCGCACAAACGTTGTTTTGCCCGAACCAGGGTCGCCGATCAGCGCGACATCCTGGCGCTGCGCCAACACCTGCGAGAGATCCTGATCGTGTTCCGGCGCCTCGCCCAGCATCGCTGATTTCTTCGCCTTGGCCACGTTCATGCGCTCGGACCCGGCCACTCGAAGACGTGTATAGACCTGATCCAGAGGAAGACGCTCACTCACCTGCGCGCCCATCCCTCGGATGTCGACATACGCGTGCGCTTGGCGCATTGCCTGCAAGTAGCGTAGTTGAGCCTGGGCGACGGAGTCTGCCGCGGTGGGCGACGGGCGAATCTGTTGGGCACTACCGCTGACAATCACCGCGCGAATCCCGCTCGCCACCTTTGCCCAAGCTTGCGCCGGGTTGTCCCATTCGGTGATCGCCTTTGCGTGCTCAGGCAAAGCCTGAAACGCATTGAGCGGCGGATGCTCCCAATCGCACGGCTCTACAATGACCGGTACAACGAGCGTGTGACCTGCCTCGTATCGCTCGATGGCGCGCTTCAACTCAATGTCATTGCAATGATCGGAAGCCAGAAAATTCGCGGTGATCAGGGGGATGAAGATTTCCGCCGTCTCCAGCGCATCCTGCTCTTCTTGTTGCCAATCTGCCCCCGGCAGAATCTTCCGGAAACTCCAACTCTCAAGCAAGCCCTGGCGACGAAGCGCCGACAAATGTTTCTCAAGCTCAATCCGGTGAGCGTCGTTGATGGAAGAAAAACTAAAAAACGCTCGTAGCGGTTTGATCGACTTATCGGTTGGCAACGTTGACGCCTCATAAGTTTCAGAACGAGTCTTACACGAGACCCTGACAGTGCACGTCGTGAGAGTACGCCAGCAGTCAAAGTGGAGGCAAACGTAACGGTCGGACAGAAAACCGACAGACGTCAACATCGGCAGGCAACAGCTTGTCGAGGGCGGACCGCCGATCGTCACCGCTCAGGTCGAGCGGCAGGGATCACTCGGTACTAAACGGAATCCGCTGCGTGACCAACACCGGGGAGCGACGCTTATTAAAATACGTGGGCAAAAACGTCCACGTCTGGAGCAACGTCATGGCCGCGTCTTCGTAGCAGCCTTCCGGTTCCGCCTCGAGTATTTCCGCTTCGTAAACGTGACCGTGCGAATCGATCACGTAGCGCAAGGACACGAAACCGCTGGTGCAGTCGTCGCGTTGCGCGGGCGGCGCGTCGAAACTCGATTCGCTTTGTCGCACCAGCCAGTAGCGACCCAGCAAGTCGCCGTCAATCTCAATGATCGGTCCGTTGAAATGGTCGCCATCGGAAACACAGCCTTGGCTAAAGCTAACCCACAGCGCTACGACCAAAAGGCGCCCGCACGACCGGATCACGTTTCAATCCCCGCCATGTACGCCGACATCGGTGGTCGGAAGCGATCCATATCCACCAGAAACGAATCGTGACCTTGAATCGAATCGAGCGCTTCGAGCGTGACGTGGATGCCCGCATCACCGATCAAGTCCGCCAGCTCCTGCTGCTGCCAAAATGGAAACAGAAAATCGGTGTGCACACCCATGACCAGCGCGCTGTCGATGCCCAGCAAGCCAATGCCCGCGGCCAGCGAGCCGCCGTGCTCAGCGGCATCAAACAAATCCATCGCGCGCGACAAATACAGATAACAGTTGGGATCAAACGCACCGGTGAATTTATTGGCGTGCGCTTGCAGATACGACTCGACTTCAAATTCCGGACCGAACATCTCGCCGGAACTGGCGCTCTGGGAAATGCGTTCGCGTCCGAAACGATGTCGCCATTCGTCAGCACTGCGGTACGTCACCATGCCCAACTTGCGCGCCAGGCGCATGCCGGCCACCGGCACGCTGTCGTGATCGTAATGCCCTTCCTGCCACTGCCCGTCACTGCGCACCAACTCGCGCTGCAGCGAGCGCAGCGCAATGGCGAACGGCATGGCGCGCGCCGCCGATGAGATGGACACCAGGTGGCGCACCCGATCCGCGTGCATCATCGCGAACGCCAGTGCCGTCATGCCGCCCATGGATGGACCGACGACCGCGGCGACTTGCTTAATCTCTAAATGATCAAGTAACAGCGCGCCAACCGAGGCGTTGTCTTCCAGCGTCAGCATTGGAAAATCGAGTCGGTAAGGCTCGCCCGTACTCGGGTCGGCCGACGCCGGGCCGGTGCTGCCAAAGCAACTGCCCAGCGCGTTATAGCACACGACAAACCAGCGATCGGTATCGATGGGTTTGCCTGAGCCGACCATGTCTTCCCACCAGCCCGAACAGGGATCCGCCGCGGACGACGCCACGTGGGCTGAGGGTGACAGCCCGGTGCAAATCAATACGGTGTTGGAATCGTCGGCGTTGCGCTCACCCCAGGTTTCAAACGCCAGCGTCGCGTTGTCCAGCACGCCGCCGTGCCGCAGCCGAAGGGGTGAACTCAAGGAAAAATACTGACGCGCGTCGCTCATGAATCGTTATCGTGTCCGGATACAGAAGTGAGGAGGCAGCCTCACCGACATTGGACCTCGCCACGCCTGCAAATGCAACGCTCTACCTGAGCGGACAGTACTCGGCGTAAACGGCTTGGGCATCGGACATCCAGTCGTTGAACTGCTCAATGCGCGTCTGGGGCGACGGGTGCGTCGACGCAAATTCCGACGGCGCCTTGCCTTCGCTATTGGCGCCCATGCGCGCCCACAGGCGTGGCGCCTCCTGCGGGTCGTAGCAGGCTTGTGCGAGCAACAGCAAACCGATGCGATCCGCCTCGGATTCGTGCTTGCGTGAGAACGGCAGCAGGATCCCGTACTGCGTGCCGACGCCCAGCGCGCCCTGCACCATCCGCTGTCCCTGATAGCCCAGATCGCCCAACGCAAACGATGCCGCCATCGCACCAATGCGGGTCAGTTTTTGATAAGCCATGCGTTCGGCACCGTGGCGGGCGATCGCGTGCGCGATTTCGTGGCCCATCACGGCGCTCAAACCGTCGTCATTCTGAGCCACGGTGAGCAAACCGGTGTACACCGCCACTTTACCGCCGGGCAGTGCAAAGGCGTTGGCCTGATCCGAGCGAATGACGTTGAATTCCCATTCGTAGCCCGGGTCGATGCCCTGCTCGCGTGCCGCCACGACCAGCTTCTCACCGATCTCGCGCACGACGTCCACTTCCGGGCCGCTGCGCAGCAGATCCGATTTGGACAAAATGTCGCGATACGACGCCAGACCCAGCGCCACTTCCTCGTCGCGCGAGATATCCACCAGCTGGCTGCGGCCGGTGACCGGAACAGTCTCTTGATTGGAGAAATAGTAGAAGAGCAGATAGAGCGCAAACAGGCCGATGGGAATCAGTCGAATGCGCCAGCCCATACCGAGGCCCCGGCGACGTCGTGTACCGTAACGGCGGTTCACTTGCTGTCAAACTCCCGCTGCGAAAACAAAAAATCCCCGCCGACGACCGGCGCCGACGGGGAATACGCGGAGTATCGCGTTACATCAGTTTTTTGGCAAAGCCCATGACGTCGTCAAGCACACTGCCGTCGTTGTCCGCGTCCAGGAATTTACCCAGCATGCCGCCCGCGTCGCCGCCGGTGACTTTGCTCAGAATGCCGCCGAGCGCGCCCTGGTCCTGAACCTGTTTGCTCATGCCACCCATGGTCATGGCAGCGACCATTGGCAACATCTTTTTCAGCATGCCCACGTCCAGACCCGTGTTTTGCGCCGCTTGCGCTGCAACAGCGCGGCTGGCGTCTTTGGAGCCCAACAAATGGCCAAGGATACCGTTGCCGTCGTTCACGGCGTCAGCGCTGCCAAGGTCCTGCGGGTTATCGAGGTAACGCGAGTGATTACCTTTTTGCAGCGCCCCCATCAATGCGCCCAGACCGTCGGTCGAGCCCATGTTCTTTTTAAGGCCGCCGGTCAAAGCGGGAAGCAGCTGCGTGACAGCCTGGCCTGCTTGCTCAGGGTTAATGTTGAAGTTGCCGGCGAGCTGCTTGAGCACGTTGCCGCCCTGCGCTTCGATGATGGATTTCAAAAGACTCATTTAGGAATTACCTGCTGGTAGAATTATCGACGCCGTATTATGCAACACAACGGGCCGAAGAACGTTGTGCGACGCAATTATTCACGGTGTGCGCAGGATCGACAGCCAGCACGCTCGCTTGGCCGTCTATTTACTTCTTTTTTTGACGTGCTTAATCATGCGCTTACGGCGACTTTCCTGACGCGCTGTCAAGACATTGCGCTTACCGGCGTAAGGGTTTTTACCGGTCTTGAACTGCAGCCGAACCGGGGCGCCGGTCAGCCGAAAGTGCTTGCGCACGCGTCCGATCATGTAGCGACGCCACGATTCCGGCACGCGATCGGTCTGTGAACCGTGGATCACCACGGTCTGCGGGTTGCGACCGCCTTGGTGTGCATAGCGCAATTTTGGACGTCGCCCGCCTTTCATCGGCGGCGGGTGCGCGCGAACGCAGTCCTCGAGCAGCTCGGTCAGCACGGGCGTGGGCATGTCGGCGTAAGCCGAACGATGACACTCGCGCACTGACTTCAGCACATCCACAATGCCACTGCCGTGCAGCGCTGAAATAAAATGCGATTTCGCGAAGCCCAGGAACGGCAGCTTCACTTCGAGTTCGCGGCGCACGGTGTCGCGCTGATCGATGTCCAGGCCGTCCCACTTGTTGATGCCGATGGTGACCGCGCGACCGCGATACAGCACCAAACCCAGCAGCGTCACGTCCTGCTCGGTGACGCCCTCCTGGGCATCGAGCATGGCGATGACCACGTCAGCACTGTCGACCGCTTTGAGCGCTTTGATGACGCTGAATTTCTCAACGCCGTCGTGGACGCGCGCGCGCCGGCGCACGCCAGCCGTATCGATCAGTGTGTATTCGATGCCGTCTCGCTCGAACGGCACGAACACGCTGTCGCGCGTAGTGCCGGGCTGGTCAAACGCGACCACTCGCTCTTCACCGACCAAGCGGTTGACCAGCGTCGACTTGCCGACGTTGGGCCGACCAACGATGGCCACTTTGATGCCTTTGTGCTCGGCTGATTCGCCCTCGGGCTCGGGCAGCACCTCGAACACTTCGTCCATCAGCGACGCGACGTTGTGACCGTGAGCGGCCGACACCGCCAGCGGCTGGCCGCTGCCCAGCGCGTGGAACTCGGCGGTGATCATCTCGGGTTCGAAGCCTTCCGACTTGTTGACGATCAGAAACAGAGGCTGTTGCTGTCGGCGCAGACGCTGGGCAATTTGTTGATCCGCGGCGGTCAAGCCCTCGCGACCGTCAACGATGAACAGAATGGCATCGGCCTCATCGATGGCGGCTTGAGTTTGCTTGGCCATCAGACCGTCGAGACCGTCCTCGTCGCCGGACAAGCCGCCGGTGTCGACCACCAGATAGGGATGCGGCCCGACCATACCAAACCCGTACTGGCGATCCCGCGTCAGGCCGGGTTGATCCGCGACGATGGCGTCGCGGGTGCGCGTCAGCGCATTAAACAGCGTGGATTTGCCAACGTTTGGCCGACCCACCAGGGCGATGACGGGCAGCATGACAAATCAGGGCGTTGGCGCGGTAGGCTGGGCCGGGCGCAGCGCGGTCAACGATCCATCGGTACCGAGCGTGAGCAACACGTCACCCACCACCAGCGGAGACGCGATCATGGGGCCACTCGCCACGCGCTTGCGAGCGACAAACTCACCGGTCGCGGCGTCCATGAAGTGGACATAGCCGTCAAAATCGCCGACGACAACCAGCGACCCGATGACGGCCGGACCGGTAACGCCGCGCAACGACAAGGCACTCTGCTCCCAGACAATAACGCCGCTGGCGCGATTAAGCGCGATAACGGTATCGTCCGCGCGCGTCATGTAGACGCGGTTCCAGTCCAGTGCAACGCTCTGATGACTGGAAATATCCTGGCGCCAAACCGGTGTGCCGGTGCTCGCCGACAGCAGTGCTGCGGTGCCTTGGAAGCCTACGGCGAACACATCTTCACCGATGACCGCCACCCGGCCGTCCACGTCGGCCAATCGATCAAATTCCGTGCGACCGCGTCGTTCAGACGTGGGACGTTCCCACGCCACTACGCCATCAGCCACGTTCACTGACGCCAGTGTCCCGTCATCAAATCCGCTGATCACGCGCTCGCCGCTGACCACAGGCACCGAGTTGCCACGCAGCGTGAGGCCTTGTACGCGCTTGGTCACTTCCCACAGCTGTTCGCCGTCATCGGCGTTGTACGCAATCAGGCGACCGTCGCCGGTGCGCACGATCACTTTGTCGGACGTGAACGCCGGCGCGGCAAGAATTTCGCTGCCGATTTTTTTCTGCCACAGCACCGTACCGTCTTCGATCGCCAGCGTGATCAAATCGCCTTCGCTGCTGCCCGCCGCAATACGGTCGCGACCTACGCCGGGGCCACCGGTCAGCGGCAGATCGGTATCCGTGCGCCAGACTCGAGTGCCGGTGATGGCGTCATAGGCTTCGACCTGACCTTCGAACGATGCGGCGAACACGCGCGCGCCGTTGCTGGCCGGTACGAGCCCAAGACGCAAACCTTTGGCATCGCCGCCAAGACCGGCATCCCAGACTTTATCCACTTTGGTCGTCGCGTCGAACTCAACCAGCGTCGCGGGTTCGGGTTCGTCGTCATCACCGCTGCTAAACAGCGAACACGCGCCCAGACTCAGGCACGACAGTGCCACCAGGCAATGACCAAAGCGGCGCATGCGACCGTTCACTATGGTGCGCTGGCCACGCCAACGCCCAACGCGTCGACTTTCATTTGCACGAAGTTGCGATCCAGGACGGCGCCACTGGAATCGAGCGCCTCATCGTAAGCCGCTTTGGCTTCGCTGGTGTTGCCGAGCGCCGCATGGGCATCACCGCGCACTTCGGCAAACAGCGGTCCATAGGCATCGCTGGCACCGGTCAGCACCGTCAGCGCATCCGCCGGGCGACCTTGCGCCACGCGCAAGCGCGCGAGCCGCAGCCGGGCGACCTGGCCAATTTCGTCCGGAGCGCTGAGTGCCGGTTCCAGTGCTGTCGCGGCCGCTTCAAGATCGCCTTTGTCGGCGTGCAGTTTGGCAATCGCGAACGGCGCCAAATCGGCGTAAGGCGTCGTTGCGTAGTCGCCCCCCAATTGCTCGGCCGCTGACGTCGCCGCGTCAATGTTACCGGCGCTCGCCGCTACGGTCATGAGCTTGTGCACCTCGGCCGCGTTGTACGCCTTGGTTAATTTCTGGTTCTTGTAGTAGTTCCAGCCGAACAACACTGACGCGCCAAGCGCCAGACCGGTGATGACGAACGTTTTGTTTTCGTTCCACCACTTCGCCAGTTCTTCGATCTGTTCTTTTTCTGAAAGATTCTCGTCCACGACTTTACCCGTTACTCGCGCGTTCACAGGAACGCGTCATTAAAAAAAACTGTGGCGCTGTGCGCCGATCACATCTGTGCCGAGGATCAAGAGCAAAAACCCCAAAACCCGGCTCGTCTATTGGGCCACCATCCGGGCCAGTATCGCCGGCAGTTCGTCGAACGCCACTTCGCGCTGTTCGCCGCCGCGCATAGGCTTCAGACCCGCTACACCGCGCTGGGTTTCATCTTCACCCAGAATTAGCGCAACGCCCGCACCGCTTTTGTCGGCGGCACGCAGCTGCGACTTGAAGCTGCCCTCATTTCCGTGGCAAACCACGATCATTGATCCGACGTCGCGCAACCGTTCAGCCAGCGTTTGGGCCGCACCAGCAGCGCGCTCACCCACGCTAACCACGTAGACGTCAGGCGTCGGGGGCGGGATTGTAGCATTGCAAGCCGCCAGCAGGGCGACCAGTCGATCCAGCCCGACACCGAAGCCAAGCGCCGGGGTCGCGCGCCCGCCCATGTGCTGGACCAGGCTGTCATAACGTCCACCGCCGCAAATGGCGTTTTGGGCGCCCAAGGCGTCGGTTTGCCACTCGAACACCGTGCGCGAATAGTAATCCAGGCCGCGTACCAGCCGCGTCTCGACGTCATAGGCGATGTCTGCCGCATCCAGTCGATCCTTCAAACCCGCGAAATGCGCGGCCGATTCGTCGTCCAGGTGATCGAGCAACGTCGGCGCGCCCGCAATGATCTTGGCCAGATCCGGGTTCTTGCTGTCGAGGATGCGCAGCGGGTTGCTGCCGAGGCGCCGGCGCGAATCGTCGTCCAGCGCGGCTTCGTGGCTGCCAAAATAGGTCACCAGTTCGTCGCGATAGCGCGCCCTGCTTTCTTTGTCACCCAGCGTGTTGATCTTCAGTGAGACGCGCTCAAGACCCAGTTCGCGCCAGATGCGCGCCAGCATCAGAATCATCTCGGCGTCGATATCCGGGCCGCCAAAACCAAACGCTTCGGCACCGAACTGATAAAACTGCCGATAGCGTCCCGCCTGCGGCTTTTCATTTCTATACATCGGTCCGGTGTACCACAGACGCTGGCGCTGATTGTGCAAAAGCCCGTTACTGATGCCAGCGCGCACGCACCCGGCCGTACCTTCCGGTCGCAGCGTGACCGACGTGCCACCTTGCGTATCAAACGTGAACATTTCTTTTTCGACGATATCGGTGGTGTCACCAATCGAACGCTTGAACAGTTCCGTGCGCTCAAGCAGCGGCAACCGAATCTCGCGATAGCCATAACGACCCAGCACATCGCGAAACACCGCTTCGACGCGGTGCCAGTCGGCAATACCGTCGGGCAACAAATCAGGGATGCCCTTGACGGGCGCGACACTTTTACTCACGACACGGTGCCTGCGCGTTACGGCGAGTCAATTTCGAACCGGGCGGTGCCCAGTCGCGAAATGCGCGGAATGGTAAAATCCCGGCCGTCGACTTTGACGGCGACCTCGCCGGCTTTGCCCAAAAAAACTTTCAACGGCGGCGACCCGACGATGGAGCGAACGCTCCCGGGATCGCCCATGCCGTAGAGCAATTTCGTCCGGTTGTTGTCGTAGACCTCAACCCAAGATTCGTCCCGAAACGACAGTGTGATCGTGACCTGCTCAGTCCCCTGCCCCGTGCGTGTTGCCGGTGCATCGCGCCTTGGAACGGCAGTCGCCAGGGTTACCGGCTCGGGCGTCGGCGGAGCAACCTGCTCCGGTGGCTCCTCGGGCAGGGCCGAAGCGATGGTGTCCACAACGGGTTTGGGTTCGGGGGTAATCAGCGTTTCCAACGGCACGGCCTGCGCTGGCTGCGGCGTCGGCTCGTCGCGCGTCAGCGGCACGGACGTCTCGGTGGCGCCCGGCAGCCGGAGCGTCGTCGAACGCGCGGCCGAACTGGTGGTTTTTTCCGGCGCAACCGTCGCAGCCTGTGCGGGCTCAGCCGCACCGTCGGGCTTCAGATAAAAGAAAATGCCCAGCGCGACGACGGCCAAAGCCAGCACACCCAGCGTCGGTGCCAGCCACGTCAAACGCGGGCCCTGTGTCGATTCGACGCGCATGATCGATTCGGCGATCAGCGGCGGCGCCTCGCGCGTGCCGGCGCGCTGGTAGTAAGCCACCATCAAGTCGTCGGCGTCGAGGCCCAGTGCCGTCGCGTATTTGCGCAAGTGGCCTTTCGCAAACACCGGCGCGCCCAGCGCACCGTATTCGTCGTGCTCGAGGGCATCGAGCATCCAAGGGTCAACGTTTAGTGCAGCGGCAACTTCTTTGGTTTCGAGTTTCTTCTCGCGGCGTGCGGCGCGCAGCAACTCGCCCGGAGAAGGCTCGCTGGCGAAGTGCCCCTGTGCTTTTTCGTCGTCATCCGCCATTGCGGCGCAGCTCCACAAGCTCGGCCGCTTCGCGCGACTCGGGGAAATTATTCATCAGCTCCTGTGCGTATTCGGTCGCGGCTTTGCCGTTACCAAGGCGAGACTCAACGCGGTGTGCCAACAGCAATACGTTTGAGGGCAACTTTGTGACCGCCTGCAGACGCTCGATAAACGCACGCGCCTGCAAATCGCGGTCGCGCTCGTAGCTCAGGCTCGCCATCTGCCACAGCGCGTCGCCGTGCCGCGGCTTGATCCGCAGCGCTGAACGAAAAAACTCTTCGGCCTCTTCCAGGCGCTGATCGCGAACCGCGCATATGCCGGCGTTGACGTACGCCGCTTCCGGCGTGCGATAGCGCGGATTGCGTGCCGCGCGCAGCAAGTAGGGCTGCGCTTCGGTAAAGCGCTCATTGCGGCACAAGTACGCGCCGTACATGTTCTCGATGACCGCATCGTTTTTGCTGTTGCGTACCGCGCGCTGGTAGTGCGTATCGGCTTCCTTATCCAGACCCATGCGCTCGTAAGCCAGCGCCAGCGTGGCGTGTGCCTGCGTGTTGCGATCATCCAGATCCACCGCCTTTTGCAACTTGGACACGGCGGATTCGATATCGCCCTGACGCAAGTAAGCAGCGCCGAGATTCAAATTGGCAGACGAGGCTTCCTTGGCCGACGGCTTGGGCTTTTCCTGCCCTCCTTCGGTCACGCAACCGGCAAGCGCGACGCTCAGCAACAACGGCAAAATCAGTGGGCGCATCAAGAGGCCTCCTGGACCAGAGTGAAATGTCGGCTTCCCAACCGTACCCGCGTGCGATCGACCACTTGGCCGGCGAGCTGACCGCACGCCGCATCAATATCGTCGCCGCGGGTTCGTCGCACCATGGTGCGGACACCGCGTCGGTGCAGCGTATCGTGGAAACGGGCGATGGCGTCGTCGCCCGAACGCCCATAGCGCGTGCCGGGAAACGGATTAAACGGAATCAGATTCACCTTGGCCGGACGATGACGCAGCAATGATGCCAGCTTGGTCGCGTGCGCCACGCTGTCGTTGACCCCATCAAGCAACGTGTACTCAAACGTGATCGATTGCGCGCCGGTGGTGCGGGCGTAGCGCCAGCATGCATCGAGCAGGTTGCTGATCGGGTGACGATGATTAATCGGCACCAACTCGTTACGCAACTCATCGGTTGGCGCGTGCAGCGACACCGCAAGCGCGACGTTCGCCTCGTTGGACAACTTGTCGATTTGCGGCACCAGGCCCGACGTGCTGACCGTCACGCGTCGACGCGACAGCGCGTAGCCAAAATCGTCTTGCAAAATATTGAGAGCGGGCAGCACTTCGCGGTAGTTTGCCAGCGGCTCGCCCATGCCCATGAAAACCACATTCGTGACGGGGCGTCGCGTGGCATCAGGATCGTGCAGCGTACGTACGGCGTGAAACACCTGGGCAATGATCTCCGCTGCCGTCAGATTGCGATTAAAGCCCTGCGCACCCGTCGCGCAAAACGAACAGTCCAACGCACAGCCAACTTGCGACGAGATGCACAGCGTGCCGCGTTTGGGTTCCGGTATGTAAACGGTTTCGACCGCTTGACCGCGACCCACGTCGAACAGCCACTTGCGCGTGCCGTCGCTTGCCGTGCGATCGGACACGACGTCGGGGACTTTGATCACGGCGTGTTCCTGCAGGCGGGCACGCAGTGATTTTGAAATATCGGTCATTGCTTCGAAGTCATCGACGCCGCGCTCGTGAATCCAGCGCATGACCTGCCGACCGTGGAACGGCTTTTCACCCAACTCGGCAAACCACGCTTCCATCGCCGCGCGTGGCATGCCGAGCAGATTGTCTTGAGTGTCCGTCACGATTCCAGATCGATGATCAGGCTAGCCGATGGTGCGCGGGCACACGCCGTCGTCGCCAAAGAAATAACGGATTTCCTGAGCGGCGGTTTCCGGCGCATCCGAACCGTGCACCGCGTTGGCGTCAATCGATTGTGCAAAGTCAGCGCGAATCGTGCCGGCGTCTGCTTCGGCCGGATTGGTGGCGCCCATCAAATCGCGGTTCTTGGCAATCGCGCCTTCGCCTTCGAGTGCCTGAATCATGACCGGGCCTGAAATCATGAAGGAAACCAAATCGGCAAAAAACGGGCGGTCTTTGTGCACGGCATAAAACCCTTCGGCCTCTTCCTTGCTCAGGTGCGCCATTTTGGCAGCGACAATTTTCAGGCCGGCTTTTTCAAAGCGACCGAGAATTTCGCCAATCACGTTCTTGGCTACGGCATCAGGTTTGATAATGGATAATGTGCGTTCGATCGCCATCGGGTCCTCCGGTATGCCGCGTAAGGGATAAAAAAAATCGCCTGGTCGCGGCGAACCGAGGCGGTTTTATTAGCTTGTAGGGTCAAACCCCTGATTTTACGCTCTAAAGAGGCAATATCGCAATGACAGGGGCGACGACTCGAATCCGCCCGCTTTCGGATCAAACCGGGCGAAAGTCGTCTGGCCCGCCTTCTGCCCGGGCGCGCGGCGCTCCCGAGATGGCGGGTACGCGTGATTACACGCTGAAGCTCTCTCCGCAGCCGCATTCTCCGGCGGTATTCGGGTTTTTGAACTGGAACGCTTCGTTGAGACCGTTTTTGACAAAATCGACCTCGGTGCCATCGATCAGGGCCAGTGCCTCGCGATCCACGACGATCTTCAGACCTTCGGATTCGAACACGGCGTCATCCGCCGCGATTTCGTCCGCGTAATTGACCAGATAGGCGTAGCCGGAACAGCCGGTTTTGCGCACGCCAATGCGCAACCCCACACCGCTGCCGCGCGCTTTGAGCCGTTCGTCAACACGTCGCGCCGCCGCGGGCGTCAGTTTAAGCGCCATTGCACTCTCCTTCGGTCGCTACGCAGGCACGCAGCGCGTCTTCGGCCAGCAGCACGCTGGACAGTTTTTCCACCGGCAGATCCAGTGCTTCGTTGATCAGATGCCGGTCGAGGATGAAATTCTCGCTGAGTTTGCGCCCGGGCAAATGCTCGGTCAGCCACGACGCCAGCGCGCGGGTGTGCGGGCAGCCGTAGGCGCGAAAACGGGCGCTTTGCACCTCGTCATCATCCATTGTCAGCTGAAATTCGATCCACGTGCCGCGCTCGATGCTGCCGGCACGGCCACAGGCGTCTTGCGCACACGGGCCGCCCGCGGGATTGCGCGGGTTGCGAAAATGGTCTTCCACCGTCTCGTTGTAGCTCAGTATTTCGCTCATGTTTTCCACTGGCCCGTGGCCTTAATCGTTGCAGCGACCGTCGTCGCAGTAGTTGTTCAATGCGCGCAGCCGCGGTACTTCTCGATGCAACACTTTGATCGCTTCGTCCACGTCCAGTTCCGTCGTAAATCGACCGACACTGAAACGCAGCGAGCTTTGCGCCTGTTGATCCGTCAAGCCCAGCGCACGCAGGACGTAGGAAGCCTCAGCCGTGGCCGACGTGCACGCCGAGCCGCTCGACACAGCGAGGCGACGCAGCGCAAATAACAGGCTTTCGCCCTCCACGCCCGCGACGCTGACGTTCAAAATACCGCTGACGCGTTGCGTCGGGTGCCCGTTCAGCGTGACACCACCGAGCTGCATCACCCCGTCCAACAGCCGTTGGCGCAAGCTCTCAAGACGCGCGTGCTCGGACTCCAGTTCGTTTTTGGCCACCGCGAACGCTTCACCCATGCCGACAATCTGATGTGTGGCCAGCGTGCCTGAACGCAAGCCCCGTTCGTGGCCGCCGCCGTGAATAATGGGCGCGATATTGGTGCGCGGCGACGCGCATACGTACAGCGCGCCGATGCCTTTGGGGCCATAGATCTTGTGGCCCGAAAAACTCATCAAACAGACGGGCAGGGTTTCCAGATCAATAGGGATCTTGCCGGCGCTTTGCGCTGCGTCCACGTGGAACGCGACGCCTGCCGCCCGGCAGATTTCGCCGATCGCGCGAATGTCCTGCACGACGCCGATCTCATTGTTGACGTGCATAATCGACACGATGACCGTGTCGTCCCGGATTGCTGCTTTGACGTCGGCCGGGTCGATCAGGCCATCGGCGCCGGGCAGCAAATACGTGACCTCGAAGCCTTCCGACTGCAGCTGTTTACAGGTATCGAGCACCGCCTTGTGTTCGGTGCGGGCCGTGATCACGTGGCGACCGCCGCGCGAGGCGCCGTAGTGCAATGCACCCTGCAGCGCCAGATTGTTCGATTCGGTGGCGCCTGAGGTCCACACGATTTCACGCGGCTCGGCGTTGACCAGTGCGGCGACATCGCGGCGCGCCAGCTCCACTCGCCCTTTGGCGGTTCGGCCAACCTGATGCGAGGACGCGGGATTGCCGAATACGCCGTCCACGGTCAGGCATTGGGCCATTTCCTTCGCCACGCGCGGGTCGACCGGCGTGGTCGCGGCGTAGTCGAAGTAGAGCGCCCGCGGGTTCAGCGTGGCGACGTTATCCGGAGCGCGGTCTGCCTTCACCGATGAATTCCTCCACTGCGCTGAGTAATCCGCGCAGAATATTGACTTCGTTGTGGTCCGGGCTGGCCCGGTTGAATAGTCTTTTTATCCGACGGACCAAGTGTCGCGGATTTGCCGGGTTAAGGAAACCCGAGCGCAACATAACCCGCTCCAAATGATCGTAAAAAAAGCGCATTTCGTCCTGCGTGGCCGGGCGGGCCTCCGGTTCTTCCGGCGTCGTATCCCGCGGCGCGACCAGCGCGCCACGCACCTCGTAAGCCAGCACCTGCACGGCCATCGCCAGATTCAAAGAACCAAATTCCGGGTTGGTATCGATATTCACCAGCGCGTGGCAGCGCTCCAGCTCATCGTTGGTCAGCCCGGTTTTCTCCCGCCCGAACACCAGCGCGGCTTTCTGACCGTCCGGCATCTGGCGCACGGTCTCGGCGGTTTCGCGCGGATTGTGCACTGGCCAGGGCAGCGAGCGCAGGCGGGCGCTGGCACCGAACACGCGCATGGTGCCGGTCAGCGCCTCGTCGAGGGTGGCGTGCACGGTGGCCGCGTCGAGCACGTCATCCGAGCCCGACGCCCGCGCCGTCGCATCAGGGTGCGGGAAATGGCGCGGCGTGACGATCCGCAGGTCTGATAGCCCCATGGTTTTCATTGCCCGTGCCGTGGCGCCAATGTTGCCAGGGTGCGTGGTACCCACCAGCACGATGCACACATCATCAAGTTTCAAACGTCTCGCCTTTTTCTTGCGGTCCCGGTTCGCTATTCTACCGCCCCCGGGTGCCTTGCGCCGATCTTAAGTGTCCATCATGTCCACCGCTCTTTTGAATATCGGCGTCAAAGCCGCGCGCCAGGCTGGCAATGTCATTGTCCGCGGCATGAACAAGCTCGATTCGCTGACCATCGAAACCAAGGGCAAAAACGACTACGCCTCCGAGATCGACCAGAACGCTGAGCTGGCGGTCATCGAGACCGTGCGCGCTGTCCACCCGGACCACGCGTTCCTGGGCGAAGAAACCGGTCAGAGCGGCACAGGCGATGTGGTGTGGATCATCGACCCGCTCGACGGCACCACCAACTACTTGCACGGCTTCCCGCAGTTTTGCGTCTCCATCGCCGTGGAAGTCAAAGGCCGTCTGGTCGCGGGCGTCGTCTACGACCCGCTGCGCCAGGAGCTGTTCACCGCCAGTCGCGGCGATGGCGCGCAGCTCGACGGAAAACGCATTCGGGTCACGCAGTGCAATGGGCTGCCCGGCTCGCTCATCGGCACGGGCTTTCCCTATCGCAGTATCGAAGTTTGGGGCGATCTTTACTGGGACATGCTCAAAGACGTCAGCGCGCAGGCGTCCGGCATCCGGCGTCCGGGTGCGGCGGCGCTGGACATGGCTTACGTCGCCGCGGGCCGCCTGGACGGTTTCTGGGAAATTGGCCTCAAGCCGTGGGACACCGCGGCGGGCGAGCTGCTGGTGCGCGAAGCGGGCGGACTGGTGAGCGACTTGGTCGGCGGCGAGCAACACCGCGAACTTGAGCACATCTGCGCCGGTGGCGCCCGGGTGTTCCGCGACTTGCTCAAAACGGTATCGCCGCACGCGCGCAAACTCCAGACGTCTGCGTCGAGCTAACGTTCAGCGCGCTGCGCCTTAGGTTAAGGCCCATAACGGCGCAACCCAGAAACACTTCTTTCTCAATCTCCTGCGCTTAACCTGGTCTGCCCCCGAACAGCCCACAAAAAAACCCGGCTCTGTCTCCAGTGCCGGGTTTTTTAATAAACGTTGGGACGAGGCGCTAGGGCAGCGCGTCGATCTCGGCCACTTCCTCTTCCGACGGCAGCAGGTCGTCGATGGTGATGTTCAAGCCCAGTGCCGTTGCGCTCGCGACATAAATCGACGAATACGTACCGACAATGATGCCGACGATCAGTGCGATGGAAAACGGTTTCACCGACTCACCGCCAACCAGGAACAGCGCCAGCAGCACCAGTAGCGTGGTGATACCCGTGATGATGGTACGCGCCAGCATCTGATTGATGGACAAGTTCATGATGCCGGCCGGATCGGTCTTGCGCACGTCGTGGAAATTTTCGCGAATGCGATCAAACACCACAATCGTATCGTTGAGCGAGTAGCCAATGACGGCGAGCACGGCGGCCAGAACCGACAGATCAAACTCGAGACGCAATAACGAGAAGAATCCCAGCACCAGAATCACATCGTGCACCAACGCGGCCACGGCGCCTACCGCAAACTTCCACTGAAAGCGCACGGCGATGTAGGCCAGAATCAGGATCAACGCAATGATCATGGCCGACGCGCCGCGTTCACGCAGCTCTTCACCCACTTGCGGACCTACGAACTCAACGCGCTCCTGCACCACGTCAGGTCGCTGCTGTTTCAAGATGCCGGTCACGCGATCGCCGACCGTCACTTTCGCTTCGTCGTTTTCCCCATCGAGACCAACGCTGTTGGTGTTGGACTCCGGTGGTAAGCGCACCAAAACGTCACGCGACGAACCAAAGAACTGCACGGTCGCCTTGTCGTAGCCCTCAGCGCTTAGCGCACCGCGCACGTCGGTCAGTTCGACGTCGGTGGGATAGCTGACTTGGACCAGCACACCACCGGTGAAGTCCACGCCGAAGTTAAGGCGAAATACCGCCAGCGAGATGATCGAAATGACCAGCAGCGCAACGGACAGGCCAACCGCACCGCGGCGGCGTCCCATGAAATCAAAACTTGGCGTCTTGCTTAAAAATTGCATGATTCTTCCGCCCTAAATCGAGAGTTTTTCGATACGGCGGCCGCCGTAATACAAATTGGCCAGTGCGCGCGTACCGATGATCGCCGTGAACATCGAGCTGGCAATACCAATGCTCAACGTAATGGCAAATCCCCGGATCGGGCCCGTGCCGAACAACCACAGCACCAGCGCGGCAATCAACGTCGTGACGTTGGCATCGGCAATCGACGAAAACGCTTTGTCGTAGCCCGCGTGAATGGCCGCTTGCGGGGTATTCCCGTTGCGCAATTCTTCGCGTATTCGTTCAAAGATAAGCACGTTGGCGTCGACCGCCATACCGACAGTCAGCACGATGCCGGCAATCCCCGGCAGCGTCAGTGACGCTTGCAGCAACGACAGCACGCCAACAATGATCACCACGTTGGCGAGCAGTGCGAAGTTCGCAAACAGTCCAAAGATTTTGTAATAGACGAGCATGAAGATGACGACGAGCAGGAAGCCGATCTGGATTGCCAACTGTCCGCGCTCAATGTTGTCCTTGCCGAGCGTTGGGCCAACCGTGCGTTCCTCAACGACGTAGACCGGCGCGGCGAGCGCGCCGGCGCGCAGCAAAATGGCCAGGTCTTGCGCCTCATCGATGCGCAGGCCGGTGATCTGGAAGCGGTTGCTGAAGACGCCGCGAATCGTCGCAAGACTGATAATGCGCTCCGTTTTGACAATGTCACGCTCGCCCGTCTCTTCATTGAGCTCCGCGTTGGTCTCGATGAACACCACGCCCATGCGCTTGTTCACGTTGTTTTGCGTGTGACGGAGCATGCGCTTGGCCGCGGTCGCGTCCAAGTTAATGCTCACGGCCGGACCGTCCTGCGTGGCGGCCGACGACGTGGCATTGGTTAGCTGGTCGCCCGTGGCAATCACGTCGCGATTGAGCAGCACCGGTTGGCCCTGCTCGTCAGTGAACAGCAAACAGCCTGCCGGCGGACGACCCAGTCGCGCCGCTTCGATGGCGCTGCCCTGTTCGCACTCACCGCGCCATTCCAGCGTGGCCACGACACTCAGCGTGTCAATAATGCGGCTTGGCTCTTGCACGCCAGGCAGCTGCACCACGATGCGGTTGGCGCCCTGTCGTTGCACCACCGGCTCGGCGACGCCGAGCTGGTTCAGGCGACTGCGCATGGTGGTGGTGTTTTGCTCGATGGCGAAAGTCTTGCGTTCTTCAATCTGCGCGTCACTCATGCGCACGGCCAGCACCGTCTTGCCGTCAGTCGCGGATTCACGAGACAGCTCGAACAGCGGGTTCACGTCACGAATCTGGCTGGCCATGGCGTCGATGTCAGCATCGCCGCCGCGTGCACCGACCCGGATCGTGTCGCCCGACAGCGTGACGCGAACGCCCGGAATGTCTTCGGCGCGTGCCAGCGCCTTGAAATCCGACACGTAGGTATCCAGCGCCTGACTGATCGCGGAATCCATGTCCACTTCAAACAGGAGATAGACGCCACCGCGCAAGTCCAGGCCCAGGTGCACGGGGCGCATGTTGAGCTTGCGCAGCCAGTTCGGCGAATTCGACGCGAAATTCAGCGCCGTCTGGTAATCACTGCCCGGCAGCGTTTTCAACCATTCATCGACCGCACGCTTGGCGCGCAGCTGGGTTGTGTTGTCGGCCAGCGTGGCCGTCATCTTGCCCTGATCAAAGTAGACGTCTTTGTAGGCCACGCCCGCGTCGTCGAGGACTTTCTTGACCGTGGCGTCCATATCGGTCGGCACGTCTGTCGCGCTTTGCCGCGAGACTTGTACCGCCAGAGACTCCCCGAAAATGTTGGGTAATGCCAGAAAGCCGGCAATCAACATGACGGCCAGAACGGTCATGTAAACCCAGGATGCGTATCGATTCATGGACCCGATGTCCTCGTTGTTAGTCTTTGTAAGTGCCTTTCGGCATGACAGCGCCCACGGTATGTCGTTGGACCTTGATGGAGGTGTTGGCGCTGATTTTCAAGGTTAGAAATTGATCGTCCACTTTTTCGATGCGTCCGAGGATGCCGCCGCTCGTGACGACCTCATCACCTTTACCCAGATTCGTGACCATGGCCGAGTGCTCCTTCGCCCGCTTGGCCTGTGGCCGCAGAATCAGGAAATACATCAGGCCGAACATCAGCAGCATCAGCCAGATCATGCTCAAGCCCCCGCCAGCGGGCGGTGCCCCGGCGCCTTGCGCGAAGGCCGTGGATTCAATCAAATTCATGTCAGTCTCGTAAGCAGTTTCAGACCCGCCAAGAGCTGGCGGGGGGCAAAATTAGCGCGCCATTATGCCACAGTCTGGGCTCAAGTCCCGCGCCGTGTTTTCGCCCATTCCAGCAGCCTGGAAAACTCGCCGTCCCGGATGGCGGCGCGGATCTTTGTCATAAGATCCTGATAGAAGTGAAGATTGTGGATCGTCGCGAGACGGGGACCGAGCATTTCCCCACAACGATCAAGGTGTTTGAGGTACGCGCGCGAATAATGGGCGCAGGTGTAGCAGCCACATTCCGGGTCTACCGGGGACGTGTCTGAAAGGTGGCGAGCGTTGCGCAGCTTCAATATTCCCTCGGACGTGAACAGGTAGCCGTTGCGCGCATTGCGCGTCGGCATCACGCAGTCGAACATATCGATCCCGGCCCCAACGGCCTCCACGATGTCCTCAGGCGTGCCAACCCCCATCAGATAGCGCGGACGATCTTCGGGCAAAAGCGGCGTCGCAAAATCGAGCACTTTGTTGCGCTCATGGCGATCTTCGCCGACCGACAGGCCGCCCAGCGCGTAGCCATCGAAACCGATGTCGGTGAGCGCGTCGATCGACTCGCGCCGCAGATCGTCGTACATGCCGCCTTGAGCGATACCAAACAATGTGCCGGGCGCGTCCGCGTGCTGGGTTTTGCAGCGTGCCGCCCAGCGCATCGATAGCGCCATCGACACGGCGGCCTCTTCGTGCGTAGCGGGATACGGTGTGCACTCGTCAAACGCCATAATGATGTCGGAACCGAGCGCGTGCTGAACGTCGATCGAGCGCTCCGGCGTGAGCACAATCTTGTCGCCGTTGACCGGTGAGCGGAACGTCACGCCGTTTTCATCGAGCTTGCGCATGTCGGCCAGGCTGAACACCTGAAAGCCACCGGAGTCGGTCAGAATCGGTCGCGACCAGTGCATGAAATCGTGCAGCGTACCGTGGGCGTTAATGACGTCGGTGCCGGGACGCAGCATCAGATGGAACGTGTTGCCCAGGATAATATCAGCACCGACTTCACGCACGTCCTCGGGCGTCACCGCTTTGACCGTGCCGTATGTCCCCACCGGCATAAACGCCGGTGTGCGCACCTCACCGCGGGCGAAACGCATGACGCCGGTTCGGGCACGACCGTCGCGGGCGTGAATGTCGAACGGAAGCTTCGGCGTGGTCATGATGTTTCTCGCAGCAGCAGCATCGCATCACCGTAACTGAAAAAGCGGTAGCGCTGCTCGACCGCGTGACGATAGGCAGCCATGGCCTTGTCGTAACCAGCGAACGCGCAAACCAGCATTAGCAACGTCGATTCGGGCAAATGAAAATTCGTCAGCAACGCGTCGGCGCCACGGAAGGTCCATCCCGGATAGATGAAAATATCGGTGTCGCCCGCAAACGGTTCGATCTGCCCGCTGCGCGCCGCCGTTTCCAGGGTGCGCAGAGAGGTCGTTCCCACCGCGATGACCCGCCCGCCGGCTTCTTTTGTCGCGCGAATACGGGTGCAGGTCTCTTCGCAGAGCACTGCGTATTCACTGTGCATTTTGTGTTCGTCGAGTCGGTCCGCGCGCATGGGTTCGAACGTGCCAGCCCCCACGTGCAACGTTACCGTTGCGCGTTCAACGCCTGTGGCGTCAATGGCGTCGAGCAGCGCCTGGTCGAAATGCAGACAGGCGGTTGGCGCTGCTGCCGAGCCGGGCGGATTGGCGTACACGGTCTGGTACCGCTCGCTGTCGTCCTGCGTCGTGCCGCGCTGAATATAGGGCGGCAGCGGGATGTCACCGTGACGCTCAAGAAACGGCAGCAGCTCGGTGGAAAACCGCAGCCGAAACAGCCCGCCGTCACGCGCGGTAACCGTTGCGGTCACGTCGTCGGCGAAGTGCAGCGTTGCGCCCACTTTGGGTGTCTTGCTGGCGCCGACAAACGCCCGCGCCTGATCGACATCAAGACAGCGCTCCACCAGAACTTCCACTTGCCCACCGGTGGCTTTCTTGCCAAGCAACCGGGCAGGAATCACGCGGCTGTCGTTGAACACCATCAAATCGCCGGGGCGCAGCGACGCGCACAAATCACGAATCATGGCGTCCTGACGCTGACCGTCCTCGTGCAAAACGAGCAAGCGCCCGCCTGCGCGGTCCTCGGGCGGCGTCTGCGCGATGAGCTCAGGGGGGAGTTCGTAGTGAAAATCGGTGCGCTGCATAGCGCGCGCAGCATAGTGGATCGAGCCAGCCGTGCAAAGCGCCGCCGCCCGAACGGCAGCGGCGCCTAACCGTCAATCTCGTTTATGCATGAATACGCCAGCCTTGTTTTGCCGGTGCGCGCGTTGGCCTTCAGGCACCACCGCTTCGACCGTCATCGAAGCGCGCTGACGCACAATGTCAAAACGCACGGTTTGTTCCGCCTTGCGCTGGGACAACGTTCGTTCGAGCGAGCGACGGTTATCGAGCGTGTCACCGTCAACGCGGACAATCACGTCACCGTCACGCAGATCGACGCTGTCGTCTTCCGGCGCCCGCACCACCAACAGGCCGTCGCTAACGCCAAAGTAGTCGGCCAGGCCCGGCGTCAGCGCTACGACCTCCATGTCCGCCCACGGACCGTCCATAAAGAAAAATTCAAAGTGGCGCTCACCGTCGATACGAACCCCGGGCAAATTCATGCTCATGACCTCGTCCGGCAGACTGTCAATATCGATGTCGCCGTCAAACGAAAACGCAAACACATCGTGACCACTGAGCGGCTCCGCGTTGATGCTCAATGACATCAGATCTCCATCTCGATCGATGTTCACGTTGATGGCATCGCCAACCTCGATGTCGCGCATGAACCTGGCCAGTTGTTCAGATGCGGCAAGATCCTTGCCGTCAAAGCGGACATCGCCCATTTCAAGGATGACATCCCCCGTGCGCAAGCCCGCGTCATCAGCCGGGCCGTCTGGCGTGACCGCGAGCACTTTGGCGCCCTCCACGCCGCCAACGCTGGTGATGGTTGCGCCAATAGCCGCGCGTCCGCTCCTGTCGACCGCCACGGATAACGCTTCCTGCACGCGCGTCAACGGCTCGTCGACCAACTTCAGGCTCAGCACGGCCAAGCGCTCGGACAGCACGCGAAGCTCATCGCGCGTGTCGTTGAGCTGCTGTTGCAGCTGCGCCTTCGGCGGCTCGGGCGCCTCAGGTGGCGCCGGTGCCTCGGTCCAATCGGCCAGCGCAATTGGCGCCATCATCGTGGCCAACAACGCCAGTGAAATTCCGCTGTTTTTCATCATCTGTCTCCTGACTAAATTTTCTGAAGCGGGCTCGCGCGAACGACTTGATACGCTCGGTCACCCTGCGCCAGCAGTTCGGCGCGTTCGATTTCAACCAGCGAATCGAGGAGTTGCACGCGCTGGTTCCAATAGTGATTCGTGCCGCCAGCCGCGAACTGGGTGTCGAGCTGCAGCAGGCGTGCTTTGATGCGTGATGTGCCAAGCTCGTAGCCAACGCGTCGAACCGCACCGTTGCGCGCGCTCAAGCTGCGCCACTCACGCTCAAGCGCGGCTGACTTTGTCGTCAGGCCTGGAGAAACGGGTTCCTGCACTGAGCCTTGCGCAGCTCGCGGTTGCTCGACGGCAGCCACTGCGGGCGGTGACTTCGACACACCCAGACCGGCGAACACGATGGCAAAAACGCTGACACAAATCAGGCTGGCCGCGACCACCGGGCGAGCCCATCCAGCTCGCGCGCCGGTCGCGTTCAACACTTGGGCCGTCATCGGCGGCGGCGTTATCTCCGGCAGCGCCTGCAACCTCGAACGGGTGCGCTGCAGACGATCCAGTTCGCTCTGGCAGTCGGCGCAGCTCAACGCGTGCACCCGCGCCGCGGCATCGACGGGCTCACCGTCGATTAGTGCGAGGAGTTGCCGAGTATCGGTGTGCATTCGGATGCCTCACTTTCTGGTTCAAGAACGGTTCGCAGGGCGACATGCCCTCGAGCCAGTCGGGATTTTGAAAAACTGACGCTGCGCCCCATGACTCTGGCGATTTCGCCGTGGGTGTAACCTTCCACATCGTGCATCCACACCACGGCCCGCGAGATCGGATCCAGAGTGCCCAGCGCTCGCGCGAGATCAATCTGATGGTCTTTGTGCAGATCCGGGCTGGCCACTTCGTCGAGAACCATAGCGCGTTGACGCCACGGCGAGCGCAGCAGCTGCAGACACTCGTTGACCGCGATGCGACGCAGCCAGGTATTGAACTTCGCATCCTGGCGAAACGTGTCCAGCCGCGTGAACGCCTTGATAAAGGTGTCCTGAAGAACTTCTTCAGCACTGGCGCGATGGCACAGCATGCGCAGCGCAAGCGTGAAGACTGCCGGCGCGTGCCGGGTGTAGAGCTGCGAGCGCGCGCTTTGATCGCCGTTCGCCGCTTTTTTACACAGCAACGCTTCGTCAGTGGTGTCAGTGTTGGCCTTCATCAACCGGTTAGATGCGCCAAAATCCAAAAAGGTCGCAAATATTGTCCCGCTCTGCGACAAATATTCCCGTCCTAAGCACGTGTCTGCCGCGGATCTTCATATTTCATACCGCACTGCTGCACATTCCTACCCTAGCTTGGAATCCTCACACCCGGACACCGATGAGGCGCGCCATGCATCGCACGATTATTTACTACGCACTACTCGGGTCGCTGATCATGGCCGCAGGCTGCGGCAGCGGTTCATCGGGCGTCAGTTCCACGCCGGTCGTCGATGTCGATACGTCACCGACAGTGGAAGCCGGTTCTGACCAAACCGTCGTCAGCGGTAGCGTGGTCAATCTTGACGGTATCGTGACCGACGATGGCACCACCACGGTAACCTGGACCCAAATCTCGGGCGACACCGTCACGCTGTCCGACGCCATGAGCGCATCGCTGAGCTTCGCCGCGCCGACGACCACGGACACACTCGAACTGGTGTTTGAGCTGACCGCTGACGACGGGGTCAACGCGGCGGTGACCGACACGCTCACCATTACCGTCGTGGAATCCATCGTCATGAGCGACGCGTTTGCGTGGTTCGGCCAAAACGTCACCGTGGCGCTCGACGGCGCTGAGGTCGTGCTCGAAGCCACCGGCAGACCGGATCACACGTCCTGCTATTGGGATCCGATTAACAGCAGCGGTTTGTACGTGGACTGCGATCCGGATATCACCACCGAGTCGCGAAAATCGCCGGGCTTCATCGAGGAATACAACAATCTGTTCACGCTGCGCGTGCCGGTCAATCCGACCATCGCCGCAACCAGCACCGCAACCGGATTGGGAGCCGTCGGCATTGCGGTCAGCGGCGCGCCCATCTTCAATGATGAAGAGGGCCCGAACATCGCACTAAACACCGGCGTGATCTCCGGTTTTGATCGCAACGGCGCCCACACCGGGCCACAAACGTATCACTACCACCTAGAGCCGCGCGCCATCACCAACGATGACGATGCGCTGGTTGGCATTATCGCCGACGGCTTTTTCCTTTACGGTCGCCGCTGCTTCTCGAGCGGAACGTATCCGGACGATCTGGATGACTCGGGTGGTCACGTGTCGATGACGCAGCACACGGGCGCAGCGGATGGCGATGAGGAATACCACTACCACATCAAAAACGAATTTTATCTCGGCGCTTACTACCTGCTGTTTCCCGAAGACTATCAGGGCACACCAAACACGATTGGTAACTAGGCGTGCGCCTGCACTGCCCACCCAGCTCGGCGCGACAAGCCGCCGTTGCGGGACTGCTGATTGCAACGGCGGCGGGCCTGGTGGTGGTGGATCACGCCGAACAGCTACCCAGGGAAGTGCACGCCGCAAAGGTCACCATCGACCGACCCACCGGGCAACGCGTCGTTGACGGTGTGCCGTTCACTGGCGTCGCCGTCAGTGACCACCCCAACGGACGTCGCGCGAGTGCGGAACCGTTTATTGACGGTCGCCGCGACGGCACGCTACGCCGCTGGTATCCAGACGGAAAAATCGCGTTTGTCTCCGAATATCAGGGGGGTCGGCGCGAAGGCCAAACGCAGAGCTGGTGGCGCAACGGCAATCGCCGCTCGACGACCACTTACGTGCACGACAAGCCAGACGGCATCGCGATGACCTGGTATCGAGGCGGCGAGAAATTCAAGAAATTCCAGTTCACCGACGGTCGGCCGACGGGATTGCAGCAAGGTTGGCGGCGCAACGGGAAACTGTTCAGCAATTTTGAATATCGAAACGGACGGACCTATGGACTCAAAAACTCAAACCTGTGCGTGGAGCTGGAAGATGAAAATCTGGTCGTTCGCAACTAGCGTTCTGCGCACGCTGACCTTAGGCACCGCGCTGGCGGCGACAGTCCCCGTAGTGGCGAACGAGCTGCCCTATTACGATTCACCGGAGTTCACACCGCGCTGGTTCGACCCCAACGACGCGTCGCTGCGCGCGTTCCATCGCATTCCCGCGTTCAGCTTCACCAACCAGCACGGGGCGACGGTCAGCGAGCAAAGCGTCGCGGGCAAGATTTATGTCGCCAGTTTTTTCTTCAGCACCTGCCCGGGAATCTGTCCAGCGATACGCTCCAAGCTCGCCCGGATTCAGGCGCAGTACCCGAACGACAGGGACGTGCTGATTCTGTCTCATTCAATCCGCCCGAGCACCGATACGCCGGCGGTTTTGCGCGCTTACGCCAAAGCCAACGACGTGACCAGTCGCAACTGGCATCTGCTAACCGGCGACAAGGCGCAGACCTACCACCTGGCCAAGTCCGCCTACTTTGCCAATGAAGACCTGGGCAATGTTGAAAAGCAGGATGATTTTCTGCACACCGAAAATCTGTTGCTCATCGATAGCGAGCGTCGGATTCGCGGCGTCTACAACGGGCTGAGCGCCTCGTCGGTGAATAACCTGCTCAGCGACATCCGCGCGCTCAAGGAGACCATGCCCAAATCACGCCGCTCGAGCCCTCGTGACTCGACCGGCGCGTTGGCCCACACAGGCCCTTAGCACGGCAAAAGGCAGCACTGCGACTGCGATAACATTGACGCCCTCCACGGCGCCAATTAGTATCCGCCTGCAATGCGACCTCAATGCCGGGGTGGCGGAACTGGTAGACGCGCCGGATTCAAAATCCGGTTCTGGAAACAGAGTGAGAGTTCGATTCTCTCTCCCGGCACCACAGATCGAACTCCTCGTTATCCATGCTCGATGGCCAACCGGCCACGGCTCTTTGGCGACGCTCATGAAATTTTGCAGTGACTGCGGCCACGCGGTCGATATGACAGTGCCGAGTGGCGACAATCGACTGCGCGCGGTGTGCCCGGCCTGCGGCATCGTGCACTACGAGAACCCGAAAATGGTGCTCGGTTGCATCCCCGTTTGGGAAGACAAGATTTTGCTGTGCAAACGCGCGATCGAGCCGCGTTACGGCTTTTGGACCGTCCCTGCCGGCTTCATGGAAAACGATGAATCACTCGCCCAGGCGGCCGCACGCGAGACCTTCGAGGAAGCCACCGCGGACGTGCAAATCGGCGATCTGCACGCGGTGGTCGACGTTGTGCACGCGCGTCAGGTGCACATTTTTTTCCACGCCACGCTCCCGGTGCTCAAATTTGCGCCAGGTATTGAATCGCTCGAAACTGAGCTGTTTACCGAAGATCAGATCCCGTGGCAGGACATCGCGTTCCCGAGCACTACGTTCGCGCTCAAGACCTTTTTTGCGGACCGGGCCAAGGGCATTCGCCAGGTACACCGGACCGAACTGGCCCGCCGCCCGCTGTAGGCCGCGCAAAGAGAAGACCGACGGCTGTCGCACGCGGCGGCCAGTTCGGTATACTCGGTTTTTTATTTTCGCGAGAGACTATCCATGACGTTTGTCGTCACTGACGCCTGCATTAAATGCAAATACACCGACTGCGTTGAGGTGTGCCCGGTCGACTGTTTCCACGAAGGCCCGAATTTTTTGGTGATTGATCCCGAGGAGTGCATCGACTGCACCTTGTGCGAACCGGAGTGCCCGGTCGAGGCGATTTATGCCGAGGACGAAATTCCGGCCGGCCAGGAAGGCTTCCTTGAGTTAAACGCTGAGCTCAGCCAGGAGTGGCCGGTAATCGCCGAGAAGAAAGACGCGCCGGACGGCGCCGGCGAATGGGACGACGTGAAGGATAAACTGCAGTATCTGGAGCGCTAGCCGCCGCGGATTCGTGCAGGGACCGATAAATCGGTAACACACTGGAAGTAGCGCAATAAAAAACGCCGGCCCGTATTCACGGAGCCGGCGTTTTACCTTCAGGTGTGGCTCGCAGGTTTACTTGCTGGCCGCAGCACTGGTCTTCATTGACTGCTCAAGACGAGCGACCAGACGCTGAGCAGGCAGGTAGCCTGAAATGATCTCGCCAGACTCGGTGACGATGGTTGGCGTGCCGGTCAGACCCACCTGACGACCCAGCGCATACTGCTGCGCAATCGCTTCGTCACCACATGCCTTTGGCTCAACCGGCTTGCCGGCTTTTGCCGCCGTCATGGCCGCATTGCGATCGTCCGCGCACCATACCGACTCGGCTTTTTCCCAGGACGCTGTGCCCGGTCCGGCACGTGGGAAGAACAGATATTTGACTTCAACGCCGAGCTTTTCCAGGTCCGCAATTTCACCGTGCAGCTTGCGGCAGTAACCGCAGTCTATGTCGGTGAACACGGTCATCGAATGTTTGACGTTTGCTGGCGAGAACGTGATCGCCTCGTCGTCGTTCACGGCAGCCAGCGCGTCGACGCGCGCACCGTTCATGCGCGCTTCGGTGTGATTGAAGTTGGTGGCCAGTTCAATCAAGTCGCCGCGCATGACGTACTTCGCGTCGGCACTCACGTACGCCACTTTGGCGCCAAGCATGATTTCGAACCAACCATCGACCGGCGTTTCGTGGATCTCGTCGGCGCTCAAGCCTGGAAACGCCGCCTTGACGGTCTCGATACCGGGCTTGGTGTCGGCGGAAAACGCCACTGACGCCCAAGCGAGGGTCGCGCCCAACAAAACAAAAAGTGATTTCTTTAACATATTCAAGTATCCAGGCAAGGAGTAAGGTTGTTCTTATCGACCGCAGCGCAGACGGAAGGTTCGCGCCAGCCCGTTAGTTTAGCAAAACGAAAACGGGCCGCCAGTGTTATCTGGCGGCCCGTTTTACGTGGTAGCGGGCAAATCTAAGGGAATACAGAGACTTGCCTCATATACTGCGATTCTCTATGCGCGCGGATGGTGCTTGGAATGCATGTTCTTGAGCCGCTCGCGAGCCACATGGGTGTAGATCTGGGTCGTCGACAGGTCGCTGTGACCGAGCAGCATCTGCACAACCCGCAGGTCGGCGCCGTGGTTGAGCATGTGCGTAGCAAAGGCATGGCGCAGTGAATGCGGTGACAACTCTTTGCCGATTTTCGCTTTGCGCGCGTAACGTTTGATGATGTGCCAGAACGCCTGGCGAGTCATACGATCGCCGCGACGTGTCGGGAACAGATAATCGGTTTGGCGTTCGAGCAGAATCTCGAGTCGGGCGCCTTTGACGAATCGATTAATCCAGTCGGTCGAATCTTCGTTGAGCGGAATCAATCGTTCGCGGTCGCCTTTACCCAGAATCCGGACTACGCCCTGATTGACGTTAATCTGGCTGAGTTTCAGGTTGATCAACTCGGACACGCGCAAGCCGGTGGCGTAGAGCACCTCAAGCATGGTCCGGTCGCGAAAACCCAGCGGGTCTTCGACTGCCGGTGCCTGCAACAGGTCTTCCACCTGCGACTCGGTCAGAGTCTTGGGCAGCGTGCGCCCAATTTTCGGCATTTGGATGTTCGACGTCGGATCATCGCCAAGACGACCCTCGCGAACCATAAATCGGAAAAAGCGTCGGAAACTGGACAGCTGACGTGCTGTGGATCGCGGCCGAGCGCCCTTTTCAGCCCGCTCGCCGATAAACGCCAGCAGGTCGGCCCGCTGTGCTTCGAGCAGGTGGGTGTCATCGCGGCCTTTCAGCCAACGCGACAGCGCCGTTAAGTCCGCTCGATAGGCGGCCAGCGTGTTTTTCGACAGGCCCCGCTCCATCCAGATTGTATCGAGGAACTGGTCGATCATTTCCTTGGGCGCCTCAATGGGCGTGCCGTTGGCATTCATTGATCCCAATTGCCCCTCTGACATTACTGCACTCACTAATTCTTACCTCGTCGAAACGCCTGGGTCAGGTGCGCTCATACATCGCGCGGCGCAACCCCAATAACGTAAGTTGTTGATCACAATTAACTTATGCCGCACATTGCCGAAGCATTATGGACGGTTCGCCCATTCATTGCCGTGAGCTTAGTCACAGATATGGACGGGCGTCTGACATAATCGTGACGCGAATCACATGCCACCTCGCCGTGGCGTTGCATCAAATATTGCGGTGCAGCACAATACGCGTTATGGCATTGCGCTCACACCCATTGATCGTACGACTTTACGGCGGCTATGCCGTGACGGTGTTCGCGGTTGTCGCGCTCCTGGTGCTGATTATTGTCGCTGTCATGCCAGGACTGAGACGCCGTCGACAGGTTGCGCGCTGTGGCGCGCGCGCCATTTTTCGCCTGTGCGGCATTTCGATTGATTATGGTGAATTAGCAACGCTGCCGACCGAACCCTGCGTCGTCGTCGCCAATCACGCCAGCTACATCGACGGCGTCTTGCTGTGTGCCTTGCTGCCACCACGCTTTGGCTTTGTGATCAAGCGCGAGGTGACGCGGGCACCGCTGGTGCACCTGTTGTTACGGCGCATCGGCGCCTATTTTGTCGAACGCCACAATCGGCAAGCGGCCGCGAGCGATACACGATCCCTACTTCGTGCCGCCGGGGCTGGCCAATCGTTGGCCGTTTTCCCCGAAGGGACGTTTCAAGCCGATGCTGGCTTGCTACGGTTCCGAGCAGGTGCATTTGCCGCAGCCGTGGCGGGGCGCAGGCCAGTGGTACCGGTTACGATACAAGGCGCTCGTGACATCCTGCCCGCCGGCGTCTGGTTACCTCGCCCCGGTCAACTGCGCGTGCGGGTGTTCCCCCAGATCGCCTGTGAGGGCGAAGGCCGGACTGAAATGCAGCGCCTCGCCAGAGCATCTCGCGCCGTTTTCCTACGGCACCTCGACGAGCCTGATCTCACCGCATCGACTTGACCCAACCGAGCCCGCTGCGGCCCGATCATGCACGCACCCGCACCGCGCTGATTCAAAAAGGCGGCGACTTTTAACTTAAGCACGCATTGCAAGCGCTCGTTCTGTGACTGGCGTCACACATTATTGCTTGCGTTTTGCAAATGCCGTTGTGGGCTATCAACTCGCCGAACGCGCGGTCGCTATCAATGTATGAGGTGGGTTATCGCCCCTCAGTCGATTGTTTTGGCAGCTATAGCGGAGAGCACTTTGACCACACGATCCAGAAAAAAGACCACGACCGGAAGCTCTACAACGAGCATCGACGACGCCGCAACTGCCGCGTATTTGAGCGCTATCCATCGCAGCCAAGCCGCTATCGAGTTTGACCCTCAAGGCAATATCCTGACCGCCAACGCCCTTTTTCTTGCCGCGACCGGGTACAAGCTTGATGAAATCGTCGGGCAGCACCACAGAATTTTTTGCCTTGAGGACTACGCGAACTCAAGCGAATACGCGACGTTCTGGAAAGATCTCGCCGACGGCAAAATGAACTCGGGTGTTTTTCAACGGCAAACCAAATCGGGCGACGACCTGTGGTTAAACGCCTCTTACACACCGGTGTTAGATGAAGATCAGAACGTTAGTCGGGTCATCAAATTCGCCTCGGACGTTACGGCAGCAACAACGGCCGCTGCGGCGCAGCGCAGTCATCTTGATGCGATCGATCGTGTACAAGCCATCATCGAATTCGAACCCAATGGCACCATCCTTAACGCCAACACCAATTTCCTCAATACTGTGGGTTACGAGTCTGACGAAGTGGTCGGCCAACACCACAGAATTTTCTGCGACGCAAAGTACACCAAGACCAAAGCCTACAAGGATTTCTGGAAGAAACTCGCCGGCGGCGAAGCCATTGCCTCTGAATTTCGGCGCTTCGCCAAAGATGGTACGGAAATTTGGCTAAACGCCTCATACAATCCTGTCCTTGATGCGACCGGGAAGACGGTCAGGGTGATCAAATTCGCCTCGAACATTACCGATATCAAGCAGACGAATGCTGAGTTCAAGTCGATCATGAACGCGATTCACCGGGTACAGGCAGTGATCGAATTCGATACCGACGGCAACGTCATCGAGGCGAATGAGAATTTCCTGTCGACAACCGGCTACACGCTCGACGAAGTGCAAGGTCAGCACCATCGGATTTTCTGTAAAGCAGAATACGCCGAGTCGCCCGAATACGAACAGCTTTGGGCTCAACTACGCGAAGGGAAATTTTCATCCGGAGAGATCGAGCGCGTGACCAAAAGCGGCGAGGCACTGTGGCTAAACGCTTCCTACAATCCGGTTTTTGACACTGAAGGTCGCGTAACAAAAGTCATCAAGTTTGCAAGCGACATTACGAATCAAAAGGAGCTGAGCAACGATTTCGAGGCGAAAATGAGCGCAATCGACCGGCTGCAGGCCGTTATCGAGTTTGATCCGCAAGGGCACGTGATACAGGTCAATGACAATTTCCTGACCTCATTTGGCTATTCACGAGAGGAGCTGATTGGGCGACACCATCGCATGTTCTGCGTCGAAGAGTACGGCAAGTCCGAAGCCTACACGACGTTCTGGAAGCAGCTAGGCGCAGGCGAGTCTTTCGCCGGGCAGTTTGAGCGTGTCGCCAAAGACGGCAGCCAAGTGTGGATCCAGGGCAACTACAACCCTGTTCTCGGGCCAAGTGGCGACGTGATCAAAGTGGTCAAATTTGCCAATGACACGACAAAAGAAGTGCTGGCGCAAAAAGAGCTGCGAGACAACGTAAACGGAATCAGTACGTCGGTCGAATCCATGTCCCGCAAGATTTCCGAGGAAATCGATAAAGTTGCGAACAACGTGCAGGGGCTGGGTGCCACCACCGAGGAAATGAGTGGCTGTGTTGAAGAACTCAGCGCGTCCATCGATTCCATCGCTCAGAACTCGCGAGCAGCCGACGAGCAGGCGACATCAACGCGCGACAAAGCCCAAGCGGGAGCTCAGGCCGTTCAGCAGTCGATGGAAGCCATGGAACTGATCAACAAATCGTCGGAAGAGATTCGCGACATCTTGATGGTAATTAGTGAAATTTCCAGTCAGACGAACCTGCTCGCATTCAACGCCGCCATTGAAGCAGCCCGCGCAGGCGAACACGGCCTGGGCTTTTCCGTGGTGGCGGATGAAGTGCGCAAGCTGGCGGAGCGATCCTCGCAAGCCGCGTTGAACATTTCCAAGCTCATTAATGAATCGACCAAGCGCATTGAGCGCGGCAGCGCTGTGTCTGCGCAGGCGGGCGAGGCGTTCCAGAGCATCGTTGACGGCGTGGTCAAAACGTCGGACTCGATTTCACAGATCTCGGTGGCGGTTGCCGAACAACAGTCAGTCGCTCGCGACGTGGCGAGTGCCATCGAAAACGTCGCCGTTTCGGCAGAGACTTCGGCCGACGCAACCAACGTCATCGCAGGGTCGACGCGGTCGCTCGCGGAGCAGGCAACGCACTTGGCGACATCTGTCGGCACCGCCGCTTAGTTGCGGGTCAACAATGAGCCTACTCACCAGTAGCCAGTTTTCGAGATTTCGTAAGCTCACGCATGATTTGACCGGCGTCACGATCGCGAAAACCCGACGTTCAATGCTCAACTCGCGCATCGCGAGTCGTCTGCGAGCGCTGAAAATGGACGACGTCGATACCTATTACGAACTGGTCAACAACGATGCCGCCGAGCGGGCATTGTTCATCCATCGGGTCACCACGCACGAAACGTATTTTTTTCGTACTCAACGCGTGTGGGATTACGTCGCGAACGATTTCTTGCCCTCATGGTACGAGCGGCAACCCGGGCAAACCTGCCGCGTGTGGTCGGCCGCCGCATCCTACGGCGAGGAAGCCTACAGCACAGCAATGCTGATGCAGGAATTTGCGACCAAGCATGCCGATTTTCGCTTCGACATTCACGGTAGCGACATCTCGACAGAAGCAATCAAGAAGGCTCAGTTGGGTGTCTATCAGGGACGCAATATTCAGCGGCTGCGTGATTCACATCCGGAATTGCTGAAACGCTACCTGGTTGAGAAAAATGACGGCCACCAGGTTGAACGCAGCATTCAGGACAAAGTGTCCTTCTCCACGCACAACTTGTTCACCGAATTTCGTTACCCATACAAATTCGACCTGATTCTGTGTCGCAATGTCCTGATCTATTTCGACCGCGACGATCAGGCGAAAGTGCTCAAAAACCTGAAACAGGCGCTCGCCGAGGACGGCGTGCTGATCATCGGAGAGTCGGAGAACCTGAATCAGTTTGGCGCAATGTTCGAACCACTCGAGTCACTCGCCTATCGAGCTGTACCAACGCCAGCGCAGCGATCCGAAGTATCCATCGAGTCGCGCGACCCTGAACTGGAACCGAATTAGCGTCATGAGTGCCACAACGGAAATTGGCGTTTACATCGGCGACGTGAAATTGGGTCAGCCCCACACACGACTCAGCGCCATTCTTGGCTCCTGTATCGGCATTGCACTGATTGACCGCCGTTTCGGCGCGTGCACGCTGAGCCACAGTTTACTTCCCTTCAATGCCAACTCCGATCCGGCGCGTCCGGGGCGGTGGGTGAACCAGGCCGTTCACGCCGCCATCGAACTGCTCAACGTGCCACCCGGCCGCACACGCTCCGTTCAGGCGGTGGTGGCAGGAGGTGGCTGCATGATCAACAGTCAGAGTAAGAGCAAGATCGAGATCGGCCAAGCCAACATAAAGGCCGCCATTGAAGCCCTCGACACGCTCAGGATCCCTGTGGTCGCACAAGATGTCGGAGGCACTCACGGCCGCCGCATTTCCATTTGCGCGGACTCTCTGGATCACGAAATTCTGCGCATCCCACGGGCGGAACCAGCTGAGGTCACACTTTGATTCAGAATAACCAGGCGACTTTGCCAGAAAACACACAGAGCAACGTGCACGTGCTGTCCATGGTGGACAGCGTTTATGGCTCGTTCCACCTCGGCGGCCATGAGCTCGCCGTGCCCGCGCGCTGTCTTCGGGATGTCATAAATCCACCTGAGACGCTCACCAAGCAACCGCTCGCACCCGCTCATCTTCTGGGGATCGTCAAACTTCGCGACATGATGATCCCTGTGGTCGACCTACGCACGCTGCTCGAAGTTGAGGACGACCGGCCACCAAGCGATGAGATGAAAATCGCCATTATCGAGTACGGCGCGTACAACGTAGGCATGCTGTTCGATGCGACCGGGGAAGTCTTTCGCACTGATCGCATTCGTGACGACTTTACTGACTACTCTGACACCAATTCTCGGGGAGTCATTCGCGGAGCCTTTCGGCTTGACGATGGCGCCCGCATCGTACAGATCCTGAATCCGCAAGCCGTGATCGAGTTCGACGGTGCGCCTCTGATGCAAGATATAGCGCACGTAGAGAAAGCGCAACGCGAGCCACCAAAGCGCGGTGCACAACGACAAAGCATCAGTTTCATGCTCGGCGATGCCGCGTTCGGCATCGACACCACCGCCGTTCAGGAGATCGTCAAAATCGGTGAGGTTGATTCGCGCATGACCATAGGCGGTCTGTTTGCCGGCTCGACGACGCTGCGCGGCGACAACCTTGCGCTCATTGATCTGGCCAGGGCCCTGCAAATTTCCGACAAACCTGTCGATCTCAGCGAACCGGACAAACACATCGTCGTTGTTGACGGAGCCGGCCAACGATTTGGCCTGGTGGTTGGCAACATCTGCAGCATTACCAAGTTTTATGGCGACGAATTGTCCGTTTTTCCGGTGTTTGCTGAAGGAATGCCCGAGATATTCATGGGCAGTATTACGGTGAATTCAGGCAACGAAGTGCTGCAGATTGATATCGCCCGCTTGCTCGAGCGCGAGGACATCGCTTCGGCCATTCGTCACTGTGGCGATTTGTTTGATCGCTCGCTCGACGCGGATGCGAACAATTCGCGCGCCGCACGGTTGGAGACGTTCCTCACGTTTCGCATTGACCGTATTTACGGTCTGCCGATTCTCGAAGTTGCCGAAGTCGTGGACTACCCCGCGGATTTACTCCAGCCGCCTCTGCTAAGCGACCATGTTGACGGAATACTGGATCTGCGCGGCGAAATGATCAGCGTGGTCAACGCCAGGAGGGTTTACGGAATCGCCGACGGTGGTGGCCAAAGCAAGCAAATTATTATTTTTGAACGTGATGACGAACGCTTCGCCCTGGCCATCGACACCGTTGAATCCATCGCACACGTGCCGGTGGACAACGGACGTCCCCTACCCCAGTCCGCCAATATTCAGGATCAAATCATCAACCACGATGTGCGGGAGGCCATATTCTATTCGCCCAAAGAGAACGCCTCGATGCAGGATCTGCTGTCGCTGGACCTGGACGCCATCGCGAATCGTATTCGAGCCTGCAATAAGAACGCGATCAGTTCTACCGAGATACTGCACGCCACCGAAGCGCCACCGACCGCAACGCTGGTTGTCGGCACGAACCATGAAGAAAACCCGGAAACGGCCGCGTCTTAACGCAAAACCCCGTCACAAGGACGGGGTTTTGCAACCGGCGTCGAGCAGACGCCGACACAAAAAACCAGCGCTCCGGTTAGTTACCGGTTGAATCGCCCGCCGCGGCCGGGGCGCCAGCACTCAAAGTACCCGCCTGGTCTTTCAAGTATTGGATCCAGGACCGTGCCTGCTCGGCAGAGCGACCGCCCACTTTGACGGCACGCTCGAACGCCGCTTGAGCGGGCTTGTGTTGGTCCAATTCAAGAAGCGCAACGCCTTTGAGCAAGAGCGTGGTGCCCTCGTCCTTGGTGGACAAGCCACCGCGTCCCAATGCCTGGTCGCTCGCAACCACGACATCTTCCCAACGGTTGCGCTCGGAGAATGCCTGAGCCTTGCGCACGTAGAGTTTGCCATCGCCGGAATTGGCCGCCAGTTCATCAATAATCTTGACCGCGCTCTCGAATTCGCGGGCCGCTTCCCATGAGGCCAGCAACAGCTCCAGGTTTTTCTTGTTGCGCTGTACACGACCCGCCTCCATTTCTTTGCTCAAAAGCTCAGCTGATGCGTAGGGCACTTCCAGATACATTTTCATGCGTGCGAGGTTCACGATATTCGCTTCGTCGGTCAGCACACCCTGGTTGTAGCCAAGCTCCAGTGCGGACATGGCGGCAAAATCATCGCCGATTTCCTGATAGGCGCCTTGCAGCATTTCCCAGTAGTTTTTCTTTTCAGGCCACAAAGACACCATGATGCGAGCCGCGCGCGCCGCATTCCGGTATTCGTTCAGCTCGAAATAAATGGCCACCATCAGTTGGTACCAGCTTTCTTTGGGCTCATTCGTTGAGGCGATGGCTTTTTCAATCCACGGCAACGCATCGCGATAGCGTTTTAACTCGGCGTACGACGACGCAATCAGAATGTAGGCATCGGCCGGCGGATCGGGCTCTGCAACCAACCAGCGTTCGATCGTCTCGACGGCTTTGAGCCACTGCTGTTCGTTGGCGTAAAGCCCGGCGAGGGAATACAACATGCCCTGCTGCGCCTTGAGCGGCAGCGCGTCGAGCGCAATACAGCGTTCGAAGTAATCCAGCGCTTCGGTGTAGCGTTCCTGTTGTGCGTAGATGAAACCGTAAGTCTGCAGCACGAGCGCACGCTCGTAGTCCGACAGCTTCATTTCTTCCATGGCCTGCAGTTTGGTGATGGCGCCGGCGTAGTCTTCGGCCCCCATCGCTTCGTGAGCTTGCGACAGGCGCTTGTAGGCACGCTCCGACATCACGGTGTTTTTCTTGTCTTCCGCGTCATCGTCCTGAGCAAACGACGCCACCGATCCAAAGATCAGCAATCCGGCAAGCAGCAGCGAGACCCAACGTTGTGCTGTGTTACGCATCATTAGCCTCCATCCATTTTGAAATCGATGGTTTGTTCGGCATCACGTTTGATGGCCACGCCGTCGACAATCCGCGGTTTGTATTTCCAGCGCAAAATAGCGCGAATGGCGTCGCGATCGAAAGTTCGACGCGGCTTCGCATCGATCACGGACGGTGACGACACGGTGCCGTCCTCGTTGATCGTAAAGCGAATGCGTACCCAACCTTCAATGCCTTTGAGTCTGGCTTCGCGCGGGTACTGAGGCGCGATGCGCACGATCGGAATCGCATCGCCTTCCGCCGCTGCCTGTCCCGCACTGAAACCACCAAGGTAGGGTCCGCCACCGGCCGACACGGGCACTTTGATATTTGGCGTCACAATATTCAGGCGCTGAGGTGGCGGCTTGTCGGTTTTCGACACCGTCATCTTGGGCGGTGGTGGCCGTTTTTTCGGCGGTGGCGGCTTCTTGGGTTTCTTGCGCTCTTTGCGCTGTACCAGATCGTCCTTGGTCAGGCGCACAAAATCGACAATGGAACCCTGCTCGCCTTTTTTAAGCGCACCGCCGTCTGACGCAATCAGGCTGTTCATCAGCAGGAACAGGCCAAATGCCGCGATGACGCCGCCGATCAAAGACACGAATAAACGCATAGTGTTTCCTTCAGTTTTTCTGCTCGGCGCCAATGGACACGTTGGTCACTTTGGCCAGGCGAATCTGATCCATAACGTCAATCAGAACGCCCGTGGGCGCGCCGCGATCCGCAATGATGACGGCTGAGCTCTCGGGTGATTCCGACACCACGCCTTCGGCCATGACCCGGACCTGACTGAGCTCGACCTCTTTCTTCTGCATCCAGATGCGCCCGGTCTCCGACACCGCCACCAGAATGTTGCCGCGATTCTTGTGCGTCGCTGTGTCGGCCTCGGGCCGAATCGGGTCGAGACCGGTCTCTTTTACGAATGACGTCGTAACAATGAAAAAGATTAGCATAATGAACACGATGTCGAGCATCGGTGTGATGTTAATCTCGCCGTCGTCTTCAGGCTGCGCGTGCTTTCTCGCCATAACTTTCTCTTTTCTTTTCTGTTTGTGTATCAGCCCAGGCCCGGTTACGTGGCATCTTCTCCCAACGCCACCTTCAGCGCCCCGGCCGATCTTGCGCCGTCGATGACGGTGACCAGAATGCCGGCGTCGGACTGGCGATTGGCGATCACCACGACCGATGCTTCGGGTTTTGAGGCCAATCCCGATTCGATCAGCGCCCGGACGCGACCCACATCAGTTGGTCGATCGTCCACGGACACTTCACCCAGATCGTTGATTCGCACCGCGATCACTTCCGAGATTTTCTGGTCCTTCGGCGGTGTGTTATCGGGACGACTGATGTCGACCCCGAACTCCCGCACGAACGACGTGGTCACGATGAAGAAAATCAACATGATGAACACAATGTCGAGCATGGGCGTGATGTTAATCTCCGCCTCTTCATCATTACGTTTGCGTGATCTGCGCATCGTTCTCTCCTGCGGTCTAGTGGTGCTGCAGCAGGTCTTCGACCCGCTCCACTTCCACCGCCGCCTTGCGTTCCAGATAATTGCTTGGCCACAAGCCAGACAGTGAAGCCACCAGACCTGCCATGGTCGGCAACGTGGCTTTGTAAACACCACCTGCCATCGCACGTGCGTTGCCGGTGCCGGTGTAGGACATCACTTCAAACACGGTGATCATGCCCCAGACGGTGCCCATCAAGCCCATCAACGGCAGCATCGCCATGAAAGCCTTGATGATCATCAGCCAGCGGTTCGAATCGATGGAGACCTGCGATACCAGCTGCTCCCGAATCCGTCGCGCCTGCCAGGAGGTCTGGTCGGCGCGGGATTCCCACACTTTGAGGATGTCGCTGACCTCACCGGGCAATGACGCCCGGTAAAACCACACGCGCTCGATGATCAGCGTCCACATGGCCACTGTGGTGAAAAAAATCACCCACAGAACCCACCCGCCGGTCTCGAAGAAGTCGCGGACAGAAATAAAGGCGTCAAGAATCGCCGTCATTTACTCAGCCTCGGACTGCCGCGCGATGATGCCGGCACTCTGCTCCTCGAGAATTTCGATCTGGCTCTTACTCATCGACGCCACGATTGAGTGCAACAGCACCATCGGAATCGCAACGATCAGACCGAGCATGGTGGTCACCAGTGCTTTCGAAATACCGTCGGCCATAAGACGTGGATCACCCGTTCCGTAGAGCGTGATGCTCTGGAACGTGTCGATCATGCCGATCACCGTACCCAGCAGACCGAGCAGTGGCGCCACGGCCGCGATAATCTTAATCGCGCCCTGCCATTGCTCAAGCTTCGGCGTTTCCTTGAGGATCGCCTCGTCCATCTTGAGTTCAAGGGTTTCGGTGTCGGTATCACGACTGTCGTGATAGGTCTGCAGAATACGGCCCAGTGGGTTATTGCCCTTGGGCGTGCTGCTCTTGAGCTGGCCGCTGATTTTTGCGCCGGTGCCCAGCAAAGCCAGGCCTCGCCACAGCGAGATCAGCAAACCAAACGCGCCAAGGATCAGAATCACGTAACCAACCGGACCGCCTTGAGCAACACGCTCGGACTGATTCGGTGTGCGCACCAGTGCCTGCAGCAGCTGGCCTTGGGATGGATCCACCGTCATTTTCACCGTGCCCGAGTTGGCGGCGAACAGCGCCCCGGCGTTCGCCCGGTAGCGACCCTTGGGCTGACGGCCAAGCTCTTTGATGCTGTTACTGGCCGGATCGTAGACCAGGAATTTGTCGCCAGAGACCATATTGAATGCGCCGACGCGAACGGCTTCACCCTCGTAGGGCTTGCCTTGCGAATCGAAGATGCGCGTGTTGAAACGCGTGACGTTGGCTTGCAACGTCATTTCTTCCTGAATCAACAAACGCAGGGAATCGAGATCGTCAATGGACGGCAGTTTTTCCGCGGCGTCGAGTTTGTCGAGCAAACCCATCCGCTCTTCGCCCAGCTGGGCGGTGATCAACGAGTTGGACACCACGCCGCGCACTTCCGACGCTTCCTGCCGCACCACACCAAACAGCTCTTTCAAGTCGCCAAGCTGAATGTCGAGGCTTTCCTGGGCATCGGTAAGTGCTTTTTCGTTGTCTTCAAATGCCGTGTTCAGCTGCACGCTGCGCGCCTGCGCCGCGGTCACTTTGCTGACCATATCGTCCACCAGCGCACGCTGCTGATTGCGGTCACCGCGCATGGCGTTCAGCCGTTCGCGGTCACGCGCGGCAGCACGAGCACGCTCGGACTTGGCCTGCTGCAACAACTCGTTAAGGCTCTGAGCCTGCACCGGCTGCGCCGTCAGAACACTGAAACCAAACAGGGCCACGGTTGCGCACAGCGCGTGAGCCATCATTTTGTGAGCTGAATTTTTCATTGTGCGCTCTCCGGTGCCTGAACGGGCAGGATCATCAGGTTGGGGGCCGACTGCTTGTTGGCAATGCGCATCGCGGAATCAATCGCACCGCGGTATTCGGTGGGCAGCGGCTCCCACCCCGGTGGGCTCGCCGTCTTGTTCCAGTAGGCCGTGCCCGTGCGATCTTCCGACTGGTACGCCAGTACGATTCGGCCCACCGCCAGGAAGTTGACCGCCTGAGGCTGCCCGTCAATGGTCACTTCACCGGCGTAGGATTCGATCTTCCGACCAATGTCCATTTCCGTTTTGTAGGCTTCCATTATCTGGCGATACTTTTCAGCGGTCGTGACGTCCGAGTCGGGCATCAGGTCGCGCAGCTGATTGACCTTTTCGCTGCGGCGATCCAGGCGAATCGGCATGTCGGCTTTCACGAAACCGTCGAGGTTGTCGATCATGCTGTTCATCAGCGGGATAATTTCCTGCTGCACGATCAGCGCACCTTCAATTTCACCGTCCATCTGCGCCAGCTTCTGGTTCTGGTCGTTGACCAGATTTTGCAAATGACGATTGTAGGATTCCAGGCGATCAAGCTCTTGCGCTTTTAATCGATACTCAGCAAGCAGCTCCGTGGTTTCGTCGGCCATGTTGTCAATCTGAGCCTGCACGCGCGCACCGTCTTTGGCGCTGCCGCTCGATTCCGTCAGTGCCTGACGAAGCGTACTTTCCTGAGCTAGCGCCGAACCGGCGGCGGCGCTGAGCGTTGCAGCAGCCAACATGGCTGTCCACCGAGTAAGAGGTGATGATCGCATACGGTTACCTTTCAATAAGCCAAAACTAAAAACCCGCAACACACGGTGTGCGCCATTGCATTGCGAGCAATCCACACTGCACCGGTCGCCTTTTTATGAAGACGTTCCGCCGGGCAGACGCGGAGTGTGCAACACACACACGGAGTGTCAAAATGTATTTGCACGCTGGACAGCGCGCGATGATCTCGGTATCCCCCTTGAGATCGTGCGACGCTCCGTTCACATATTTATTAGAGCGTCACGGCTGTCATCATACATCCAGAAATAGGTTCTACCAACCGCACCCCGGATCAGTGCAGCCGCCGCCTGACTATTGCTCCGTGTTGCGGCGCAGCGTAAAATGCACGCACTCTGAGGGGGCAAAAGCTCTATAATCGCGACCGCCACAGCGGCCGTGCCAATCGGGCAGCGCTGCGGATTCTTAAACGAACGCGACAACCCGACCCACAATCGATTCCTTACCCTTGCGGACAACACGCGCAGGCTTTGTCGCCAACCGTGTTTTGAGCGTCTGCCGCGCCAACTCGCGCTGGGCGGCCAATTACGTTGCGGAGGACGTATGCAGATTTTTGACACGCTGGAAGAGCAAGGTCACGAGCAGGTGGTCTTCTTCAGCTACGAGGGCCTCAAAGCCATCGTTGCCATTCACAGCACCGTGATGGGCCCCGCGCTCGGCGGGTTGCGCATGTGGCCCTACGCCAGCGATGGCGATGCACTCCACGATGTACTGCGACTGTCGCGCGGCATGACATACAAAGCGGCTGTCTCCGGGCTCAACCTCGGCGGCGGCAAAGCCGTGGTCATCGGCGACCCGGAAAAAGACAAATCCGAGGGACTGTTTCGTGCACTGGGTCGATTCATCGGCTCGTTGGGAGGCCGCTACATCACCGCCGAAGACGTCGGCACGAACGTTGATGACATGGAATATGTGTTTCAGGAGACGGATCGGGTCGTCGGAGTGCATCCGGTGCACGGGGGCAGCGGAGACCCTTCGCCCTACACCGCGTTCGGCACGATGCAGGGCATTCGCGCCAGCTTGAATCGCAAATACGGACACAGCGACGTCGGCAAGCTTTCTTACGCGGTTCAAGGCACCGGCCATGTGGGCGAACACATCGTGCGCATGTTGCGCGAGGAAGGCGCCAAAGTGTTTGTCAGCGACATCAACGACAACCGGGTCAAACACGTCGTGGATACCTACGGCGCCGAAGCCGTTGGCCTGAACGATATTTATGACGTCGATGCAAAGGTCTTTGTGCCCTGTGCCCTGGGCGGGGTCATCAACGCCGAAACCGTGGAACGGCTCAATTGCGATGTCGTCGCGGGCAGCGCCAACAACCAGCTCGAATCGGATCGCTGGGGCACCGAACTGGAAAAACGCGGCATCGTGTACGCCCCGGACTACGCGATTAACGCGGGCGGCCTGATTAACGTGGCCATCGAACTGCAGGGTTACAACGCGGACCGCGCCTACGCGCACGTCGCGAAAATCTACGACAACATCACCAATATCTTTTCCATCGCGCAACGCGACGGCATCGCCTCTTGGCAAGCCGCTGATCGACTTGCCGAGGAACGCATCGCCATCATCGAAAAAGTGAAGGCGCCCTACTCAAAACAATTCAAGGATCGCCTTTCCAGTCGCTCCCCCAAATACTCGGCGTAAAAAAACATGGATGCACTCAACACTCACATCAACGAAGAACTCGATCTGCTCCGCGATACCGTGCGCCGGTTTGCCGATGACGACATCGCGCCGCGCGCCGCCGCCATCGACGAAGCCAACGAATTCCCTGCCGACCTGTGGACCAAATTTGGCGAGCTCGGTCTGCTCGGCATGACTGTGGATCCGGACTTCGGCGGCACAGGACTTGGCTATCTGGCTCATCTGGTCGCCATGGAAGAAATATCGCGCGCTTCGGCGAGCGTCGGCCTGTCCTACGGCGCGCACTCAAATCTGTGTGTGAATAACCTGGCGCTCAATGCGACGCCGGAGCAAAAAGAGAAATATTTGCCCAAGCTGTGCAGCGGAGAATGGGTTGGTGCGCTGGCCATGTCGGAGCCGGGCGCCGGCTCGGATGTCGTAGGCTCCATGAGCTGCCGCGCGCGCCTCGAAGGCGATGTGTATGTCGCGAATGGCTCGAAGATGTGGATCACTAACGGCCCGGACGCAGACGTCCTGATTGTGTATATGCGCACGGCCGACACGGACGCGGGCAGCAAGTGCATGACCGCCTTTGTGATCGAAAAAGGGATGCCGGGTTTCACCACTGCACAGAAACTCGACAAACTCGGCATGCGTGGCTCCAATACGTGCGAACTGGTGTTCAACGACTGCGAGATTCCCGTCGCCAACGTGCTCGGCGACGTCAACCTTGGCGTTTACATTTTGATGAAAGGCCTCGACTCAGAACGACTGGTGTTGAGCGGTGGACCGATCGGCATCATGCAATCGGCAATGGACAACGTGCTGCCCTACGTGCACGAACGCAAGCAGTTCGGCAAAGCGATTGGCGAGTTTGGCATCATGCAGGCGAAGCTTGCGGATATGTACACCGCCGTTCAGTCGTCGCGTGCCTTCAGTTATCGCGTTGCTGAACAGTTTGATCGGGGCGCCGCCACGCGCCAGGACGCCGCTGCCGCTTTGCTGCTGGCGTCGGACTCAGCGGTCAAAGTCTCACTGGAGGCGATACAGTGCCTCGGCGGCAATGGTTACATTAATGAATACCCGGTCGGGCGGTTGCTGCGCGACGCCAAGTTGTATGAAATTGGCGCAGGCACCAGCGAGATTCGACGCATGCTGATTGGACGCGAGTTGTTCAATCAGACCGGCAGCTAAAAACCAGAGAGAGACAAGAACATGAGTAATGATCCGGTAGTTATCGTTGCGGCACGCCGCACCCCCATCGGCGCTTTCCAGGGCGCCTTCAGTGCCGCCACCGCCATCGATCTTGGTGCGGCCTCGAACAAAGCTGCCGTCGCCGACGCCGGGATCGACCCTGCGCTGATTGGCGAAGTGGTGATGGGCTGTGTTCTGCCCGCTGGCCTCGGCCAAGCCCCCGCACGGCAAGCAGCGATCGCAGCGGGTATTCCAAAGAGCGTGGCATCGACAACGATTAACAAGATGTGCGGATCCGGCATGAAAGCCGCGATGTTCGCGCACGACATGCTGTTGGCAGGCTCGGTCGAAGTGGCGCTTGCCGGCGGCCTCGAATCCATGACTAACGCACCGTACCTGCTGCCGAAAGCACGCTCGGGCTATCGCATGGGTCATCAGGAAGTGCAGGACCACATGTTCTACGACGGCCTGCAAAGCCCGTTCGACGGCAACATGATGGGGCACTTTGCTGAACTGACCGCCGACAAATACAACTTCACGCGCGAAGCGCAGGATGCGTTTGCGACCGCCAGCGTTGAACGCGCGCTTCATGCCATCGAGCAAGGCTGGTTCGATGATGAAATCGCCCCGGTCGACGTCACCGCGCGGCGCAAGACCACCACGGTGAGCAAAGACGAAGATCCGTTCCACTGCGACCTCAGCAAGATTCCAACGATGCGCCCGGCATTTCGACGCGACGGCGGCACGGTCACGGCAGCGAGTTCGTCGTCCATTTCCGACGGCGCCGCGTCGTTGATCATGATGCGCGAGAGCGCCGCGCAAACGCACGGCGTCACGCCGCTTGCGAGAATCTGCGGCCATTCGACGTTTGCGCAGGAACCGGAGTGGTTTACGACGGCACCGGTATCCGCCATTGACGTTTTGCTGAAGAAGCTCTCGTGGAAAACCGGCGACGTCGATCTGTACGAAATCAACGAGGCCTTTGCTGTGGTGTCGATGGCGGCAATGCACGACCTGAAACTCGAGCATGAAAAAGTTAACGTGCACGGCGGCGCCTGCGCGCTCGGTCATCCGGTTGGTGCAACCGGCGCGCGCCTCATCGTCACGCTGCTGCACGCGTTGAAACGCCGCCAGCTCAAGCGCGGTGTCGCCGCGCTGTGCATCGGTGGTGGCGAAGCGACTGCCATCGGCATCGAGATGGTCTGAGCAACGTGACCGCCCTACGCAGCAGTATTGATCCAAGGTCGGACGAATTTGCGCGCAACGAAACGCACATGCGCGCGTGCGTCGACGAACTCCACCAGCGCATCGCCGCCGCACAGCAAGGCGGCAGCGATCGGGCGCGCAAAAAGCACACCGACCGCGGCAAGCTGTTGCCGCGTGCGCGGATCGAGGCGCTGCTTGATCCGGGCAGTCCGTTTCTCGAGCTGTCTACGCTGGCGGCCGACGGCCTGTACGACAATCAGGCGCCCAGCGCTGGCGTGATCGCCGGTATCGGACGCGTGCACGGCGTCGAAACCATGGTGGTCGCCAATGACGCGACGGTTAAGGGCGGCACGTACTTCCCAATGACCGTCAAAAAACATCTTCGGGCTCAGGACGTAGCACTGGAAAATCAGTTGCCCTGTGTCTACCTCGTCGACTCCGGCGGCGCTTTTCTGCCCTTGCAGGACGAAGTGTTTGCTGACCGCGAGCACTTTGGCCGTATTTTTTACAATCAGGCGAGACTGTCAGCCGCCGGCATCGCGCAAATCGCCGTCGTCATGGGATCGTGCACCGCAGGAGGCGCCTACGTACCGGCGATGTGCGACGAAGCGATCATCGTACGCAACCAGGGCACGATCTTTTTGGGTGGGCCTCCGCTGGTCAAAGCGGCGACGGGCGAAATCGTGGATGCCGAGAGCCTGGGCGGCGGCGACGTGCACAGCCGCACGTCTGGCGTCACCGACCATCTGGCTGACAACGACGCACACGCGTTGTCCATGGCGCGCGATATCCTCGCCAACGTCAACGCGCCGCGACGATTTGCACCCGCCGTACGCGAGTCCGTCGAGCCAGTCGTTGATCCGCAGGATCTGTACGGCGTCGTCCCCAGCGACACGCGCTATCCCTACGACATTCGCGAAGTGATTGCGCGGATCGTGGACGGCTCCGAGCTACAGGAATTCAAGGCGCTCTACGGCAAGACGCTGGTGTGCGGGTTCGCGCATCTGTACGGCATGCCCGTGGGCATTGTGGCCAACAACGGCATTTTATTTTCGGAGGCCGCCCTCAAAGGGGCGCACTTCATTCAGCTGTGCAATCAGCGCAACATACCGCTCGTTTTCTTACAAAACATCACCGGATTCATGGTGGGAAAAAAGTATGAAAACGCCGGCATCGCCAAAGACGGCGCCAAGATGGTCAACGCGGTTGCCTGTTCGCACGTACCAAAAATTACCGTACTGATCGGCGGTTCGTTTGGCGCAGGAAACTATGCGATGTGCGGCCGTGCGTACGGCGGTCGGTTTCTATTTAGCTGGCCCAACTCGCGCATCTCGGTGATGGGCGGTGAACAGGCCGCATCGGTGCTGGCGACGGTCAAGCGCGACGGTCTCGAGGCGCGCGGACAGGAATGGGACAGTGCCGATGAAGCCCGCTTCACCGATGCCATTCGCGATCAGTACGAAACGCAGGGCAATCCCTACTACGCCACCGCGCGGCTTTGGGACGACGGCATAATCGATCCGCTCGATACGCGCCGCGTATTGGGTCTGAGTCTGGCTACCGTCGCGCGCGAAGCGCAAACGCCGTCCTACGGCGTGTTCCGGATGTGAACGATGTTTGAACGCATACTAATCGCCAACCGCGGCGAAATCGCGCGGCGCATTCAGCGGACGGCCACACGCCTTGGCATCGAAACCGTTGCCGTTTATTCCGACGCCGACGCTGACGCCGGGTTCGTCCGCGCGGCCGACCGCGCAGTGCGCATTGGCCCGGCAGCGGTGACCGAATCTTATTTGCGCGGCGACGCCATCATCGCGGCAGCGCTGGAACACGGCGCCCGGGCGATTCATCCGGGCTACGGTTTTGTTGCCGAGAACGCAGAATTTGCCCGCGCGGTTGCCGCGGCGGGGCTGACGTTTATCGGGCCGGCACCGGAAACCATCGCGCTGATGGGATCGAAAACCGATTCCAAACGTGCCATGGAAGCCGCCGGCATCGCCGGTGTTCCCGGTTATCACGGCGACGATCAGGGCAACGACACGCTCCTGGTCGAGGCACGGAAGATCGGATTTCCGGTGCTGATCAAAGCCAGCGCGGGCGGCGGCGGCAAAGGCATGCGCGTAGCACCTGACGAAGCGTCGTTTCTGAGTGCCTGCGACGGTGCAAGGCGCGAAGCGGCCAGTGCGTTTGGTGACGATCAGTTGCTGCTGGAAAAATTCATTGAACGACCGCGTCACATTGAAGTGCAGGTGTTTGGCGATCACCACGGACACATCGTGCACTTGTTTGAACGCGAGTGTTCGGTGCAGCGCCGCTATCAGAAAATTATTGAAGAAGCGCCGTCGCCGTCGATCAACGCCAAACTGCGCCAGGAAATGACACAAACCGCCGTCCGTGCCGCTAGCGCCGTCGACTATCGCGGCGCCGGTACCATCGAATTCATCGTCACGCCGGACGATCAGTTTTACTTCATGGAAATGAACACGCGTCTTCAGGTCGAGCATCCGGTCACTGAGAAAATTACTGACGTCGATTTGGTCGAGTGGCAACTGCGCGTTGCGAATGACGAACCTTTGCCGCTGACCCAAAAAACCATCACGCAGTCCGGCCATGCCATTGAGTGTCGTGTGTACGCCGAGGATGCTTTCAATGGATTTGTGCCCTCCTCGGGTCGCATTCACGCGCTGGATCTGCCTTCAAGCGAGACCACACGAATCGACATTGATTTGGTGGCCGGTCAATCCGTTACGCCGTTTTACGACCCAATGATCGCCAAATTCACCGTGCACGCAGACGATCGGGACGCGGCCATTGGCGTCATGCAAGCGGCGCTCGGGGACACCAGCATAGTGGGTCCGGCGACTAACGTTCCACTGCTACGCCTTCTGCTCGCACACGATGACTACCGCGCAGGACGCATCGACACCGCCTATCTCGATCGTCAGCTTGACACCGTTCTCGACACGTTCGTGCCGCCGCCCGCGCCGGTGCTTGCAGCGGTTGCTGCCGTGGCCTGTGGCGAAGCCAACCGTTCAACATCGCCGTGGGCGACTGACGGGTGGCAAGCCAGCGGACAGAGTCGACGTCGGGTCAGCGTGATCGACGCGAACGGTACGACATTGACGACCACGCTCCGGCGCAGCGGCGCCTACTGGCGCGCCGAGCAAGACGACGGATTCAGCCATGTTGTTGCGCATGAGCACAACACCTCGTCCGGGGCTAGCAACGTTACCGTCCTGACCAACGGTGTGCAGGAACAGGTACGGCTCCATACACTGACCGGCGCTGTTCGAGTCCAGTGGCAGGATCGCACCTGGGAGCTGCGCACCGCGCCGCTCTACCCGGTCACTCGTGCCGACGCCAGTGACGACAACAAACCTGGCGCGCCGATGCCGGGCAAGATTGTCAAACTGCTGGTGGCCGCTGGCGACGTGGTTTCCAAGGGCCAGGCTTTGGTCGTGATGGAAGGCATGAAGATGGAATTGACGATTACTGCTGCACGTGACGGTCAAATCAAGACCGTGCATTTTGCGGTGGGCGATCAGGTGGAGGCCGAAGTGCCCCTGGTGGAACTTGAAGCGGTCGATGTGGATCTGAAAAACAAAGAGGACGACTGAATGATATTGGAGAGCGCGAAAGCCATCGTTTCCGGCGGCGCATCAGGTCTTGGACACGCGGTGGCCAAGCACGTGATTGATGCCGGCGGCAGCGTCACCATTGCCGACGTAAATGAAGAGCAAGGTCACGCAGCCGCCGAGGAACTCGGTTCCAACGCCACGTTTGTTCGAACGGACGTCAGCGATGAGGCCGCCGTTGAAAAGGCCGTCGCCGCTGGGGTCAGCGCGATGGGAGGCGTGACGCTGGCGGTGAGTTGCGCTGGCATCATTGGCGCCGCGATGGCGCTGGGAAAAAAGGGCCCGATGCCGGGCGCGAAGTTCGCCCAGGTTCTGCAGGTCAATTTGCTCGGCTCGTTTTTGCTGTCACGCTGTGCCGCCGACGCCATGCGCGACAACCCCGAATCGCCCAACGGCGAGCGCGGTGTGATCGTCAACACCGCTTCGGTCGCCGCGTATGAAGGTCAGATTGGACAAGCCGCGTACTCGGCGTCAAAAGGTGGCGTCGTTGGCATGACGTTGCCGCTGGCGCGTGAGTTCGCGCGCTACGGCGTTCGCGTACTCGCCATAGCGCCGGGCATTTTTCGCACGCCCATGGTAGCGGGCTTGCCCGATTCGGTACAGGAATCGCTCGGCGCGCAGATTCCGTTTCCATCACGTCTTGGAAAACCGGAAGAGTACGCCCACATGGTTGCGAGCATCTACGGCAACCCAATGCTCAACGGCACAACGATCCGCCTCGACGGCGCGATCCGGATGCAACCCAAATAAAGCTGGAGAGATCTGTGAATTCGATCATTCGATTACTGCTTGCCCTAGCCTTCGCGTACGGCGCAACCGCCTGCTCAACCAGCACCGTCACGAATACGCCCGGGCCAAGCACCATGGCGCCCAAGAACACGACGGCATTTCAAATTCCTGTGCACTATCGAACGCTCGACAACGGTCTGAAAGTGGTGGTCTCGCCCGACTCTTCGGTGCCGACTGCAACGGTCGCGGTCTACTACAACATCGGGTTTCGCATTGAGCCGCGTGATCGCACGGGCTTCGCCCATTTGTTTGAGCACTTGATGTTCCAGGGGTCGGAAAATCTGGGCAAGATGGAGTTCATTAAACTGGTCCAGGGCAATGGCGGCGTGCTGAACGGCTCGACCCGCTTTGACTTCACCAATTACTTTCAGGCCGTGCCGGCGCATCGCCTCGAAACCATCCTGTGGGCAGAAGCCGATCGCATGCGTGGCCTGGATATTTCCCAGGAAAACCTGGAGAACCAGCAAGGCGTCGTGAAAAACGAAGTCAAGGTAAACGTGCTGAACCGACCCTATGGCGGCTTTCCGTGGCTCGACATGCCTCAGTATGCGAACGAAAATTGGTACAACGCGCACAATTTCTACGGCGATCTGGAAGACCTTGATGCTGCGACCCTTGACGATGTTCAAGCGTTCTTCGACACGTTTTACGCGCCGAACAACGCCGCGGTCGTCGTGGTCGGCGATGTCGACGTAGAACAAGCGTTCGCACAAGTGAAGCAGTATTTCGGCGACATCAAGAGCGCCCCGCAACCGCCGCCGGTCGATATCTCCGAGCCGCGCCAGGTCAAAGAGAAGCGTTTTAGCCGTAAAGATGCACTGGCGCCCAAGCCCGCCGTCGCCCTCGCCTGGCACATGCCGGCGCGCGGCACCCCTGAATACTTCGCGATGGGGGTGATCGACCAGGTGTTGATGCAAGGCAGCGATTCGTTGCTGCACAAGACCATTGTCAACGACAAGGGCTACACCGATCGTGTGTTCGGCGGTATCAACATGCTGGGCAATATGTATAACTACAACGGCCCGATGACCTTGACCGCGGCGACCATCCACAACCCGGATGTCAGCGCCGACCAGATCATTGAACAGATTGAGTCCGTTCTGGAGAGTCTGCGAACCACGCCGCTAACCGACGCGCAGCTCAAGCGCGCGATGGTCAAGCTGCGCTCCGGGTTTTACGATGCCGTCGGCGGCTCGACCCGCTTCGGTACCGCCGACCTGCTGGCGTCGTTCGCGCTGTTCGATGACGACCCGGCGCGCATCAATCGTCTCGAGCGAGAGTTTGACGCCGTCACGCCGGAACTGATCCAGCGCACCGTGCGCGATTATCTGCGCCCAACCAATCGCACGGTACTCACCATCGAACCCGGTGCGGCCAGCGCGAACACTGGAGCAAACCCATGAACATCAAGATCCTGCTGACCGCGCTGATTGCCGCCGTGTCGATGTCGTCCGTTGCACGTGAAGCCCCACCGCTGGGCGGCGAACCGCGCGAATACCGCCTGCCAGCCTCGACCACCGTGTCGCTGCCCAACGATATGAAAGTGACGCTGGTGCCCTTCGGAAATATTCCGAAAGTGACGATCGTCGTGTCGGTGGCCGCGGGCAACGCCCACGAAGGCGAGCACAATTGGCTTGCCGATCTGACCGGTCAGATGCTGCTCGAAGGCGCGGCCGACATGGACAGCGACGGTCTGGCGGCCGCCGCGGCCGATATGGGCGGCGAGATTGGGGTCAGCGTCAGTGTCAATCAAACGCAAGCTGCGTTGGACGTGCTCAGCGAGTTTGGCGCCGATGCTGTCGCGCTGCTTGCCGATGTCTTGCGACGTCCGACACTGCCCGAGTCCGAGCTCGACCGGGTGCGCAGTAACTTGCTCAAGAATCTGTCGATCTCCAGACAACAGCCCGGCACGCTCGCCAGCCAGGCGTTCCGTAAAGCCATTTTTGGCGATCACCCGTACGGCGCTGGCCTGCCCGATCCTGAGGCGTTCGGCGCACTGGGTATTGAGCAGATACAACAGTTTCACGGCACACAGTTTGGTGCCGGTGGCGGTCACATTTACGTGGCCGGTCAGTTCGATCGCAGCGCCGTGTTGCAGGCGATCCGCGACGCGTTCGGCGACTGGGCAACGGTCACCAATACCGCCCTGCCCGAGCCGCCGCGTCGTCCGGCCCCCGGGCTAACGTTTATCGACCGCCCTGATGCACCGCAGTCAACGCTGTACCTCGGGCTACCGGTGGTGGATCCGTCGCACCCCGACTACACGGCGTTGAGCTAGATGAATACCTTGCTCGGTGGCTCGTTCAGCAGCCGCGTGACGAGCAACATTCGCGAAGACAAAGGCTACACTTACTCGCCGCGCAGTCGCGTGAGCGTAAACAAAGGCAGCGGGTACTGGGTGCAAACGGCCGACGTTACGACCAACGTCACCGGTCCGGCCATCGACGAAATTGTCAATGAAATTGAGCGGCTGCAGACCGAGGCGCCCGACGTCGACGAGCTCACGCGGATCAAAAACTATCGCATCGGCACGTTTGTCCTGGGCAACGCCACCCGCTCAGGCCTGATCTCGCAGCTGCAGTTCCTGCGCACGCATGGGCTTGGTCCCGACCACTTGGCCGGTTTCGTTGAGCGGCTCAACGCCATCACACCACAGCAAATTCAGCGCATCACACGCGACTATCTGAACGTCGCCGATATGACGCTGGTCGTGGTGGGCGATCCGGCCACGGTCCCGGCTCAGCTCGAGTCCGTGGAGCGAATTCGTCGGTAATCCGCTCGCGCAGCCTGTACGAAAACCGTCAAGCGCACTATACTTCGGCGCTGCGCCGCAGCAAGAGCGGGGCAGCAGCTGGAAGACTTATGGAGACCTGTGAATGAAAATCATCGTTTGCGTCAAACGCGTTATCGATTACAACGTACGCGTGCAAATTAATCGCGACGGTGACGGCGTCGTGACCGACGGCGTTAAAATGAGCATGAACCCGTTCGATGAGATCGCGGTGGAAGAAGCCTTGCGTTTGAAAGAAGCCGGCAAGGCCACGGAAATCATTGCGCTGAGCATCGGCGACAAAACCAGCGAACAACAGCTCCGCACCGCATTGGCCATGGGGGCCGACCGCGCCATCCTGGTCAGCACCGATTCGGCACCGGCGCCACTGACGGCAGCGCGCGCCATTTTGAACGTGGTGGAAAAAGAACAGCCCCACCTGGTGATGCTGGGCAAGCAGGCCATTGACGACGACCGGAATCAAACGGGTCAAATGCTCGCCGCGCTGTGGGATCGCCCGCAGGCTACGTTTGCGTCCGAACTGGTCGTAGAGGGAGACACCGCCACGGTGACCCGCGAAGTGGATGCCGGTCTCGAGACCATCGAAGTCGACCTTCCCGCGGTCATGACGACCGATTTGCGGCTCAACGAGCCGCGTTACGTCAAACTGCCTGACATCATGAAAGCCAAGCGCAAGCCACTCGACACCGTGGATTTAAGCAGCATGGATCTGGCCGCAGCGCCGAACGTGACGACCAGCGACTTTGTGCCGCCGCCCAAACGGGAAGCCGGGACGATGGTTGAAGACATTCCGGCCTTGATTGAGGCCCTGAAAGCACGGGGGCTTGCCTGATGACTGCGACTCTTTTGATTGCCGAGCACGACGGACAAACACTCAACGCCGCCACCGCCAAAGCGCTCACCTGCGCGCGCGATATCGGCAGCGTTCACATTGCCGTATTTGGCGATAGCGCCACGGCCGTCTGTGATGCCGCCGCGCAGCTCGAAGGCGTAGACAAAGTTCTGAACATCTCGAACGCGGCCAATGCGCAACCGCTCGCCGCCGTGCTTGCTCCTCAGATCGTTGCGCTGGCCGCCGACTATCGTCACGTTGCTTTGCCATCGACAACCTTTGGCAAGGATCTCGCACCGCGCGTTGCCGCCCTGCTCGGCGCGCATCAGGTGAGCGACGTGATGAAAGTCATTTCCCCAACCGCATTCCAACGGCCCATTTACGCCGGCAACGTCCTCATCACCGAGACCGTCAATGACGACTCGAAGATCGTACTGACGGCGCGCACCGCATCCTATGCCGCAGCGGAGAATGGCGGCGACCCGGCGCCCGTGGAAGACGCCAGTATTGCGGCCGAACTGCCCACCCACACACGCTTTAAGTCGATCAGCGCATCGTCTTCGGAGCGCCCGGATCTGCAGGCTGCCGCGTGGGTGGTTTCCGGCGGACGAGGCGTCGGCAGCGAAGAGAACTTCAGCGTCATCTACGATCTCGCTGATCGCCTGGGCGCCGGAGTCGGCGCGTCGCGTGCCGCGGTTGACGCTGGTTTTGTTCCCAATGACATGCAGGTTGGCCAGACCGGCAAGATCATTGCCCCTGACGTCTACTTCGCGTTTGGCATTTCCGGTGCCATCCAGCACATTACCGGCATCAAGGATGCGGGCACCATCGTCGCGATTAACAAGGACGGCGAAGCGCCGATCTTCGAGGTGGCTGATATCGGCCTGGTCGGCGACTTGTTCGAGATCGCACCGAAGCTTGCAGAAGCCTTGGGCAAGTAGCACCGCCCAGCACAGTTGCGGTAGCGGACCATGCCACTGTCGAAACCGGGTGTTCTGGCGGGTTACCTGGACGACCTTCGCGAGCGTGGCTACGATGACGATCCCGACCAGCGCCAGATTGCCTCTGCGCTGGACGACGTCCGCGTCGCGTTAGCTAAAACCCAGAGCACGTCGAGCCACTGGCCGTTTTCGAGACGGCGAAAGGTCGATCCGGTCAAAGGTTTGTACATTCACGGCGATGTGGGTCGTGGCAAAACCTACCTCATGGATATGTTCTACGATCGTCTCGTCGAACGGCGCAAGCTGCGCCAGCATTTCCACCGGTTCATGCAGCGCGTGCACCACGATCTAAACCAACTCAAGCATCAGACTGACCCGCTCACCATCGTCGCGGCCGATCTGGCGGAGCGTTACCGAGTGATCTGTTTTGACGAGTTTTTCGTCTCGGACATTGCAGATGCAATGCTGTTGGGCGGATTGTTTACGCAGATGTTCCGGCGCGGCGTCACGTTGATCGCCACGTCCAACGTGGCGCCGGACGATCTCTATCGCGACGGTCTGCAGCGCAGTCGTTTCCTGCCGGCGATCGACCAACTCAACGCACACTGTCGCGTCATTTCGACCAGCGGGGCGAACGACTATCGCTTACGCCTCCTCGCCTCAACGGACAGCTATCGTCATCCACTCAGTGCCGCTACGCACCAGGCCCTGGCCGAGAGTTTTGATTTACTGGCCCCCGGGCCCGGCAGCGGGCCCGGCGAAATCAATATTCACCACCGCCCGATCCCATTTGTGCGACGTGCGAACGGCATCGCATGGTTTGATTTTGACGCGCTGTGCCGCGGCCCGCGAGGCGTGGCTGACTACATCGAGATCGCGCGAACGTTCAAGACCATTTTGCTTTCCGGTGTGCCCACTCTTGACGCCACGCTGGAGAATGAATCACGGCGCTTTATCGCACTGGTCGACGAATTCTACGACCAGGGCATCAATTTGCTGATGTCTGCCAATGAGCCTGTGGACCAGCTCTATCAGGGAAGCAAACTCACGTTCGAGTTTCGCCGCACGCAAAGTCGTCTGCGCGAAATGCAGAGCACCGAGTACTTGGCCCGGCCGCGCGATTTCCGGGCGACGACAACCAAAACGACCGAGTCAGATCCCTCGATTACTGCACGGTCACCGTAATTTTTGGGGACATGACCGGCGGCGAATGCGGCACGTGAATGAAGTTACCGAGCAGAAGTTGCAGTGAATGTTCACCTGGCGACAATTCAATGCTGGTTTCGGTTTGGCCCCCGCCAAAGTGCCGCACGTTGTCCGTGGCCGGTAGCGGCGCCGTCAAGTCCGGCAATTCGTCGACGTCAATGAGCAGGTGGTGATGGCCGCTGTTCTTGGCATCGACCCCAGCGGGTGCCACGCCCATGCCGCGTAAACCGAACACGACGCGCAGCGGCGAAGACACCACGTCACCGTCCTTGAGCGACACAAAGTAAACCTCGACAGAATTCGCGCTGTCGGTCGTCGGTGCCTTGGTGTCTGTCATGGGTTCCTTGGCAGCGTGGTGATCGGCACACGCCATCTGCATGATCAGCGCCGTGGCGCCAAGTATAGCAAATCGTCGAATCATTCGTCGCTGTTCCTTTTTCAGTCTGAAGTACTGCAGCCGTCAGCACTGCGTTGGAGAAAACTCTTTCTCAGGGCTCTGAGTGTAACCAAATCTCGCCAGGCACCGAAAGAGCAGGCTAAGGCGTGCGCAGAAAATAGGAGTAAAACTGGCTGTCCCGCTCGTAGCCCAGTCCCTCATACAATTTCTGCGCCGCTTTGTTGTTGATCTGGGTACTGAGCAATAGCCCTTTCGAACCGGTGGCGACAGAATGTGCGCGCGCCGCTTCCATCAACTCGCGACCTACGCCTCGCCGACGCGCCGTCTTGCTCACAAACAGATCATTGAGAATCCACAGCGCTTGCCCCGACACGGACGAAAACGACGGAAACAGCTGCGTAAAACCCAGTCCCAAACCGGAATCAGCATCCAGAGCGAGAAAAATGACGGAGTCAAACTGCCGCAGCCTCGCTTCGAGAAACGACTCCGCCAGCGCGCGCTGGCTGGCCTGGCCGTAGAATCGACGGTAGTTATCGAACAACGGCACCAGCGTTTCGAGATGATGCAGTCTGGCTTGAACGACGCGCAGCGCACGCGAATTCTTCGCCACCATTTCAGTCCGCCGCGTCCGCTTGGTTTTCTGGACGCGCGCGATCAAAGGCATCCAGTGCGAGCGCGCGGTCACAGATGCCGCGCAAGACCGGATAGCCAGACACGTCACACTCGAAACGCCGCGCGTTATACATCTGGCCGACCAGTACGATATCGGCCATACCCGGCGTGTCGCCATGACAAAACTGACCGGTGAGAGGGCTGCGCGCAAGTCGGGTTTCGAGTGCGGTGAATCCAAGCTCAACCCAGTGCGCGTACCACGCACTTTTCGCATCCTCGCTAATGCCAGCCGGGCCGCGCAGGTATTGCAATACGCGCAGGTTGTTAAGCGGATGGACATCGCAGGTTATCGTGGCGCACAGACTGCGCACTCGCGCTCGCTCGGCTGGCCGTACCGGCAACAGAGCGGGCCACGGGTACATCTCTTCGAGATACTCGATGATAGCCATGGACTGCGACAACACTTGATCGTCGATGCACAACGTGGGTACAAGGCCTTGGGGGTTGAGAGCACGATAGTCATCACCGTGCTGCGCGCCGCCGTCGCGAATCAAATGTACGGACCGAATCTCGTGCGCAATGTCTTTCAGATTCAGCGCAATCCGAACGCGGTACGCGGCGGTACTGCGCCAGTAGCTGTAGAGCAGCGGCGGTGATGTAGGCGTTGATTGGCTCAAAGTCGTCCCCAAGGTCGCAACGTGATCCATGCGCCGGCCAAGTCATGGCTCTGTGCGCGCCTCGTCAAAAAAGTCGGCAACCGGATAAATTTCGTCCGACCAGCGATAGCGCGTAATATGTGTGCAGGTTCGGCGCAGCCGAAAAATTGGTGAATAGCGGATTCTATAGTAATGGATGCAGGCGATACCCCAAAGGACGAGTGTCAGGAGACGGTTTTGCGGTTGGAAGAGTTCCTGCCCTACCGCCTCTCATTGGCGTCCAATATTATTTCCAGCGGCATTGCAGATCTGTATGCAGAGCGCTTCAATCTCACGATCGCGCAGTGGCGAATTATGGCGGTGATTGGCCGCTTCGACGATTTGTCGGCGCGCGAAGTGGCCGAGCGCACGGCCATGGATAAAGTGGCGGTCAGTCGGGCACTGAAGGGCCTGGAGGAGTCTGGCCACCTGCATCGCAGTGTCAGTGCGGAAGATCGCCGACGCAGTGTGCTCGCGCTCACTCGCGCTGGCCGCGTTATCTACAACCAGGTCGCCCCCATTGCGATCGACTACGAGCGGCGTCTCCTCGAGGGTTTGGACGAAACTGAGCAAAGCACCCTCGCCCAGCTGCTTGATCGACTCAAAACACGCGCCCAGCAACTGTGACGTCAGCGTGCCAGCCTTTGAGCCTGGCGCCCGTCCCGAATCCCGAGAGCACTCGCCAGCATTGACGTCACCGTGCGCGTTGTCGCATCGTCAATGGCGCATTGTCTGTGCGACGAAAAATCCGCCAAACACCAGCAAACCGGGGATCGTGACGCGCCATAGCCAGGTCCGGATGTTCTTTTCGCTATCGGTCTTCAAGCCACCACGAGCGCGATATGCTGCAATGCGGCGAAAACAACGGTTTTTCCTGTTCAGACCGGTCCTTGTGCTCAGAAGGTCAAAATGGCGGGAACAATTGCCGATAAAGGTGAACCAGCGCAACGTTGTGGCCGGGAAATAGGTGCTCAATAACGTCGGACAGTGAACATAACGGCGCAGGATTTATGCTCTGTGATGGTGCACTGATGTATAATCGCGGCCGCCTTGCAGCCGCATGGCTCGCCGCTAAAGGGATATGGCCCGTGGCCGATTACAACTCCATACATTCCGGCTTCTCAACAGCGAAAACACCTCTTTGCCGCAGCGGCGATTCTCGCCGCGCGCCAGTATTTCTGCGACCTATTGATGCAACCCGACCAGAGACCCAGTGACATGGCAACGCAACTGAAAAAGACTCCTCCCATGCAACGACGCGGCAGCGATGCCAAAGCGCGTTTACTGCAAAAAGTCATCAATGAAGCAAAGTCGATGCAAGGCACAGACCAACGTCTGTCCGTTGCCGATTTTATTCGCCAGTACTACAGCAGCGTATCCGCCGAGGATTTACGCCAGCGGCGCAGTAGCGATCTGGCCGGCGCCGCACTGAGTCACCTTGAGTTATCGCGAACTCGACGCAAAGGCCAGACCAAGCTGCGCGTTTACAACCCGGATGCAAAAAAAGACCAGTGGGATTCGCCGCACAGCGTGCTGCAAGTCGTCACTGAGGATCGCCCGTTTCTGGTCGACTCTCTGGGCGCCGCCATTAACAGCGAAGGCTTGAGCGTACACCTGACGGTCCACCCTATTCTGCGTACGCAGCGCGACAAGCGCGGGCGACTCGATCACTTGCTGGCCAACAACGAAACCAGCGGCTCATTCAGCGTTGAATCACACATTCAAATTGAATTTGATCGTGTCACCGATAAAGATTTTCTCAAGCGCCTCGCAGAAACAATTGAATCAACGCTCGGCGATGTTCAAGCCGCCACCGAAGACTGGCGCGACATGCGCGGCATGGCTATGTCGATCAGCAAATCGCTGGCCAAAAAACGTCCCAAAGGCACTGCCAAGGCTGACGCAGAGGAAGCTTGCGCGATGCTCGACTGGATGGTCGATCAGAATTTTACGTTCCTCGGATACCGCGAATACAAACTGTCGCGCAGCACCAGCAAGACCATGTTAAAACCCTCCCCCGGCAGCGGTCTTGGCATTTTACGGCCCACCGGACGACCGGTAGCGAGCCCTGAGCACCCGGGTTTGGAGCGTGCCATTCGCAGCCAGGTACGCGCGGCAGACCTATTGGTCATCACCAAAGCCAACAGCCGCTCGACGGTGCATCGACCGGCGCACCTGGACTATGTCGGCGTCAAAGTTTTTGACGCCAGCGGCAAAGTGGTCGGTGAAAAACGTTTCCTCGGTCTGTTCACGTCCATCGCTTACAGTCGCAGTCCGCGCGACATTCCCATCCTGCGCCGAAAAGTTCAGCAGATCATGGATCGCTCCGGACTCTCGCCGACCAGTCATGGCGGCAAGGCCCTCATGCACATTCTTGAGGCTTACCCGCGCGACGAACTGTTTCAAAGTAGCATTGAAGATCTGGCGCGCATCTCCGACGGCATTTTGAGCCTGCAGGAACGCCAGCGCGTGAAGCTGTTCGTGCGCCGCGATGCGTTCCGTCGCTTCTTCTCGTGCATCGTGTTTGCGCCGCGCGAGAAATACAACACACAAGTTCGCGAGCGCATCGAAAACATATTGCTCGAAGGACTGGATGGAATCAGCGTCGAATCCGAAGTGAAGCTGTCGGATTCCAAACTCGCTCGCCTGCATTCCATCGTACGCACGTCGCCGGCAACGTCATCACGTGTCCATCTGAAAAAAGTGGAGCAAGCGATCGTTGATGCCGTGCGCACGTGGCGCGATGATCTGCGTGACGAACTGGTGAGCCGTGTCGGCGAAGAAGAAGGACTGCGTCTTTTCCACCGCTACGCGACGGTTTTCCCGGCTGCGTATGAAGAGGACGTCAGCGCCCGTGAAGCAACGTTTGATATCGAGCGCATCGATTCACTGGGATTCGAACCCGACAGCCTGAAGATGAGCCTCTACCGGCCCGTCACTTTCGACAGCGAGCACATTCGCTTCAAGGTGTTTCGACGCAACGAGCCGATTCCGCTGTCCGAGGCACTTCCGATGCTCGAGCATCTGGGCCTGACCGTCATCAGCGAGCGGCCCTACTGCCTGCGCATGGACGACAGCTCGGTCTGGGTGCAAGACTTTGAAATGACCTTCGCGCTCGACGGGCAACGCGACCCGGCGCAAGTCAACGAACTGTTCCAGGATACGTTCGCGAACGCGTGGCGCGGCTGCACCGAGAGTGATGAATTCAATCGCCTGGCACTGGTCGCGCAACTCGACTGGCGTCACATCATGTTGGTGCGAGCGTACTGTCGCTATCTGTTGCAAACCGGGTTGCCGTACAGCCAAGCCTACATGCAGGAAGTAGTGGTCGGCAATCCTGACGTCGCGCGTGCTCTGATTGACGAATTCACCATGCGATTCGACACGTCGGTCTCCGCGCGTCGCCGCAAACGCCGCCTTGGCGACATCGCCGACATTAGCGATCTGGCACTCGATAAAGTCGCCAGCGCCGATGAAGACCGCATCTTGCGCAGCTTTCTTGCCGCATTACGAGCTACGTTGCGCACCAATTTCTATCAACTGGACGAGAACGGCCAGAACAAACCTTACGTCTCTTTCAAATTCAATCCGGAACGGATTCTCGATCTGCCAAAACCACTGCCAGCGTACGAAGTGTTTGTCTATTCGCCACGCATGGAAGGCGTGCACTTGCGCGGCGGTTCCGTTGCCCGCGGAGGCTTGCGCTGGTCGGATCGACGCGAAGATTTTCGCACCGAAGTGCTCGGCTTGATGAAAGCGCAGAAAGTAAAGAACACGCTGATCGTGCCGACTGGCGCTAAGGGCGGCTTCGTGTGCAAGCGACTACCCGAAAGCGGACGCGAGGCCATTGCGGCCGAGGTCGTGCGTTGTTACCAGCAGTTCATCAGCGGCTTGCTCGACATCACTGACAATCTGATGGACGGCGAAATTGTGCCCCCACCGAAAGTCGTGCGGCATGACGCGGACGATCCGTATCTGGTGGTTGCTGCCGATAAAGGCACCGCCACGTTCTCGGATACGGCCAACGCGATTTCCAAAGAGTACGAATTCTGGTTGGACGACGCGTTCGCCTCCGGCGGATCGGTGGGTTACGACCACAAAGGCATGGGCATCACGGCCAAAGGCGGATGGGAAGCGGTGAAACGCCATTTCCGCGAGATTGGCGTGGACGTGCAGACTGAGAGTTTTACCGTGTGCGGCATCGGCGACATGTCCGGCGACGTGTTCGGCAACGGCCTGTTGCGCTCGCCGACGACCCGACTGCTCGCTGCGTTTAATCACCTACATATTTTTCTCGATCCTGATCCTGACGCGGCCAAGAGTTTCGCCGAGCGCCAGCGACTGTTCGATATGGGTCGCTCATCATGGTCCGATTACGATGCATCGCTCATTTCCGAGGGCGGTGGCATTTACTCACGCCAGGACAAATCCATCGATATCAGTCCACAAGTGCGCGCGGCACTCGGCCTGGAAGATCGCATCAAGACTCTCTCGCCAACCAAACTGATGCAGGCCATATTGCAGGCGCCGGTCGACTTGCTGTGGAACGGCGGCATCGGCACCTACGTCAAGAGCGAGAATGAAACTCACGACGATGCGGGTGATCGAGCCAACGACTCTCTGCGCGTCAACGGCAGCGACCTGCGCTGCAAAGTTGTTGGTGAGGGCGGCAACCTGGGCCTGACGCAGCTAGGTCGCATTGAATTCGCAGCTCAGGAAGGTCGCATCAATACCGATTTTATCGACAACGCCGGTGGCGTGAACTGCTCTGATCGCGAGGTCAACATTAAGATCCTCCTGGGTCTCGCGACGGCCGCGGGCGAACTGACGCTGGTGCGGCGTAACCGTCGGCTGGCGCAAATGACCGACGAAGTAGAGCAACTGGTTCTGCGCGACAACTATCTGCAAACCCAGGCGCTCAGCATCGCGGAAACCGATGCGCCGGCGCGTGCCAATGAGCATGCGCATCTGATACGCGAGCTGGAGAAAACCGGTGATCTGGATCGCGAGATCGAGTTTTTGCCAAGCGGCGAAGAAATTCGCGAACGCCACGCCAAAGGCCGAGGCTTGACACGCCCCGAGCTCGCCGTGCTGTTGTCCTACAGCAAGATCAATCTGTTCGACCAACTGGCCGAATCCGATGTCGCCAGCGATTCGCATCTGGTCAGCGAGCTGGCCAATTATTTCCCGGCGCCAATGCGCAAGACCTTCCAGAAACACATGGCGCAGCATCCGCTGGCCAGCGAAATTGTCGCCACTCAGATTACCAACAGTCTGATCAACCGGATGGGCCCCACGTTCGTGCGTCGGGTTCAAGAGGAGACCGGCGCGGCCGCCTGCGATGTCGCGCGCTCGTTTACCGTTGCCCGCGAAGCCTTTGACATGCGCGGCATCTGGAAAGGCATCGAGCGACTCGACAACGTCGTCCCAGCCGCCGCGCAGTACAGCATGATGGCCCAAACCACGCGCTTGCTCAGGCGCGCTACGATCTGGGTGCTGGTCCGCGCGCAAAGCAAATTCGACATCGCCAAGACCATCGCTCGATTCGAATCAGGTATTGAGGCTGTCTCGCGCAAATTGCCAATGCTGCTCGGCGCAAGCGAGCGTTCACGCTTTGACGATTCGGTTCAGCTGTACATGAACATGGGCGTGCCCAAGCGACTCGCGCGTCGCTTGTCGGGATTACGCAGTCTCTATGCGACGCTCGACATCGTCGACGTGGCCAGTGAACTTGAGCTCGAGGAGCTCAGCGTAGCCAAAGCGTACTACCGTCTGGGCGGCGAACTGCAGCTGGGCTGGATTCGCGATCAGGCCGAGCGCTTGAAAGTAGCGGGCCGCTGGCATGCGCTGGCGCGTGGCTCACTGCGTGATAGCGTCGATGACATTCAGAGGTCGGTTACCCGCGCTGTCATGCGGGTCGCCGACGGCAAATCCGCGGATGAGCAGGTAACACGCTGGCTTGACCAGAACGCTGTCGGCGTTGCGCGGGCGCGCCGCGTGCTCGACGACATTCGCGAAATCGGACAGTCCGACTTTGCAACCCTGTCTGTGGCAATATCGGAGGCACGTAAACTCAGCACGCTTGGGGGCGAATAATGGCACACGAACCGTTAATTGCGGTCTTTATTGATTTTGAAAACCTCGCGCTGGGCGTGCGCGACATGAATTGGCGTAAATTTCAGATTGAGCTGATTCTGAAACGACTTCTGGAAAAGGGCCGCATCGTTTACAAACGGGCCTATTGCGACTGGCGCAATTACGCCAGCGCGGTGCGCGAATTCCATCAAAAGGGTGTCGAAATGATCGACATTCCGCAGAGCAAAGTCAGCGGCAAAAACAGCGCGGATATTCGCATGGTCGTCGACGCTATTGATCTGTGTTATGCCAAGCAGCACATCGACATTTTCGCTCTGATATCCGGCGACAGCGACTTCTCACCGCTGGCGTCCAAGCTCAAGGAAAACGACAAGCGCGTGCTCGGCTGCGGCATTCGCAGCTCGACGTCCGACCTCCTGATTGCCAGTTGCGATGAGTTCGTGTTCTACGATGACCTCGTAGAAACCGCGCGCAAGCGCAAACCCAAACGCAAGACTCGCAGCGACAAACCCAACGACAAGAAACAGGAAGCGATCGACAAGCTCACTGAGATCGTGCGCGCGCTCGACGCCGACTACGACCCGGTGTGGGGGTCAGCGATCAAGCAAACCTTGCGTCGGGTGTACCCAGGCTTTGCAGAACAGACTTACGGCTATCGGAATTTCTCGGACTTGCTCAACGATGCGGCGACGCGTAACGCCGTGGATCTGGACTACGACGAGAATCGAGGTAACTACAAAGTCACGTTGCGGTAAAAAAACGGGCCGCAAGCGGCCCGTAAAAACTCTTCAAGGGAGGGAGTTCAGGGGTGACTTAAACCCCTGTGCCAGGATTCACGCCGCGAGGGGATTGGCGGCGAAAACCACTAACTCTGTGAAAACGTCTGGATTACGATATTCTGGACAAAGCCGCCGGTGACGCTGTCCTGCGACAGAACCCGAAGCTCACCATCATCGCTGCGCAACATCGACAGCGTCGTGATTTGGCCCCGACCAATGTCGAGGACCAACCGACCATCGCCCGATACCAGCCACGTCAGATCGCCGACCACGGTTCCGTTGGAGTGAGCAAAGTAACCGGTACCGCCTGCGTTCAGAACAAAGTCCAAACCGGTGCCGTTGGTATTGCTGTAGCTGCCCACCGCGGTGGTTGCGTCAAACTGGCCTTCGAAGCGATACAGGTCGAAGTTGGCAACGTCGACGGTGACGGCTTCGTCCTGGGTATCTACGCGCTTTTGATTGATGCTGATTGACTCGCCCGATGCGGACAGCCGCTGCAGGATATCGCGCTTGGCATCGCGACTGGCATGGGTCAATTCCAGATCGCCGTCGCTGTTCACTGCCCAGCTGCTCAAGCGCTGGATGCCGCTGTCGTCAAATGAGTTCAACAAGCCGCTACCGTCTTCAAACAGTGCGTAGGTCCGAAGCGACGTCGTGCTCATATAAACGCCTGGCACCAATTCTTCGTCGAAGTCTTCGGTCGCGAAGCCATCGCTCAGCAGCTTTTCAATCGCGGTGCCGAGCGTCCCGGGAGAGGTGACGTTCAGATCGTCGATAAACGTGCTGCTACCGTCGACAATGCCTTCGGCCAGGTCGAGCGTGGTATCAATGTCATTGGGCAAGGTCGTGCCATCGATCGCCTCAACCACGGCTTTGATGGCTGCACCAACGTTCAGGAGCGCTTCAGGGTCGACGCCACGGGAAGCCTGCATGAATTCGTCGTAGGAGTCGATGGAGCCGTCGTCTGTCGAATGACGAGTCAATACAAATTTGGCGGTCGTTACGTTGGTAATGCGCGTGCCGGTCACGGTGCCGTCGGTGGATCGATCAAGCAGATCACCGACCGTCATGACGTCACCGAGGAAGTGAATGCCGGACGCGTTGCGCAGTGCACGCCCGTAGACAATATCGTCGAGGCTATCGTACTCGATGTCGACGCTGAAGCCACCGCTTACATCGCTGCTGCGCGACGCTTCGAATTCGCGATCACCAACGCGAAAGCTGACGATAGCGCTATCAATGGGGTCATCGGTCACGGCGCCGGTAATCGTGAGCTTGGAGGTGACGGGTGGCGGGGTGGCACTGCTGGTACTGGTTACTGCAGAAGTGGCATCGGATCCACCACCGCCGCAACCGACAAGGCCTGCAAAACTCAGTGCGATGCACAGTTTGCTTGAACAATTCATTTTATATCCCTCTAACATTTTCATCGTCAAAATGACGACGTAAAAAATGTCGAGAGGATCCGGACAACGTTTGAACGAACCGTGTTCAAGACGTCAGGCAGTGGCTAAGAGACAGCTCGCGGGTATGCCCACCGCGCAAGTTTATGCCGAAAAAATGCTGTTATCCCTAACTGACCCTGGCAGCTCCGCTGTCCTGTGACTTAACAGGACCGGTGGCTTTGCGTCCTCACCTTACGACGAGTTTGCTCTTTTCAGAGACGTTTGCGTTGGCGCTAGACCAATCGCTCACGGGACGTATGAGACCATATCCGTGGCGGTTTTCACTAAGCACTGAATCACAGTTCTTCACATGCTTATCAACAGCAGGGCAAACTGATAAGTTATGGCAAGCGTTTTTTTACGTTCTGTCAACTTGCGAGAACTTATGACAACCCTTTTCGAGAAAATCATCGCGGGCGAACTGCCCGGCGATTTCGTACACAGCGACGAACGTGTGGTTGCGATACGCGACATAAACCCGATTGCGCCCGTACATATATTGATTATTCCGCGTAAACCGATCCCAACGATCAACGATCTGACCGTCGACGATGAACCACTGATGGGCCACCTGTTCAGTGTGGCCAGACGCATTGCTCGGACAGAAGGCGTTGCCGAGGACGGCTATCGCCTGGTCTTTAACTGCAATGCAAACGGCGGTCAGGAGGTGTATCACCTGCACCTGCATTTGATCGGTGGCGCCAAGCTCTCGGGCATGGGCGCGGCACGTTCCGCATGACGACGCCGTGGCTGTTTGACGAGGCGCCAGCTGTCGTTGCCCATCGCGGCTATGCCGGCCGCTACCCGGAAAACACCGTGCTCGCGCTGGCGGCGGCCGTGGCTTACGGCGCTCGCTTCCTCGAACTCGACGTGCAGCTCACACGGGACGGCGTACCGGTGGTGTGCCACGATGACACTCTGCAGCGCTGCGGTAACGATCCCCGTCGCGTGCTGGATCACGACTGGCGAGATCTGCGCGGGGCCAGCGTGGGCGAGCCTGATCGCTTCGGGGAGCGCTATGCGCACGTTGCGTTGTCGACACTGGCCGACGTCGCGGCGCATCTGCGACGCTGGCCAGAGACGACCTGCTTCGTTGAGATCAAGGAACACAGCACCAAACAGTTTGGCGTCGACAATACGGTTAAACGCGTGCTCGAAGCGCTCGGTGATCTCCAACACCCCTTTGTCGTGTTGTCGTTCGTCGATGAGGTCATTACGCAAGCCAAGGCTCAGGGCGCCGCGCTCACCGGCTGGGTCGTAACCGACTGGAACGACGACGGTCAGGCGCGCCTCAACGCGCTCGCACCCGACTACGTCTATTGCAACCAGGACAAAATTGCGCGCGACGATGCGCTGTGGCCCGGACCCTGGCACTGGGTGCTGTACGAGGTAACCAAGCCCGAAGATGCGCAGCGCTGGCGCGCGGCGGGGGCAGCAATGATTGAATCCATGCACCCTCCTACGTTCATCACTTAGTCTTTACTCGCGTTTGCTTCGGCGCGCATAATTCGCCCCGTTGGCTTTGGTGGAGAAAAAACGTGAAAATCGTACGCGGACTGTTTATTGGCCTAATCGTATTTATCTTGCTCATCGGTGTGGTGGGCTTTTTCCTGCCCTCTGAGGCACACGTTGAACGCAGCACGGTCATCAAGGCAACGCCGGCTGAAGTCTATGACGTGATCATCGATTTTGAGCAATTCAACGACTGGTCCCCGTGGCACGACCTGGATCCCGACGCCCGCTACGAGTACAGCGGCGGCAATCGAGTCATCGGCAGCAGTTTCGCCTGGTTCAGCGACAAGCCCGAGGTGGGCAACGGCCGTCAGACCATCACGTCCATGGAAACCAACCAATCGGTTGTCATGCGTCTGGAATTTGAAGGGCAAGATCCAGCCGACAGCTTCTTTACGCTGACGCCGACGGCTGAGGGCACCGATGTCGTGTGGGGGTTCGACACTGACCTGGGCGCGAACCCCTATCTACACTATTTGTCGCTGTTCATGGATACGTTTCTGGGGCCATCCTATGAAGATGGACTCCGTCGCTTGAAAACGTACGTGGAATCGAAGCCCTAAGCCTGGTAGGGCTCAACCACAAGCTCGGTTCCTTCCACTTGCAGCACCACGACGACGCCGCCGACCGGCGTGTCGGGACCGCGCACTTTCCACAGCGAATCATCGACGTTGACCTTGCCCCGTTCATTGACGATCGGCTCGCTTAACGTGAAACGACGACCGACGAGCGATTGCCCGCGCTGGTTCAAATTTGGATAGGGATCCTGGTCCGGATTCGCCCGCTTGTAGGCGCGCCAGCCAAAAATACTGGCAACGCTCAGCACGCAAAACAACAACCACTGCAGATACCAGGGCATGGGAACGACTGCCAGCAGTAGCCCAACGACGCCGGCGGCGACGCTCATCCACAAAAAAAACGCTCCGGGAGCAAACACTTCGAGAATGATCAACACAACGGCTGCAATCAGCCAGTGCCAGTAGGTCATTTGGCTGAGAAGCTCCACGTTACTTGACCCCGTCGTCTTTACGCGCCGATGTGGCTTGGGCGGCCAACTCGCCGATACCTGCGATCGAACCCATCAGGTTAGTGGCTTCGAGGGGTAGGAAAATCACTTTCTGATTGGGGCTCGCTCCAATCGTTTGCAGCGCATCGGTGTATTTCTGAGCAACAAAATAATTAACGGCCTGAACATCGCCTTGCGCTATGGCTTTGGACACCATCATGGTGGCTTTCGCCTCCGCTTCGGCCAAACGCTCGCGCGCTTCTGCGTCGCGAAATGCCGACTCTTTGCGCCCTTCCGCCTCCAGAATCGCCGCTTGCTTTTCACCGGTCGCACGCAGAATCTCAGCCTGTTTATGACCATCGGCCTCAAGAACATTGGCGCGCTTGTCGCGCTCGGCTTTCATTTGGTTTGCCATGGACGCAACGATATCGGCAGGTGGCGAGATATCCTTGATTTCGATTCGCGTGACTTTAACTCCCCACGGCGTGGTCGCCTCATCCACCACGACCAATAGCTTGGCGTTAATCTCATCGCGCTTGCTCAAGCTTTCATCCAGATCCAGCGAGCCCAGAACGGTACGAATGTTGGTCATGGTCAGATTCAGAATGGCGAGCTCAAGGTTATTCACCTCGTAAGAGGCTTTGACCCCATCAATGATCTGATAAAAAACCACACCGTTGACCTGCACCACGGCGTTGTCGCGCGTGATGACGTCCTGCGACGGAACGTCGAGCACCTGCTCTTTCATATTGACCTTGGCGCCAATTTGATCGAGGAAGGGAATAATGATGCCCAGGCCCGGACGCAACGTGGTGCGATACTTGCCGAATCGCTGTACCAGCCACTCGTAACCCTGAGGCACCATTTTGGCGCCGGCAAAAAGCACGACGATCGTGCCAAATACCAGAATAATCACTAACTCTGTGCCACCCATCGCGCGTCTTCCTTATGGTTGTGTTTTCGAACTGACCGGCATGCAGCTCGGACTAGAACATGCCGGTTGGCGTGGGGACGTCTTCGTCGTCGCCTTCATAGCGACTGTTGATAAATGGCCCCGTGACCATTTGATTATACCCTTGGCCTGGACCGACCATGGGGTACACACAGGCATCGGGATCAATCATCACTTCGAGGAATGCCGGTCCGTCAAACGCGACAAATTCTCCGATCACCCGTTCGATGTGGGCTTTGTCGGTCAGACGTTCGGCGTATGGAAACCCATCAGCCTGCGCCGCCAGAATAAAGTCTTTCTTGCACAGCGAACGATCGCTGGCGGCCAGGCGACCGCGGAAGAACAGTTTCTGCCACTGCTTCACCATGCCGTCGCCGAAATTGTTCAGAACGACAATCTTCACCGGCAGGTTGTAGGTCGTGACCGTTTCCAACTCGCCAAGGTTCATGCGCATACTCGAATCACCGTCAATGTCGATGACCATTTTGTCGGGGTTGGCAAATTGCGCACCAATGGCCGCGGGCAAACCAAAGCCCATGGTGCCCATGCTGCCGGACGTCAACCAGCGCCGTGGGTGTTTGTAGTCAAAGTATTGCGCGGCCCACATTTGATGCTGGCCGACACCGGTGGCAACGATGGCTTCACCTTTGGTCAGGCGGTTGAGCTCTTCGATTATGTGGTAGGGCTGAATCCGGTCGCTGTCGCGATCGTAGTTAAGCGCGTATTTCTTGCACAACTTGGCGACGTGCTCGTGCCAATCGCGCAGATGCAGACGGAAATTTCGAGCCGTACCAAAACGTGTCACGTCCGTGAGCGCTTCGGCCAGATTGCCAACGTGATGCCACTGTGCCGATTTCACTTTGCCAATCTCGGTGACGTCGATGTCAAAGTGAGCAATCGTGCGCGCCTTGGCCGCAAACTGCTTGGGCACGCCCGCAACGCGATCGTCAAAACGAGCGGCAGCGCAAATCAGAAAATCGCAGTCTTCGACCGCATAGTTGGCATACGCCATGCCGTGCATGCCCAGCATGTGCAGGTTAAGCGGCTCGGTTGTGTCGACCGCGCCGATGCCCATCAGCGTGGTGACCACCGGAATATCGAACGCCTTGGCAAACGCACGCAGCGCTTCGGACGCGTTGCCGTTGATCACGCCACCGCCGGCGTAGATCAGCGGTCGTTTTGACTGCCCGAGCAGTCTAAAAAATTCCTGCGCGGATTCGTCGGTGACTTTGTTGGTATTCAAGCGTGCCATGCGCTGGCGATAGCCAGGGACCGGCAGTCGTTTGGCGCCGTCGAACGGGCCCTGCCAATTCTGCACATCTTTGGGAATATCGACGACGACCGGGCCTGGCCGACCGGTGCGAGCGATCTCGAACGCGGTACGCATCGTCGCTTCCAAACGGGTCGGGTCGGTCACCAGAAAAACGTGCTTGCACGCCGCGCCCATGATGCTGGCCACAGGCGCTTCCTGAAACGCATCAGTGCCGATGGCGGCAGTCGGAACCTGCCCGCACAGCACCACGATGGGCACCGAATCGGCCATACAGTCGCGCACGGGAGTTACCGTATTCGTGGCGCCCGGGCCCGACGTGACCACGGCTACTCCAACTTTGCCGGTGGAGCGCGCGTAGCCAGCCGCCATGAAAGCGGCGCCTTGCTCGTTGGCTGGGACGATCAGCGGCATCGCCGACTGTTCGACCCCGCCGCTGGCGTCGCCGTGTTCCTTGTTGTAGCGAAAGACCGCATCGAAGGTGGGCAAGATCGCACCACCGCTGTAGCCAAACAGCATATCGACGCCTTCGTCCGCCAAAATCTGCACAATCATTTCGGCGCCCGACATTTCGGTGCCGGCGAGCGGATGGGCGGCCGCTGCTTCAGGCTGATGATGTTCAAACATGGTCGATCCTCTGCGGTGCGCCTTGGCGGTTGCGTCGCTGTGAACGCTCGATTACTCTGCACGTGGCGCGGTGCAACACGTCAGAGCGTACCAACCGCAAGCAGCAAATACCACAGTTCCCCGCACGAAACGTTTATGCGACACATCATCTCCATCGAACTGCAAAACGAAGCGGGCGCACTGACCCGGGTCGCGGGTCTGTTTTCCAATCGCGGCTACAACATCGAGTCGCTCCACGTCGCGCCGACGGAAGACGCCGCGATCTCTCGCCTGACGCTGGTGACCACCGGTTCCAACGACGTCATTCAACAAATCTGTAATCAGCTGTTGAAGCTCGTCGATGTGGTGGCGCTGCTCGACATGACGCGGTCGGGCCACATCGAGCGTGAGCTTTTATTGTTAAAAATGGTGCTCGACGGCGCGCCTGAAGAGGCGTTTGATGACCTGATGCGCGAGAACGGTGCTCGCATTCTGGACGATCGGCCCAGCTCGTATACGTTGGAGCTGACGGCCTCCGGCCCACGTATTGATGCGTTTATGGAACGCGCGAGAACCCACGGCGAAGTCGTGACCGTCGTGCGCAGCGGCATCATGGCGCTCAGCCGCGGAACGCCGCTCGTCGGCTGAATCTCTTAACGATCATGAGCGCTACAGCGCAAGCCATGAACGACCCGGTGCTGATGAACAAGATTCGTCGGTCGCGGGTGTATGACGTGGCGATTCGCTCGGCACTCAGCGAAGCCCTTGGCCTAAGCACGAGAATCAGCAACCGAGTGCTGCTAAAGCGCGAGGATCAACAGCCCATTTTTTCGTTCAAGCTGCGCGGCGCTTACAATCGCCTTGCCAGTCTGACGCCGGCCGAACGTAAACAGGGCGTCATTTGCGCCTCCGCCGGTAATCACGCTCAAGGCGTCGCGCTGGCGGCGCAAGCGCTGGGCTCAACCGCACTCATCGTAATGCCCGTCACCACGCCCGCCATTAAAGTCGACGCGGTGCGTTCGCTGGGTGCGAGCGTCGAGCTTGCTGGCGATGACTACGACGCGGCCTGCACCAGGGCGCACGAACTGGCTGGCGAGCGCGCGCGAATTTTTATCCACCCGTTCGACGATGAGCTGGTGATTGCCGGCCAGGGCACGGTCGGCATGGAGATTATGGAACAGTGCGTGCCGCCACCGGATGTTGTGTTCATTCCGGTTGGTGGCGGCGGATTGGCCGCGGGCGCAGCCGCGTACATCAAGCACGTCAGCCCGCGCACCAAAGTCATCGGTGTGGAACCGGTCGACTCGCCCAGCATGCAAGCCGCGCTCGACGCCGGGTCACCGGTCACTCTGGATCGCGTTGGCAGTTTCGCTGACGGCGTGGCCGTGCGCACCGTGGGCACGCGGACGTTTGAACTGTGCACGCGTTATTTGGATGGGATGGTGCAAGTCACCACAGATCAGATGTGCGCCGCGATCAAAGACATTTTTAATGAAACGCGCACGGTGACCGAAGCCGCTGGCGCAATCGCCGTGGCGGGCATGAAACGCTACGTCGCTGACCAGGACCTGAGTGACAAAACGCTGGTTGCCATCGTCAGCGGCGCCAATATGAATTTTGATCGCCTGCTGCACGTTGCGGAGCGGGCGAACATCGGGGAGCACAGCGAGGCTTTGCTGGCGGTGGAAATTGACGAGTGCAAAGGCAGTTTCCTGCGTTTTTGCCAGGCGCTGGGCGCGCGTTCTGTCAGTGAATTCAACTACCGCTATGCCGGTACCGCGCGCGCCCGAATTTTTGTCGGCGTGGGCTTGTCCCGGGGCGAGGAAGAAAAACAGGAAATTCTGGACTCACTGACCGAACAGAGTTTTCGCTGTCTCGATTTGTCCGACAACGATCTGGCGAAAAACCACGTCCGCCATACCGTCGGCGGTTATCGCAACGACGTCGCCCACGAACGCATTTTGCGTTTTGAGTTTCCAGAGCGCGCCGGTGCGCTGGCTCAGTTTCTGCGCTCGGTGGGCGAGAGCTGGAACATTAGTTTGTTTCACTATCGCAACCACGGGTCGGACTACGGGCGCGTGTTGTGCGGCATTCAGGTGCCGCCGGACGCGCTGGATCAGTTCAATGCCCATCTTGATCAGCTTGGCTATCACTACGTCGACGAGACGGCGAACCCGGCTTGTGATCTGTTCTTCGGTGACGCAACCCGCTAGGTCCATCAAGCTGCACACTCGGGGTCAGAGTACATCTAACACTATCCGGGCACGCGCGTAGTCCTTGCGATTAATTGCTGGCGCGTCAGGATGCGATCTTGGCACCAAAAACAAACGCTAAGGGCCGCGCATTGATCCGATCCGCCGCTATTCACACGCCGTATGCTTTAGCGCCTATCACTCACAGATCTGATCGACATACTCAGGCAGAGTCATGACGCTGGCGAACCCAAGCCCCTCCGCATCCTCAAGATTGACGGTGCGGATTTCATACACGTTGATCACACCGCCTTGCGCACCACAAACCGCTGGATAGACGTTCCCGTCGTTACCTAACTGGGCGCAGACTACGTCAATACTCGCGTTGACGAGCTCCATTTGCATGTCATCCAAGGGTGTTCCGCTGTCCGCCTGGCATTGAACGGCGCCGCTCCTTTTGAAGACTTTCGAGTTGCCCTTCGCTGCCGTTGACTCATTGCATCCGGCCAGACTAACCGACAGCAGCAGCGTGGTCCCAAGAATGATCAGATTTTCTGTGCGCATTTTTTTTATTCCTGCATTGAAAAACGAGGTGACCCGATACTACTAACTGCTTCGTAGTCAAGCGGTATAGAAAGTGTGAAGATCTGGACCGACTCTGAAACAAGGACTTTCAGACGCCAGTAGAAAATTCGAGCGCTGATCCGACTTCTTACGCCAACAGCCGGTCGCCTGGACTGAACATTCGCCCCACTTTTACTTGGAAACGGCCCGTTCGACCTATCACGCCCAACCTGCTGTTATATTCGACAAGCACGGCGAATTTGGCGGTGCTCAAACTCAATGACGTGGGAGACTGTTCATGAAAAATGCCTTGAAAACTGTTTTTGTGCTGGTGCTCGCGACATTTTCGCTGCACGCAGCCGCGCTAAACGTTGAAATCCGCATTTCCGGCGCGGTCGAGTTCAATCAGATCAATCAAGGTGAGTTGGCTGGCGCCAACGGTGGCGATGACGCCGAGATCGTGTTCCAGGTGAGCGCCGACACGTTTATCGACAGCGGTAACTTCCCGGTGCGTGGTTACGAGGTCATTGCCGGTAGTTTTCAGTTTACCGCGGGCGACAACAGCGTCGGTCTCGCCGATCCGTTTCCAGCGGGCCAGGCTCCGTATTTTGTCATTCGCAACAACGACCCGGCCGTCGACGGGTTTTTCCTCGGTACCAACGTTGATGGTTTTCCAAACGGAGTGCCCTCTGATTCGGAAGGCTTGTTCGGCGCGTTCGCACCAAATTTTTCGGTCAGCTATGACAACGATCCGTTACCGTCGCTCGACATTCTCGATGCGCTGGGCACCTACGATTTTGCAGGACTGACGTCGTTTAACTTCGTGGTTAATGATGGTCCTTTTGACGCAATGGGACTCATTTTCGACAGTATGACCATTACGGCAGTGCCGGTCCCTGCTGCAGTCTGGTTGATGCTTGGTGGGTTGGCGTCGTTGTTTGGGCTGAAGAGAAAAAGCAGGCAGAGAAACCTGGGAGTGACCTCATCATGAATTCGCGACGCTTAATTCTGGCCATCGCTCAAACGCTCGTGGCAACCAGTGCGGTGGCTGGGCAACCTGAGACCACGCCTGTGACAAATATCGAGCATTCCGCCGTATTCGATAAGATGAAGGCGCTGGTCGGTGAGTATCAGGAAGTGGCCGACGCTGACGAATCGGCCAGAGTGAGCTACCAGCTAATTTCCAATGGATCGGCGTTGACGGAAACCTGGAACATGGCGTCGGGCAAGAAAGAACTAACGGTGTTTCACATGGACCAGGACGAATTGGTTGCCACGCACTACTGCGCTGCCAATATTCAGTCGACGATGGCGCTGAGCTCACTGTCCGAGGACGGCGTGTATAACTTTCGCTTGCGGTCAATCAGCAATTTGCCCAGCGCAGAGTCGCCGCACAACTCGGGGTTTGGCTACCGCTTCTCTGATGACAAGGAGATATTCAGAAATGAGATTTGGTCGCGTGCGGGTGAGGAGTCGGTTTCGGATCTGATGCTTGCTCGGCTGCCTGAGGATCCGAAGTTAAATTAGATTGGCCGCCAGGTGTTCATCGTTGTTTCACGTCTCCTGGCGTAAGCGCAGCAATTTCGAGTTGCCGCCAACGTTGACTCAACGGCCACAACACCCAATCAACCGGTCAAAAGTCCAGGACCGGGACAAATCATTTACCGATCCAGCGCGACCAGCTCGTAGCGATTCATCATGCTGCCATCAATACTGCCGTAAACCAGAATGGAGTCGTCGTCGGCGGTGACCCACATGTCGTAGGTTGGGTGTGTCTTGCCACCCATGCCCGGACCGACATCGTCAATGTAGCGAAAGTGGCGACAGTCGAACGTTCCCGCGGCCACGGTCTTGGTCTCCTCGCCAACGTACTCGAGCCCGATCGATACCTCGGCCACCATCGGTGCCGTCGCCCCGCGATGATCGGGTGACGGGAGAAACACTCTGACCATGCGTCGATGCGGGCCTTTTCCGATATCCATGCAGCGCGTCAGAAAACCATCGGCGACGACCGGGTGTGTGCCAAAGCCATCGAACGCGCCGTTGGTGGGCATGCGTTGAGACACCCGCCCGATGCTCGGGCCAAAACTCTCGCACTCTACGACGTCGTTTTTCTGGTCGTAACGAAGCCATCCCGATCCCATCAGCGTATCGTCAACGGTCAGATGTACGTGCAGATGCTGGGGCACACCGTTCGGATCGACGGCATAAATAATGTCGCGCAATACGTGAGGCTCCGGTTCTTCAATTTCACAGTGCGCCCGCATGATCATCGAGCCATCACGGTGGTGCGTAAAATTGAACGTCTCGCGGCCGCGCTTCTTGTCAAGCAGCTCCGGTTTTTTTGACGTGTAGAGAATCTCTCCGGTGACGCTGCGATGGCGCATACCAATTGTCCCGTATTTTCTGAATACTGCGTAAAGCCACAGAGCTTTCGTAGCCGCTGGCTACTCGGTAACGTACCGAATTCGATTTCGACGCTGGCCGCAACATGCGGACCCACAGCCCTCAATGCTCTACGTTAATGTAGACACTCCTACGATAGCAACCCGCGCGACATCGCCCCGATATATCATTGGCCAGATACCGCTCGGCGCCGCGATTCTCAATTTGATCCTGACGGGTTAGAATCCGGGCCATCAAGAGCCTGCAGAGCGTGCAGTACCGGAAACCCGCGTGCCGCTCTCCCTTACCCGAGCACCCCTATGAATCGCAATGACTTCGCCACACTACTGGCTAGCGTATTGCTGGCAATCGCGCTTAGCGCCTGCACGCAAGATACCAATGGAGGGCCGGCACCAACCGAGCCACCGATCGCCGATGAGGTGGAAATCGCGGATGGTTTGGTTGAGCATCTGGCGGAGGGCTCCGACCCGCGCACGCTCTACATCGTCGGCAATCAATACGCGGTTGGCGACGGCGTGGAGAAAGATCAGGATATTGCCGAGCGTCTGTGGCTGGTGGCGTGCGATAAGGGTCATGCGTACGCGTGCAACAATTACGGCAGTCGGCAAATCGGCTACGGCAACTTTGATGAGGCCGCCCGCACGCTCACACTAGCGGCACAGACCGGTGTTATCGATGCGGTTCGCAACCTTATTGAATTGCACGACAACTCGCAGTGGACCGGCGCATCGATCGATGAAAGCGTAAAATGGTTTGAAGTGTTGCAAGCTCTGGAGAACCCTGAGCCGCAGCAGTCTACGAGTGGCGATCAGCCACAAGGCTAGCGTCGCGACGCTTCATTGGAAAGCGACGCGAAGCGTAAATCTAGACCGGGAAGAAATCGATCGGCTTGGTCGTTGTGATAACGCCCACATCCTGCGCGCCAAACTTGAACAGCCGCACCCGTTGAACCAGTTTTGATTCAAATTCCGGCGCGCTGAGCTCACTCGACACCACGCGGCAGTCAAGCACTTCGCCCGTCGGCGCAATCGTCAGCTCCAGAACCAACTTGCCCTGCAGCGAAGGATCAGCGCGCAGCGCACGTCGATAGAGCGCGTAGATGGCCGCTTTGTTGCGATCAAAAATCATCTCGATCTGATCGCGACTGCGTTGTCCGGCGGAACCACCGTCAATGCCGGTATCGTTGCTGCCGTCACTGCGACCACCGCCGCCACCGGATCCAACGATCGTGCTGGTCACTTGCGTGACTTCGCGCCCGGCCAAACCACCGCCACCGGTATTGCGGCTCAATGCCGCCGTGTTGATACCGCCGCTGGCTTTGCCGCTGGCGCTGGTCACCAGCGCGCGTTCGGAACGCTCCGCAGCACCGACTGTGTTGGACAACGTTCGGTTCGACAGCGCGCTATCAATACTCGAGTTATCGCGCAGATCCGCCAGCTCATCGGCCATCGCCATCAAACCCGCTTTCGCGGCACGCTCACGCGCCTCGTTAATCGGTGGCGGGGGCGTCACCTCGGGCTTGGGCACGAAGGCCAGTTTGGGTTCGGGTTTCGGCTCGGGCTTGGGTGGCTCGGGCTTGGGCTCAGGTTTCTTCTCTTCCTTGGGCACCTCCACCACTTTCTCTTCCTCCGGTTCAACAACCGGTGGCGGAGGTGGCGGCGGCGGCGCTTTGCGCTCGATCAATAGTTTGGCCAGGCGCGGCGGCACGTCGGCGCCGTTGTTGTGCACGATGTCCGAGCTCGGCAGCAATGGAATAGCCGCGCTCAGAAACAGCGTTGCGCCCGCAATCGCTATGAAAATCTTGCGCAGACGCTGACTCTCTTCGGTAATCGGCGACCACGGCAAATCGTAGCGCCGGTAGTGCGGAGGCAACGTCAGGGCAATACCGCTCTTGCTCACGATGCGCTGCCCTCGGCCAAATCCGCGCCTTTTTGCATCACGGCCAGTGAGATCTGCCCGTAGTTGGCCTCAGTACACGTAGTCATGACTTTCTTGAGCACGCTGTACGGAATGTCTTTGTCACCCATGATGGTGACTTCGCGGGAACCAAGATCGTCTTCGCCTTCTTTGATGATCAGCCGATCGACTTGCGCCTGCAGCGCATCGCGCAGTACGGCAACGGTTGGGGTATCCATCGCTTCAATCTCATTGATCGACGCGACCACCCTGCCTTGCACCAGCACCTGCTCCGGCGTGACCATGACAATCACGGTCTCGCGCGGCTTTTGCTGCGCGACTGATTCCGGGATTTGCACCGCCTGGTTGCGTTCGAGCACTTCACTCTCGGACGAGTTGACCAGCAGGAAGAACACCAGAATCGTGAAAATATCCATCAGCGAAACGAGATTGAGCGAGCTTTTGGCGTTCTTGCCATGATGCCGCTCCATTCGTCTGGCCCGTCGGGACATCGCCATACATTAATCCTTTGAAAGCGCGCTCGAGAGCGCTTCGATCGGCGCATCGCCGATGGCTATTTCAGGGAACAGTTCACCGTAGCCACCGCCCGGTTCGTCCACCGGCGCTACGCGCACGGTGTCCATCACCTGGACCAGCGTGTCGTACACGATGTCGGATTCGAGCAACACGGTAGCGTCGGTCTTATCGGGATAACGCACTTTCACCTGCTGCAGAAATTCTTGCAGCGCTTCCAGCTCGTAACCGTCGTCACCGTTGGGAAACGACTTGAGCAGACCGGTGTTGCGATCCGACACATCGATTCTCGCTTCGCGAACGGTGACTTCGAGGTTAAACGCGTCTTCCTCTTCCACTGCCGCTTCGCTACCCGGCCCGGGCAAATTCAGCTCGAGCACGGCCGTGCGGGAAAACACGGCGGTGATCAACAAGAACGGCACCAGAATGACCATCAGGTTCATGAAGGCCGTGATGTTGAGCTCGGCCTGTTCGGTGTCTCGGCGTCTCCGCCAGCGGCGTCTCACTAGGCCGCTTCCGGCCGACGTTCAGACACGCTATTCAAAAACTTCACCGACACCATCTCCAGCGAATCCACCAGCTCGGTGGTTTTGGTCTGCAGCAGCGTGTGAATCAGCAGAAGTGGAATCGCCGCCATCAAGCCAAACGCGGTCGTGTTCATCGCCACGGAGATACTGGCACTGAGCAGATCCGCCTTTTCCGCCGGGTTGGCCGCAGCCACTGCGGTAAACGCTTTAATCAGACCAATAATCGTGCCGAGCAGACCCAGAAGCGTCGCGATATTGGCAAACGTTGCCAGGTAGTGAGTGCGTTTTTCCAACCGCGGCAGCACTTCCATCAGGCTCTCTTCCATCGCTTTTTCGATGTCATCGCGACGACGCGCGGTGTCGATGCGCGCAATCCCGTAGGACAAAATACTGCCGATGGCGGTTTTGGAGTTGGAAGTCATCTGCGCCGCTTCCTGGAAGCCACCGCGCTGGATCACCGGCACCAGTTTCTTCCACAGCATGCGGTTGCGCGTGCTGGTCATGCTCAAATAAACCCAACGTTCGACCGCAATGGTCAATCCAATCGCGAACACCACGACGATGGGGTACATAAACCAGCCACCCTCCTGGAAAAAGCGCACGACAGTGTTGTAAGTTTCCACAGTTGTCTCCTGAATCGATTTAGGACTATTTCGTTTTGCCGGCATCGTCGCCGGCGCTGTCATCGTCTTGCAATGCGTTGTAGTAATCGACCTGCCGACGGAATACATCGGGGTCAATGGGGCTCAACACTTCTTCAACCAGACTGGCCAGTGGCCGACCGGTAAGCTCAACCAGATCGGGGTTTTTCCACGGCACAATGACCAAAACTTTCGGCAATTCGCGGCTGCCGGTGACCGAAGTTGTATCCAACTCCAATCGCGTTGCGGCCGCTGTGATGGTGTCGTCAGTTTCACTGGTCTGACTGTTGTCGTTAGGTGCATCCTGAGCGCTGGCGCACATCGAAGTCAACATAAGAAGGCTCAATGGAAGCGTTTTCATCGGCGTTCCACCTGAGCGTCACTGGATGCCGTGGACGGCCCTGCCGCCGTTCGCCGCTGCAAATCCTTAACCCAGGATGCGACGGCTTTGTCTGCGCTCGGGGTCATCGACAGGTACGCCTCGTAGTGCACGAGCGCTTCGGAATGCTGACGCAGGTACAGGTCGAGCAACACGCCCAGATTGTAGTGCGCCTTCGCGTATTCCGGATCGGCCTTGATGGCGGCACGATACGCTTGTGCGGCGCCTGGGAATTCACCGCGTTGACGCAACACGATGCCCAACTCGTTGTGCACGACCGCCGCGCGTGGCGCCAGCGCCTTTGCCTTGAGCAGCGATTCGTAAGCCTCGTCAAAGCGCGACGTGCGGGAGTAAACGATGCCCAGATTCAAATGATAACGTGCATCATTTGCGTGCGATTTGGACAGTCGCAGCAGCGCTGTCTCAGCATCGCTCCAGGATTCGCTTTGCATGTGGCCAAACGCCGGGGCAAAGCGCTTGTCGAACGCCACCGGGGTGCCGTCGCCTTGCGGCTTTGGTCCACTGGCGCACGCGCCAAGCAGACCACAGACAAGAGCGATCAGCGGCAGACGTAGCGTCGATCTAAGGGTTAAGCGTCGCAAACGACTCTCCTTTCTCAAACTTGGCGTAACGAGCCGGCATCAAACGCGCCAATTCGCTGAAGCTCTTTTTCACCCAGTCGTCATAAATGCCCTGCGTGCTGCGGCGAGCGTTCGCCTCGTAAACTTCAATTGCTTTTTCCTCAAAAGGAAAAGCCTGTTCTTCAATCAGGAACTCATATTCCTCGAGTTCAAGCTCCGTCAACTCCGGCGGGCGCTCTGAATCCATCAACGCTGACGCCATTTCGCGGTAGAGCTCTGCAATTCGAAACGTCGCCGCCGTGGTCACCGGACCGACACCGTAATCCGCCGCATCGCCGTAAGCGCCCAACAGCGCCTCCATCGATGCCTTCTTGGCGCGCAGCGCGTCAGCCAGCGGTACCACCAGGCGCATGGCCATGTAGGCCGGTAATTCGTCATCAGCAAGCGTCATCGCCGCGGAAGCAGCCGCGCTACGCGAGCGGTCTGAACCACCGCCCGACGCACGATGCGCCGCAATGATCTGACGCATTTGTTCATTGCGTGCGAAGGGATCGCCTTCGCCCATTGCCAGCGTAGCGAGGCGCTCGCGAATGTCCATGGTTTCATCCAATGATGTGCCCAAGGCGTTCATGCGGTAATTCAAGGTATTGCGCTCACGCGTCACGTCGTTGGCACTGGCGTATAGCGTGCCCGCCTGGCTCGATGCGTTGCGTCGAGTCGCGTCATCGTAACTACTGTCGCCAGCAATGCGGTCCAGTTCGATCGCCGCGTCCACGTCACGTCCGGCTTTCAAATAGACACCCGCGAGTTCGCGTGTCACGTTGGTCGCAAGCTCGTGGTCGCCGTGATCGCGACGAAAGCCCTCAAGAACCGTGGCCGCGCGCGACCAGTCTTCAAGCTGAACCAGCGCAGCCGCCGCATCGTACTGCGACGTAGCAACAATGCCACTGCCCGGCGTCACGTTGGCAACGCGCAGGAAATCATCCACCGCACCGGCCAGATCACCGCTGTCGCGACGTGCCTCCGCCTGTTTGTAAACCGAGGCGGCGAGGCGCTCGTTCATTTGTGTGCGTTCCGTCGGCTCAATAACATTCATCGCCAATACTTGAACGTACGCGTTTTCCGCCGCCGCGAAAGCCCCGGTCTCAAAACTGGAGTGACCGACCACGGTCCATGCGGTATTCCGCAAATCTGCCTCAGCTGGAGGGTTATCAATCTCAAGCAGCACCAGCGCCGCGCTGCGCGCTCGATCAAACTCGGCAAGCTCGAAGAGACGCTCAGCGGCGTTGACCAGCACATTGTTGGCCTCGGGGTGTTGCGGGAAGCTGCCGGCAAAGCGCAGCGCCCCGTTGATACCGCGGCGCTGCCACGCTTCTTGCTCGGTCACCGGCAACCGCGGTTGGTGCGCCGCATAAGACAACAAACTGGCGTACCCAGCCTCAGCAGCGCGCTCGTGCTCGCCGTAATTGTAGGCGGTCGCTTCGTATGCATCGGTGGCGTTGGCGTAACGCTCGTGGGTGTAAAGCAACTCGGCCAACAGGAAGTGCTGCGCCGGTGCCTCGTCGTCGGTCGGGAAGGATGCCAACCAGGATTCGTAATAACGCTGCGCCCGATCCACCGCCTCTGCGTTGCTGGTCGACAGCGAATGATAGTGCTCAGCAAGCTGAGTCAAATTCAGCTTTAATGCGTCAACAATGACCGGCGCCTCGTCACGCGTGTGCGATGCCCAGTAGCCGGCGGTAGACGTCAGCGCGTAGCCATCAACAAACGCTTCGCGGGCCGCGAGCTCCTGTTCGGCAAAGCCTGCCGCGTTATAGGTATCAATAACCTTGAGCTGCAGATGCGGGGCGTGTGTGTCGCTTGGGTAGTCGACAACAAACGCGTTAAACGTTCCCGCCGCATCGCTGAATCTCTCCTGCTCGAGAAAATGATCGCCCAGATCCTGATAGAGCAGGAATTCGAAACCCGGCGCACTGCCCCGATCGAGCAGCGCATTCAGCGCTTCCACGCCGTCCAGATATGAGTAACTAATGCTCATGGCGCGCAGCGCGTCGTCCAGCAACGCTTGCTTGCCCGGCTTCAGCTGTTCATGAGCGGCTTTGTCATACGTGCCGCCTGGTGCCAGTTCGTGGTTGAGCAGCACCAGGAAACCGTCGAGGGCGAGCTCGTATTCGCCCAGGCGAAATTGCGACCACCCGTGTTTGTACAGCGTTTGCTCATAAAACGTGGACGTCGCGGCATCGTCCCGCGCTAAAATCGCGCCGTAAGCCTCGGCGGCCAGATCGTAATCACCGGCAAGAAACTGCGCTTCGCCGCGACGGAAAAAACTCTCGATCAGGAAATCCGATTCGGGATAGCGTGCGACCAAATCCGCCAAACGCTCGGTCGCGATTTCTACATCGCCACGCTGTTCGAATGCGCGTGCGAGCTGGTAGGTGACGGCGTCATTATTGGGATCATCAGGGTAGGTCTCCAACAACTCCTGATACAGCTTGATCGCGCGGTCGTATATCGCGGTGGCGGCGCTCAGGTCGTCGCCTTCAAGCTGCACGCGCTCAGCACGTTCAATCTCGATATCGGCGAGGCGCCGCAGCGCGCTGGCACGGCGCGGGTCGTCAAGCGGGGCCAAACGTAAAAACGCCTCGTAACTGTCGCGAGCGCGTTCGCGAGAATCAATCACCGGGTCGGTCGACGACACGGTCTCTTGCGAATGTGCACCGGGGCTGACACTGAGCAACAGCGCCGCAATGGCGGTGGCGAGTGCGCCCTTCACTGCTCCGCCTCGACATAGCTCATGCGATCGTAAGTGCTCGCCAGTGCGAATTGCGCTTCGGTCAGGTAGGCGCGCAATCGATCGGCGTGTGCGCCGAACCGGGCAATGGCAATGTCCTTCAGGTAGCGCTCGTGCGCCAGGAGTGACGCGTCAACCCGTTGGCTCAAACTCGCAATGCGCGGCCGCGACGCGGCGATGCGCTCGTCGAAACCGTCAAACCGGCGCGGTGCCTGCATCTGGGCAATACCAAGCGTTACGCTGCGATCGCGCGCGGTGCCGAGCTGCGCGCTTATGGATTTGAGCGCCTTGCGTTGCTCCCAGAGTCGGCCTTCGTATTCATGGCTTAGCCGCCACAGTAACGTGCCGCGCAGCAGCGCCAGTTTCGCGCGCGCCGCGTCGTAACGCGGGTCGTCAGGGACTTTCGCAAGCGTCTTTTCCACGCGCGCCATACGGGCGAGTGATTTTTCCTCAGCCGGCGTCGCCAGTGCTTGGGGTATGCGACGCTGACCCAGCTCGGTCAGGCGTTTCGCAACGTCGCCAACGCGCGCACTCAATTGGGCAAGGCGCGAATTACTGTCGTTCCGGGCAAGGTTTTCATCCTGATCGGCAAATCGGGCGACGCGCGTTTCGAGCATGACGTCAAACGCTTCGATCCCCACCTGCCATTTCTCGAGATTGGCCCGCATCGCCGTCAGGTCGCGATAATTCTTCAACCCTTCCTGAAACTCGTGGTCCGCCATCAGTGCGAACAGGTAACGCCCGCGCTCATCGTTGGGCACTTCGTCCAGTGACCAAAACCAACCCACCTCACGACCGTCATCATTCTCGAGCAACGTCTCGAGAAACCGATCGTCGACGAGTTTGGTGCTCAGCGCGTCCAGACGCGTAATCTCGTCACCAAAAACGGCAATGGCATCGCGGTAACCGGCCAGAGCGCGATTTTCATCACCGAGCTTGGCGTGCGCGAAAGGAATGCCCAGGCGCGATTCCTGTACAGCGGGGTCCAACGGGTCACCACCGGTCAGTGTGTCCCACGCCGTTAGCGCCACGTCGTACTGTTCCAGCTCCACCGCCGCCCAACCCTGGCCAAGACTCGCCTTGCTCGACCACATGCCGGTACCGACTTTGTCGAGCAGGGGCAGCGCTTTTTCCGCTTCACCTTCTTTCAGATGAGCGAAACCCAGTGCCAAATACACCTTGTCGCGCAGCGCACTGCCCTCGTTGTATTCCTCATCATCCCCGCGCGAAAACCAGCGCCACGGACGCAACCAGGTGCGTCCGGTCTGTTCTACCGATGCCCCCGATGCCGCGCGAGAAAGCAAATCGGTGCCGCGCTTCACTTCGCCGTTGCGCAGCAGCGCAACGCCCAGGTTGTAACGCACATAGGAACGCCATCCCGGGGGTGCGCGCCACTTGGTCAAATTGGCCGCCGCCGACTCATACTGGTCGTTCTCGACCAGAATCTGTGCGCTAAGCAAGCGCTTGCGGGCCTCGAATTCCGGTTCCAGTTTGTCTTGGATTCGGCCCAGCGCTGCGAGTGCGTCATCAGCGCTGCCGCGTTGATAGGCCAGTTGGGCTGCATACAGCCATGCGCGATCGCGCACTTTACTCTCGACGCGATCATCCAGCAGGCGCTCGAATATTGCGTTGGCGTCACGCTGCTGGCCGTAGGACAGATAAATGCCGCCGAGCAACAGATCCGCATCATCCACGTGATTTTCGACGCGGCTTTGCTCTTGTGCCGCGAGCAAACGCGCGGCCGATTCAAAATAGTCTTCCTGATAGAAATGAAACAACGCGTGGCCGTATTCAAGATCACGCACAATTTTGCGTTCTTCGGCGGCACCCGCAACGGTGCACGCCAAGGCCGCCAGCAGAGCCGGCAGACAACGCTGCAGTCGTTGATAAGTCCGCGCGACGTTCAACAGATCAGTCCCATTCCTTGACCAAAAACTGTGGCTGGAGTTTTTTCTCGCTGTCGCGGATCTGTAGCTCCAGATATTTGGCGCCGAGGGCCTTTTCGAACTTGAGTGTGGTGCCGCGTCGGTAGTCGCGATCGTGCGGCCCTTTGCCAGTGAGTACGGCCACCAGCTCGTGCTCGCCCGCCTTCAGGTTGCCAACGAACAATCGCTGCACGCCACCTCGATGCAGCGCATCGACTTCTTTTTCGGTGTACAGATAATTGCTGACGTTCTTCCCATCAAGTTTCAGCTCCATCGAGTCGAGTCCGAAAAATTCACCAACGTCCAGCGACACGAACACCGCGACTTGGGTATTTGCGGGATACAGCAGCTCTTCTTCCAGAATGAACAGATCGCGGTTTAGCGCCAGCAGTTCTTTCTTCAAGTCCTGTGCTTCGCTGTCGAGATTTTTCAACGGCATGGCGTCCTGCGCCAGCGCAACACTGGCCACGAGCGAAACGCAAAGCGCGCCGACAATGTGACAGAAGGTTTGGGTTCGCGTCATGAGAATTCTCAGCCTCCGGGCGTCAGCCCGCTCGAATAATGCAGCGCACCGCTCTTGTCGATGATTACTGCTTCAAAATCTTCCAATCGTTCAATCAGCGCCAGGCCCTTCTCGCGCCCGAGCACGAAAACGCCGGTGGATAACGCGTCAGTCATCGTGGCATCGGCACCGATGATCGTGACGCTGCGCAGCGCGCGCGCCGAATCGCCAGTGTCAGGTTTTAGTATGTGGTGGTGCCGCACGCCGTCGCTTTCAAAAAAACGCTCGTAGTCGCCCGACGTGGAAATCGCTTCGTCCTGCAGCGGAATGCGGGTAATCAGCCCGTCTCGGTCGCGCGGATCGCGGATACCGACGGTCCACGGACGCCCGCGACGATCACCCAGAATGCGGCTGTCTCCGCCGGCGGTCACAATGGCGCTGGTCACGCCACGCTTGCGCAGGATCTTGACGGCGTTTTCCACCGCGTAGCCTTTGGCCACGCCACCGAGGTTAATCTTGACGCCATCGCGCGCGAATCGAATTTCTCGCGTCGAGCCATCCAGCACCACGTTGCGAAAATCAATCGCCCGAGCGGCTTCCAGGCGCGTTGCGTCGTCAGGGCGCATGCCTTTGCGGTAATCGTAATACTGACCCACGCTCTCGTAGGTGATATCGAAAGCGCCGTCGGTCAGATCCGAGAACGACAGGGCGCGCTGAATTAACTCATACAGTTCATCGTCGAGCACCACCGGTGACTTGGCGGCTCGCGCATTCACGTCCGACACCTTGCTTGTCGGTTTGTACGTGCTCATCAGGTAATCGATGCGATGCATTTCGTCCATCACCGCATCGATGAGCGCGTCGCCTGCCCCGCTCTCGGGCTCCCACAGTTCAACCCGGATGGACGTGCCCATAATCGCCGCTTCGCCCGACACCCATTCGGCCGCAGCGACGTTTGCGACACTCAACGTCAGAACGCAGAGAACAATGCGTTGTGCAAAGCGCATGGTCAGGCTCAGTACCAAAACGAGAAAAAGACTTGAATGACGTCAGCGTCAAACGCGAACAGCGCTTCTTCACCCACCGGACCGCCGCCGGGAATATTGCGGAAATTGTCGTAATCAAACGCGATACGGTCGTAGGTCACGCTGACCGAGCCGCGATCAAGCATGCCCCAGCCCGACTTTACAAATTCGTAGGTGGCGCCAAGACGCAACGTCGTGTTGGAAAAACTGCTCAGCTCCTTGTCGCGCGCCAGAAAGTTCTGCTCGTCAATGCGCGAAAATAAATCACTGTAGAAGCTGGCTTGGGTTTGTTGATAGCTGCGAACTTTGACGTCAAAAATAAAGCGCTCGCCAAACGGGTGCGTGTAACCGATTTCGGCAGTGTGTGACTCGATATCCCAGGTATCACTAAAGTAGCGATACTCTGCGTGAATGGCCGCACGGTAGTCGAGAAAATAGCGACCGCGCAGTGCCACGGCGGAACTGGTGCGAGTGTTCGGATAGCGTTCGCGTTGGTAGGAAAAACCGATCGGGCTCGACGCGTCAAGAAAACGCACCTGGCGATACGGGTTATTCAGAAACCCTTCGTCGGTGATCCCTTCGTAGGAAAAACCGAGTATCAGGTTTTTGGTGACAATCTGCGAAATGCCCAAGCCGTAAATTTGTCGATCGACCTCTTCTTCGAACACGTCGTCACCGCGACGGCGAACTTCGTCGTCACCACGACCGTAAGACAAACTGACCGTCGTCAAGTCGCCAAAGATGTCCTGGCTGATACTGACTGACGCAGCGCGACCGGTAAAATCGTTCTCGTCGCTGTTGCTGAGCCCCGCACTGACGCGGGTTTTGCCGTTAACGTATTCGATGCCCAGACCCGCTTCCTTGCGCTCTTCGGTATACGGGCTGGCTGTCGCAATGACATCCACAGAAGCACTGGTCACGCTGTCGACGTAGTACTTGCCGGACACCGCAAACTGTTTCCCGATGCGTTTGCGCACGAGCAAAGCCGGCCCGTCGATGGTTGCCCCATCGCCTTCATAGCGGTGGTACAGCACATCCGCGCGGTCTGGCGCCAGGTCAGCCGCCAAACTGACCACCGATGCGCTCGCCGCGCACAGCAATAGTGCGAGTCGCCCGATGCGTTGTCCAAAAGTGCTAGCTTCGATATTCACAATGTTGTCCACAAGTGTCAGCGGCCCGCAGGGTCCGCCGAGTACGTTAACTAGTTACAACCGCAGCCACCACCAGCGCTACCTGACGCGCCGCGGGAACCTTCGCGCGATTCGTAAACGTGATGCATGTAGGAGCTTGAGATCGGATCGCGATCAAACGCCATGATCGGGTCAGCCAGATTCGCCCGCTCGTAAGGCTTCACCCAAGGCTCGACACTGGCGCATCCGCTGCCGAGCACAGCGATGGACAGCACGGCGACCAGTCGCACGCTCATTCGACCAGCACCGTGCGAATCATGTCCTGATAGACACTTTCGTCGCCCGCTTTGTAGCCTTTGTGGATGTAACGGATGTTGCCATCTCGATCGACCAGCACCGTGCTCGGCATGGCGACCACATCGTAGTCCTTGCTGACCTGGTTTTTCTGATCGAACAGAATGGGGAAATCGACCGGCAGATCCTTGAGCAGGGCCTTTGCCTTGCGCGAATCTTTCTCAACGTTTACCCCGAGCATCGTAAAACCCATGGGGCTGTAACGCGCGTGCAGATCGTCGAGCAGCGGCATCTCCTGTCGGCAAGGGCCGCACCAGGATGCCCAGAAGTTGATCATGACTACCTGTCCACGCAGCTCACTGAGCTTGATGTTTTCGCCCGACGCGCTCTTGAGCGTGAAGTCCGGTGCGAGAGTTCGCTCGGCCTTGGCACCGCTGAACGTTGCCATTAGCAGGAGCGGCAGCGCGACCAGCGCGGCGCGAATCAGGTTTGTGCGTGGTTGTTTACGCATGGTTCGGACACCTCAAATCAAAAGAAGAAAGAAAGACCAATGTGGTACTCAATGTTGTGCGCAGTCTTATCGGTACCGAGCAGGTCGATATCAAACAGGTGATCGCGCACGTCCAGACGCAGCGCCAGCGCATCGTTCATCAACAGTCGAAAACCGGCGCCAACGTTCACGGTGAAACGATCGTCGCCGGCAAACTCGGTGCTCCCAACACCCCCGATCAAATACAGGCTGCTGGTGAACGCGCGGTTGCGCCAGAAAAACACTTCGCCCGGGAAAATGTTGTACCCCAGCGAGGCGTTGTAGTACGTGAACTCGCGCTCGGAATCGGTCAGTAGCTGAGCATCGCCGCTCAGAAGTTCGAAGCTGGTCTCTTCGCCATCGGTGGCGCCGTAGGCCGCTTCGATAAAGAAATCTTCGGTGACGTGGAACGCGAACCGCGCCCCAAATACCGTGTTGGTCCCGAAATCCTCAATCCCCATCAATCCTGCATAAGCGCCAATTTCGAAGTTTTCCTTGTCAATTTTCGCGCGCTTGATTTCGCGTCGATCAATGTCGGGATCGATGACGATCGGGGTCGAATCATCCTCGACCAGCTCGTCGGTCGACTGCTGGCCAAACAGCGAGCAGCCGGGCAGCGCCAGCGTGGCGAGCGCTATAAGAAGAACGAGAGACCGGCTTTCCATTCGTCAATTTCCTCATTGTCGTCGCGGCTGGTAAACACCACGTAGCTTTTGTATTCCAGACGAAAGACGAACTGACGCGTCAAATAGGCGCGTAGGCCCACACCCACGTGGGCAGTCTGGTCGGTGCGATCTTCGGTCGCGACAAGCGTAGCGCTAGGTTGCGTGCGAATAACGCCGGTGCCGAGCGTGAACATCGGCGAAATGCGTTTCTCCGGGTACAGCGTGTGGACCACGTTCAGGTTTGCGTACTCGCTGTCCGAAAAAGAACCCAGCCCCTTTGACACCGACAATTCGGTCGACAAATTCGGGCTGAGGGCAAACGAACCATAAATCGACACGACGTTGGCGCCGCCGAAGTCACCGCCGGTGAAACCCATTTCCCAGCGTCGATTGGAAAAACTGCCGAAATCTTCATCCTCAAGTTTGATGCGTGCGCCGTCCGCCTGCAGCGTGCGCTCCATCTGGTCCCGATGCACCCAGCCGCGCTTGCCTTTGCGTGTGGTGACCCGGAACCAGTCGGTCCGCTGCCGCAGCACTTCCACCGATTCGCCCTTGTCGACCACGTGAAACACCGGGTAGCCACGACCGGGGCCCGTGTGCATTTCCAGATAAGGATCGTCCACTGTTACCGCCACCGGTTTGGCCTCAGCGCCAAACGACGCGAGCAACAGACAGAGGATGGAGAGGAATCGCCGCATGGTCAGTCCTGTGGCACGTCGAACTGGTTGTTGTAGTACTGGCCGCCGATGTCGACCCATTCGACCAGCAGTTTGCGCTCCGCAGGCGTCAGGAAGCCGTCATGCGTGCCGCCCGCCCGGAACCGATCGAAAAACTGATCACTGTTGCTGGCCGACGCCACTGCGATTGACTGAGCCACGGGGACCGTGACGAATATTGGCAACATGGTTTCCTCGTCGATGCCCACTTCAATGAGTCGGTCAATTAACTGGCCGTCCACAACTTCCTGCTCGTTGTCGCCAAAAAATAGCTCGCGGTAGGCCTTGAACTGGCCCGCGTTGTCCGGCGAGGGTCCATCTGACAAGTCTAACTGAGCGGCGGGCACCTGTGGCATTTGTGCCGCATCAACAATATTGTGGCAGCCGGTGCACGTGTAATCCGAGAGGACGGTCACACCGTCGTCCGCCAGTGTGACGCGCGGCAGGCTCCAGAGCGGATGAATCGATGTTTCGTAGTTAATGATCGAACGGCAGCGGGTGGTCCAGCTGTCAATGCACGCCAGAGACGCCGGCGGCGGCGTCTGTAAATCGCTGTAATTGAGGGCAAACGACTCGTCTATTGGCCGGCCAGCAGCCACCGGATCGGTCCACTCATCTTCATAGACAATATCCAGACTCGGCGTCAGCGCCGCGCAATCGTTGGCGCAGCTGATGCGCACCCGAACCTGGGCCATCGTCTCGCCGAAATCCGCGAAAAAGGCGGGATTGGTGTTGGGAAAAGGCAAACCCGTCGTTTGGGCACCCGCGTTGAGCGCCGGAAACAGGTCATCGCGCCCGTGCGACACACCCAGGTTGGTACGGTGACAACCGTTGCATTCGAGCAGTTCGCCGGGGCGCACGTGCATCCAGTTCTCGTGAGAACTGGCGCGACGTTCGCCGTCCACGTCGACCACCTCGATCTGAAACGCCACGTTCGCGGGCACTTTTGTCATGACCGAACCGTCCGGGGCGATCGGCGCGTAGCCAATGATCTCGCGCATGCCGATGCGACGCGAACGGCCGAACGCTTCGCGCGGCACCTCGACGACATCCTGATCCACTTCCGGTACGGATTTGGTCAGGCGAATAAACGCAAACGGGCGATCGTCCACGGTGGTACGCGCCGGGTCCGAAACAGCATCGAGCCCTCCTGGCGCAAAATCCTGACCGACGACGTCATACACGCTGCGAATGTGCAGAATGCCGACTTCCTCGTCCACAGCGTCCGGATCGATGTCCAGACCGCGCAAATTGCTCGCGACTTGTGGCGGAAACGGACGCTCCTGAACGGCGACAATATCGCTGAACATCACTCCTTCTTCCGGCGTCACGACCGGCAGCTGAGTGCCGTCGGTCGGCTCGTAAATCCATAGTCCGTAGAGCGGCGGCGCGTCGACTGCGGTCGGGTCCTCCAAAAACGTGGAAGTACAGGGCCGAATGATGTCCTCAACCGAAATTCGGCAATCGGACCAGCTGATGAACAATCGGCCGGTGCCGTCGAACAATGGAAACGCATCGGCGTACCGGCCGCCCAATGAGAAACTGTCGTCGGTCGTCACCTCGTTCAACGTGGCCGATTCCTGCGCCGGGCCGGGCATACCCGCATTGCTGAGCACCGGTTGCTCAATTTCAACGAAACCCTCGGCATCAATGGCGAGCAGATCACCACCAAGCGTTGGCGCAACAAACCCCCGCGCGAGAGTCAGGATTCGGCCGTCTGGCAACAGCGTTGGCTTCAGAAACTGGATGTCCGCGCCATCCGTACCGGTGGCGTGGCTTAACGCCCCGTACAGCAGTTTGAGATTCGTTCCATCCGGATTCACGGTGTACAAATTCATTGAGCGATTGCCGCCCACGTCGTCCCAGCGGCGAAAGACGATGCGACCGTCGTCCAGTACGGACGGCTCAAGGTCGTGATTCACGTTGTATGAGATCTGGTCAATATCCGTGCCGTCATTTTCCATGACGTGCAACAAGAACGCCGGTTCGTTACGCGATGTCGTGAGAGCGTCATACTGCGGCTTGCCTTCATCGAGCAGGATCGCTTTACCGGTGCGCTGACGCGTGGACGAAAAAACAATTCTGTCGTCGGCTAGATACACCGGATTTATATCGTGACCGGCCTCCGCCACGATGTCGGACTCGATCACGCGACGCAGCGTGTCGTCGACCAGGGAATACTCCCAGATGTCCCACTTGGGTTGATCTTCGTCCTGCACGTTTTCCAACAACGGCATGCGCATCGCGAAGGCGACACGCGTGCCGTCGTAGGACGACGTCAAATCCCGAACGTCACCAAGTCCGCCGGTAATTTCACCCGTGATGTTTCGTTCCTCTGCGCTTGGCGAGGCGCGCTCGCGCACGAACACGTCGGCACCAGCGGCAAACTTGATTGCCTCGCGCGCGTCATCTTCGATTAACACGCCGTCGTCGTCAGTTGGCAACGGCCGCTTCACGTAAAGAATGGGAATATCGAGAACCACTGGATCGGGTGATTGACCCGTTGCAACGCCGATGCGGTCGCCATCCGAGCCACCGCAACCGGTGTTCCACAGAGCCACCGTTGCCGCCAACGTTGTGGCCAAAACGATCCGCATTGCCGGTCGCGAATTTAGCATTCGATATGCTCTCCCGAGCTTTGAAAAAAGGCTTGACGTAATTCCTGCCAAACCGAACTTATGTGGAACCAACGCCCGCCGACGCACTTAAGACTGCCATCATGACGCTGCCGCTTGTGCAGTCTGTGAATCTAATCACAGAACTCATTTCTCGTTGAGCGACTATCTGTTCTTGCTTGCTTTGTCGTCACTTCGCATTTGCTCTGACGCGAACCTTGGTGCCTGAAGTGCGACGTTTTGGAAACAGCTTGTTGCCTGCAATGCCGAAAGCATACGCGAGCCACATAAGGGCTCAAGATGTCGCACAATCGCGACATTTGAATCGACGGATCAGGCTGCGCAATACTTGTGCTCACACTGCGATAACACCGAGAACGACTGCTATGCCAAGAACTCTTGTCTCGAATCCCTGCTCCGAGCGCGCCGCATCACAACGCCCGGGCGTCTACGCTACGCTCGCGTGCACCGCGACGCTGCTGATGCTGGCCGCCACGGCGAGCGCCGGCCCGCGCGAACAGGCCAAGGTCATGCACGACCGCCTGACCGGCGCACCCCCGACCGCCGACGAACTCGACGCCACCAGTGCCCAAATTGCGGACGGTGACGCCGCCGGCGCCGCGCTCGCTGTCACGCTGGACGACGGCTTCTATAACGTAACCCTCAAGAATTTTATTGCCCCGGCAACCAACCGCGATCAGAGCGTATTTGTGCCGCTGAACGATTACAGCGCCACATTCATTGGCATGGTGCGCGACGACGTACCCATGAATACACTCCTGTCAGCCGATCTGGTCTACGTCAGTGAAGCCGCAGGCCTGCCCGCGTATTCCGCGACCAATAATGACCACTACGAACAACTCGAGAGTCGCGGCATCAGTCTGCGCGACACCCTGGCCGCACGGACGCAGTCTCAGTTGACCTCTCTGCCGGCAACGGCGACCGCCGGCATCATGACCACGCGCGGCGCTGCGGAAGCGTTTTTCATCGATGGTACAAACCGCGCAATGTTCCGCTTCACCCTGCTCAATCACATGTGTCGGGATCTGGAACAAGTGGCTGACACCTCGCGCCCGCCCGATCGCATCCGCCAGGACGTGTCGCGCAGCCCCGGCGGTGACAGCCGTTTATTTCTGAACAACTGCATCGGCTGCCACAGCGGTATGGATCCGCTCGCGCAGGCTTTCGCTTACTACGATTTTGACGAAAATGTGAATCAGCTGGTGTACACAGAAGGCCAGGTGCAGGAAAAGTACGGCATTAACGAAGACACCTTCAAATTTGGTTTTGTGACGCCTGACGACTCCTGGGACAACTACTGGCGCACCGGGCGCAACGGCGTTATCGGCTGGGACGAAAACCGACCGGCTTCAGGCAACGGCGCCAAGTCACTGGGCGAAGAGCTCGCCAACACCGAGGTGTTTGCGTCGTGTCAGGTCACCAAGGTATTTCGCAACGTCTGCTTGCGCGATCCTGTCGATGCGGCCGACCGCGCCCAAATTGAAACGATGACCCAAGCCTTCAAGAGCGACGGCTATTCACTGCGTCCGGTATTTGCCGACGCCGCTGTTTACTGCATGGGCGAATAGACATGATCAAGCAAACATTCATTCGACTCAGTGCTGTTGTCGCCCTTGCGGCTGGTCTGGCGGCTTGCGGCGGCGGCGGCGCTGAAGTGGTCTCGCTGCCGGTGACCAATCCACCACCTGTCGCTGACTACAACGGACCGGCACCATCAACCGCCGACGTGCAGTCGTTCAAACTCAATTTGTGGGACAACATTAGCGACACAAACCGTTGCGGCGCCTGTCACGGTGCGGGCGGTCAGTCACCGACGTTTGTGCGTAACGACGATATCAACCTCGCCTACTCGGACACCAACCCGCTGGTGAGTCTGACCCAGCCTTCCGAGTCACTGCTGGTGACGAAGGTTGGCGGCGGCCACAACTGCTGGGAAGCCAGCGACGCGGTTTGCGCCGACATTCTGACGACCTGGATTTCGTCGTGGGCTGGCGACGCCATCGCCGGTGGCGGCAATCAAATCGAGCTGGAAGCCCCCACCATCAAGGACGTTGGACAAAGCAAAGGCTTCCCCGATGACAGCGGCTTGTTCGCCACGACGATTTATCCGGTGCTGACGACCTACTGCTCGGACTGTCATTCGTCAGAATCCTCGTTTGCGGTGCAACCGTACTTTGCGGATCCGGACGTGGACACGGCGTACGCCGCGGCGAAGTCGAAACTCAACCTCGACAGCACCGACGAATCGCGGTTTGTTATTCGACTCGTACAGCAGTTCCACAACTGCTGGAGCGAATGCGGCAGCGACGGCGCGCAAATGCTCGCCGCCATTGACGCAATGGCCGATCAAATTCCGCTGACGGAAATCGACCCGACTCTGGTGGTCAGCAAAGCGTTGACGCTGTTCGACGGCACGATCGCGAGCGGCGGTAATCGCTATGACAACAATGCGATCGCGCTGTATGAATTCAAAACCGGCACGGGTCTGACCGCCTTTGACACCAGCGGTGTCGAACCGGCACTAAACCTGACGCTGTCCGGTGATGTCAGTTGGTTCGGAGGTTACGGTATCGATCTGCGCGGCGGCCGGGCTCAAGGCTCTACCAGCGCCAGTTCCAAACTGCACTCACAAATCACGGCCACGGGCGAATACTCGGTTGAAGCCTGGGTCGCAGCGGGCAATGTCACGCAGGAAGACGCGCGCATTATCAGCTACTCGGCAGGTGTCGACGCGCGCAACATGAGCGTCAGCCAAAATCTGTATAACTACGTGTTTGCCAATCGTTCCAGCGTGACCGATGCCAACGGCATGCCGGCGCTATCGACCGCCGATGCGGATGAAGACCTGCAGGCAACGCTACAGCACGTCGTCGTAACCTACGATCCGGTAGAAGGTCGACGCATTTACGTGAACGGCACCTTTACCGACGATGTCGACATGGAAGGCGGCGGTTTGCTCAACGACTGGGACGACACGTTTGCGTTCGTGCTCGGCAACGAAGTGTCCGGCAACCGTACGTGGGAAGGCGTTATTCGGCTGGTCGCCATCCACAACCGGGCGCTGACTGAGGAACAGATCACGCAGAACCTGGAAGCAGGCGTCGGTCAGAAGTTCTTCCTGCTGTTCAACCTCGAAGACCACATTGACGTGCCGGCCAGCTATCTGATGTTTGAGGTAGCGCAGTTTGATACTTACAGCTATTTGTTCCAGACGCCCACGTTCATTTCGCTTGACGGTACGGCCGCACCGGACAACATCGCGATCGCGGGAATTCGCATCGGTGTGAACGGTCTGGAGGCACCCGTTGGACAGGCGTACCAGAACGTAGACACGATGATTACTGCCGAACGCTACGGTCCAAGCGGCCAGCAGTTGTCCAGCGTCGGCACCATCGTGCCGCTGGAGAAAGGTCCCGAGAACGACGAATTTTTCCTGAGCTTTGAAATTCTCGGCGACGCAACCAACGTGGTTGTCGAAGCCGTGCCGCCAGCGCCAGCCGTGCCTGCCGATCTGGACGCAGAGCCGGTCGTCGGTTTGCGCACCTTTGATGAAGTGAACGCGACGATGGCCAAATTGACCGGCGTTGATCCGAATCAGGCGGACGTGAACCTCACTTACGAGACGATCAAGCAACAGCTGCCAGTTAACGAGAACATCGGCGGCTTCCTGGCTTCACACCAGGTCGCCATCGCGCAGCTCGCCATCGAGTACTGCAACACGCTGGTTGAAGACACCGGCTTGCGTGCCAGCTACTTCACGGGTGTCGATTTCAATGCGTCCGCGACGGCGGCGTTCGACGGCGCCGGACGCGATGCGGTGATCAACCCACTGCTTGATCGAATGGTGGGCATCAGCGTGGCGTCGCAGCCCGATACCGCAGAAGTCCGTACCGAATTGAACAACCTGATCGATACGCTCACCGGCTGTGGCAACAGCTGTGCGGCAGATCGAACCGCGGTAACGGTCAAAGCCGTTTGCGCAGCGACGCTCGGTAGCGCCGCGACCTTGTTGCAATAACCCCAACTATTACGAAAACGAGACCTGATATGGCCCGACGATTTCGACGTTCGAAAAAACCCCTGCATAAAGATGCCCCGCTTCGCCACGATGACCACGCCCGTCCGGTGACCCGCCGCGATTTGTTGGCACAGGGCTTTCGTACCGGTGCCGGCATGCTCGCCGGGCCTACGGTCTTCAGTCTGTTTGCCAATGCGAGGTCCGCTCGGGCCGAACTCTCGCAGGATTTGATGGATCTGCGCGAAACCTGCGGGCTTGCGACGCAAGGCGCCGGCAAGATTCCGTTTATCTGTTTTGACCTGGCCGGCGGCGTGAACGTCGCGGCATCCAACGTTCTGGTTGGTCAGGACGGCGGGCAGCTGGATTTTCTGAGTACACAGGGCTACAGCCGTCTGGGCTTGCCCGGCGACATGATTCCTCCGGTGCTGAACGCGCAAACCGGTACGAACGATTTTATTAATCAGGATCTCGGTCTGGCCTTTCATACCGACAGTGCTTTCTTGCGCGGTATTCAGGACAAGCTGTCAATTATGAACATGGCGTCGGTCAACGGCGCGGTCATTCCGGCCCGCTCTGAGAATGACACCGGCAACAATCCGCACAACCCGATGTACGGCATTAATCGCGCCGGTGCGGACGGTGGCTTGCTGACGCTGATCGGCAGTCGCAGTTCTGATTCCGGCGGCAATTCGCTCGCGCCTGAAGCGCTGATCGATCCAACCGTGCGACCTACAAAAATTGATCGCCCCAGCGACGCCACTGGCCTGGTCGACACCGGCAAGCTCGTCGGTCTGCTCGAGCAGTCGGACGCCGTGGCCGTCATGGAAGCGATCCAGCGCATCAGCGACGCCAAGCTGGACGCCGTCAACACTCAGGTCACCAACGACGAGATCCTCAAAGAACTCGTACGCTGCGGCTATGTGAAGGCGGCGGACTTGAGCGATCGCTTCGGCGACCCGTCGACGCTGGATCCACTGCTCGACGACGACATCGTCGGGCCGACCGGTATCTTTACCGCGGACGAGCTGGAAAACGATCGCGAGTTTCGCAAGACCGCCTCGGTCATGAAACTGGTGGTCAACGGTTTTGCTGGCGCCGGCACCATTCAGATGGGTGGCTACGACTATCACACGGGCGATCGCGCCAACGGCGAGATTCGCGATTTGCGCGCTGGCCGTTGCATGGGCGCTTGCCTGGAATACGCCGCGCGCGTCGGCGTGCCGCTAATGATGTACGTCTTTAGCGACGGCTCGGTGTTCAGCAACGGCAGCATTGACAGCTCGGTCGATGGACGCGGGAAAGGCGTGTGGACCGGGGACAATTCCTCGACGGCCGCCTCATTCTTCCTGGTCTACAACCCGGGCGGTCGCCCACAGCTGTTCACGGGCGATAACCTCGAGCCGGCTCTGCACCAACAGATTGGCGCGTTTCGTGCCGACGGCGGCGTTGAAACCAGTTCAACGCCGGCCGCCAATAACGTCAATCTCCTGGTTGAGACAATCATCTACAACTACATGGCTCTGCACGGCGAACAGGCCAATTTCCCAACGTTGTTCCCAGGCCACGGCCTTGGCCCGGTATCGCTGCGCGACCGATTGACCGCCTTTAATCCGATCGTGAGCGGCACCATCGGCTAAACCGATACGCACAACCCTCCAGGTGTGCACCCCGGCCGGCACTCGTTTTCAGACGGGTGCCGGTTTTTTCGTTCAGCCGGCCTGAAATATTTTTGCGCCACACCCGGTCCTGCTTGACACACCCGTACGTCACTTGAGGAACGAGTCATCATGCGCACCCAGCTTGCCACCGTTGTCGCGTTTATTGCGCTGCTATTTTCCGTCGGCGCGCAAGCGCAGGAACACGTCAGTGTTGACTGGACGCTCGACCGCGCAGACGGCACGCCGTTCACGCTCAGCGACAACGAAGGCGAAAAGACCACCTTGATACTGTTTTGGGCGACTTGGTGCCCCTACTGCAAGGCGCTCATGCCGCATATCGAAAGCATGGTGCTGGAACACGGTCAGGACAACTTTGAAGTACTGGCGATCACCATCGGGGAAGATGGCGATCCGGCGAAATATCTGCAGGACAAAGGCTACGATTTCACGCTGTTGCCGGACGGCGACCAGATTGCAGCAAAGTACGGTATCCGTGGTACGCCGGGCGTGCTCATCGTCAATCAGGCGGGCACAACCGTTTTTGACCTTCGCAGGCAGCCCTCCCAGCAGCTCAACACCGAAAACATGAAGCGCCGGGATGTGGCGGCTCGTCGTGCGCCGTTCTGGGCTGCCCAGATTCGACAGGCGCTGGACGCCACACTCTGATCAGGCTTTGCGCTTACTGCCACCCGCGGCCAATCGCATCAGCATTTTCTGGGTTTGCGCGGCGCCAGAATTTGGCGGGGTGTCACCAGGATGCAGCGTATCGAATTCGGCCGCCAATGTGGCGGGTCCCGGCATTGGCACACACGCGCTTTCCGCGATAAAGGCACGGGCCATTACGCCCGCGCCCGCTTCGGCAATCACCTTTGACGGCGCACACTCGCTGACCAGCCACAACGCCATCGGCGCGATTTTCTCGGGTGCCATCGCCTCTCTTAGCTGAGACGGCAGTAAATTCTCGGTCATGCGGGTTGCGGCAATCGGCGACAGCGTGTTCACGCGAATGTCGAAGCGCTCGCCCTCCAGGTGCAGCGTATTCATCAACCCGATGAGCGCCATTTTCGCCGCACCGTAGTTGGCCTGTCCGTAGTTGCCATACAGCCCGCTCGCCGACGCGGTAAGCAAAATGCGCCCGTAGTTTTGTTCACTCATAATCGCCCACACCGCATGCGTGCAGTGGAAGGCACCCATGACATGGACGTCAAAGACCGAGCGAAAATCATCCACGCTCATCTTGCTGAACGTTCGATCGCGCAGTATGCCCGCGTTGTTGATTAACACGTCGATGCGGCCAAACCGTTCTTGCGTTCGCCGTACCATCGAACCGACGTCGGTCTCATTCGTTACGTCAACCTGTTCGGCGATCGCCAGGCCGCCCGCGGTCGTGATCTCATTGGCAACCTGCGTCGCCGAGTCTGCGCTTTTGCCGCTGCCATCCAGCGCCACGCCGTGATCCGCTACCACGACACTCGCCCCGGCCGCGGCCAAGGCCATGGCGTGCGCACGACCAATCCCGCTACCCGCACCGGTCACGATGGCTACCTGATCGTGAAACAATGGCGTCATTATCTACGCTCCCTGCACAAGCTTCGCTTAAGTCCTTCAGGCCGACACTCTAGCGTGACTCCCATCGACAATGAAAACGCAGGCAAAAAAAACGGCTCCAAAAAGGAGCCGTAAAGCTTGCGTCTCAAGGGGTGCGCCACATTCAGGGGGATATAGCGCGCCCTTTCCTAGGAGCCGGATTTGCCGCGATCGCGCCAGGATTCAAAAGCTTCCCAGCGCGGTGCTGCGTTACTTTGTTCAGGCCGCGTTGAGGTCCAGAAGTTCGATCGATCTGCCCACTTTCGTTTCAGATTGGTCGAGTCCTGAGTAAAAAAGAAATTCGTGTTGCCGCTTTTTGAGCGCAGGCCGGGACGGCCTTTCAACGGGGTAAGAGGTTTGTTCATTTCTGGCATGTCGGGTCACTCCACTTCGGTCTTAAGCTTGAGCATTAACATAAACGTCAGAGCCCGCTTATGCTCGGAACTGCATCACGCTCTTTTCCTAAATTTTGTAAATTGCGCGCAGTTTTGTTCAATCAAATCGCCGCTTATGTAAAGGACTGTTCCATATCCGGTGATTCCGGAACGTCTCGCCAATTTAACGCATTTACGTAACCGGCCAAAAAGGCTACACATATTATTGTAAATGTTGCGGTGCAAAACAATTTGTACGAAAAACCGCCTAATGAGAAACCCTGAGCTGCGGCAATTTTCTGCACGGGTGATATATTTTGCGTCATTGGTCTGACGGATCAGCCCTTGTCGAGTCGATAAACTTCCGGCGTTGTTCTGATTTGCCGGTATTAAAGCAATGACCCGTCAAGAGCCGGTTTCAATTCAAGCGTGGCAATCGCGACCTTGGATTAACAACTCAATCTGAAAGACACAATAATATGCGTTCGGAGCCTGTTCGCCGCTCGTCGGTGACCAAGCTTTGTTCGCGTCTCAAAAGTAAGTTAAGGGGGAAGAACCACGTGAAATTTCACGCCTATCGATCTTTAATCACAGCGACAGCCGGTGCTGTTCTCGCGGTTAGTGCGTTCAGCGCTAATGCGAAAGCAAGCGGCGGTGTCGAAAGCATGGAACTGCAGAACCAGGCCACCGCTCAATACGGTGACACCTTCCGCAGTGCCAGCATCAAGTCCTTGTTTGGTGGCAACACCATGGAACGCGGCGGCGGCGTCTGCGGCGACAGCATCCTCGACGGTGGCGAAGATTGCGACGACGGCAATACCGCCAGCGGCGACGGTTGCTCGGCAACCTGTCTCTTCGAAGCCGGCTTTGACTGTTCTGCACCAATTCCCGGTGCGGCTGATGTCAACGTCGTGACCGACGGCAGCCTGGAAAACAGCAACCTCGACGGCGACTGGACTGAAATCAGCCACAGCCTGTTCGGCCAGCTGATTTGCGGCGACAACTGCTTCGGTGCACCACTTGCCTCTGATATTGATGGCAACATCGTGTCGGGCAACTTCTTCCTCGTCTCGGGCGGTAGCTTCACCAGCGCCAGCACCGGTGTCGTGGAACACGCACCTATCGTGATCCCTGCTGCCGGCACGACGCTGCAGTTCAACTACGGTTTCGGAACGCCGGGCACGACCTGTCCGGACGCAAACGACGGTCTGCGCCTGCTGATCGACGGTACCGAAGTCTGGTCGAACCTTGACGCGACCGGCTCATGCGAGCCAATCGACGTTTACACGGTTGAGAGTGTTGACCTGGCCGCGCTTGGCTTGAACGATGACGCTGCTCACACGCTGCGCTTTGAAGGCACCTCCTCGGTTGTGCCCGCGGGCGACGATCTGCTGAACGTGTTCCTCGATCAAGTTCGCATCCTTGTCCCAGCTGACGATCCAACCCCACCGATTCCGAGCATGTGCTCGCCGGTAACCTGTGGTGACGGCGCGTTCCCGCAGTTCTCAGCTGCTGGTTCGGAAGGCTGCGACGATGGCAACCTGACCGACGGCGACGGTTGCTCTTCAACCTGCGAAGTCGAGCAACCTGACTTCGTTTGCGAAGATCCGGAAGCCGCTGCTGACGAAGGCAACGACATCGAAGACGGTAGCCTCGAGCAGGGCCGTAACAACCCTGACTGGGTCTCAGCCGGTACGGAATTCGATCCGATCTGTTCGCAAATCTTCTGTGGCGCAGCATTGGCTGACACCGAAGACGGCGGCGCGTTCTTTGCCTGGTTCGGTGGCTCTTCGCTGCCTAACGACCAGTCGCTGACCCAAGACGTTGTGATCTCTTCGACCGCTACGACGCTGGACTTCAAACTGCTGGTCGGTATTTGCGATAGCGTGAATGACAACCTGAGCATCGAAGTCGACGGCACCAACGTGTTCGATTTCCCATGCGACGATAGCTTCCCTGTGTACACGCCGATCTCGGTGCCACTGGGTGCGTTTGCGGATGGCGCGAGCCACACCGTGTCGTTCATCGGTTCCACAGTAGCCACCAACGGCGGCAACTCGAACTTCTTCGTTGATGACATCTCGATTGGCACCAACGTGGCGTTCGCTGGCGAGCCAGGCGTCTGCTTTGAGCTGGCTGAAGCTTGCTCAGTGCCAGAGCAGTTCAGCGCGGGTATCCCGGGCGACTGGACCGTCGTGAACCTTGGCCCGGATGCGGCTGACGGTTGGGGCGCATCGAACGACGGTATCTGTGCTTCGCAGAACTGGTCGGGTGGCAACGCTGAGAACAACACCACTGGTGGTGCTGGTATCGCCGCTTGTGCCGATTCCGACGCAACGGGTCAGATCGATCTCGACGGTGGCGCAACCGCACCGAACGAAATGGACACCTACCTGTGCTCACCAATGCTTGACCTGTCGGCCGTTACCGATCCACAGCTGAGCTTCCTGGTGAACTATCAGGCTGCGAACAACGACTTCAACGACAACGGTACGCCAGACGATGCGATGGATGATTTCGATGATGACTTCCTGGAAGTCCTCGTCGGCACGACCCCGCCAAACGCTCTGACCGTGCCTAACTACGATACGCTGGGCAACGTGTTCGATCACCTCGACACCACGCTGGCGACGTCGCCTGAGGCCGCTCTGGCAGCTGACCTGACGGATTTTGCAACGGAAAGTGAAGCGTATGTCTGCTTCCACTACCGTGGCACTTACGCCTGGTTCGCTCAGGTTGATAACCCAGCGCTGCGTGCTACATCGTGCACGAACGATGACATTGATACGGACGGCGACGGCGTCTTCGATATGGTTGATAACTGCATCATGGCTATCAACTCGACTCAGTTGGACACGGACGGTGACGGCCACGGCAACGCTTGCGATGCCGACTTCAACAACGATTGCAGCTCGAACGTGATCGATCTGGGTATCTTCCGCACGTTGTTCTTCCAGCCTGGTAACCAGGCTGACCTGAACGGCGACGGCATCACGAACGTGATCGACCTGGGTATCTTCCGTACGTTGTTCTTCGGAACGCCTGGTCCAAGTGCCGACGGTATCTGCACACCTATGTAATGGGTGAGTAGTTAAAGTACTGGACACGGTCTTTCGAGACGGTGTCGGAAAAGCCCCGCTTCGGCGGGGCTTTTTTTTGTGCCGGCTTTTGCCATCGATTTTTCGTCGGCGTATGGTGTAAAAAACCGGAGCACACTAATGCTGACTTCCCTTCTGCTTTCCGCCACAGGTGCTGTCGCCCCCCCCCGTTTGGTTCAGCGATATTCCAAACTCTATTCGGACCAGCGATAAGCACAGACGATGCCCGCGTTGTTGCTGCCGTCTGTGGCGACGCAAGTCCGGACCCGGGCGAAGAGTGTGACGACGGCAATACGACCAGTGGCGACGGTTGTGCGGCCAACTGCACGATCGAAGCGAGCTACATCTGCAGTGACGCGTTGCCAGGCACCCCGCCGGACAATTTGTTCACCGACGGCAGCTTTGAGGACCGAAATGTTGCCGGCACCTGGACCGTCGATCACAGTCTTTTTGGCCCGGTGATCTGCGGCGATGATTGCGGCAGCTTCGGCGGCGGATTCGCCTTGGATCTCAACGGCAACCCTGTAAACGGCGTCTGGGTACTACTTTCCGGGGGCAGTTTCACGGTCGCTACAACAGGATTCGTCGAGCACGATCCCGTTGTTATCCCACCCGAAGCCCAAACCCTGCAATTTAACTGGGGGCTGGGCACGGTGGGGACGTCCTGCCCGGATCAGGACGACGGCGTTCGAGTACTCATCGACGGCCAACCGGTTTGGTCGAGCAACGACGACGGCATTTGTACCGCGCAAGCCCTATGCACCCTGGCGTCTATCGATTTGGCCGCGCTGGGTGTCAATGATGGCGCCGCGCACAGCGTGCGCATTGAAGGCACGTCATCGGTCGTTCCTGCCGGCGACGACCTGACCAATATTTTTCTCGATCAGATACGTATCTTCGTCGAGGCTGACGATGCAGAACCCCCAGTGCCCAGCCAGTGCCGCGAAATAGTCTGCGGCGATGACGAGCAGTTTGGTGGCGAACAGTGCGACGACGGCAACCTAACCGACGGCGACGGTTGCAGTTCTACGTGCGAAGTTGAACAACCCGATTTCGTGTGCACTGACGCCCAGCCCCCTACCGAATCTGGCAACGATGTGACCGACGGCGGGCTGGAGCTGGGTCGCGACAACCCGCACTGGAACTCGGCAGGTACAGTTTTCGATCCGATCTGTTCGCAATTCTACTGTGGCGCTGCTTTGGCTGACGCCGAAGACGGCGGCGCGTTCTATGTTTGGTTCGGTGGCTCTTCGCTGCCAAACGACCAGTGGCTGACGCAAGACGTTGTGATCTCTTCGACGGCTACCACGCTGGACTTCAAACTGCTGGTTGGTGTTTGCGATAGCGTGGATGACAATCTGAGCATCGAAATCGACGGCACAACAGTTTTCGATTTCCCATGCGACGACAGCTTCTCCGTGTATACGCCGATCTCGGTGCCACTGGGTGTGTTTGCGGATGGCGCGAGCCACACCGTGTCATTCATTGCTAGCACGGTTGCCACCAACGGCCGCAACTCGAACTTCTTCGTCGACAACATTTCAATTTCCACCAACACGTCGTTCGCCGGAGTGCCCAGCTCTTGTACTGAACTGCCACCTTCCTGCAATACACCCGAGCAATTCTCGACTGACATTCCGGCTGACTGGACGGTGATCAATCTGAGCGAAGACCCGATCGACGGGTGGGGAGCGTCCACCGACGGCGTGTGCGCCTCGCAAAACTGGTCGCCAGGCACGGACAGCAATAACGTGACAGGTGGCGCCGGCATTGCCGCCTGCGCGGATTCCGACGCAACCGGTCAAATCGATGTAGACATGGGTAGCCCGTTTGCAAACGAAATGGACACCTATCTGTGCACCCCACCGATGGACCCGTCGCAAGTCACGCAGCCGCGCCTGAGTTTTCTGGTCAACTATCAATCAGCCGGCAATCGTTTGAACGACAATCAAACACCGGACGATCCCAGCGACGATTTCGATGACGATTTTTTGGACGTGCTCGTTGGCGTATTACCACCGACCGAATTGACCGTCGTGGACTATGATTTGCTTGGCCAGGTAGTTGATCATCTCGACACCACTTTGACCCTGTCGCGCGCGAGTTCGCAGGCCGTAGACCTGTCTGACTTCGCCAACGAGTCTGAAGTCTACGCGTGCTTCCACTACCGCGGCACCTACGACTGGTACGCGCAAATCGATAATGTGGCGCTGCGCGGCGCGTCCTGTGTCGCCGAGCCCGATACCGATGGCGACGGCGTGCTCGATGCCGTGGACAACTGCACGAACGAACCCAATCCCAGCCAACTGGATACTGACGGTGACGGGCACGGCAACCGCTGTGACGCCGATTTCAATAACGACTGCAGCGTTAATGCCGAGGACTTGGGCATTTTCCGCACGTTATTTTTTATGCCCGGCAATCAAGGGGATCTAAGCGGCGACGGGATCACGAGCGTTACGGATTTGGGTTTGTTTCGCGTGCTTTTTTTCAGCACTCCCGGGCCGAGCGCCGCGGGACTTTGCACAACGTAAGACGAAGGGTAGTCTGCGCGACGTCTACTGCGACGTCGCGATCACCGCAGGCAACAGCGTCTTCCACATGATTTGATAGCGTAGCGCGTTGCGCGATCGCCCGTCGCTGTAGTTGCCCGCGTTCATCATGATCGTCAGGTCCAGTTTGGGGACCACCAGCAGAATCTGGCCGCCGTTGCCGCTGGCGGAATAGGTCTCGAACTTCTGGCCTTCGTATTCGTAGGTGTAGCGCCACCAGCCGAAGCCGTAATTGTCTGGCTCACCGAGCGACGCATGCGCGGCAAACGATTCGCGCACCCAGTCTTCGGACACCAGGCGTTGACCGTTCCAGACGCCGCCGTCGAGATACAGCTGACCCAGTTTCAAGAAGTCTCTGGGGCGTAGCTGGATACCGCCGCCCATGTAAGCGTGCCGGATGGGCGAGAGATTCATGTGGTATCGAGTAATCTGTAACGGCGCAGCGAATGACGCCTGAAAGAAGCGCGTTAGAGGCATGCCGGTGGCCGTGGAAACCACCTTGCCGACAAGATTTATCCCAGCCGAGCAGTAGTGACCGACCTCACCGGGCTCGTTAACCATCGGCAGATCCAATGCGTATTTGTACCAGTCCGGTTCTTCGTCCTGACTCTGCAGCGCGTTTTCGTTGCCCGGCGAGTTTTCATCCTCATCGTTGCAGGCCAGACCGGGCGACATCGTGACCAGGTGACGAGCCGTTAGACGCTCTTTGCGCGGATCAGGATTGCCGTAGGCGTTTACGCCGCCAAACATCGGATAGACGGGCTGGTCGACATCTTTCAGAGCTCCTTGATAGATCGCCATGCCAAGGAGTGCGGATCCAACGGTTTTACCGGCGGAGCGCGAGTCGTGCATCATGTCGCGGTGGTGGCCGTGGAAGTACTCTTCCAGGACCAGTTTTCCCTTGTGCGCGACCAGCAGGCTGTGCAAATAGGGCTCACGCAGTTTGGTCGGCGTGGTCGCCGACAGCGTATTGATTAACGCGACAACAGGAGCTTGGTCTATACCGGTTGCGCCAAGCGCCGCTGTTGACCACCCGTCACCCGTCTCGACGGGCCGGAACACTTCGTCGATCGGCTCTTCCGAACGACGCGGATAGAATCCCGGTGATGTCTGGCGAGAACCGCGCGTGAACTCGAACATCCAGCCGCGATGAGACAACGTGAAGCGCTCGCCGGGCTCTGTAATTCGTCCAGTGGCAATGAGCTCATCCTCGCCGCTGGTAAAACGAATTTCGTCGCCGTCGATGGTCGCGAACTCAATGGGAAAATAGACCCCGGTGTTGCGCTGCGGATTGCGCAGAAAAGTGCGATAGCGCTCCTGACCTGGCGCCGACTTGTCGGGCGTGAACGGAATGTTCAGCGAGTACGTCTCCCGAATCGGTACAACTGTTCCATCAAACGCATCCGGTCCGGCCAACCTCAGGTTCACGGGGCTTGCGAACGCGTGGTAGTAGACGGGGCCCGCCGGTTGAACCCAGTGGCCACGGATCGGGGCGTCCGCTTGCGTTTGCTGTCCCTCAAAATACCCCAAATCGGGAAAAGCGAAAGACCACTGGATCAAGCCATCTTCTGCCACGTCGCGGCTGGCCGCAACGCGTTCGCCCTGCACTTGCGCAATCCAACGCTCGGACGATTTTCGCAACGTTACGCTGCCTTCGAGCGGAACACCGTAGTTGCGTTCCGCCACCCACAATCCGGCCCAAGGCGAATCACCCGAAGAATTGGCAGACGCTTGCTGCGAGAAGGCTGCGACGCCAAAGCTGCACACGATGACATAGGTGATAGCGAAAATATGGCTCTTCATTGGGCTCTCTTTTTGGACCAGGAGGGTTACGCGTTTCCCATCCAACCTAGATCAAGGGGGCATTTTTGTCACATGAAGAAAGCTGAATTTTCCTGAAGCAAACCCCTTCAAAGACGTTTAGACTTCCCACTATGCGTTATACATTCAAGGACTTGTCCATCGATACGGCGGGACGCACTGTGCACCGTGACCACGCGCTCCTGAAGCTGCCGGATTTGAGTTTCGACGTTCTATCCAAACTCATTGAGGCCGCACCGGATACGGTCAGTGCCGACGAGTTTTCCCGCACCGTATGGCAAAAACACTACATCAGCGATGACACGATCGCGCAGCGGATTGCGCTGTTGCGCAAAGTGCTGGGCGACAACCCAAAGAGCCCTACCTACATACGCACCGTTCGGGGAGCCGGGTACGCACTCACCGCTCCGGTTGTTCTCGTCGAGCCGCACGCCCCGCAGACCTCGGTCTCAATTGGTCGTCGAGGCGCATGGTTTGGCGCGGCGTGTGTTGCCCTGGCGTTTCTCGTGGTCATGCTTGTTCCTAACCCGCGCAACACGGCGACCGAGCCAACCATCAAGCGGACCACGCCACGCCCAGGTACCGGCATCACGACACTCATTGAGCGCGCGAGATCGCAGCTGAGCCTGCATCAGGCGACCGAAACCAACCGAGCCATTGCCATGTTGCGGGAGGCGCTGACCCAGGACCCGGACAACTTCGATGCGCGCCTGACGCTGAGCTTTGCTTTGACCACAAGATCAACGAAGTTTGACGGGACTGAAGACGAAGAACGCGAAGCAGAGAGCATTGCGCGATCTCTGCTCCTTGAGCGCCCCGACAGCAGCAACGCCTGGTCGGCGCTGGGCTATGCGCTGGATGCTCAAGGTCGGTCCAATGAAAGCCTGCCTGCCTATCAAACGGCCTACGAGATCGACCCGAGAAATGCGTCGGCGCTCTCCAGTGCGGCCTACACGAACATGATCCTTGGTGATCTTTTCCAAGCCCTGACGCTTGAAGTTCGAGCGAGACATTCCGGCCGCACGTCGCGCTATTCGGAGATTCAGATTGCAACGCTTACCGAGCTTATCGACCACCCTTCGGCAGCAGACTGGAGGGCGAAAGCCCTGTCTTTGAATCCCGGTCAAGTGGTGGTTCTCAGTTCGATTGCCCGATCACATTTGCGCCGCGGTGACCCGCACGCGGCCGTGGAAGTACTCGATCAGGCTAACAGCGACGACAAAACCGCCCCGCCAGTGTTGCAGCTGCGCGGACGTGCGGCGCTGGCATTGGGGGACCTGGCTGAGGCACGCGTGCATTTTTTGCGTGCCGGGGAAAGAGGAAGCCTTGATCTCGCCGCGCTCGATGCTCTAAGTGGTAACGTCACTGGCGCAGAGAAAACACTGCAACACAAACTCGGTCAGTTACGAAACAGTACCTGGCCCGGGTTTCGCGTACACCTGGCTGAAATCAGCCACGCCCTGGGCAAGACGGAGGAAGCACTTTCGCTCATCAAGGAAGCCGTCAATCTTGGGTGGCGCGATCTTCTCTGGCTCAAACGATCACCCTTTCTCGAAGTCACCATGCAATCCGAGGCTGGACAACAAATAGAAGACCGGATCAACCGAGAACTCGAAGCGCAGCGTCGCCTGATCATGAACACAGAACAACTCGCACTGTTTCTCGACGAGAATTCCGCGTCTTAATACGGCAGTCATACCATGGCATCAATGCGACGCGAAAAGACTGCGTCTGATTCAAAAGGTCTGTGCGACTGAAAATGCCATTGCTTAAGTAAAGAATTGTTATGACAGTTGCCATAACTCCTTAAAAAACTGCTGGTTTTGTGACCATCGTCTCGGCGTTTTTGCGGTCTGCTCCGTAGACTTCAGAACTATGAAAAACCAACGCGGAATGACCTTGCTCGAAGTCATGATGGCTGTGTCCGTCGGCTCCATTCTTGTCGCTGTCGGCGTACCCAGCTTTGTCAGCACGGTGCGCAACAGCGAAATGACCAGCGCCGCCAACGGCATGGTTGGCGCTCTGTATGCCGCGCGCTCCGAGGCCGTTAAGCGCCGTACGCGCGTGACGCTGTGCCGCTCGACCACCGGCACCAGTGGGCCGGAGTGCTCCGCCACTGGCGACGAAATCGCGGTGTTCATGAACGTTGCCAACGACACCACGATCGATACCGCCAACGGTGACATCGTAATCCAGTCGCTCAAATGGCTGCCCGACACGATTGACGTTACCTCCGACGATGTGCCCGACGCCTTTTCGTTTAACGCATCGGGTTTTACCCGGGCGCAGGCGGGCGGTACGGTGTCCGGTGACGTATTGTTTTGCGGACCGCGCGGTGATGAAGGCGCGAGGGTATTGACGCTGGCGCCGACCGGTCGGCCATTGATTCGCAAACAGGCGGACGTGTCCGGCGGACCCAGCTGCACGTAACACCAACCGGCCCAAAACAGGTAAACGAAAAACGGCTTCAGCGGTGTGCGCTGAAGCCGTTTTTTCCTGGGCCCGCTATTTGGCGAACTGCGCTAGCGCCAGCTCAGAACAACGCGTCGGTTCAATGCCCTGCCCTGCTCCGTCGCGTTGGTGGCGATGGGATCCGTTGGCCCCAGCCCGATGACCTCCACTTGATCTGCCCGCACGCCCCTGGCCATCAGGAAATCGGCCACCACCAGGGCACGACGTTCTGACAAACGCGTGTTGTACGCCGCACCGCCAATGTTGTCGGTGTATCCGGTAATACGCACGCCGGCCCGCGGCGATGCCAGCAGCGTCGCCGCCAGCTCTTCGAGCGCTCGGGCCGAGTCGGCGTCGAGCGCGTTGGATTTGTACGCGAAGCGCACCACCGGCAGCGACGACTTGGCTGAAATGCGCATGGGCGGCACGGTCGATGTCATGTTCTGACTCGCCACGTCAGAGCGACGCAATTCCACGCGTCGATTCAGCGCGCGCCCTTGCTCGGTCTGATTGTCCGCTATCGGCTGACGCTGTCCGTAACCAATGGAACTCAATCGCGCGCGCGGTACGCCGCGATCGACCAGATACTGCAGCACCTGCGCAGCGCGGCGCGCGGACAGTGGCTGGTTATACGCGTGCCCACCGACAGTGTCGGTGTGACCGACCAGTTCAACGGTCACGCTCGGGTGATCCAGCAACCACAACGCCGCTGCGTCCAGCTTGTTCGCCGAATCGGGCGTCAGGTTGTCCGACTTGTAGGCGAAGCGCACCGTCGGCCAGTCGTAGTCCAGAGACTCGGGGCAGCCCGTCGCGTCCACACTTACGCCAGTCGCCGTACCGGGGCAAGCGTCGAGTCGATCGGCCACCCGATCGCCGTCGGTATCCGGCACGCAACCCGTCGCGTCGACCGGTTCACCGCGCGGCGTACTCGGGCAACGATCGTCGGCATCAGGGATTTGATCGTAGTCGCCGTCTGCGATGCGCGCAGGTGGCGGCTCGGGCGCAGGAGTCGGCGCTGCCGCTTCGCTCGCGACCGATTCACGACGGCGCTCGCCCCTGCCGAAGGACCGACCTACGTAGATGCCGGCGAACCACGCGTCGCGGTCGTACCAGTCAATGTCCCCGCGCGCAAACCACGCGCTGCCCGGCAGTTGAAAATCGACGCCGCCACCAAAGGCAATCTGCACGCCGGTCTGTTTATCAAAATCCAGCGGTGCGCCACTGGCTTCATTGCGAATAAATGACACACCGGCTTTGGCGAAAGGACGAAACGTGCGTTCGGGCCAGAAGCGATAGCCGCCCATGATCGAGGGCACACGATAGTCGATGGCGGCGTTTGGAAACGCGGCGTTCACTGCGGGATTGAGATTGACCAGCCCCGCTTCGCCAAGGTCAGCATAGCGCAGCTCGGCGAACCAGTGCGACGTGAAACGTTTGCCAACAAACAGTCCCAAGCCGCCATCGTGATTTTCACTCGCATCGTGCACAAAATTCTGCGCCTGCTCATCCGGTGATACGTAGGAGTAGCCCAGGCCAAGACCGGCGTACCAACACTGCGACCACGCGTAGTCGCCGCCTACCGTGCAGTCGTCACCGGCCCGTGCGCTTGGCGTAGTGACCCACGACAGCGCCAGGCACACCACGGCGAGTGCCGCGACCTGCCGACGACGGCGCAGCGCCAGCGCACCAAACGCGATGACCAACAGCAACGGTGTCAACGCGCCGCCGCCACCGAACCCCTCGAGCGCGGTCTGCAGTTGACCGTCGCGTTCGAGATAGTCCGGCACGCCGTTGTTGTTGAAATCGTTGTTGCCTTCGAGGGCGTCATCGATACCGTCGTTGTCGCTGTCGGTATCCTGGAAATCCGGCGTCCCATCGCCGTCAGTATCCACGGGATTGGCGAAATCCTGAGCTTCGATGGCATCGTCGATGCCGTCGTTGTCTTCATCGTTCCCGGTTAAAGGTGGTAGACCGGCTTCTTCGC
>JBGCFP010000081.1:0-4693 GCA_045107005.1 Gammaproteobacteria bacterium
CTTTTGTTACGCCGGGCTGGGTCGCCAGCGCGACCGCTTCACGTTTAAACTCCGCCGAGTAGTTTCTTCTCTTGGACATGACGCTCCTCCAAGGCCATTATCGGCCTATTCATAAGCGTCCGCGAATTCGGGGTAAAACCCTGACCGGGCTCGCCGCCGGCCGTGCGGTAGCTGTTGGCTGTGGGCAGCGACTCGTCAAGCTGGCGGAATTTGTCCTGGAAGGTACCTTTGGTCTGGTTGATGGCGGCGGAGGCCGAGGTGACCATAAGCAGGGCGGCGAGCGACAACCACGGTGTGCAGCGTTTCATGTAGGGCCTTGAGTCGTACGAGGATAGGGTGGTTGAGATTACCCCAGCCCGCCGCTGACCTAAACCAGTCGGGCCTGGATGGTCAAAAAAAGGTCTAAATACCAGAGCGAATCTGCCGATATCCCCTTTTATGGGCATAACTGTATCGAACGGCTGAGGTCGGCGCGCTCGTGCCAACCCAAACTACACTGCGTAAGCTCGCCGTCGCGATCGGCCTGCTGGCCGCCGTTATGTTGCCAGAGGGGCCTGGCTTCGCCTATGGCGCTGATTTGAGTCGCAAACCCAGCCAGCTCACGGTTCGGCACTGGACCAAGGCGGACGGCGTGCCGGCCGAGTTCGTCTGGAATCTCTATCAGTCGGAATCAGGCTATCTGTGGCTCGCCACCGACACGGGCATCGCGCGCTTTGACGGCCAGAGCTTCAGGATTTTTGGCGTAGGCACCCACTCCGCTTTTCGCTCCAACGACATTCGCGAACTCACCGGCGGAGCGAACGATTCCATTTGGGCGGCAAGCGTAGGCGGCGGCTTGTTGCATATTCAGGGCGAGGAGATCACGCGGCTGGATCGTCAGGACGGTCTGGCCAGCGATGCGGTGTATTCGGTTCTGGTGGCCGCCAATGGCGATGTCTGGGCTGGCACCGCGAGCGGCGCGTGCCGTCTGCGAGATGGCGCTTTTCGGTGTTGGGGGCCCGACGATGGACTGGTCGGCGACCGCATTGCCAGAATTGCCGAAGATCAACAGCATCGTATCTGGTTTTCCAGTGTGACCGACGGGGTCAGCGTGCTGGACGGCGAGCGGATGCGCACATTCGGTCGCGGCGAGGGCTTCAACGATCCCGGGTCGACGGTGCTGCTTCCTCATCCCGATCTGAATATGCTGATAGGCACGTTCGCAGGGCGCTATTACAGCGCGACCCCCGAGCGCATCGTGCCACTTGAATGGCCGATGCCGCCATCTGATTTGAAACCGTTTAACGCCATGCGTGATCGCGACGGCAATACAATGGTCTCCATGCTGGGCAGTATCTGGCAGGTGCAGCCCGCGCTGCGGCGTCTCGATAACCCCGATGGCGACATCGGCTACGTGACCGATTTGCTGGAAGATCGGGACGGTCAGCTGTGGGCAGCGACGTCGACCGGTCTGTACCAATACAGCGCCGGCGCATTCACCCCCTACGGCGAGCAGGAAGGTGTGGCCAATCAGACGTTCGTGGTGGAAAGCGGCGGCGATGGCAGCGTCTGGACGGGCACGGAGGCGAGCGGCGTCTTTCAGGTGCTTGCGGATGGTCAGGTGCGTCAGTTTACGGTTGAAAACGGTCTGCCGATGAACGCGGTGTCGTCTATCATGGTGGAAGATCAGGGGGTGTGGATCGGCACGTTTGGGGGCGGACTTGTCATGATGCAGAATGACGAGGTCGTGAGCACGTTTACCACGGACGACGGCCTTGCCGGCAACCAGGTTGGTTCGCTGTATCGCGATCGCGCCGGCGATTTGTGGGTGGGCACAGATGCCGGGCTCAATCGTCTGTCCGAGGGCAAAGTGACCGCCTCGCTGAACGTCGGGGACGGCCTGCTCGCCGATCTTGTGCGCGATGTTCGTGAAGACGCCACTGGCCGTCTGCTGCTGTCCGGTGATAACGGCATTACCATTATTTCGCCGGCCACGCTCAAGATCATCGATCGTATAGACCGCTCCAAAGGACTCGACAACCAAACCATCTCAACCACCCATGTCGATGAACGCGGTGTGATCTGGATTGGTGGGCGCAGCGGTGGCCTGATGCGCATGGAAGGGCAGACGCTCTTTCAATTCAACGCCGATCACAACGTGCGTCAGACATCGGTAATGACGATCAAGGAAGACGCACACGGCTATTTCTGGCTCGGCGGTCGCGACGGTATCACACGGATCGCTCGTGCAGATCTGGATGAGGTGGCACTCGGTGCGCGCGCCCAGGTGCGTGCCCGCTCATTCTCAAGTAAGGATGGGCTGCGTACCACGCGGGTGTCCGGCGGCTATCAATCGGCTGCCACCTTCACGGGCGATGGTCGCCTCTGGTTTGCGACGACCAGCGGACTGGCCGTCATCGATCCGGCCAGGCTTTCTGCCGGCAGAGCGCCGCAGCCGGCGTCCATCGAAGCGGTGCGTGCCGATGGCGTTACCATCACTCTATCTGTTCGCGGCAAATATCGCATTCCGGCCGGTACTGACTCGGTGCAGATTGACTACGCCGTGCCGAGCCTCAATGCAGCGGACGAGCTGCGTTTTTACTACCGCTTGGGCGAGGGTCGCTGGCAGCCTGCGGATCAGCGACGCACGGCGTTTTTCAACGCCCTGCCACTGCGCGATTCCGGGTTTCAGGTGGCCGCTGCGTGGGACGGCGACGTCTTCAATGCCGACGGCGCCGGCAGTACGCAAATAGCGCTTTACGTGGAGCCGCTGTGGCATCAAACGTATCTTGCTCGCGCTCTGGCGCTGATCGCCTTTATGTTGATTCTCTGGTTCGGGCAGCGGATGACGTTGCGCTATCACCGGCGTCGGCAAATGCACCTGGAGAGATTGGTGGATAAGCGCACCGCGGCGCTGCAGGACGCGCTGAGCGAGGTGCGTGCGCTGTCGCGTATCGACGCGCTCACCGGCGTGGCGAACCGACGACACTTTAAAGAGCGCCTGGCGCAGATCTGGTCGGCCGCCGTGCGCAAGGAGTACCCGGTGGGCGTGATGATGATCGATATTGATCACTTCAAGAAATTCAACGACACCGCCGGGCATCAGGCGGGCGATCGCTGCCTGACGCTGGTGGCGCAGACTTTACAACGCACCGTGCGTACCGAGGACTTTGTAGCGCGCTATGGCGGTGAGGAATTTGCCGTGGTGCTAACCGGCAATGATGTCAATCACATGTGGCTGATTGCCGGCCGACTGCAGGCGGCCGTGCGCAAACTTGCTCTGCCGCATCCGGGGTTGCCCGATGGCGCTATTGTCACCATGAGCGCAGGGTTCGCAGCGGCCGAGCCGGCCACCGGCGACAATCCCGAGCAACTTATTCGTCGGGCCGACGAGGCGCTGTACCGGGCCAAGGAAGAGGGTCGGGATCGTGTTGTGAAGGATCTTTCGCGAGGTGATGGCGCGGCGTTGGCGGCGGTATAGTCCGGCACCTAGTCTGTAGCCAGGCGTGGACTAATGGCCTCGGACACGCTCGTCTTCCAAAGACACATCGGACGACGCATTCCTCAGAGATGGTGTTCGGGATGCGTGATGTAACGGGATTGCATTTGTTGTTGCTGCGCCGGCATGGGCTTTGGGCTGTCTAGCCTCGATTGTCTTTGCGAGACGCTGGGCTGGCGGTTCAGGTTTCGGCGACTCGACAACAATGCAGTGCAGGCGGCGTTGCATTTTGACGCTACGGCGACTAGTGCCCGGCGGCGCGGCGCCCGACTTTGCGTAGCGTGTTTATTTTTCCTATGCTCGTCGCAGCCACTCAACATCAATTTAACCCTCCTGCTAAGCGCGAACTATGAAAAGAACTACGCCGGTGGGCTAAAAATGCTCTCGCTGGTGATGCGTTACTTGCAGGCTCATCCTCTATTTACGCGGCAAAATGCACCGGCCCTGCCGGTTCCTTTGGAACGTCTGGCGGTGGAGTGGCACGACCTGAATTTAGAGTCGCTGAATAATCTGTGGAGTGTCATGGGCGGCAGCTATCGACCTTCCGTTGTCTATAAATTGCGCATGCTGGTGATCGAAGACGACTGGTTGGGTGATGATCTGCCCGTCATTACCGGCGCGGATGTGAGCGTTTAATCACGATGAGTCGCAGTATTCAGTTTCACCCCTTGCTGCAAATTGGCATCGAGCATGCCTATTTTGGCGATGAGGCGGCACGTGGATTGCGGCTCGTGCCGAGCGAGACTACGTCTCAGGCGTTTGCACGCTACGGCTGCCGATTCGTGTCGCAACAGGGAGCAGGAATGGTCTGGATATCGGATCAGCACGAGGAGCCAACGGTGCTGACAGACACGCTGTCGTTCATGCTTGAGTTGACCGATCCCATATTTCTGAATTTTACGAACCCGGACTGGCAAGGGGAGACCGATTTTTCCGGGTGCCTGTATTTTTGTTCTGATCAGGCCCACGCGGCGGCTGAATCTGCCGCGCGCGGATTTCGGCTGGATTCGACAGATGGGGTCTTCCTCCCGGTACGAGCGCGGGCGTTTCGTCATCAAGGCGGCGCCTCGACCGCTGACCTGGGCTGAACGTCTCAAGCGCGTGTTCCGAATTGACGTTGAAGTGTGCCAACACTGCGGCGGTGAAGTCAGGATCATCGCTTGCATAGTGCGCCCGGTGATCATCGATCGGATTCTGCGTCATCTGCGGCGAACG
>JBGCFP010000082.1:0-6331 GCA_045107005.1 Gammaproteobacteria bacterium
GGCCTTATCGTTTGCCGCCAAAGACACGTTATCGAATTTGTTCGCTGGCGCCTCGATTCTGGTCGACGTGCCCTACGCTGTTGGGGATTTTATCGTCGTAGACTCGGGTGAGCGCGGTGTCGTGACCCACATCGGCCTGCGCAGTTCGAGGCTTCTGACACGCGATGACGTGCAAATCACCATTCCCAACGCGATTATCGGTAACGCGAAAATCATCAACGAATCCGGCGGGCCGCACGAGAAATTTCGCGTTCGCGCGAAAACCGGTGTCGCGTACGGCAGCGATCTGGATCACGTGGTCGACGTGCTCGAGCGCGTTGCGAAGGATCACGCGGAGGTTTGCCGTGAGCCCGCACCGCGCGTGCGCGTTCGCGCGTTTGGCGATTTCGGTATCGACATTGAACTGCTGGCCTGGGTCGACGCACCGGTCCATCGTGGTCGAATGTTGCACGAGTTGTACATCGATATTTACAAGGCGTTCGGCAAAGAGAACATTGAGATTCCCTATCCGAAGCACGAGGTTTTCGTCAAGTCGATGCCTGACGGAGCCACGTGACCGACAAGACCATTCTGGTCATCGACGTCGGTACGCAGAGCACTCGAGCGTCGCTGATTGATGCGACAGGCCGTACCGTTGCGCTGAGCAAAGTCAGCGCCGCGGCGCCTCAGGAGTCGTCACCTGGCCACGCCGAGGTCGACGTCGACCACGTTTTTGAGCGGATGCGATCCGCGTGTCTTGCGTTGCGCGAACTGGACGACCAGCGCTACGCCACGGTCAGCGGCGTGACGCTGACAACACAGCGTGCGACCACGGTGTTTCTCGATGCGCAAGATCGACCGCTACGACCGGCTATGCTGTGGTCAGACCAGCGCCGCGTCGAGTCACCCAAACCGGTTGGCGGGCCGATGGGGCTGGCCATTGCGCTAAGCGGTGCGACCCAAACCGTGAACGCACTGCGCGGGCGATCGCCGTTGTTGTGGTTGGCTAAGCACGAGCCGCGATTGTTCGCCGCTTCGCGACGCGTCGTATTTCTGAGCAGTTATTTGTTGTTCCGGCTCAGCGATCGGTGGGTCGACAGCGCTGCCTCGCAGGTGGGCTACCTGCCGTTCAATTTTCGCCAACGCAACTGGTACACGCCACGCAACTGGCGATGGCGCGCATTAGGTTTGCGCTCCGATCATCAGCTGGTCAGTCTGGTGGCGCCCGGCACACCGATTGGCGTTGTGGGCAACGCCGCTGCCCAAGCGCTTGGTCTGAAGAGCGAAACGCCTATTCTGGCTGCCGCCGCTGACAAAGCCTGCGAAGTGCTTGGCAGCGGCGGTCTCGAACCCGGCACCACCTGCGTGAGTTTCGGTACGGCGGCAACGGTGAATCTGATCCACGATCGCTTCGCCACCGTGGAGCGATTTCGGCCCGCTTTCGGGTCGGCTGATGGACGCGGTTTTCTCAGCGAGGTGCAAATCGCCCTGGGTTTTTCACGGGTCACGTGGTTCCTGCGCGAGTTCGGCGCGGATCTGCTTGAGCAACCCGAATCCCGGCCAGCGGAAGCGCAGCTTGACGCGTACCTGACGAAATCTCGCGCACAGCGAGGCGCGCTCGTCGTCGATCCTTTTTTTGCCAGCGTTGTCTTACCCCTTACTCCAGCGATGCGAGCCGAAACAGAGATCCGGATAAAACAACACGGTCGGGCCCTCGTGTATCGGGCCCTGATGGAAAGCCTCATGCTGGACTTGAAACAAGCCCTGATCCGGCTGGAGCGGCGTCGCGCCACGCGCGCGTCTGAGGTCATCATTGCCGGTGGGGGTGCGCGGAGCGATCCATTGATGCAACTCGCGGCCAACGTATTTGGTCGCCCTGCTCTGCGCGCGGCGGCACCCGAAGCGTCGTCGCTCGGGGCGGCAATTTGTGCGGCAGTCGCCCTGGGCTGGCACCCGGATTTCACGACGGCCGTCAGCCACATGATCGGACCCGCCACCCGATTTTTACCGGAACCCGAGGCGCGATCCGCGTATCAACAGCGACACCGCGAGCGTTCCTGACCCGACTGCACGCTCCGGGGGGACAATTGTGGCGTGAGGCCACCGAAGCGTTTACCCTGCGTCGCATGAGCACGATGACACGTTTTACGCATTTCTTTCTGGCCGCGGCACTCTCTTTGCTCGTCGCCTGCGTCTTCCTGATCAATCAATACAAGCAGGGCATTCCGCTGTCCTTCGTGATGAGCCTGGTTGTCGCGGCGCTGGTTGGCGTACTGGTCCCGAGCTTGACGACAGCCGCGTACGCGTATTTTCGGCGCGGACAACCCGGTCGCTTTCTGGTGTTCGAATTGACCTGCCTGTGCCTCGCGATCGGTCTGGGTGTCATGACTTTTTGAAGCGCTGAATCCGGTTTCGGTTAAATCGACGCACCGCGCGGCGAATCGTCGGACTCTTTTACACGCTCACCTGCCGGCGCGCGTCGTGCGCCGCATCATTTCTCGTTAACCTCTGACGCTGCTGTAGACACCCGCTAGTGGCACAAAAATTGCTCCTGTTCCTGTACCGGTTCAGTCACTGCAGGAGCGTGTGCGTTATGGAAACTCTGGATAATCGTCGCCATTATGAGCGGCGTCAGGCCGCACCGTTTTTTAGCGTCTACCAGCTTGGGATCAACGGAAAACGACGACGTGCGCGCCGCGAAGCCGAGCACGGCCCAGCCTACGTCGATCACTATCACCCGGCGGTCATCCTGTGTGCCCTCGCCGTCATTATTATGAGCGCAATGGACGCCGCGTTTACCTTGCGGCTGCTCCAGGCAGGGGCCGTTGAACTCAACTCGCTGATGGCAATTTTGATCGAAGACGACGTGCGCAAGTTCGTCGCCTTCAAACTCGCGCTCACATCGCTCGCCGTGCTGTTGCTGGTCATCCACCACGATGTGCGGCTCGGGCCGTGGTTGCGCGTGCGCCATATCCAGTACACCACCCTGGCCGCCTACGTCGTACTGATCTGCTACGAACTCGCGCTGCTGAGGGTCGCACTGTGGTAAGCAACGACGAAGCGAACTAAACCACCGTTCAGTGCTCTAATTGGCTTGGGACCGCCGCGCGAGCCGGTGGTACACTTTATCGGCAACATTTGTGTGCCTTGTGCCAGCTGATTCCCTTAGACGACGGCTACGATATGTCGATGAACAGAGCCCTGATTCCCTACGTCGCACTGCTGGTTGGTGGTATCGCCATCGGAGCGGTGGCGCGTGGTGTCCTTAACGACGAACCCGCCACCCGCCCGGTTCAAAGCGACACGCGTCTGCCCGACCTTCAGCGGCTGCCCGAGCCAACCAACGATCAGGAAGCCACGATCATTGGCATGATCGAATCGCTGTCACTCGCGCTGACCCAGGAATCGGAATATCGCCTCGTACTCGAAGAGCAGATCGACGGGCTGAACGACCGCGTCGACGCACTCACGGATCAACTCGACAAGAAACCGCCCGCGGCCGCCACCGAGCGAGCCGTCAAAGATCGCCTGGTCAGCCGCCAGCGCCGTGGCGGGCCGTTGACCGTGGAGAAGCTCACAAGCGCCGGGCTCGACGAGCGTACGGCCCGCACAATGAAGAGCAAGGTCGACGACCTGGCCATGCAGAGGCTCTACTTACGCGATCAAGCCATGCGTGAGGGCTGGCTTGGTGACGCTCGCTACCGCGAAGAAAGCCAGCGACTGTTCACGGCGCAAAACGGTCTGCGCGACGAATTTGGTGATGATGCCTACGAAGGCTATCTGTACGCCTCCGGTCGGCCGAATCGAGTTCAGGTACAGAACGTTCTTGATAACTCGCCGGCGTTTGAAGCGGGCCTGCGCAGCGGCGACCAGATATTGAGTTACGCGGGCGAGCGTACGTTTGCATCCAACGAGCTGCGTAGCGCCACTCAGCAGGGCACGGCGGGTGAAATGATTCCTGTGCAAATTGTTCGGGACGGACAAACGCTTGATCTCTACGTACCGCGAGGACCGTTGGGCATTCAAATGACCGGGACCAGCGAGCGACCGGGCGGCTAGCTAGTCCTCGAGCTCCTCTTCGTCGTCTTCTGCCTCGCGAAACGACAGAGCCAACGCGAGTGCTTGCTCGCAAAACGACCGGACGCGCTCAAACTCACTGTCGCTGAGGTCGCGCACGCTGTCGTGCTGGCGCAAAATATTGACGAACGACCGCTCACGCTCCAGTTGGCGTGACGCTCGACCCAGACCCCACTTGTCCATTACCGACCACGCCTTGGGATTGTGGGCACGCGCGAGTTGCATGACGAACGGCAGCGGATCGTGTCGCGCCAGTAACGACGCCAGTCTTAAAATCAAATCGAAGGACAGCGTGGCGGTCCCCTTCTCCACCGCCTCAAGCAGACTTCTGTCCTTGAGATCCATGGCGGCGCCCAACTCGTCCACGGTGAGTCCAGCGACCCGGCGAGCGTCTTTGAGATAGGCGCCAGCGTCCGCCAGAAGCTGTAGCGCGTCGGGTTTCATATCGTCCTGCGCATCGGAATCGAGGAGGAAGACACGGGCCAGTTTGCCGGGCGCGCGGCCGCCTAACTGCGCCAACTGCAGCGCATTACTCGTAACGTTGCTGACCATGTCGACCATAAACTGGCCGAGGTCGGGTACCAAGGGATCCGCTTTGGCGTCGCCCTTGGCGTTTTCCGAGGATTTCTTTGACATGCTTGGCTACTCGTTCTTTAAAGGCAATGATCCGGGCTCACACGCTGGCAACGCTACAACCAGGTCAGGGCATCGTTGCGCCCCGTCGCTTCCAGATGCATGGTCGCGTTGAATTGAATCAGACCAAATCGACCGTGCTCGACAGCCAGTCGTGTGACCGATGCATTATGGATGTGCCAACCGACGTCGGCGAACGCGCTGTCGGGCAAATTCAGGGCCAGTAGCGCGGCCACCGCGATGACACCGCTGGACGTGAATACGGCGACGTTTTCTCCCGGCTTCGCGTTGTCCGCCGTTTGCGACAGCGCGGCGGCGACGCGTGCCTTGAATTGAAGAAAATTCTCGAAGCCCAAATCCGCGCGCCCGGCATCGGCCAGCCACGCGTTGAGCACTGGAAAAAACACGCGGCGCGACACCTCGCGATTGTCTCGCGACGCGGCTCGGTCCGCGTGAAATATTTCGCGCAGCTCGGAATCGGCCGCCAGCAGCGGCGGCATGTACCTGGAGAATACCGGCTGGGTTTCATACTCATTGAAACCCGCGTGCTCCGAGACTGCCCGATGGATATCCGGCAGTTCGTCGAGCACCGTTTTCGCGGTTTGGCGCTGGCGCTTCAAGGTGCCACTCACGCAGCGATCAAAGGCGACGCGACCGGTTGCGAAGTGCGCCCCCAAAGCCGTGGACTGCCAGTAACCGTGATCGGACAGCTGGTCGTAGTCGTCAGCGCCAAGGGAGGCTTGTCCGTGACGAATGAGTGTAAGTTGAGCCATACGCGGACCTTATCCCAAACGGCGTAGCGACGCATTTGGGTTATCATCATCCGCATCAATAATGGTCTTGGAGAGACGTGCATGCGCACAGCGATTATCACCGGCGGCGGCAGCGGTCTGGGGCGCGAGCTGGCGAAAGCCTGGTCGGCGCGCGACTGGCGCGTGGTCGTCACCGACATGGACGCCGAAGCGGCGGCACAAACCTGCACGCTGCTCGAGCAACCCACGCGACACCTCAACGCCGCTCTTGACGTCACTCAAACCGAGCACTTCTCGGCGCTTTGCGACACTCTGACGCGCGACAACATCTCGGTGGACGTTGTGGTCAACAATGCTGGCATCGCCTGCGCCGGCCGCCTGAACGCAACACCACTGGAACATTGGGATCGTGTGCTGGACGTCAATTTGCTGGGCGTGGTGCGCGGCTGCCGAGCGTTTGAGCCGCTGCTGGCGGCGAACGGTGGCGGTCACATCGTGAACATCGCGTCTTTCGCCGGCATCGCCAACGCGCCGGCAATGGCCACCTATAACGTGGCCAAGGCGGGCGTCGTGTCCTTATCCGAGACACTGCTCACGGAGCTGGCGGGCAAGAACATTGGCGTAACCGTCGTGTGTCCGTCGTTCTTTCAAACCAATTTGCTTGATCGAGCAGAAGGTTTTGGCATCGATCTGCAAACGCTGGGTGGCAAGCTGATGGCTGCCTCGAACATTGACGCCGCGGACGTGGCCAACGCCATTATCGAGTCGGTCGAAAACAAACGCTTCATGTGCATTCCGCATCGCGACGCACGCTGGTTGTATCGTCTTAAACGCTGGGCACCCAATACGTTTGCAAAAAACATGCTGTCGCGCTCGCGCAGGTTGTTGCG
>JBGCFP010000083.1:0-19867 GCA_045107005.1 Gammaproteobacteria bacterium
CCAAGCAACCACGCGTACAGAATGGCGTCAAAGTGCTCTTCGACGTTTGCCAGCGACAACGGTCGACCGGAGACGATGACGCCAATCATCGGGATCCCGGTCACCGACAGTGCTTCAACCAATTCGCGTTGCTCACCCACCAGATCGATGCTGTCACGGTCCCCCATGTGGGTCTCGGACCACGCCTCACGAGACGTGGACTCGTCGCCACCTAGCGCCAGAACAATCACGTCTGCCCCTTCGGCTGCCGCGACCGCGTCTTTGATCAACAACCGATTGGCGGCAGGTTCTGCGAGCACGACTTCGTCGTCCCACCACGACCGGTTGTTAGTCAGCGTTACGCCTTTGGCGTGGACGATCTGAGTCTGCGTACCTAACTCGGCTTTCAAACCTTCGAGGATGCTGATGGTCTGACGAGGCTCATCGGAATAGCCACCAAGGATCGTCACATCCGCATTGGGTCCGATCACCGCAATGCGACGCAAGGCTTTCTTGTTCAGCGGGAGCGCGCCCCGCTCGTTTTTCAAAAGCACTGCCGCCTTCCGCGCCGCCTCCAGCGCCACCGCACGTGCTTCAGCGTTACCGGTCAGCGCGTCGGCTTGCGCCGCATCGGCAAACGGATCTTCCATCACACCGCTGCGCTTTTTCATTCGCAACACGCGCTCGACCGCTTGGTCAATGACCGCCATGTCCAACTCGCCCTGATCCAGCATCGTCTGCATCGCGTAGAACGCCACACCGTCGGGCAATTCCATATCGACGCCGGATTGGATCGACACAGCGCCCGCCTCTGCCAGCGATCCGACAATGCGGTGACGTCGTTGCAACTCATTAATAGCGAAATAGTCAGCGACCACCACACCGTCAAAGCCCCACTCATCGCGCAGCACCGTATTGAGTAGCCAGCTGTTGGCGTGCGACGGGATGCCGTCGATTTCGTTGTAGCTCGCCATCACGCTTGCGGCATTGGCTTCTTTGATCGCGGCCTCAAACGGCGGGAAAAACACCTCGCGCAGCACACGCTCGGGCAACTGCGCCGGCCCGACGTTCATGCCGGCTTCCGGCTGACCGTGGCCGGTCATGTGTTTGAGCGTCGCCAGGACTTTTCCGTCCGGAATGACGGAACCACGACCTTGAAAACCGCGCACCGACGCCACGCTCATGCGACTGACCAGATAAGGGTCTTCACCAAACGTCTCTTCGATGCGCCCCCAACGCGGGTCAAGCGCAACATCCACCACCGGCGACAACACGTGGTGAACGCCACGCACTCGAATCTCTCGCGCGGTGATTGCATAGACCCTTTCGATCAGCTCAGGATCGAACGTGCTGGCGAGTGCGATCGACTGGGGAAACGCCGTCGCATAGCGCCCCTGGAAACCGTGCAATCCTTCTTCGTGAAACAGTGTCGGTATTTTGAGACGCGTTTGTTCCAGCATCCAAGTCTGGATGGCATTGGTGAGCTTGACCGTTTCGCCCGGCGTACGCGCCGACAAGCGACGCACGACGGTCGAATCGTTGACGTCGGTGCGCTCCTGATTTTCCATGCCAATGGTATCTTGAGGCCTGGCGATACAACCAACGCCATGGGGAAAATGTTCGCGCATCAGCGCTGGCGAAAAATCGCCGTTTTCATCCAGCACTTTTGCCTTGTCGAACCAAATGCATGAGAGTTGCGCCAGCTTCTCATCCAGAGTCATACGCGCAATCATCGCGTCAAATCCCGACTCCGCAGAAGCCATTGAATCGCTCGTCGCCATCGCACCGCAGGCACTCAGTGCAAGGGCGGCGAGCGTCACGCTGGATAGCAAAATACCGTGCTTGATCACGTCGCTCACCTCCGTCAAACCAGACTTCTACTGATCAGATTTTCAAGATACTCCTGGCGCCCCGAAGTGTGCGCGCCGTCCAATCGTTGGGACGCCGCCCGATCGGCGATGCTGTCGAGCGACGCCCCGTCGGCCAGCAGTGCTGCGCCCAGATCCTGCTGCCAGCCCGAATAGCGTTGCTGCTTGTTGGCATGAATATCCGCTCGCTCCACAATGTCGACGGCGCTGATCAGCGCGCGGGCCAACGCGTCGACGCCGCCGATGTGTCCGTGGAAAAGATCTTCAAGACTGCTGCTTTGACGACGCATTTTCGCGTCAAAATTAAAGCCACCCGTGTCGAGCCCGCCTGCGGGCAGCATTTCAACGAGCGCCAACGTGATGTCGCGGACATCGAGATTGAACTGGTCGGTATCCCACCCGTTCTGGGCGTTGCCGCAGTTGATATCAATGGAACCGAGCATATCGAGCGACACCGCGGTGGCGACTTCGTGCGCGAAGCTGTGGCCGGACAGAGTCGCGTGGTTGGGCTCGATATTGACCTGCACTTCACCAAGCAGATCGAACCGTCGCAGAAAGCCGTAGATGGTCGCAGTATCGAAATCGTACTGGTGATACATCGGTTCGTGCGGTTTGGGCTCGATCAGAATTTTGCCATTGAAGCCGATCTTGTGTTTGTGGTCGATAATCAGGCTCAGAAAGCGGCCAAAGTTCTCCAGTTCGCGCTTAAGGTCTGTGTTCAACAAGGTGTCGTAGCCCTCGCGCCCGCCCCACAGCACGTAGTTGGCACCGCCAAGCTGATGCGTCGCATTCAGGCAATCGCGTATTTGTCGCATCGCGCAGGCGGCAATTTGCGGGTTGGGATTGGTCAATCCGCCAGCGGCGTAGCGCGGATGACTGAACAGGTTGGCGGTGCCCCACAGCAATCGCTTGCCGGTTTGTTGCTGATAGGCCGCAAGCTGGTCAGTAGCGCGCTGCAGGTTCGTTGACAAGGCATCGGGTGTATCAGCGCTCTGAACAATATCGACATCGTGAAAGCAATAGAACGGCAGGTCGAGCTTGGTCAGGAACTCAAACGCTGCCGCCATTTTCAGATCACAGACCGAGTGATCGTCGGTGGCGTTGTGCCAGGGTCTGTTGAACGTACCTGCGCCGAAAATATCAAAGCCATCCCAGCAGTAAGTGTGCCAGTAGCACACCGCCATGCGCAGATGGTCTTCCATGCGCTTGCCCAGTAGCAGACGGTCCTTGTCGTAGTACCGGTACGCCATTGGGTTGTCGCTGTCCGGTCCTTCGAAGCCAATCGAATCGATGTTTGGAAAAAGCGGCGCCGGTCCGCCTGGCAGGCTACTGTCTGGCATTTGTGGTCTCCGCGAAGGTGGGTTTTAGCGTTTGGTAAAGCGCCTGAAAACGTGAGCGCTGCGGCGTAATCCGGTCAACCAGAGCGGGATCCGGGGTAATGCTCGCAACGGTGGGCGGCGGCGAAAACAAATCGACAACGTCGTCGCCAGTGATGGCGCACTGAGCGAGTCTCGCCGCGCCTAACGCAGGGCCGACCTCAGCGGATTCGCGATAAACGAGGGGCCGCCCAATAACGGCGGCAAGCGTCTCGCCCAAATACATTGACCGTGCGCCGCCGCCAATCACCGACAACGCTTCGATCCGGGCACCTGCCCTTTGCAGCGCATCGAACCCGTCGGCCATGCCAAACGCAACGCCTTGCAAGACAGCGGTGGCAATTTCAGCCGGGCCCGTATCGTGCGTCATGCCAAACAGCGTCCCCGTGGCAAGCGCATCGTTGTGCGGTGTGCGCTCGCCCGACAGGTAAGGCAAAAACAGCGTCCGATCATTCGGATTGGATTGCTCGGCAAGCTGGGTCAGCTTGTCTACGCTGGCGACGTTCGTGACGTTGCAGGCCCATTGAAAACAACTCGCCGCACTGAGCATGACCGACATCAGATGCCAGCGCTCAGGCAATGCGTGACAAAACGCATGCACGGCGGATTCTGGTCGCGCTCGAAACGCATCGCACGCCGTGAATATCACACCCGACGTGCCGAGCGACATCAACGTGTCGCCTTCGTTTACGACGCCGGCGCCCACGGCGCCCGCGGCGTTGTCGCCACCACCGGCCACAACGGGCACGCACGGCATGCCCCACTTCTGCGCGATGTTCGTTCGAAGTTGACCGGTTATCTCCGGCCCGTCAAACAGCGCCGGCATATGGTCCGTCGTTAAGCCACACGCATGCAGCAGTGCTTCGTGCCAGTTGCGCGCCGCGACATCCATCCACAGGGTCCCGGCACTGTCAGAACGATCGGAGGCAAGCTCACCGGTCATCATCAAGCGTATGTAATCTTTGGGCAGCAACACTTTATGAATGCGATCGAACAGTGTCGGCTCGTGACGGCGCAGCCAGGCAAGTTTCGGCGCGGTGAATCCGGGCATCACAAGGTTCGCACCACGCTCAACAAACGCCGGTTCCTGCTCCTGCAAGTCGGTGCACTCGGCAGCGCTGCGCCCGTCGTTCCAGAGTATGGCGGGACGCAGAGGTCGAAGATCGTCACCCAGTACGGTTGCACCGTGCATCTGCCCGGACAGTCCGACTGCCCGAACGTCGGCGCGCACGTTCGCGGGCAGAGTCAAAACGGCGGCATCCGTTGCTAACCACCAGTCGCCCGGGTCTTGTTCCGACCATGTTGGGTGCGGTCGCGACACCGATAGCGGTGCACTGGCCGTGGCGACGGCAACGCCCTCGTCGTCAATCAAGACTGACTTGACGGCCGATGTGCCGATATCAATACCCAGGAACATCCTGCCTCCTCGTCATGTGGTGTCGCCTTGGACGACAGAATGTTAACGCTAACATTCTGCCATTGACTCGACAAGTGACCCGCCTAAACTGAACCCTCAGATGTCACCACAACGTAAATCCACCCGAGTTACCATTGCCGACGTCGCGGCCCGTGCGGGCGTGTCAGTCATGACGGTGTCTCGCGTGGTGAATCGCGACGACAAAGTCAAAGCCTCAACGCGTGCAACCGTTGAGAAAGCCATTGCCGAGCTCAACTACACGCCCAACGTTGCCGCCCGTGCGCTGGCCGGGGGCACCGTACGCCGCATCTGTTTGCTTTACGGCAATCCGTCGTCGGCCTATCTCGGTGACCTGTTGACCGGCGCACTCGAAGCCGCCGTGGACGCCGGCGTGCACCTGATGGTGGAACGCACAGACCCAACCCTCGACCCAAGCGCGTTGGCAGATCGATTGGGGCGGGACTGGGATGCGGTGATCGTGCCGCCGCCGATGAGTGATATTGCGGGCATCCGCACGCTCGTTCGCGAACGCGGTTTTCCAGCCGTGTTTCTGTGCAGCGCCACCGAGTCAGGCCGTGCCAATGAAATTCGGATCGACGATCGAAAAGCCGCGTTTGAAATGACGCAGTGCCTCCTGGAAAAAGGCCACGAACGCATCGGCTTCATCCAGGGCCACCCGAATCAAACCGTCAGCGAAGCGCGTCTGACTGGTTATCAGGATGCACTGGATGCCGCGGGTTTGGCGTTGGACGCGGATCTGATTCAACCGGGGTTGTTTAACTACCGGTCTGGGCAGCTAGCCGGTGCCACGCTGCTGGATCTGCGCGACAGACCCACCGCCATCTTCGCCAGCAATGATGATATGGCCGCGGGGTGTCTCGCCGCTGCCGCGGCGGCGGGTATACAAGTGCCGGAGGAATTGGCCATCGCCGGTTTCGATGATTCGTCAATCGCGTCGGTGGTCTGGCCGCCGTTGACGACACTGCGTCAGCCGGTGTCCGAGATGGCGGCGATGGCCGTTCGAACCGTTTTGGCATTGCGCGACGGGCATTCCCAACCGAATACGCGCATTGTCGAGCACACGATCATTGAACGTGGCACGACCATTCCGCGGGCTGGTAACGGACACGCTGATAGCCGTACTCTGCGAAACTGAAGTGGCGCGTGCTCCTTGCGTGCTCAATAGCCGCGCCGCCAAAAAAGAAATGATCAGCACGCAGGTTCGAATCCGATCCGTCGCGCAGTTTCCAAGTCTGCGCAAGGATGTCACCAACGAATACGACGCCATCAAACTGGGCTATGGACTTGGCTGGGGCGTATTTGAGTCGCCATACGGGCCCGCCTTTTTCAAGGAGGGCCACGATGACGGAACCGCGAATTACGCGCTGTGCCTGGAGGACACCAAGACGTGCGTATTGCTGATGTCGAACAGCGTGCGCGCTGAAGGAATCTTTAAGGAACTGGTGGACACGCTTCTCGGTGACACACAGCTACCGTGGCGCTGGGAAGGCTACACGCCTTACGATTAAGCGTCTCGCTGACGCTCCTTTTCGCGCCAGGACTTGACGATGCTTTTTTATGACACCAGAAATCGAATCCAGGCACAGCGCTGCGTCTGAGCAAATCACGGGCTCACTGACTGAAAAGATCGGTTGGCTGCAGGACGTCTATTCTGACGATTGCGCCATTCTCAAAAGTAAAAACTTCGACAATGTCCGCCGGGTTAGCCTGCCCTGCGCGCAGCCAAACCTGATCATGCATGACGACTCGTTGGTCGATCGCCACAAGATGAACCAGTTTGTTGCGAGCCTCGGAATGACTCAGAAAGTGCTGCTCCCGATTCGCACGAACGGCATCACGTCCGCGCAGCCTGACTTCGCCGTCATACATGGTAACAATAACGTCGTCCGCCAAATCGCGGACGTATTGATCGCTGTTTTTAGCGTTCACCGCATCAACAATATTTCCAGCGGCTGCCAGCATCTGCTGATCCGCATCATCAGCAGGACTCGTGATAGCGCAGGCACTCACTAACACTGCTACTGCGAAGCCCAATCCAAAAATCCGCATCGCATCGCTCCCCAACTTTGATCATCGCGCGAGCTTATGACATGAACAGCCAGAGCGCGCGCAGAACGAGTCGGACGGAGCGAATAGACAGGTGGGGCGCCCGTTTTTTTGTGACCGGATTCAAAATCCACCGTGAGTGTCATTAATTCCGATGAGGCGATTCTCATCCACAGGTCGCTTTTATGGTTAAGTTCCAGGGAAAACCGGAACGCGCTGCCAGGGCACAGCGACGAGCAAAGCGTCGCGCATTCCATCGCCCCGCGTGGCAATCCTCGTCGCCCTGTTGCGGCCGTCCATCTCTGGTCAATTCCACTATTGATGACTACGGACGGAAATCAACATGGCGACAACCAAATCAGACTCACTCACTCTCAAAGTTACCGTAGCAGGCAGCAGCAGCTACGACGGTGACATCATTGCCTACACGTTTACGCGCGAAGACGCGTTTGTCGGTCAATCCATCGTCAAAAACGGTAAAGTAACGCTGCCGTTTTCGGCGGAACAGGCCCGTAAGCGCCAAGTGCTGTTTGGCCCGCGAATCGAGGAGGACCGCGAGCCTACCATCGCAACACTGCGTCGACTGCAGGCGTTCGAAGCATCGCTCACACCAGGTCAGTTGATTGACCGCGTGATCATCCCGGCAGATGTCTTGATCGCCTGGCCGTTGTGCTGGTGCTGGGTTACCGGACGCGTGCTAAAAGGCGGACAGCCGGTGTGCGACGCGATCGTACACGTGTGCGAAGTGGACGCTATCTGGTGGCTGCTGCATCTGGCCGATCGCGACTTGTTTCGACTGCGCGACGACCTGATTGAGCAGTTGCGTCGGCCGCCCGTGCTGGACCTGCCGCGCCCCGGCCCGCAGTTCGAGTTGCCCGGGCCAGCGCTTAAGCTGGACCGCGTGGCATTCAATCCCCAGCCCGATCCACCCACGCGATTCCATGCACTCAATCCGGGTCCTGCGTCTGCGCGTCTGCCTGCGGCTATCGATGCCTTGCCCGCCGATGTGCTCGGCGGCCTGACGGCCCAATCGGTCACGACGCTACGCGCTACATTGGTTGATCGCTTCGCACTGTTTTACCCATACCTGTGCCTGACGCCTTACTGGTGGCGCTATCGGTGCGACGAAATCGGCACGCGTATCACCGACAGCAACGGCCGCTACACATTCCTCGTGCCTTACAACTGCAACGGCGACAAACCCGACATTTACGTTTGGGCCGAGTTTGAGATCGGCGGTGTGGTCGAGACGGTTTATCGTCCACCGGTACGCTGTAACACCTACTGGAACTACGCGTGCGGCTCCGACATTGTCATCAACATTACCGATCCACGCGTTCCAGCGTGCGACCCTGAGATCAATCCGCAAGGGTGCCAGGTCAATGTCATGTCGATTGGTAACGGGGTCAGTATCGATGAAGTGCAAAGCAATGGCCTCACCGCAGGTGGCGCGCCGTTTGCCGGCACGCTCGAGCCGCGTGTCGACTTCAGTCGAACCGACCTCATCGACAAAGGCATTACTCACTATCGCTGGCGCTATCGCCGCCTGACCGGACCGGACGGCACGAGCCCCAACGTGACGGGCTGGCAGGATCTATCGCGGGCCGTTTACCGCCACTATCGTGTGCAAACCGGTGGCACGTCCACCTATCCAACGGACCAACTCGGCCCTGATGCCACGGGACCCGCCTCCAACACGTTTCGCATCAAACCCACAGCAGTACCATCGCCCGGTCTCGAGTGGGTCAACCTGAACGAAAGGATTGACCTCGCCAGCGGTTATTTCGAAACACGATCACTCCCCGGGGTGCCGGCGGATCGGGATGCCGGAGATGATATGGCTGCCGGTTTGTACGAATTAAGACTGGAGCTGTTCAAAACCGGCGACGCGTCACCTATCGAGTTTGAACCCAACGGCGTGAATTTGAATGTGGCAGACGAAGCGGCACCGTTTGGCCCCGGCACAACCTCAACTGCGTCAGCGCCGGAGTCGCGGCGAATTCGTAATGGTGACGGTCACACGGTGGCTTTTCGGCTTGTGCTGCGCGTCGATAACAACTTCTGCCAGTCGCAGATCTTTTCGGCGAACGGTGCATCGATCAACTGCGGCATCATCAATGCTGACGGCATGTCTCCCATCGAAGTGGGCTTCCTGGCACGCCATCCAAACGGCTTCGCCACTTACGACCACGAAGTGGAACGTGGTGACGGCACGCCAATTGGCATCATCGCCACATCGGGCACCGCCGGCGCCCCAGGGAGCGACGGGTTTGCCATGGGCCCGGTGTTTGAATATCGAAAAACAGTCGTGGCATCGAGTCTGCTGGGCAGCTGTCCATCCGCGGCGTTCGCCCAGCTGGTTGATGTGAACGCAATAGCCACCAATGGGTATTCGCGACGGTCCGGTTACGACGCCCGAGATATTGGTGCGTTTGCGCTGGTCACGGCATGCCCGCCGTGTGACTGTGATGATTGATGAGTAGCGGATTCGCTTGATGGCGCCGCGACCGTTAAAGACGGTCGCGGTGTTTTCACTGCACAAGCCCAACCTCCGTTACGGTGTGTTTTGCCGTCCGGCCTTGCACAACCTCATGACATAGGTGGTCTTGAGATGAAGCGGTAGGTCTTGATAACGTAAGCCGCCGGCGTCGGCTTGCTCTCTGTCGCGCTCGCGTGGATATTGCCCGAGGCACTAATCGGGCTGTCCGGGTGGGTTTACATGTTGCTGGCTTTTCTGATGCCGACCTTTGCGATCTATCGCCGTGTCAGACAGCCCTGAGTAGCGGCGGATAGACAGTCAGCGAGCGTAACGCAAGTGGCTCGATCGTTAGCGCTATACTCTGTGGATGCGCAAAACCCTCAAACACTGGTCGGTAGCCGCGTGTTGCGGAGTCGCTGGCGCACTCGCCGCGTGCGGTCAGGATTTGTCACAGCGTTGCGAGGACCTGCTCGCCGCACAGCGCTTTGAGCAGGGCTTAATCACTTGCCAGCAACGCTACGCTCAAGACAAAGACGCGCTCGCTTTGGTCAAAGCGGCAAGCGCGGCCGCCGAACTTGGTCAGATGAACGAGGCGCAGAAGCTCGCTGAACAGGTAAAAGACACCGTTCACGCGGCGCAAATTTATCAGACCCTCGCGCGCGTGGAATGGCGCAACGGCAATCACGATGCATCCCGCGAGCTGTTTGGCCGCAGTGCAAGCGTATATCGGTCCGTCAACGACGATGCCGGATTAGCCAGGGCGCTGCACTCGTTGTTTTTTTTCGCGTGGCAGGATTCGGATCACCGCGCAGCGCTGTCTTTGGCTAACGACTCTTTGCAGGCGGCGCTGCGTGCCAACGACGCCGACGCTCAGGCTGTCGCTCTCTCAGATTTGTACATCGTTTTTCAAGAGCTGGGCAGCTTGGGGCCCGCACATCTGGTTCTGGAACTGGCGGGGGAGAAGCTGAGCGACACCAGCACTTTAAGTCGCGTGAACTACCACTTGTATCGTGGCGCTCTGGAAAGCAAGCGCGCTCGATACGGCCTGGCGGTTCATGAGTTCGAGCAAGCACTCGCGGCAACACGCGGCGACGAGCAACAACTTTTGCTGCGTAGCCTGCAGTTGAATTTGGTCAAATCGAATATGCTGCTGGGCCGCCCTGAAGCGGCCCGAACGCATCTTGCAACGGCGTGGTCGCATGCGGAAACGGACGGCAGCGCGCAATTTGCCTTGAACTACTACACAGCGCGCCTGGACTTGAACGATGGCCGAGCGCAGCGGGCCCGGGATACCCTGGTGGAGACTCTGGCCAGCGATGATCTGCCACCTTCCTGGGTCTGGGAGCTGCACTATTGGGCCGGCAAAGCCGCTCAGCAGGCCGGCCAAAACACGCAGGCGCGCGCATCGTTCGAGCAATCCATCGCGGCGTTGGAAAAAGAAAGGGAACGCCTGGCCTACGCCGATTTAAAAGCCCATCTCCAACACGATCGACGCGAACCATACGAAGCGCTGTTTGGTCTTCTGGCCAACACTGGCGATGCTCGAGGCGCCCTGGCGGTTCTTGAGCAGGCCAAAGCGCGCACTTTTGTCGATGCGTTTGTCGCCGACAGCGACGGCACGGTGGATGTCACTGGCAACCGCGTCCCGGTCCGTGAGGTATCCGATCGTGCCGATGCGGTCGAAGCGTACGTTGCGGCGATGGCGACCTCGCCCACCGTTGGCACGCGCGCGATCGAACCCTTGCTCGCTGCCGTGCGCGATGACATATCGATCAGCTATTTTTTCGCCGAGCGTGCACTGTGGTTAGTACGCGTTGCGTCCGGCACACCAGAGTTGCACCGTGTTGCCCTCTCTGTCAGTGCTCTGGAAGAGCTGCTAAAGGCTAATCGACGCGACCCGGACGATATCCCCACGCTGGCCACACTGGGTGCCGCCCTGCTGCCCGCCAACTTGCTGCCACCGCCCGGCCAACGGCTATTTTTCGCTCCGGACGGCGCGCTCAACCAAATGGGTTTGGCTAGCCTGCGCATCGACGACCAATACCTGGTCGAACGAATTTCTCTGGCCGTGATTCCCAGCCTCAATACGCTCGTCTCAATGCGCGAAGCGCGAGCCGCGGCGCCAAGAACCGAGCAGACGGTGATTCTGGCCGACCCGCACGGCGATCTGCCGTTCGCAAAGCGCGAGGCGGGAACAGTGGCTGGCTTGCTCGGCGCCACCGCGTTGACCGGAAAGGATGCCAGCTTGGAAAACCTCGCAACGGCGAAACACGCCGACGTTGTGCATATCGCAACGCATTCAGGTCTGGCTCATTTGGGTCCGTGGGTAACACTGGCGGATGGCGAGATGGCGGCTAGTGATTTGCTTGAGATGAATCTCGCGCCAGGACTTGCCGTGCTGGCAAGTTGCCTGTCCGGTGCCAGTGACGGGGTTGGTTTATGGGGCTCACTGGGCGGCGTTTTCTTAAGCACCGGAAGCGGCAGCGCACTAGTGGCACTTTGGTCGATCCCGGATGACACAACGCAGGTATTGATTACCGACTTTTACCGAGCGTACTCAGCGCAACCCGGTGCGGCCGGTGCGCTGGCCGCGGCACAGCGTATGGCGATAAGAAATGGCCTGGCGCCGCGCTTGTGGGCCGGCTTTGTGCTGCTGGGCGGCGTTGACGATGCCGGATAATTGTCGTCTTTCGCGCGCTTGCGTCGCCCGAATTAAAGTAGGCGGCGGTGCGCCCTGTGTGCGGCCGCCCGTTTTTTCACATTCAAGAGGCATAACTCCATGAAACTTCGAACGTTAACGGCAGCCACCGCACTTCTGATTTTGGCCTGCGGCTGCGAACTGACCACCATTCCCCCGACAAATTTGGTCGAATGGAAAACCCAGGACGGTAAACCTCTTGCTGTTATTGAAACGCAACCGGGCATGCAAATCGCCTACTTGGTGGGGCCGGACGGGCAGTCAATGGTCAAACGCATCACGATACCGATTGATTCGACCGACGATGACAATTCGATTGAGCTGACCGAGATACCGTTTGCGATCAAATTGCTTGGGCAGGAGCCGTACGGTTTCAGTTGTCCTAACTGTGTGCCGTGCCTGGCGGGCGACGACTGCGTACCACCCGTGCCGCCGCAGATATTCGAGTTCCCGCAACTGGAACTGCCCTAGCGCACATCAATCGACTCTCCCACTATGACCTGGCTGCCCGCCTCGCGGGCTGTCAGGACATCATGATCCAACGCACCCGTTGCCGGCGGGATGGCGCTGTCCGACATCAGCAGCACGGCCTGATATCGACCGAAGGCGGTCAACGCGACGCTCGCAAAAATGCGATCACTTTCTTGCTCGCACGGCGGTCCATCATTGCACGAAAAAATAAGCTCCTGGTCGTCGCGATAAAGACGCAGTTGCGTATAGCGACTGCCTCGGGCGGTGCTTTGAAGCCGCAGCTGATCGCCAGGCTTGGCGGCCGCACCGCGATACGCCACCTGCCCTGAGAACAACTCGTGCGAGAGGCTGCCGGCCCGGCCCGGATTGGTATTGAGTAACACAGCCGCCACCACCGCCGATGCCGCCAACGCCACACCCCCAACCCACCAGCGCGACGTGTTGGCACGCGTTGCGCCTGCAAGCTTAACGCTGTCCAACACACGCTCTTGCCATTCGGGCGACGGTTCGAGTTCTTCATCCAGTGATCCGATGGCGCGTTTTAGTCGCACGTACTCCTGCTGGGCGTGCCGACAATCGGTGCACTCATCAAAATGCGAGTCAAGCGCCTCGCCACGTTCGATGCGCAGCAGACCCTCATCCTCAAAACGCGTGCAGCGACTCACAGGGATATGCCTTGTCTGAGCAAACAGCGGTGCAGCTCGGGCAACGCGCGCGAGACACGAACCTGCAACGTCTTTGCGCTCTCTTGCAGGATGGCTTCCATTTCCGGATACGACAGTTCTCTTTGAAAGCGCAGCAGAACCGCCGTGCGTACGGCGGTCGAGACACGTGCCAGACAGTTACGCAGCGCGGCGACAAGCTGATCATCACCTACCGGGTCACCCGATTCCATTGGGCTTTCCGGCGGCTCTTCGACGAATGCCACACGCGTCTGCAGGCGGCGCTCAGCTTTGAGTTTGTCGAGGCAGCGATTGCGCGCGATGGTATAAAGCCATGCACGCAGTGACGACTTCGATGAATGACCTTCGAGTGCTTCATACGCCTGCATAAAGGTGAGCTGAAGCATATCCTCGGCGTCACTCCTGTTTTTCATGAACGAATAACAGAAGCGGTAAATCTCAGTACCGTAGGCCTGCATCAATCGGCGCAGCGCATGCTCTGACTGATTATTGTCCAGCGCTTGAAGCGCTGCTCGCTCAGCCGTTTCATCCAACGGCATTAGCGGCCACACTGTGTTTCCCGCACATTGAGCGAGTATAACCCGCGCCGACATTTTGTCGCGAAAAACGCTCCTGCCGGCGGACCGACAGGAGCGTGACGCAAGCTCAGAGGCAGCAAGTGCCGATGCACGGGTGGAGGCTACGAACCTGAGCAGAGGTTGGGCTGACCCGAAGGTCCTGGCGTGTCAAAAAAGAACGACCGGAGAATACCCAGATCGACCGTGTTAACGCTGCCGCTGCTGTCAAGATCGGCGACCGGATCGTCGGTGAAGAAGCGTGTTCTGAAAAACCCAAGGTCAATCGCGTTGACGGTGCAGTCTTGATTGAAGTCAGCGTCGCAGCGATTGCCAATGCCGTCTCCGTCAGCATCGACCTGTTCCGGATTGGCCTCGACCGTGCAGTTGTCTTCAAGGTCGTTCACGCCGTCGCCGTCAACGTCGGGCACCGGCACGACGTTGATAGTGCTCGTCAAAAACACGACCAGATCGTCGTAAACGAATCCCTGACTGCTAACAAACGACGCGTTCTGTGCATCATCGAAGGTGAGCTTGAACGCCCCTCCCACCGTGGCAGGTATCTCAACGCGGATGTCAAAAAGATGCACGTTTTCATTAAACGCACCACCAGGGGTGAGCGTATTGCCCACCACTCGCGCCACCGCTTCGAGCGGATCTTCCACGCTTTGCTGCGTGACAAAATCCCACGTTGGGTCAATGGTGATCGCGTTGGGGCTGTCCCCCGCAATACGCAATCCGTCGGTAAACAGATAGAGACCAAATCCGGTCAAGCCCCCGTTGGCGTTAATTTCAGCGGGCGTCTGACTCGCGTACACGCCAACGTCTATCGTCGTGCCTGCAAACGCGTCAAACTGCTCGTCGTGCAAGCCGTCACCGTCCAGGTCGGCTACAACAACAAACCCGTGAGCGCTGATCATGGTGCCAAGCATAGCGAGCGCCAGTGCGCTGCTCAGTGTTTGCCTAAGCGGTTTCATTGTTCAGCCCCTGGCTTGGCCGGACGACGCGTCGTGATCTGACAAGCCGCGTTGTTGAAGTCCTGAGAAAACAGCAACGCATCAAGGTTATCGACATCGAAATCGGCATCGAGGTCTGAATCACACAGGTCGATCCCGGTTTGCCCGGGCACGCTGAACGTGGTGGCGACATCGACCACTTCGTCGACGAAACTCGCCGCACCACCTGTGTTAACCGCGAGCGTGGTCAAAAAATTGGCTTCCGCATCGCTCAGTCGTGTTGCAGCTCTTCGGGTTTTTGACGTTTCGTCCGCGGTAGCACCGAAAACAAACAGATCCGTGAACATGATCGCGTCGAACTGAATGGCCACACCGCCAAACGCCAACTCGCTAAACGTATTGGCAATCCAGCTTGATTCATAAGCCGGGTCGCCAAATGGCACGGTCGAATCGCACGCTGTGGCCGTGGCCAGGTCGCTGGCATTTTCGCCGCCGTCGGTCACAATTTTCATCAGACGCGTATCCGTCACGCCGGTGGACGCGGCACGCAAGCTATCAGCGGCAAGACAGAGTGTGTCGGCAAACGAGGTCAAACCGCCGCAAGACGTGGTTGGCACACCATCGGTGGCCGCCAGCGCCTCAAGCTGCATCAGTGCGACGGCCGGAGGAACAAACCCGGAAGTCAGACTGACCGGGAGCTCGCTGGGGCCCGTCGGGTCGGATACGGAATAGACTTCTACGAAGCGCTCGGCGAGCGGGCACCGGCTGTCGTAAAAGTCTGGTGTGATAAGTGGGACGGTGGGGTCGGCTGGGTCGCCCGGGACGATGGCCACATTGTCTCCAGCGATGTAGCCCTGAATGACGCCGGTAGCGAACTCGAGGCTAATCGAGCACTTGCTTGCCGCAACGTCGCCCGCACCCATCGATCCGGTTCGGTCAAGTACGATCGACAGGTGGCAAGGGTCCGCCAGCGCACTGGGCGCGACCCAGAATCCCGTTGCAGCGACCGCGGCGGCCAGTAGTGAGTGGTGAAATTTTGATTGTCGTTTCATGCCGTTATCTCCATATGTGCTCTAAAAAGTGGGTAGCCACGACGATCCCAGGGCGCCCTTGAATCCCGAAATTCGTACGTTTGGTGGCTTGTCACTGTAGGAGGCGACGGTCGATGATTAATCACTACATCGCGTTTGGCTGGAAAACTCAGTCGGGTCCTTATTCGACTGACAAAGCCTGAGATATGCACCAGCGAGATTGCCCTGAGAAATTGCAGGTTTCTCAGGTCGGGCATACGTTTTTTCGCTGTTTCGAGAGAAATTCTGTCGCTGCCCAATCACCTGCATGGGATGTTTAGAGAACCCATGCAATCAATCGCGTGCGATACGCATCCAACGATGACCAGTTGGTGGCAACCGCATGATGAAAAAGCCCAAGAACAATAGTTGTCCCTGTATCTCTGATTCTTCTCCTGTTTGGCTGCACGACGTCGAACGGCCCGGCGATTGCGGACCGACCAGAGATGGAAAAAACGTGCAGCGTTTGCTCTCAGATGGTGCGCGTCGCGGCCGGTAAGTTTGCGTTAGGGACGCCCGCTGATGAGCCGGGCAGTGTGGAGGACGAGGGTCCACAGCGAAAAAAGGTGCCGGTCATAAAAATGGGTGCCGGTCATAACAATATAACTTAACGAAATCGGGTGCCGGTCATAACTATATGACAATCGTCGCTGTCCTGGACCGGGGCGCCACGTCCCACAATCAGAATCACCAGCAGCGCGCAAAGTGTTATGCCGTTATGCCCGGCACCAAAACATGACTATTTCTCGATTAGGCTTGACGCAATCTGCCTGCGAACAGTCCGATGCAAGCTGTCGCAAAGAGATAGAACGCTCCCGGGAGGGGCACGGGCGCGACGGTCACGTTATCGAGTATGAGTCCAACGTTATCTCCGCCGGCGTGGCTGAACGTGAGAACATCGCCACCGACGCCGACCGTCACTGTTCTTGTAAAGATCTCAAACGGCGCAAATGGATCCGAGATTGAAATCGACTCGCTCAGATCGCCAAACAAAACGGTGACTTCGTCGTCTGCAGAGGGTACGCGCTGATTTCCCGAAAGCGCGAAGCTGAGTGTATATACGCCAGCCGCGAATGTATCGTTGGTAACAAGTTCGCCAGCGTCACCAGATGATCCGTCGAGGTCAATGCAGATGCCGGTCCCGCCAGCGCAGTCTATGCCGAAGGTACCACTTGCGATTGTGTCAATGGCACCGGTCAGCACCGTCCAATTCTCGAAGCTGGAATAATTGAGAGCGGCAGTCTCATCGTCAAAATCGTCTTGCAAGAAATTGACTGTTGACGCTGAAGCGACTGTGGGATCGAAAATCAGCATGCCCACCAGAATGGCTGTCAAAATCCAAATTTTCATTTCGTACCTCGTTGTTACTTTCACGATATACAGGCATTTTGAAACTCAAAGATACCGGTTGGAAAACCCGAGCTTCAAAACGCAAAAGAACCTAGTGCTTGAAAGGCGATGACAAAAACACTTTTCGCAACCACTTTTGATTAAAGCGTATCGGTGTTTTTGGTGCAACTTAGATTCGCTCTGGCCTGAGTAACAGAAGTATCTAACGAGCAATGGATGAAGTGTTATATGGTAATAACCGGCACCAAAAATTCGCCGTTATTCAGTGGAGAATTTTCGATAGTGGGTCACGTAAATCGCTGCAACAAACGTCGGCGCGAAGACAGCGGACACGAGCAACAACGCATCCTGCATCCCAGCCCAAAGTGCCACCGGCACGAGAAAAAGAACATCGTCGGCATCCAGGCCCGCGACGCCATCAAACTCTGCGGACCGTTTTCCATCGATCCTCTCAAGGCGACGAACTAACCACGGCAACAGTGCCACACCGAGTGCCGCAAGCAAGCCCATGAGCAAAGCCTTGTCGCCGTACTCACTCGCCCTCATCCCAATCCCCAGACCAACAAAGGCCAACGCGTTCGAAACGCTCTCGCTAATCAGAGCATGTCGATTAATCTGAACGTGCTCCGGGGGCGTGATTGGTTCGAATCCAGCGGCGGTACGCTCCAAGACAATACCAACCAACCACAAACCCGCGGCGACAAAAAAATAGACGGGGCCCGACGCCAGAGCCAGGGCTGCCAACACACCTATGGCTAGACGAACGATAAGCACCGGGCGCTGAGTGATACCGATGCTTTTGAGTGGCTGTGCAATAAAATGGCGACTGAAACGTCGTACCCATCCGCTTGGCTTCATCGGTCTGGTTGGTCCGTGTGGTTATGGCCCATAATGTACAGGCCGCTTGGAGTGGAACGCAATTGCCGCGCACTGACATGTGGGGTTTTTTGGCAAGCCTGCAATTCCTGATCCACTTACGCGGCTAGTTGAAATTGCGGCGCCACCTCTGAACGACACGGCGTGTTCAATTTAGGTGACAATAAGCGCAGAATCGAGTTTGGGTAAGCAATGATGTCGCAATGCCGGCACGACGTGAAATGACACTATGGCCTCGGCAATAAAACGTCTTAAATCCGCGTTGTTTTTGAGTATCGTCGATATTGGCGCATTTTTACTGGTGTTTGTCTGCGTGGAGTTCTTGTATCTGAACAAGAGTCTGCCAATAAGCATCAACCACGGACTGGCGGCAACACTCTTCAGGTTTATCACGCTACAGATCGTGGTGCAGACCGTGGTTATCAGTGTCCTGTTCTACTTCACCCGGAATGTCGTGATTGCTGCGCTTGTCATGATTGCCCTGCTCTTTCTCTACTCCTCGCTGCTTCGCGGCGAGCTGATTCCATTGGAATTGCTCTTCGGTTTTGGCGTATTCGGCAAAACTACGCCTGGCTTTTTTGTGTATCTAATCAGCACGCCCATTGCCGTGGCCGTATTCCACGCACAACGGGACTGATTGAGCAGAGCAGGTACTGCGTTTACCGCCCGCTTGCGCTGTTGGCCGAATTGAGCCGACTTTGGTCTCGGAACCTGTGCGTTTGGTTAGAAGTGATTATGTTCGACTTCGACACGCACCTGACGCTGCGTTACCCTCCGTCAACTTAATGCTGTGAATGGCTGACCGAGGAGGATTCATGACAGCACCTCGCACCGACCTGCCCGATACTAAGCTTCATCCCCCGATCGAGCCCTACGAGACCGGGTTTCTGACCGTGGGTGACGAAGCCAAGCATGAACTGTACTACGAGCTGTCCGGCAACCCGGACGGCCTGCCCGCGCTTTTTTTGCATGGGGGACCCGGCGGTGGCACGCGCCCCGGCGTGCGCCAGTTTTTCAACCCCGCCAAGTACCGCATCGTTCTGTTAGACCAACGCGGAGCGGGCCAGAGTCGACCCAACGTCGCCGATAATTTCACACAAGCGCTTGCCGACAACACCACGGAGCACCTGGTCGCAGACCTTGAAGTGTTGCGCGAACATCTTGGTGTGACGATCTGGCATCTGGTGCTCGGGGGCTCCTGGGGCTCCACGCTTGCGCTTGCGTATGCTCAAGCTCATCCCGATCGAATGAAAAACCTGCTACTTCGCGGCATCTTCACCTTTTTGCGAGACGAGGTGGACAACCTGTTCCGCAACGGGCTGACGGCGCTCCACTACCCGGACGTGTGGGAGGCTTATCGCGATTTCGTCGTCACGCACCCGACGATGGCGGGCAATGCGCCCGACGACCTTCTCGAGGGCTACCGACTACTGCTTGAAAACCCGGACACGCGCGAAGCGGCCGCGGCGGCGTTTGTGGCCTACGAGTTGGCTCTTTCCTCGGCCATAAGCAATCCGGAACGCATCGCCACTACCCTCTCGACGCCATCGACACTGATCCCGTTTGCGAGTTTGGAGGTCGTCTACATGCTGGCCGACGGCTTTATGCAAGAAGGCCAACTTCTGCAACCGGAACGCCTTGCTCGCCTTGGCAGTATCCAAGTCTCCACGGTGCATGGAAGAGCGGACCATGTGTGTTTGCCCACCGCCGCCTGGCGACTGCACAAGGCGCTGTTGTCACAAGGTGTGGCTAGCCGTTTATGGTTTATTGATGGCAATGGGCATTCGGACGCCGAACCGGGGATCGGCGGAGCGCTTCGAATGGAGGCAGATCGCATCGCTTGATGTTCACCGAATAGAAACGGGCGCCCAAAGTCGTAGCGCCGCATTGGCGCGCTAGAAATCGGGTGCCGGTCATAACACTATAACTTTGGGCACTGTCCAAGACCGGAACCCAGAGCCCCAAAATCAGAATCGCTAGCAGTGGATGAAGTGTTATGAAGTTATGACCGGCACCAATAGTT
>JBGCFP010000084.1:0-27082 GCA_045107005.1 Gammaproteobacteria bacterium
AACAGCGGGTCTTCGGCGCCCATGGGTTCAATCGGGCAGTCGTCGTCGACGTTGGCGACCGCCTCGTGATACCAGACGTCACGACCCGACTTCATCGGCACTTCTGCGCCCGTGTTGCGCACGACTAAAACCGTTTCCAAACAGCTCACGCCTGCGACGTCGCCAGCGGCATCCACGTTGGTTTTCAACGCAATGGGTTTACTGCCACGTAACCCTTCGTCGGCGGTAATGACGAGTTTGGAGTCGCAGTCGACGATTCGACCGGCGAGCGCCTCCGGTGAGAACCCCCCGAAGACGACCGAATGTATGGCGCCGATCCGTGCGCAGGCCAACATCGCGACGGCCGCCTCGACGATCATCGGCATGTAGATCGTGACCCGGTCGCCTTTGACGACACCGTTGGCCTTGAGCACGTTGGCAAACTGACACACTCGCCGATGCAATTCACCGTAGGAAAGCGTCATGTCGCGCGCCGGGTCGTCGCCTTCCCAAATGATCGCCGTCTGATCTCGCTTGTCCGCAAGATGGCGATCAACGCAGTTGTAGCACACGTTGAGAACACCGTCTTCGTACCAACGTACGTGCAGATCGTCACGCGCAAACGACACGTCCTTGACGGTCGTAAACGGTTTGATCCAGCTTAGCCGCTGTCCCTGCTCGGCCCAGAACGCTTCGTTATCGTCAATGGATCGCTGGTACTGTTTCCGGTACTCCGCCTCGTCAAGCAGACCGTGTTTTGCGTAGTGGTCATTGACCGGATAGATATCGCTCATTCATACCCTCATCGTGCAGGCTAGAGATCGAGGCGCGTGTTCTCAATCAACAAATCGACTACGTCGCGCAGCGCTTCATCGTGATCGCGACCATCGGCCCGGGCGCGTGCATAGCATTCGCGCTGCTGCCGCGCGCTGTTGCCACGACGCAAGATGTCGCGCGTGGAGCGGACCTCGTCCGTGCAATTTAGTCGCTCCGCGTCTTCAGCCACCATTTCCAGAATCTCATCGAGCAGTTCGCGATACGGCACGATTTCCTTGCGACCGAAATCCACGAGCCCCTCATCGGGCCCGTAGCGCATGGCGCGCCAGCGGTTTTCCTGGACCAGCATCGGCAGATATTGACGCCAGCGCATATTCTGACGCCGGTAGCGGTAAAGTGCACTGAGCAAACACACACTCAGTGCCGCAATGGCCGCCGCATCATCAACGCGCGTGCAGATGTCGGTGACGCGCATCTCTAGCGTCGGATAGCGCGCACTCGGTCGAACGTCCCACCAGATCTTTGACGAATCCTGAATCAGTCCGCTTTCGATCAGCGTGTCGACGTGGCGCTGGTATTCACCAAAGCTGGTAAAGCGCTCGGGCAAGCGGGTGCGCGGCATGCCGTCGAAGACGGTCAGTCGATAGCTGTTCAAGCCGGTGTCGTCCCCACACCAGTAAGGTGACGAGCAGCTCAGCGCCAGCAGGTGCGGCAAAAAATACGAAAACTGATTCATCAGGTCGATGCGCAGATCGTCATCGTTCAGACCAACGTGCACATGCATACCGCAAATCAGCAGTCGCCGTGCCGACGCCTGCATGTCGCGATTCAAATCCCGGTAACGTTCTTTCTCAGTACGCTTCTGACGATGCCAGCTGGCGAAGGGATGGGTGGACGCCGCGATCGGCGCAATGCCGTACTCGTCGGCCGTCTTTACAATGCAGCGGCGCAGCCGCGCCAGATCGGCACGTGCTTCACTGATTGTATTGCACACTTTGGTGCCAACTTCGATTTGAGCGCGCAGAAATTCGGGCGTGATCTGGCCGGGGGCTCGCGCCTCGCAGCGCTCGAGCATTTCATCGGGTGGCTCAACGCAGACGTCTCGAGTCTCGCGATCAACCAGCAGATATTCTTCCTCAATACCAACCGTGAACGGCGGCGATTTACTTGTCAGTATAGTCCCCATCGTCAATTCCCCGTTTGACAAACAACTGTGTCTGCTCGAGCAGATCTTCCAAACCGTCGGCCACACGACGCGCCCATAGAGCTTGTTGCGCATTATCAAGCAACAAATCCTGACGAATTTCCAGTGAGGCACAGGGACGGCCCTGGCGTTCGCCGTGATGATCAATGGTGTAGTCGGCAGGGTGTCGACCGGAATAAGGTTGATTGTCGCCCACGCACATCTGCGGATGTTGCGTGAAATGATCCAGCAACGGTTTGGCAAAGCGCGGGTCCTGATCCCACAACACACCCACATGCCACGGACGAGCAAAGCCGTCCATATGCGGTGTAAATGAGTGTATGGCGATCACGCCCGCCGACGTGGAGTCGGTGCCGCGCGCGCGCAGCGCCGTGTCAATCGCGGCGTGATAGGGCTCGCGAATTTCGCTGACGCGCAGCCCTTTATCGTGTTCACTGAGTTGCTGATTGCCCGGAATATCGATGCCGTCGCTGACTTGCGCGAAGGAAGACGGGTCGGCCAGATAGCGATTCACGTCCACAACCAGACGAGAGTATCCGCAAAAAATGGCGCACAGCCCGAGACGCTCTGCCACCATTCGGGTGACCGCATCGGCACCAATATCAAGGGCTATGTGCCTGGACAGCTCGTCGTCGCCAAGTCCCAGATCGGCCAGCGCCCGTGGAACCGCCGGGCTGGCGTGGTCACATACCAACACCAGCGGCGCTCTCGATTCGGCATTGACGACGGTGACGGCTGGCGCGTCATCCGGGCCTAACAATGGCTCATGAGCCACGGCACAACTGCTGTGTGATCCCTGCAAGAGGTCTCCAGTTCATCGCATTAAAGACTGGGCAAGAACGGCCGTGTGAAGCGGCCTCGGCGCATTGCCGGAACGTGGTTGCGACAATGCCGGATGTTGCGCTAGACGGCAACCCGCTTGTCCAGCGTGACCGGCGCGGCCGGCACGAACGCCAAACGATTGAGCAACTTGCGTGGTCTGGCGAAAAAGAAACCTTGACCATAATCCACGCCAAGCTCAACCAGCGCGCGGGCCGTGCGCGCATCCTCGACGCGCTCGGCAACCGTGCGGATGCCAAGCGTACTGCCTATGTCCTGGAACGCACGGACGACCGATTCGCTGACCCGATCGGTCAGCAGCTGGCGAATGAATTGCCCGTCAATTTTCAGGAAATTGACCGGTAGCTCTCGCAAATAAGCGAACGAAGACAGACCTGAGCCGAAGTCATCGAGCGAGAACAGGCAGCCGCGTTCCTGCAGTTGATGCATGAACTCGGCGACGTGCTCAAGATTGGAAATCGCTGCCGTCTCGGTCACCTCAAAACACAGCGTGCCCGGCGCGATGGGCGAGCGCGCGAGTTGCTCCAGAACAAAATCGAGGAAACCGGGGTCGCTGAGCGAGGTACCGGACAGATTCACCGACAGAAGATACGGCTCGACCGGTGCTTGGTCAGCACGCCAAATAAGGTTATCGAGTACGTGACGCACCGCCCACCGATCCACTCGCGGCATAATGTTGTAACGCTCCGCCGCCTGAATAAAGGCGCCGGGCATGATCACCTTGCCGCCACGATCGACCATGCGCAGCAGGAGTTCGTAATGTTGTGCCGCACCGAGATCATCGCCAAGCGGCACGATCGGCTGTTGATACATGACGAAACGCCGGTCGTCGCAGGCGCGCGCGACGCGTGACACCCAGTGCATCTGCGCCTGGTGCTCGGGAACGGACGCATGACCATAGTCTTCAACGCGATCGCGACCGTGATCTTTCGCCGTGTGGCACGCCACGTCCGCCGCGCTCAAGATCGACGCAACGGTTTGCTCGCCACCGGTCACCGGGGCCGTGCCGATACTCACCGTGTGGTGGTAGCGTCGACCTTCCCAGCTATAGTCCAGACCTTTAACCAGTGTGCACAGCTCATCGGCGACCTGTCGGGCTCGCTCGGTTGAACAGCCGTGCAGCAACACGCCGAATTCGTCGCCGCCAAGGCGGGCCAGAATATCGCTTTCGCGCACTCGCTCGCGGAGAGCTTGCGCCACCGCGCGCAGGTAGTTGTCACCTGCCGCATGGCCACAGGTGTCATTGATGATTTTGAACAGATCAATGTCGAGATACAGCGCGGCGCATTCGATGTCGTCGTTTTCGCGGCAGGCTTGCAACGCGAGTTCCAGGCCAGCTTCAAATGCCCGGCGATTGGCAAGGTTTGTCAACGCGTCGTGATTTGCCTGGTGTGCCAGCTTGTCTTCCAGACCTGACTCGCGCGAGCGATCGCGCAGAACAACCGTCCAGCCCGAATGCGGCGATGTCGACAGCGTCGCCGATACGTGCAGCTCGACCTGACGCATCTGGCCGTCTCCGCAGCGCAGAGCAAAGGCGTTGCCGCGAGTCGATCGTGTCCAGTCAGTTCCCGCTGGCAGCGAGAATACGGACACGTCGTCCTGATCAAACACCGGCATGAGTTGAGCAAGAGGTTGTTGCTCAACTGTGGCGGCGGTATACCCGGCGTAGTCCCGAGCAACGCGATTCAGATACTGCACGCACCAGTTTCGATCCGTGACGACCACGGCATCGGCGACCTGGTCCAGCGCGGCAAGCGCCGGCGCTCCGAGCATATCGAGCGCGCTTTTCCCGCCGTCGGGCAACGTATCTACGTCCGCCCCGTCGACCGACAGCGAAGCTTTCGACGGCGCAAGTTTGCCGTCGAAACGTGTATTTGCACTCACTGTTTCACCCCATTCGTGCATTCGTCGAGCCGGATTAAGAAAAGCGGCTAACGACTTGAATTTTATTGATTGGGAATATTGTCCCAAATCATGATTCGAGTGTAACTCCATGCCACAACAGCAAATGTGACAGCGTTCACACTCCCGCCCCACGCGGACGCGTCATCGGACAGACCGAACCGCGCTCGATTTTCGGGGTCTGATTCGATAGGCTGCACGCGCAAGCCGTATCGAGTGGATTGTTGAATTAAGGCGTTTTATCAATATGTACAAGCGTTTAGATCGACTTTACGTCGTTTCTTCAGTGTGTTTTGTGGCGCTTATCAGCGGCTGCGCCAGCGGTCCGCAGGCCGATTCATCGGCGACCAGCGACACGATCACCACACGCACGGGCAAAGCCGTCACCACGTTTGAGGAACAAACCGTTGCGGCCCTGAGCGACGAGGAATTCTGGACCAAAGGCGAGGAAGCCACCATCGACGAGAACGGCCGGCTGGTGTATCACGTGTCGCAGCAAGTGATTGAAGACGGCAACTATAACCGTGGGCAGCTGGAGCAGTATCGCCCGCGAGCGACTGGCATTCGCTACGACCCCATCACCGGCTACCCGATCTTGCAGCAGCCCATACGGCGTCCACGCAATCCTGAAGGCATTACTCGACCGCAGACGGTCCAGCCGACCGTACAGTCGGCACCGCGCGCTCGATCTCCTGTCGTCAATGAACCCCGACGCAGCACGTCGGATTCAAATCGAAACAACCGCGACAGTCGGCGTTAGTTACGCCGCATTTCGCTAGCCCGGTCGACTGTTCAGGCCGAGCGCGATGCCCGCTTGCGCTCGAACTCTTTCAAGTGACGCTTGCGCAAGCGAATCTCGACGGGCGTAATCTCGACCAGCTCGTCATCCGCAATAAACTCCAACGCTTGCTCCAGGCTCAGATCCAGCGGTGGCGTCAACCGGATTTTCTCGTCCGTGCCTGAGGCGCGGACGTTGGTCAGCTGCTTGCCCTTGATCGGGTTGACGGTCAGATCGTTCTCACGGCGATTGCGTCCGACAATTTGCCCTTCGTACACCTGAGTGCTCGGGCTAATCAACAGGCGACCGCGTTCTTGCAGGTTGAACAACGCAAAACCCAGCGCTTTGCCGGTGCTGTTGGAAATCAGCACGCCGTAGTTACGCTCAGAATTCGCGTCCGCCTTGACCGGGGCAAAGTGATCGAATACGTGATGCAGCAAGCCACTGCCCGACGTCATCGTGCGAAAGTGCGTCTGGAAGCCGATCAAACCACGCGCCGGCATCAGATACTCAAGTCGCACGCGCCCGCGACTGTCCGGCTGCAAATCCAGCAACTGGCCGCCTTTATCACCAAGCGCTTCGATCACAGCACCTTGGTGCTCGGATTCGACATCGACCACCAGCCGTTCGACCGGCTCGTTCATAACGCCATCGATTTCTTTTTGAATCACGCGTGGACGCGACACCGCCAGTTCGAAGCCCTCACGTCGCATGGTTTCGAGCAGCACGGACAAATGCAGCTCACCGCGGCCTGACACGCTGAACGCTTCCGGGCTGTCCGTGTCCTCCACGCGCAGTGCGACGTTGTGCAGCGTTTCGCGCTCCAGTCGATCACGCAACTGACGCGACGTAACGTATTTGCCCTCGCGGCCGGCAAACGGACTGTCGTTGGTCTCGAACACCATGTTGACCATCGGTTCGTCGACGGTCAGTGACGGCATGGCCTCGACGTGTTCCGGGTCGCACAGCGTTTGCGAAATGCGCGGTCGCTCGATGCCCGCGATGGCGACGATGTCACCGGCCTGCGCCGTTTCCACTTCAATGCGTTCCAGGCCGTTAAAGCCCAAAATTTGCGTGACTTTCTCGTTGCGTTCCTTACCGTCGCTGTCGACCACGCGAATCTGCATGTTGCGCTTTACCGCGCCACGCGAAATCCGTCCGATCGCGATTGATCCGACGTAACTCGAATAGTCGAGCGACGTGACCTGCATTTGGAACGGACCGTCACGATCCACGTCGGGCGGCGGACAGGAATCCACAATCGTCTGAAAAATGGCGTCCATGTTGTCGTTCATGTCGTCAGGCGACATGCCGGACAAGCCGTTGAGCGCCGACGCGTAAACCACGGGAAAGTCCAGTTGCTCTTCCGTCGCGCCAAGTCGGTCAAACAGATCAAACGTCTGGTCAAGCACCCAGTCGGGACGCGCCTGTGGCCGATCAATCTTGTTGATCACAACGATGGGGCGCAGGTTGTGGTCGAACGCTTTGCGCGTCACAAATCGGGTTTGCGGCATGGGGCCTTCCACCGCATCGACCAGCAGCAGCACGCAGTCGACCATCGACAGGATACGCTCCACTTCGCCGCCGAAATCCGCGTGCCCGGGCGTGTCGACCAGGTTGATGCGAAAATCGCCCCAATTGATCGCCGTATTCTTGGACAGAATGGTAATCCCGCGCTCGCGCTCAAGATCGTTTGAATCCATCACGCGACTGGGGATGTCCACGCGCTGATCCACGTCGTTGGCGTGGCGCAGCAGCTGATCGACCAAGGTGGTTTTGCCGTGATCGACATGGGCGATGATGGCGATATTTCTGAGTTGTTTAGACATGGGCGCGGAGTATACAGATTTGCACTGCCCGCAGAACGCTTTTTGGCCCTGTGCACCAGAGCCGGGGCTGCCCCGCGGCAACCCCGTTTAACACTTGGTGGCTTAGTTTGATTCGCGCGCTGTCATGACGCGAAGTGACTGGCCGGACGGGTCGGTTTTCAGACGCACTTTCTGACCAACGACCGATTTGGCCTCGGGGGTCGAAAACGGGACACTGAAGCTCTTGAACTTCTCGCCGCCCTGGTCCGTGACATAGACCGTCACGTTCACCGAGCTGCGCCCCGCTTCACGCACCGCGACGTCAATCGTTGGCATTGTCAGAACACCATTCTCGCGAGCGCCGAGTTCGTAGCGCATCAGCGCTTTATCGAGTTCAAGACCGGCATCGGCATTGACTTCAACCCGGACGTTCTGCGCCGGCTGTTCCAACGCGAAACGCAAGTCCAGCGCAACCTTCTGGCCGACGCGAGCTTCATGCCTTTGCGCCGACATCATGGCGACCGGCGCACCGCGTTTACCGATGCTGCTGTAGCGATGGTCCACGAACGACGGCTTCGCTGCCAGCGCAACGGGTGTAAACAGTGCCAGGGTTATGACTAATGATTTCATCGTTATCTCCATCGGGAATCTAGATCGCCGTGAGCGACACGGTCAGGCATTCGCGACCCGACGCCGTGGCTGCCTGGTCCGGGCGCACGTTGGCAAACTCGTAGACTTCAACCACGTACTCGCCAGCAGCCAGATCGCGTTCAATGGCGTCATTGCCGGCCAGCTGTGCCACCGCCAGGAAGTCGCCCTGAAACAGCGCGATGTCCGGATCGGCAGCACCGCTGACGGCGATTCGGTAGCGCCCGGCACTGCCCAGCGTGAACCGCAGCAGTCGGCGGTTTGACAACTTGTTGAACGTGCCAAACTCATTGACCCCCAAGCTGCACACGACAACCGGCGAGCCGTCGGTTGGCAGTGGCGTGAACACGGGCAGCACGTCATTGGCGTTGCCCGCGTTATTGGTTTCGCTACTGCCGTAACGGTCGTTGCCCGCACCGACGATGTTCTTGGCTTCGAGCAAACTATTAATACCCGCGACATCAGCCGGCTGCGCAGCCCGCATGTATTCGGCAAACGAGAAAATGGACGTCACCGCCGTGTCGTTACTGAAATCGCCGGTCAGCACATCATGGATAGGGCCAAATCCCAACGCTACCGTATCGATTCCGTCAGCATCGCTGTCGTAGAGATCGTACAAAATGAGCTGCACCGATCCTTCGCTAAACCAGCCAGGATTGCGGTTGCCGCTGGGGTTGGTGGCAAAATTGTCGTCTTCGACGTCAATGCTGAAACCGCCGCCTTGATTAAAGCCGCCGGAATCACGCGTGATTGGATCGTCAGTCACCATGCCAGCCAGCGCGTAGCCGTAGCCTTCGCTAAAGGCCACGCGCAGGTCGAGTCGGTCGCCACCACTGTGCGGACCACCCACGCTGTCAGAGCGGGAAAAGCGATCTTCAAAGTAGTGGCCCCACTCGTGGATCACGACATGACCATCGTATTCGTCGGTGTCACTGTTGGCGGCGCCAAGCAGAAAAATAGCGCTGTTGCCCTGCGCATCGCGCGTGTAAAAGCTGGTCGTGATTTCGCCAGCGCTGATGTCGCCATCAACGGGGCGATTGTTTTCACTCCAGTGCAAGTTCAAATCCGGGAACACGGCCTGTGGTTCAACATCGAGGACTTTGTTGTAGGCCTGATAAACGGAATCGAGAATAGCGAACGGCCCAGCCGCGCGGTCCGACGTGTAACCATTGCCACCCCAACCCGACTCAGCCAGCAGACTGCGGGTCTGGGTGTCGCCTTCGGCCACGCTCGCGGGCCCTTCGACCACGTACAGCGCGTTATTCGCTGTGTTATCCACAACGCGGAAATTCCACGCCGGAGTACCAGTGGCCACCATTTGTGCGCGCGCCCGCAGTCGCAGAGTCTGGCCCGACGAAACCGTTAACGAATAGTCGCCGTTGGCGTCCGTTTGACCCTCGGCAACCACCGCACCGGCCGCGTCCACCAGCTCGACCACCACCTCGCGCGCCGGTTCTGACGTCGTTGCGTTGTAGTTGAGGCCGTTTGAGAAGGTATGCGGGACCCGCTCAAAACTGATTTTTCCGGAGATCGTTGTGTCTCCGCTAGCCGGAGGAGGCGTCACCGGTGCAGGGGTACTCCCACCGCCGCCACCGCCGCCGCAAGCGGCCAGCACAAGCGCTACCGTCCCGACGACCAGGTTCCGAATGCGCGTCGTAACGTTGGGCTGCGAAGTCTGCATTTCCATGGTTTCCCTGTAAAAAGCGTCACTTGAAGATCAATGCCAGCTATTATGCCCAATCTGCCTGAACCACGCGTGAATAGGCTCACAGATGAGCACTCCTCTATTATGACAGCACCAGCCGCACAAGCGTTCATGCGCCTCGACCCGGACGCCATATTGCACGCGGTCGAGAACAGCGGGTGGCGCTGTGACGGGCGCTTACAGGCGCTGGCAAGCTACGAAAACCGGGTTTATCAGGTCGGTATCGAAGGACGTGAGCCGCTGGTTGTAAAATTCTATCGCCCCGGTCGCTGGGACGACGCCCAAATCCTTGAAGAACACACGTTTTGCGAGGAGCTGCGCGACGCAGAACTGCCGGTCATCGTCCCCTTGCGACACGCTGACCATGGCACGCTCATCCACGACGGGCCCTATCGCCTGTCGCTGTACGAACAGACGGTCGGCAGACCGCCCTCCTTCGACGACCCTGGCCATCGCGAACTGCTCGGTCGGTTTGCCGCGCGTCTGCACAATCGCTCGGTGCTCGATCACTTCGACGCACGCCCGGAACTGACGCCTGACCTTTACGGCCACGACGCGCTTCAGGCGTTGTTTGACAGCGGACACGTGCCGCGTGAGCTCGAGGAAGCCCTCGACGCCGCGGCGAGTCACGCGATGCAGGGCGTCGAAGACCTGTTCGACCGCTGCGCGCCGCTCAGCACGCTACGACTGCACGGTGACCTGCACGCCGGCAATATTCTGTGGACACGCGACGGACCGGTGGTCATGGATTTTGACGACTGCGCCACCGGACCCGCGCTGGCCGATTTGTGGATGTTTTTGTCGGGCGACCGCGATTATCAGGAGCAGTGTCTGGCCGACCTGATCGAAGGCTACGAGCAGTTTCGCACGTTCCCGTTCGAACAGATCCCGCTGGTGGAGGCACTGCGCACGCTGCGTATCGTGCATCACGCCGCGTGGATAGCCCGCCGCTGGCACGATCCGGCATTCCCCAAAGCGTTTGGGTTCTTTGCGACGGCGCAATACTGGCAGGAACTGATCCTGACGCTAAAAGAACAAATAGGTGTGATGCAGGAGGCACCGTTGCGCGTCAATTTGTAGTAACTTCCGCGCCATGCAACTTATCGCGTCAGAGGACGAATCACTATGACCAAATCGACCATTCTAGTGACCGGCGGTGCCGGCTACATCGGCAGCCACGTCGTGCGTCAGCTAGGCGACGCGGGCGAATCGGTGGTCGTACTGGACAACCTGTCAACCGGCTTTGAAGAATCCGTATTGGCGGGCGAACTGGTCATCGGCGACACTGGCGACAAGGCACTGGTGAGCAAACTGCTCAAGCAACACAACATCAAGTCGGTGCTGCATTTCGCCGCCCACACCATCGTGCCCGAATCGGTCGCAGACCCGCTCAAGTATTATCGTAACAACACCTGCTCGACTCGCTCGCTGCTGGAGTGCTGCCACGATGCGGGCGTCGAGCACTTTATTTTCTCGTCCACGGCCGCGGTCTACGGCGAGCCGGACGCCACGATCATCAGCGAAGAGACGCCCACCGCGCCCATCAACCCTTACGGCATGTCGAAACTGATGAGCGAGTGGATGCTGCGTGATCTCGCGTTTGCCAGCGACCTGCGCTATGTGGCGCTGCGCTACTTCAACGTGGCGGGCAGTGACCCGCAAGGACGGATCGGTCAATCCACGGCAAAAGCCACGCTGCTGACCAAAGTGGCCTGCGAAGCGGCCTTGGGCATTCGCCCGTATGTCGCCATTTTCGGCACCGATTACGACACACCGGACGGTACCGGCATCCGAGACTATATCCACGTGGAAGATCTGGCGGGCGCCCACTTGCGCGCGCTGGCGTACCTGCGCGAGGCTGGTGAGAGCGTCACACTCAACTGTGGCTACGGCCACGGCTTCAGCGTGCGTGAGGTGCTGCGCACCGTCGAAAAAGTACACGGCCAACCACTGCCGATTCGCGAACAGGACCGTCGCGCCGGCGACCCACCGGCACTGGTCGCCAAGGCGGATCGGGTACGTTCGCTGCTCAACTGGACGCCGGAATTTGACGATCTGGAGACCATTGCGCAGACGTCACTGGCGTGGGAAAAGAAGCTGCTCGCACGGCGCCAGACGAAGGCGTAGCGCCGGACCTGGCCACAGCCTCAGTGTGGCGTCGGTGCGGTAAATAGCGCAATATCCTCGGATGCGTGTATGGCGTCCAAAATCCCTGAGCGGGCTGATCATGGTGGGATTTGCGGTTGTCGCCGTCCCGTCACTTCTGGCCCTGGTCTCCGCCTCCTTTCAAATGAACCTGCTGGCCAAAGAGAGCGAGCGACTGGTTATCGAAGGCATTCGCGCAACGCGCGATACGCAGAGCCTCAACGAGCAGCGTTACCTGATGGATCGTCGCGCCCGCCTTTACCAGGTCACCGGCAGCGAAGACTTGCTCGCCAGCTACGAAGAGTTGCATAACAGTTTTATCGCGCTGGTGGATCGAATCGCCTCTTTTGCCCCCGATGAGGCGGCACGAACGCGCCCGCTCGCGCTGCGCCAGCAGGCACAGGACATCTATCGGGCGCTGCAGCGCTATCCGCGCGAATCGGAAGATCTGGCCACCGCGCTGTCACAGTTCAATGACATGGCCGACACGGGCTCTGATCTGGTGCGCGAGAGCTCGCGGTTCGTCGATGACGGACTCAATGAGCTGCAGCGTGACGCGGCCAGCGTACGCCGTACGCTTGCCTGGCAGACCGGCCTGCTGATTCCCGCCACCATCGCGTTGATTCTGGCTTTCACGTTTCTGACCGCGCGACCAATTCGCCAGATTGACCGCGCCATCAGCGCGCTGGGCGAAGGCGCTTTCTCGAAACCGATCAATATCAGCGGCCCGACCGATCTCGAGGCGTTGGCAACGCAGCTGGAGTGGCTGCGCGTGCGACTGTTGGAGCAAGCACGGGAGAAAAACAAATTTCTGCGCCATATGTCGCATGAGCTCAAGACGCCGTTGGCCAATATCCGTGAGGGCACCGAACTTTTGATGGACGGGGCCGTCGGCGAGCTGCAAAGCAGCCAGAAAGAAGTGGCAGGCATTCTGCGTGACAACGGTGTCGCTTTGCAGAAACTCATCGAGAACCTGTTATCGTTTAGCGCGTGGCAGGCCAAACTCAGTGATCTGGATTTGAGCCAGTTCCACATTCGGGCTCTAATGCTCGGCGCCGTCGAATATCAAAAACTGGCGATCAACGCGCGCGGCATTCGAATCCAGCGCACGCTGAACGACTTTAAATTGCGCGCCGATCAGGGCAAGTTACGCATGGCAGTCGATAACCTGCTGGCGAACGCCGTAAAATTTACGCCTTCGGGAGGAGACATCTACTTGCGTACGAGCATTCAGGGCACTGACTGTCAAATAGACGTCGCCGACACCGGTCCGGGCGTTCCGGCCGACCAGCGGAGCCGTATCTTTGAAGCTTTTTATCAGGGAAGTACGCCCCAGGGCGGGCATGTCAAAGGCACGGGCATCGGTCTGTCCGTGGTCATGGAGTGTGTGCACGCCCACGGCGGCACCATCGATATTATTGAGGGAGAGTTTTCCGGCGCCCATTTTCGCATGCGTCTGCCGCTGGAACCGGAGCCGGTCAGTGCGTAGCCGGTCGCGCATTCGGTTATTGGTGATTGCCATAATCGCGGCATTTGGAACAACCGCTTGCGACACCTTGCGCCCCGGCCTGTCGCGCGACGCCAACGACGATAACCTGCCACTGGCGCGCGCTTTGGATCTGCAAATTCTTGAACTGCACACGCTAAGTTCCGCGACTTACCAGGAGCGCATCGACACGTTCCGCATGATCGAACTCGACTACGTCGATAACCCAAGCGACGCCAACCGACTGCGACTCGCTCTGGCCAAAAGCGTCGAAGGCCACCCGTCGTCCAATCTCGATGATGCCTTTCGCGACCTCAACGCCCTGCTTGGCGAAGCCAACACACTGTCACCGACGCAAGTGCGCCTTGCCAGCAAGGCCGTACGTGACATCGAAAGCAACATCATCATGAACACGCAACTTGGCGAACTGCGCGCACGCGTCGCCCAGTTTGAACAAAGCAACACGGCGCAGTCGAGCCGCGACGATCGGCGCTTGCAAACCGCACGCAACCGGCTGCGTGAGCTTGAGGAAGACAACCTGCGCCTGACCGAAGAGCTTGATCAGGCCCAACGTCAACTCGATGCGATCATGTCCATCGAAACGTCGTCGGATCCGGCAAACTGATGGGCGGCGAACAGTCTCCCGCGCGCATCCTGCTGGTCGACGACGACCCGGGCCTGCTGCGTCTGCTGAGTATTCGCCTGATGGCAGAAGGCTTTGATATCGAGGGCGTCGAGAGCGCCGTCGCCGCACTGGACGCCACCGAGTCGTTTCAGCCGGACTTGATCATCACCGACCTGCGGATGGATCAAATGGACGGCATCGAGCTGTTGCGTTCGTTGCAGGGGCGCTGGCCGGGTTTGCCGGTGCTGCTGATGACCGCGCACGGCACCATTCCCGACGCCGTCACCGCTACTCAGAGTGGCGCGTTCGGGTTCATTACCAAGCCTATCGACAAGAACGAACTGCTCGATTACGTGCAGCGCGCACTCAAAGTCTCACGCAACACCGTCGATGAAGAAGAATGGCGCGCCGACATCATTACGCGCTCGCCGCTGATCAGCGAGCGCCTGAGTCAGGCGCGCGTGATTGCAGCGACGGATTCGCGTGTCCTGATTCGCGGTCAGAGCGGCACCGGCAAGGAGATGTTTGCGCGCGCCATGCATCGGGTGAGCACGCAACACGACGGTCCGTTTGTCTCCGTTGGTTGTAGCGCGATTGGCGAAGATGCCCTCGAGGCCGAGCTGTTCGGGCGCAAGGATACACCGGGGCATTTCCAGCGTGCCGACGGTGGCGTCCTGCTGCTTAATGAAATTGGCGACTTGCCACTGCGGCTGCAGATTCGACTTCTGCGACTCCTTGAAGAAGGCGCCGTCCGGCCGGTCGACAGCCCCAAGCCTGTGCCGATCGCCGTGCGCATCTTCTCAACCACTAACAAAGACCTGTCGGCGTTGATCCTCGAGGGCCAGTTCCGCGATGATCTTTACTATCGCTTGATTGAATCGAGCATTGATGTGCCGTCTTTGGCAGAACACCGCGAAGACATTCCCCTGCTGGCCGGGCACTTCCTCGAACAGGCTGTCGCCGAGACGGGCGGAACGAAAATGGTCTACGCGCCGGAAGCCATCGAACTGCTAATGGGGGCCGACTGGCCCGGCAACGTACGCCAGTTACGCAACGTCGTGCGTCAGAACGTCGCGGTATGCCAGACGCCGGTGATTAGTGCATCGCTGGTGCAGGAATCGCTGGGACAAAAAGCCGCGCCGTTGCTGTCGTTCGCCGAGGCGCGCGACGAATTTATCCGCAATTACCTGGCGCAGTTGCTAAAAATGACCGGCGGAAATGTCAGTCAGGCCGCTCGCATGGCGCGGCGCAATCGCACCGACTTTTACAAACTGCTGGCGCGTCACAATCTGGATCCGGACGTCTTCAAATACGCCCATCATTGATTTAAACGCCGAGCAATCGACCCAGTGAGGCGGTGGCACGCGCCGCCGTCTTGCCGTCCCAAAATTCAGGGCAGCGGGTCTCCGTTGCCGGGGAATCCAGCTCAGCGTCCACGGTCGCTGCGATCTGGCCGGGCGAAATCAGTCTATTAGTCCCCTGCATGATCGTGATCGGACGCTCCGTGTTCTCACGCACCGTCAAGCACGAAACTTTCAGGTATGTCGTCTCTTCCTGCACCCCACCCGAATCCGAAATCACCATTCGCGCACTGGTCACGAGGTTCATGAACTCGATGTAGCTCAGCGGCTCGCACAACGTGATGGCGTCCGCGCCCTGCAGGCGACCCAGCAAATCAAACTCCTCGAGTTTCTTGCGGGTACGCGGATGCACGGCGAACAACAACGGCAGACGCTGCGACGCGCTGATCAACTGTTCTACCAGCGGCTCGAGCGTTGCACGCTCGTCAACATTCGAAGGCCGATGCATGGTGACCACACCGTACTCGCCGGCCGCCAGTCCGAAACCCTGACGGGCACCGCTGGCCGCAATGCGATCTCTCAACATCTCGTAACTGTCGAGCATGATATTGCCGATACGCTCAATACGCTCTGGCGCAACACCCTCTCGCAGCAAGTTTTCATCGCCGTCCGGCGATGGTGTCCACAGCAAATCAGATATCGCATCGGTCATCACTCGATTGACCTCTTCGGGCATGCGTCGATCGCCACTGCGCAGTCCCGCTTCCAGGTGGATCACCGGGATCCACAGTTTTGCGCAAACCATTGCGCACGCGACCGTCGAATTGACGTCACCGGCGACAACGACGGCGTCGGGCTGGTCAGACATCGCGATTTTTTCGTACTCGATCATGACGCCGCCGGTCTGTTCGGCGTGCGTGCCGCTGCCCACGTTCAGGTGACAAAAAGGCTCGGGCATGGACAAATCGGAGAAAAAAGCGTCCGACATATTGGCATCGTAATGCTGCCCGGTATGCACGATCTTTGGCGTGCACCAGTCGGTCGCCGCAAGCGCGTGGTACAGCGGCGCGATTTTCATGAAATTCGGGCGCGCAGCGGCGATCAAATGAACCGTTTTGGTGACCATAGCGACTTGTTTTCCCAGTTGATGGTGACCAACCCGGTCACTGCGCGCTGTTTTAGCACAAATCCAATGCGGCGCACATGATCCGGCCCCAAGTTTTGGACGATCATCAAAGTTCACAAGGCCAATACATCAAAAGGGTCGCTTCAAACCAGTATCCCGGTGATATACTTTTGGACCTGATCAAGCGAGACAGAAGCGTGGTCTCGACCCGCAGATCACGTGCGCAAACCACTCGTTAGAATCGGACTCCAGCGAACCACCGAATGACTGAAACCAACACCGCTTCTGGCGACAAACCCAGCCTGCGCAGTCAAACAGCGCGCGGCGTCGCGTGGATGATGTTGCTCAAGCTGGCGATTCGCAGCTTGAGTTTTGTCAGCACCTTGATTCTCGTGCGTCTGTTGTCGCCCGAGGATTTCGGCCTGGTGGCCATGGCCATGGTTTTCATCGCCATCATGGACGTGTTCACGTGGTTCAGCTTTGACGTTGTCCTGATCCAGAAACAGACGGCAGAGCGCGTCCACTACGACACGGCGTGGACATTTAATGCCATATTCAAGACGGTGTCCGGTCTGGTGCTTCTGGCCATTGCCCTGCCCGCTGCGCACTACTATGGCGAGCCCCGCGTATCGGTTCTGATCGCCGTGCTCGCCGTGGCCCAGTGCATCAGCGGTTTCGAAAACATCGGCATCGTAAACTTCCGCAAGAACATGCAGTTTGATCGAGAATTTCGATTCATGTTCCTGTGCAAGGTCGCCGGATTTGCCGTAACGGTTCCACTGGCTTTCCTGTTGCAAAACTACTGGGCTCTGATTGCCGGGCAAGTTGCGAGCAAAGTGTTCGCGGTCGTGGCCAGTTACGTCATGGACGACTACCGCCCGCGCTTCTCGCTCGCCGCGCGACACGAGCTGTTTGATTTTTCCAAGTGGCTGATGCTTGGCAACATCTTTTTCTCGATCCGACTGCACGTCACCGAGCTGGTCGTCGGCAAAGTGTCCGGCGCGCGCGACCTCGGTTTGTTCAACGTGAGCCTCGAGCTGTCCAATACACCGACAACCGAACTGGTCGCGCCCATTAACCGAGCAGTGTTTCCCGCTTACGCCAAGGTCTCCGACAACCTGGCGTCACTGCGTTCGGGTTACTTGAGCGTCATCGCCGTCATTGCCCTGATCGCGATGCCCGCCGGTCTGGGCATCGCCGCCACGGCCGAATTGCTCGTACCGGTGGCGCTGGGCGATCAGTGGCTCGCCGCAATTCCACTGTTCACCATCCTCGCCGTAAATGGGGTGCTCAACGCGCTGCAAACCAACATCGGGTCGGTTTATCTCGCGCTGGGGAAACCGAAAATACTCGCGGTCTTGCACTTCATGCAACTGGCGGTGGTACTGATCACCGTGATCCCGGCCACGCACGCGTACGGTGTTCAAGGCGCGGCGCTGGCGTTTCTTGGCACCTCGCTGTTCTTGGCGCCCATCAATTTTGCCATCATGTTTCGGACCATCAAATTGCGTACGCTGACGTTCTTTGGCGAGCTGTGGCGCGCCGCTGTTGGCTCCGTCGTGATGTATTTCAGCACAAAGTACGTCGTGCTCGCATTGCTCGACGCCGCGCACGGCATCGCCACGCTACTGCATCTACTGCTGGCGGTATTGTTTGGTGTCGTGGTGTACACGCTGACGGTTGCCGCACTGTGGCTGCTGAGCGGTCGACCGAACGGCGCCGAGTCTTACGTACTCGATAACATCAAAAGTCGGTTGCGCCGACGATCTGCCCAAGCGTAAGCCGAGCCGTCTAATTAAGATCGAGTATGCCGCGCGCGACGCGTGCGACGTAAACCCTGTCGCCATCTTTGATCAATTCGACTGGCGTTCGATGCCCCAAAAACTGAATGGGGCTTGCCGTCAAACCGTAACTGCCAGAACGCAACACGCCGACTAAATCACCAACGTGTGGTTGCGCAATCTGAGCGTTGGAGGCGAGCAAATCGGTGGGATTGCACGACGAGCCGGCAATTGAGCACTTGATCGGCTCGCCCGTCGGATGACTCAGATTCTCCAGCATGAAGTTCGCGCGAAATGCGGCGCCAAACGTCCCGGCGGCGGCCAGGTGATGATGCAAGCCACCGTCGGCCGTGTAGAACTGCTTGCCACGAGACGCTTTCTCGCTGATCACGCGCGTGACATAGAGTCCCGCATCCGCTGTCAGATAGCGTCCCAGTTCAAAGACGATGTGGCGCTCCGTGTCGCCGCTGGCGTGGAACGCCTGGAGTATCGGCGTGAGTTTCTCGCCAAGCTCGACAATATCGAGCTCCTTGTCAGCCTCGGTATGAGAAATACCGAAACCGCCGCCCAGGTTGATGACACGGCAGACTAAACTGCTGGTCGATTCAATCTCACGGGCGATACGCAACGAGTTTTCGACACCGTCAACCACGGCATCGGCATCGAAACACTGGCTGCCGGCGTAGATGTGAATACCGTGAAAGCGCAAGTGTTCGCCTGCGGCTTCAATTAACGGCAACACATCCCCGAGGGTTTCTTCGTCCACGCCAAACTGCACCGCGCGGCCACCCATTTTCAGACCGAACGCGCGGTTCAGAAACTCTGGATTGACGCGCAGAACGATGTCAGCGGGCTTGCCCAACTCGTTGGCAATTCTGATGCAGTCATTGAGTTCGCGTACCGACTCGACGCTGATGTTCCCAACGCCCGCCGTCACCGACGCGCGCAACTCTTCGACCGTCTTGGCCGGTCCTGCAAAGCTCAGATGCTCGGCCTCGTAGCCCGCAGCAAGCGCTTGTTCCAGTTCGCCACCGGATGAAATATCCAGGCCGTCCGCTGTGTCGTGGAGTGCTCGCAACAACTCAAGATTCGGGTTTGCCTTGACGGCGTAGTAGACATGAGCGGCGCCAGCAAACGCGCCCCGAACCGCCTCTATGCGCCGCCGGATTGCCGCAACGTCGTACAAATAATAGGGGGTAGCGTGTGCCTGCGCCAGGCGCTCATACTCGGCGGCGCCTAACGACGGCCAGTTGACGTGTCCCGGTTGCTTCGTGTCGTTACTCATGATCTACACATCAAACGTAATCCCATCTACCCACAGCTGATAATCGTTGTCGCGAATCAGTACCGGACGCACGACTTCGTTGCCGTCAAACAGCGCCAGCAGTTCAGCGGCAATTCCAATATCGAGCGTCTGTGCGGCCCCGCCAGTCAAAATGATGTGACCAATGCGAGCCAGATTGACGCTTGGCAAGCCCGGACCGCGACCCGCACCGAAACGATCGAACGCCAGGAAAAGGCAACCGTAGGCCAGTAGCTCTGGATCGGCTGTCAGTTCGCCTTCGCGCAGCGCGCGGTATGTCTCGCGCACATCACGGCCAAGCACGACAGACAAAAACTCATAAATTCGCGGGTGCGAGCGCATTTGCATCAACGTGCTGTCGGCCGAGACCACAATACCAAGATCGGTGAACACGTAGCGCGCCACGGAAGCGCCAGGGTTGGGCCGATCTTCGCTATCGTCACGTACGATTTCCACGGTGTAGTGCAAATCCGTCGTCGCGCCGCCAATGTCCATTACGACAGCGGCGCCAGGTACGACAATGCTTGATCGGTTCGAGATAACACGCTGGAAGCCGCGATTGACCACTTCAGGCGTGGGCCGTATTCGTCGCGTCAGCGACACGGGCAAATCGGCGATGCCGTCTTTGTGCACCAGGTCATCCAGATACGCATCCCGAATCGCCTCAAACACACTGTTGCACTGACTTCGCACGTCGCTGTGCAACGGGTTCTCAACGCAGTGAATGGGCACGGTGCAGGGTCGCAGTTCCTCGGCGGCAAATCGATTACCGGCGTACACCACGGCGCCGTATTCATAAGCCGAAAGATCCAGCGCACGCAGGCGGTCACGCAGCGGCTGGGCGTCTTCGCAGTCGATGCCCCCACCGATGACCAACAGGTCGACTCGTGTCTTCGACTGCGGGGGGTCGTCAAACGCGCGCACGAAAACCGGGTTCGCGCCGGCCAGCAACACCTGATTGCGCAGCGCCGCGCCGCTGAACGGCTCGCTCAGACAAAGCACACCCACGCGCAATCCACCGTTCGCCGACGAGCACATGATGACGTTATGATGTTCGACACCGCGCAGCAGTTCGCTAACCTGTGCCGCAATACCGGCGTCAAAATCGCGCGGTACGAAAATCTGCTCACTGACGCTGTCGTCATCGGCCAGTCGGGCCATTTTAACGACGGTCGAACCAATATCGACCGCAACTCTGGGTTTGTGTTGAGTGGTGGTCACAAATCAGGCCATCACGGTGATGTCTTTGAGAAGCTGACGATAGGTTTTGTCCTCGTCTTGCTCTCTTGACTCAAGCAAGCGATGTTCCGCCGCCAGATCCTGATCACTGATCGGCATGGCGCCCGGCTCTTTGATACGAATCGAACCGTTGCCATCGCGCATCGAAATGAGTTGGTTGGCATTGTCAGCGTGTGGTGAGAACGGCACGTCAATCCAGCCCGATTGAAACGCGCGAAACACGCTTTCCCAGAACACATCGCCGGAGACGGAAAATATTTTATCCAGCATCGTACGCACCTGCGACTCAATGAGCGCCGTTTCCAGATCAATCAAAGGTGATGTGATGTCGCCTGCTGACTGGAACGTGCGCATCACATAGCCCACGGTATCGACCGCTTCGGCGTTGATCCCGGCCGTGGGAACGCCGAGCGCTTCGTCCACAGTCTTAACCACGATCTTGTCGGCGCCCACGAGATTGGCAATCAATGAGGAACAGGCGATCAGCGCAGCTGCCTTGGGCCGCTGTGCGGGAAATTGCCCCATCCACTGGTGATAAACCAGATAGTCACGCGTATCGCCGAACCCGCACTCGTCAAGGTAGTGTCGGGTGAGTTTGCGCAGCACGCGGGCAGTCGCGATGTCCTGCACTACCGAACCGGTTTGACCAAAGCTGACGGCAAACGACAGTACGCCCTGCTCGGCCGCCAGCAGCGCTTCGATGATCTGAATGCAAACCGCAACGGCGGGCGGCACCAGCGTCGCCGACAGCGGGCCAAAACTCTCGCGATGCACCGGCCGCTCTGGCGTCGAATAGCTCGCGCAAATGCGATCAACGTATTGCCAGTACAGCAAGCAACGATCCAGCGGGAAGCCCTCAGAATACGGCAGGCAGTAGCAAATCCCGCCGCCTTCAATCTCGACGATGCCGGTAGCTAGCGCGATTTCGACCAGCAGGCGCGCGTCCGGTGTGCCGTGACGCAAACTGATGGGCTTGGGTATGTCGCGATACAGCTCCCGTGACAGTTCGTGTCCGTGGCATACCAGCGGATAGCCGTTTAAGTAGTCGCGTTCCTCTTCTTCGCTGCGTTGCAGAAGTTGCGCCGCGGTTTCGTATTCGTTTTGACGCGTGTAGCTATCAATGGTCAGCGGAATAAAATCCGCACCGGCTTCGTGCAGCGCCTGGGTCAGTGATTGCTGAGAATCAAAGCGGGGAAAACCGCCGCGCGGCTGCAGGCACGGCGACGGCCCGCGTGCGGCGTAAGCGTTTGCCGGAAAGCGGGTTGCGGGCAGTGTCGCCAAAAACGCCGAGACTTCGGACGGATCGATGCCGCGCGCCAGCGGATGATCGAGCACGGGTTGGCGATAACGCTCGATGTCGCGCAGCTGCGCGCTGCGATCAGGCCGCGCCATGTTGAATCACCCGTTCCGAGCGTCTGACGATGTCTTTATCGAGGTCTTCAATGGCAACGCCTATATCGGGCACCTGGTGGTACACGCGGTCAAAGCCAAAAGATTGAAACAACGCGGTGACTTCCTCGAGCGGTCGGTGCCCGACAATGATGTTTCCGCCCACGTACAGCAGCACGTCGGCAAGGCCAACGGCGGCAAACCGCTCGCGCAAGTTCGCACACCAGTGTTCGCCTTCGCCATTCAGTGACGACACGAATACCGCGTCGGCATTGGTTTCGAGCGCGGCGCCAACAAAATGCTTCGGACGATTACGGGTGCGCAAATTGAAAACGGTGTAACCCGACTCTTCCAACGCCAGGTGGGCAATTCGGTTGCCCACAACGTGAATGTCGTCGCCAATGACGCCAATCACGATGCGGCCTTTACTTGCTGTTTTGGTCACGCGCCGGGCCGCTAGCCTGCCGCTGGCGCGGCGCTGGCCTTGTCATTCAAACCCAGTCGCTCGAAGGCCGACTCTTTAATCGACTTGCGATCGAGCTTGCCGGCGTTGCCGGTAATCGGGAAGCTGTCAAAGTGGATAAAGTACGCGGGCACCATATGTCGTGGCAGCGTGCGCTTGAGCTTCTGCATCATGACTTTTTCGGGGATCGGCTCGCCGTTGCTGGTCGTGTACGCGCACGCGATGTCTTCGCCTACGGCAATGTTGGCGACGGCGAATGCGACCGCGTTATCCACGCTGTCCTGTGCCAGCACTTCGACTTCCACTTCCGTTGGGCTAACGCGGAAACCGCGCGTTTTGATCATTTCATCGCGACGCCCGACGAAATACAGATAACCTTCTTCGTCACGCACGGCATCGTCGCCGCTGTAGACCAGCGTTTCACCCGGATAACGCGGGTGGGTACGAAACATCTTCGCGGTCTTTTCCGGATTGCGCCAATAGCCTTTGTTGACTGTGGCGCCGCGCTGAACCAGTTCGCCTGAGACACCGGGGGCGCACTCGTTGCCCTCGTCATCAAGCACCAGCACTTCGCTGCCGGGAATCGCTTTACCGATGGATGTCGGGTGCGACAGCAGTTTTTCCGGCGCAAGAAAGGTGGCGCGAAACGCCTCGGTCAGACCGAACATGGAGTAGATTTTGGCCTCCGGGAAGGCTTCGCGCAGATCGTCAATCATGTCCATGGAAATGCGACCACCAGTGGTGCACACGTAGCGCATGCTCGACAGATCGTACTGGCTAACCGCCAGCTTGAGTCGCTTGTCGAACATCTGGGAAATGATGACCGGCATCACCGGCAGGGCCGTCAGTTTTTCCTTCGCGACCAGCGAGAAGAAATCGTTGGGTAACACGAAATCGTGCAGGTAAAGCGTGCAGCCTTTCACCACGGTCTGCCACAGCTGATTCAAGCCATAGTCGAAATTGAAAGACAGGATGCACCCGATGCGATCGTCTTCGCGTGTATCGAGGTAGTCGGCGACAATGTGTGCCCCATCGACCAGCTGACGATGCCCGATCAGAATGCCTTTGGGACGGCCCGTCGAGCCGGAAGAATAAATGATGGCCGCATTGTCGGCACCGATACGATCGAAGAATAAACGCGGCTGCAAGTGCCGGCGCAAATAGGCCAGATTTGGCCACTCATCCTCGACTTCGCCGCGACCGGCAATCAACTTGGTGATATCCGCAAACTCACGCACTTCTTTCAGACGCGGTGCGTCGGTGACCATCGCCACCATGCCGGAGTTCTCAATAATGTGGCGAATGTTCGGGCCTTTGAGTCGCGGCAGTATTGGCACCACCACCGCATTGGCAAACAGCACACCCAAAAACACCAGCGCTTGATCGATCGACTTCTCCATGCAAATGCCAACGCGATCGCCGGGCTGAATGTTCAGCTCACGCAAACACTCGGCCGTGGCTTGCGCCTGCGTACACAGCTCACCAAACGTGATGGTTTCACCCTTTTGGACGAGCGCGACTTTGTCCGGTAAGCGCGCGGCGGTTGCGAGCAGCGACTTGGGGATGGAACGCGGCATTACTGCACCCCGTCGGCGCGCTTGGCGGCAACCAAGTCCAACATCTTGCTGATGGTTGCCAGATTTTCCTGCTGCAGATCATCGGCTTCGAGTTCGATATCGAACTGCTCTTGCAGGAACAGCGCCACTTGCACAATGCTGAACGAGTCGAGAATTTGTTCTTCCAACAAATCCAGCTCGGGCGTGAGTTCGCCGTCATGGGCCAGTTCGTCGCGGATGTATTCCGCAATGGTGTCAAATTCTTCGCTCATACGTTTGGCTTGATCCTAAAAAAAGTTATGACGACGCCGTCAGGGCATCGGGTTGCAATGAAATGTGTACGGGCTTGCGGCTCGACAGTGATACGTTCAGACGCGGACGCACGTCAGACACCATTAGCTCGAAACCCCAGAGTTTCAAGAACACAGCGCGCCCCAGCCGTTTCCAGCCCAGATGGTCGTGCGCCTTTCGTGACGCCGTATTGAAACGCGTCAGGCGGCTGTAGGTATAGCGCACGCCGCGCTCGCGCAAAAAACGGTTCGCGCCGTCCCACATGCTGATAAATCCAAGCCCCATCCGGTGCTTGGGAAACAGATAGAAATCGTAATCGAACACGGCTTCGCGCGGTGGGTTCAGTTCAAAAATGCAGCGCACCTCGTCTTCGTGATAGCGCTCAAACGCGAACCACATGTAGCCAATGAGCTCGTCGCCCTTGTACGTGCCCAGACACAATGAGCCGTTCGCAAAACGCGCCGCCTTAATGTCTTCGCGTGCCGGCATGCTCGCCACTTCGGGCGCGCCCTCAACAATCTCGCGGTATGACAACGAGCGAGTGAAGCGTTCTGCTATCAGCGGTTCTTCGGGAATGGGCTGGATCATCAACTCGTAGAATTGCAGTCGGGTGTTCGGTCCGAGGCGCAATAAGGCCTGGTCGATCAGATAGATCGTCCCTCCGCCAACACCGAATTCGCGCCACGCGCTTTTAACTGCCTCAAACATGACTGTGGCTGACTGACCCCAATAACCAAAAAAATAAATGAAAACAATGCCTAACGAACGCTGACGATAACCACTACGGTCGTCCAACGCGCTCGGCGGTGGCCGATTTTACCGCGGATTATTGACGCAATGCGTGATCTCAATCACTGTTTTTCCGGCCCTCACGCCAATTCTGGTTTTTCCCTGATTTTTCAGTATTCTAGCCGACCATTCGGATGCTGGCGCGTTTTTTCGGCAAATCGCGATCCATGTCCGCAGCCGAGCGCGCGCGCTAGGGTACAATGCGCCGCGATTATGAGTACTCAGCCCTCGAGGATCCGGCCCAATGAGTGAATTGCTGCACGAATTGCCCTTGCGCGCGGCCGCCAATCATGGCGATCGACCCGCACTGGTGGACGGCAAGCGAACGTACAGTTACGCCGAGTTCGCAAGCCAACTCGACCATTTCGCCAGTGGGCTTCTGGCCTCAGACGTGGGCGCCGGTGAGCGCGTCGCGATCAACCTGCCAAAATCGCTCGAAGCCGTGGTCTCGATGTTTGGGACCGCACACGCGGGCGGCGTTTTCGTGCCCATCAATGCGCTGCTCAAGCCCGCTCAGGTCGAGCACATCCTGATTGACTGCGCGGCCCGTATTCTGGTGACCACTGCCGGGCGGTTAACCGCGCTGGTCCCTCACCTTGAAAATCTCCCGCAGCTGCATACGGTTGTTCTGATTGACAAGCTCCCGGCGCTCGACGGAATCACGCAGCGCGTGGTGGCGTTCTCCGATTTTCTAAACACGAACACACCGTCAGTGCATCGGCGCATTGACGCCGACGTTGCCGCCATTTTTTATACGTCCGGCAGCACCGGACGACCCAAGGGCGTGGTGCTGTCGCACGCCAACATGGTCGCAGGCGCGCACAGTGTGGCCAGCTATCTGGAGAACACTCAAGACGACCGCATCCTCGCCGCGCTCACGCTGAGTTTCGACGCCGGCTTCAGTCAGCTGTCCACCGGGTTTAGCGTCGGGGCCTGCATCGTTTTGCTCGAGTATCTATTGCCTCGCGACGTGTTGAGAAAAATGGCGAGTGAACGCATCACCGGTCTTGGCGGCGTTCCGCCGCTGTGGGGACAGCTTGCCGCGCTGGAATGGCCGGAAGGCTGTGCCGACACGATGCGCTACTTCACCAACACCGGCGGCGCAATGCCCAAAGCCACGCTAAGCGCGCTGCGCGAGAAAGCGCCCGGCGCAGCGCCCTATTTGATGTACGGCTTGACCGAAGCCTTTCGCTCAACCTACTTGCCCCCCGAACAGGTTGACGCGCGACCCGAATCCATCGGCAAAGCCATCCCTAACGCCGAGGTCATGGTGCTTGATGAAAACGGTGTGCCTTGCAAACCAGGCGAAGTCGGCGAACTCGTGCACCGCGGCGCATTGGTATCGCTGGGCTATTGGAACAACCCGGACAAAACGGCCGAGCGCTTCAAACCGCTGCCGCTCGAGGACGGTCGCGTGGTCCCGGAGCTTGCCGTCTTCTCCGGCGACAGCGTACGCATGGACGACGAGGGCTACCTGTATTTTGTCGGCCGACGCGACGAAATGATCAAGACCAGCGGCTACCGCGTCAGTCCGAACGAAATCGAAGAAGTCATTTACGACGCGGGAGTCTGCGCCGAGGTGATCGCGATGGGCGCGCCCCATCCGCAGCTCGGGCAAGCGATCGTCATCATTGCCGCCAAGCCCAAAGTGGAAGGCGATGCGAACAAAGCCCTTCTCGCCGCCTGCCGCAGTGCGCTGGCCAACTTCATGCAGCCAAAGGAAGTGGTCTGGCTCGACGCCCGGCCACGCAATCCCAACGGCAAGATCGATCGCAAGACGCTTTCTGACCAACACCAACATCTGTTTACGGACGACGCCTGATCATGCCCGTCATTGAATTTGTGAAGCACGCCCCGACGTCGAATTTCGGTGTCGAAGACAACGTACTGACCATCGGTGGACAGAAAATCACCGATCTTTACGAACGCGCCGGTGGCGTGCCGCTG
>JBGCFP010000085.1:0-23491 GCA_045107005.1 Gammaproteobacteria bacterium
CCAGCCTGTGCAGCAGTATTGCGCAAGTGACCGGACACGTTGGCGGCGGCACGTTCGCTGCCGGTCTGCTGCACGATATTGGTCAACTAGTCATGTTTCACCACTGCGAAACGCTGATGATTGATGTGATGGAAATCGCCACGCATCGCGAGGACGTTACGTTGGTTCAGGCAGAAGACAACGTTCTGGGCTTTAACCACGCCGAGGTGGGGGCCGCATTGGCCTTGAGGTGGGGATTGCCTGAGTCGATCATGCAAGCCATTGCCTATCATCATCGAGCGGATTGGCCTAACTATTTTTTACCGAGCATCGCCATCGTTGCCTACGCCAACAAGATTGCGACACGCCTGAACAATCCGACCTACGTACCGATCCGACCTGATGCGCCGCAGATGCAGCGAATTGGTGAGGTGATCGACGTTTCGGCCGTCGATGAAGCCGCAATGTTGGCGGTTGCTCGCAGTGTCGCTGAGGACATGATGTTGGCGGCTGCGTAGCTCTGCTCGAGCGATCAAGCGCGCCGCGCGGTCTAGCGGGGCGCGTCGTCGCGACGTCGAAGTTGGCGCATCAGGTTCATCAGACGGCGGTAACTGTCGTAACGTCGCGCCTCGATTTTACCGGACTCAAGTGCGGCGAGCACGGCGCACGACGGTTCGTTCTTGTGCAGACAGTTGTGAAACCGGCAGTCACCACGCAGCGCTTCGATTTCCCGATATCCACGTGACACCTGAGCCGGGTCGACAGGCGCTGGTGCGTAGTCGCGTACGCCGGGTGAGTCGATGACCGCGCCGCCGCCTGGAAGCTCGTGCAAGGCGCTCGCTGTCGTCGTGTGGCGTCCCTCGCCGCTGCCTTGGGACAGCGTACCGGTGCGCAATTCGAGATCCGGCACCAGCGCGTTGAGCAACGACGACTTACCCACGCCGGATTGCCCTACCAAAATGCTGAGTCCGTCAGCGCACCAGTCAGCCAGCGCGTCGAGACCTTCTTTACGTTTGGCGCTGATCCGCAGAACCGGATAGCCAATCCGAGCGAACCCTTCGAGCCACGGGGGCGGTGCATCGGTCAGCAGGTCCACTTTGTTGAGCACGACGGCCGCTTGCGCGCCGATCAATTCGGCGGCGGCAAGATAGCGATCGGTAATGAACGGATCGGGCTGCGGTTGTGGGGCAGCGACGACAATCAGCCGCGTGATGTTTGACGCCAGAACTTCTTCACGACCCCGGCGATCAGGTCGGGTGAGCGCCGTTGTGCGCGCCTCAATGCTGACCACCACATTGCCCTGTTCGTGGGCGGTAAAGCGTACCCGGTCGGCGCACACCGGCCGGAGTTTCCGGCCTTTGAGCATGCACTCGTGACGCTCGCCGTTGTCATCATCGACCAGAACACGTCGGCCGTAGCTTGCGACCACAACGCCGCTTTGCTCAGCGGTGGCCGCGCGCTTGCTCATGCGTCAGTCACGTGGCGGCCAACGCCTGCAGTTTCGCAACGCGGATCGGTCCGGGTGGGTGTGAATCGTAGAACGTGGAGTGCAGCTGATCCGGCGACAGCGCGGTGGCGTTGTCGCGATACAGTTTGACCAGCGCGTCGATTAACGCGCTCGCATCGCTCTGCGTGGCGGCGTATTCGTCGGCTTCAAACTCGTGGCGCCTCGAGGTGCGCGCGCTAAGCGGCGTTAGCGCAAACGTGAACAGTGGCGACACCATCATGAACAACATCAGCGCCATGTAACTGGACGGCGTCTCAACACCCAGCGCCGTGTAAAACCAGGGCTGCGTTTTGAGCCAACCGAGTACCGCGAGACCAACGAGTCCCATGGCGAACGTCATCAGCAGCCGCTTGCGAATGTGGCGCAGTCGAAAGTGTCCCAGTTCGTGGGCTAACACGGCTTCCACTTCCAATGGCTCGAGCGAGCCGATGAGCGTGTCAAAAAACACAATCCGCTTGTTATTGCCGACGCCGGTGAAATAGGCATTGCCATGGGTTGAACGCGTAGACCCGTCCATCACGAAAATGCCGCTCGAGCGAAAACCACACCGTTCCAGCAGCTTTTCGATGCGTTGTTTCAATCCATCATCAGACAGAGGGCTGAATTTGTTGAACAAGGGCGCGATAAACGCCGGATACGCCCAGGTGATGGCCAGCGAGAACCCGGTCCACACCAGCCACGCGTAAAGCCACCAGTAGTCGCCGGCGCTGTCCATCAGCCACAGGATAACGGCGACCAGGGGTACGCCAAGCACCAGCGCAACGACCAGACCCTTGACCATGTCGAGCACAAACATGCCTGGCGTGGTCTTGTTGAATCCGAATCGCTCTTCCAAAACAAACGTGTTGTAAATGGAGAACGGCAAACTTAAGGCAGCCATGATGATCAGACCACTCACGATGACGCCGACGCCGGTCATGACCGGGCTCAAGCCCAGCGCTTGCCACGTGTTGTCGAGCAGGTTCAAACCGCCGAACAGGGTCCAGCCGACGAGCAGGAACGCGTCGTAAACGTTTTCCGGAATCGCAACGCGCGAGTTGGCGGCCGTGTAGTCGCAGGCTTTCTGGTGGTCGGGCAATTCGATGCTGCTGTCGAAGGGGGCAGGTACCGCATGCCTGGCCGCGGCCATTGCGCGAATCTGGCGTGCAGACAGATAAACCCGCCAGAGCGTGCCGGCGACCAGTGCGGCCAGAAACAACAACGTGAACCAATGCATACCGAATAACCTGTAGCGCCGTGAGAGGGCGGATAAGCTTAGCCTCTGATAAACTCCCCGGCAAGCACCCAAACAGCCGAAATTTATGACAAAAAATAGTGACAACCTGATCTGGCTTGACCTTGAGATGACGGGTCTGGACACGTTTAACGACGTGATTATCGAGATCGCCACGGTGGTGACCGACAAAAACCTGAATCCGTTAGCGGAAGGCCCGGTGATTGCGATCCATCAGTCTGACGCCGTGATGGACGGTATGGATGACTGGAACACCCGTCAGCACGGGAAATCCGGCCTGACCGAGCGTGTGCGGGAAAGCGAGATCAGCGTTGAAGAAGCCAGTGCCACGACCATCCGTTTCCTGGAAACCTGGGTGCCGGCAGGGGCATCTCCCATGTGCGGTAACGGCATTTGCCAGGACCGGCGATTCATGGCGCGCCTGATGCCCGATCTGGAAGCGTATTTTCATTACCGGAATCTGGACGTCAGCACGGTAAAGGAGCTGGCGAAACGCTGGGCACCTACGATTGCTGCGGGGGTGAAGAAAGCGGGGACACACCTGGCGCTCGCGGACATCTACGACTCCATCGACGAACTCAAACACTACCGCGAACACTTCCTGATCGTGGAATAGCGGCGCGCAGTGATGTTGACCATCAGCGACGCGGCCGAGCGTAATAAACAGCCGATTCTCGACGTGTTACAGCAATGGCTGGCTGACCGTCCGTGCACGGTTCTGGAGGTCGGCTCCGGCACAGGACAACATGCCGCGCATTTCGCGCGTCATCTGCCCCATCTGGTCTGGCAGCCCAGCGATTTCGGGCGCTACCTGCCGCTGGTGCAGGAGTTCGTCGCGCACACGCCGTTGCCGAATCTGCGCCCGCCGCTGGAGCTGGACGTGAACGCGTTTGGGCCCGTGCAACCGATCGACGTGATCTACAGCGCCAATACTCTGCACATCATGAGCTGGGCAAGCGCGTGTACCTTCTTGCGTGAGGCAGGACAGCGTCTGGTGGTTGGCGGTTGGCTGATCGTCTACGGTCCGTTTCGCGTTGGTGGTCGAGCGACGAGCGAAGGCAACGCACGTTTCGATGCCATGCTGCAGGCGGAGGATCCTCGGATGGGGGTGCGCGACCGCGAGCAGATTTGTGTCGAGGCGGACAAGGCGGGCTTGAGCTTGCGCGACATCCGGCAGATGCCCGCGAACAATCAGCTGCTGCGGTTTGAGCGCCGGCTCACACCAAGCCCTTAAGCATTTACTCCTGGAAGGCCAACGATGACTCACTTGCGTAACCTTGGTTCGAGCTGCGTGTGTTTGCTGACACTCTTGCTGTTTGGCTGTGCGACGACACCCGTTGCCGCCCCGTCGCCGAGCGCTGAGCCTGCCGACGACGCCAACGCGGCGATTGCGGCAACCGTTCCTTCCACCGATATCGTCATGATTCGGCTCGCACCCTTGCTTGCCGGTGAAGCCGTGCCGGCAGCCACTGTTGTCACACAGCGACGCGGCTACGACAACCAGCCGTCGTTCAGTCCAGACGGCCGCAGCGTTTGGTTTTCCAGCATTAGCGATGATCAACAGGCTGACGTGTTCCGATACGACATGGCTAGCGGCCGCATCGCACGGGTCACGCAAACCGCAGAGAGTGAGTATTCACCGACACCACTGGGCGGTGGCGCGTTCTCATGCATCCAGGTGGCGCTGGACGGCACGCAAAGGCTCTGGCGTTACACAGATGGCGTGCCCGAGGCGGCTATTCGCGCCGACATTACCGGCGTGGGCTATCACGCGTGGCTACGCCCTGAAATGCTGGCGCTGTTCATTGTCGACGAACCGATGCGGCTGGAGACCGTGACGCTGGACGGCGCGCCGCCGCGGACCGTGGCGACCAACATCGGTCGCTCGCTGCACCGCACGTCGCGTGGCACATTGGCCTACGTGCAAAAGGACGCGGACGGTCGAGGGACACTGCTGGAATACGATCCGGAATCTAACGCCGGACGCCTGCGTGCAAAGCTGCCGGTCGACGGCGAGGACCTGGTGTGGCTGGCCGATGGCTCCGCGCTGATCGCCAACGGCCGCAGCATCTATCGTTTGCCGAGCGCCGGTTCGTCGTGGCAAGAGCTGGGCGATTTGACGCGCAGCGTCGCCGGTGACATTTCACGGATGGCCGTGTCGCCAAACGGAGAGTGGCTGGCACTCGTGATAGCGGAAAGTGAATAGCGTTTAGAAGTAACGCTTGAGGGTTTCGCGCAAGTCCTTGGCGCCGTCGCGGGCCGCACCCGCGTAATCGTCGGTTTCCAGGCTCTGCTCGAGATCGCGCAGCTTATGCTCGACTTCTTTCCAGCGCACGGCGTAGCGCTCGCGCGCCGTTAAGCCTTCCTCATCTTGATCTTCACCACGTGGGTAGGCTTCGCCAAACAAATCAATCCAGCGCTCCGTTGCGTGACCGGCACGCAGGAGGCGGTAGAACGGTTCGCCCGGTCGGCGCGACAGGACGACGCTGTACAATCCAATGATCCCGGCGGTCGGGATCAGCAAAAAATCGCGCAGCCCGTCAACGACGAGCTTGAGCTGAAACACAACGACGTCGCGCAGCACCTGAGCCCGATTGCGTTCGGGTAAGGGTTCGTCGTCAACGTGATTGTGCGGCTCGCTCATTCGACCGAAACGCCGCCGAGGAACAGCCGAGTCTCAATAACGGTATCGGGGTTGAGCGACATGCTCTCGATGCCCTGGTCCAGCAGCCAGCGCGCGAGGTCGGGGTGATCAGACGGGCCTTGCCCGCAGATACCCACGTACTTACCGGCTTTGGTGCACGCCGATATCGCGCGTTCAAGCAGAACCTTGACGGCCGGGTCGCGCTCGTCAAACGCGTCGGCAATGATCGCGGAATCGCGGTCCAGACCGAGGGTCAGCTGGGTCAGGTCGTTGGAGCCTATCGAGAAGCCGTCGAAGTATTCGAGGAATTGTTCTGCCAGCAAAGCGTTCGACGGCAGCTCGCACATCATGATGTGGCGCAGTCCGTTGCTGCCGCGGCCCAGGCCGAATTTCTCCAGCAGCTGCGAAACTTTTTTCGCCTCATCAAGCGTGCGCACAAACGGCACCATTACCTGAACGTTGGTCAGCCCCATGTCATTGCGCACGTGGCGCAGTGCCTCGCACTCCATTTCGAAACAATCGACAAACGACGGGTCGACGTAGCGCGACGCCCCACGGAATCCGAGCATCGGGTTTTCTTCGTGTGGTTCAAACAACGTGCCGCCAATCAAGTTGGCGTATTCGTTCGATTTGAAATCAGACAAACGCACGATCACCGGCTCGGGCGCAAACGCCGCGGCGATGGTGGCGACGCCTTCAGTCAGTCGCTGAACAAAAAACTCACGCGGGGAGGCGTAGCCGCGCATCTGCTCGGTAATGGTGGCCTTGAGTGAACTGTCGAGCGAGTCATAGTCAAGAAGCGCTCGCGGGTGCACACCAATCATTCGATTGATGATGAATTCGAGTCGCGCCAAACCTACGCCAGCGTGGGGCAGGGCGGCGAAGTCAAACGCTCGGTCCGGATTGCCCACGTTCATCATGATCTTGACCGGGACATCGGGCAGCGTGTCGAGTTCGAGTTCGTCGTGATCAAAGGCGTGTTCACCGGCGTAGACCACGCCGGTGTCACCTTCGGCGCAACACACGGTCACCGGGTCACCGTCCTGGATCGTGCGGGTGGCATTGCCGGTACCGACAACTGCGGGAATGCCCAATTCACGGGCAATGATTGCCGCGTGGCACGTGCGGCCACCTCGATTGGTGACAATGGCGGCGGCGCGTTTCATGACCGGCTCCCAATCGGGATCGGTCATGTCGCTGATTAGCACGTCGCCCGCTTGCACGCGGTTCATCTCGCTGGCCGAGCTAATGACACGTGCGACGCCGGCGCCAATTCGATGGCCGATGCTACGACCCTCGCACAGCACGGCGCCGCGAGTGTTCAGCGTGTAGCGTTCGATGACCTGAGCGCGCGCGCGGCTGCGAACCGTTTCCGGTCGCGCCTGCAAAATAAACAGCGTGCCGTCACGACCATCCTTGCCCCATTCGATGTCCATTGGGCGCTTGTAGTGTTGCTCGATGGTCACAGCCTGACGGGCAAGCGATTCGATGTCGTCGTCGGTCAGGCAAAAACGATGACGATCTTCGGGCTCGACGTCGACGGTATCGACGCCGCCGCTGGCGCCGTAGATCATCTTGATCGCCTTGCCGCCGAGGTTGCGACGTACGATCGCGTTTTGCCCCGCCGCGAGGGCTGGCTTGTACACGTAGTACTCATCCGGGTTGACGGCGCCCTGGACTACGGTCTCCCCAAGTCCGTATGCGGCGGTGATGAACACCGCGTCACGAAAGCCCGATTCGGTGTCCAGCGTGAACATGACACCGCTGGTGCCAAGGTCGGAGCGCACCATGCGTTGGATACCCGCCGACAGCGCAACGTCCGCGTGCGCGAAGTTCTGATGGACGCGGTACGAGATAGCCCGGTCATTAAACAGGGACGCAAAAACTTCTTTCACTCGCAGCAACACCTCAGCGTCGCCGCGAACGTTCAGATAGGTTTCCTGCTGTCCGGCAAACGACGCGTCCGGCAGGTCTTCTGCGGTTGCCGACGAGCGCACGGCCACATCGACGTCGTTGCCCAATGCGTTGTATCCGGCGACGATGGCGTCTTCCAGAGCGGCGGGAAAAGGCTGGTCGATCACCCACTGACGGATGGTTTTGCCCGCCGCGGCCAGAGCGTCGACGTCTTCGACATCGAGTTTGTCGAGCAGGCCGTTGATTCGATCAGCCAGCTGATTCACGGCCAGAAATTCGCGGAACGCGTCGGCCGTGGTGGCAAAGCCACCGGGCACTTGCACGCCAAGCTCGCTGAGCGCGCCAATCATCTCGCCCAGTGACGCGTTCTTGCCGCCCACCTGATCGAGATCGGCGAGGCCCAATTTGTCAAATTCTATGGTGTAATTTTGCAACGGACAGACCTTAGTGTTATTGCTTGGCTGACAATTCGCGAGCCGCTGCTCGCTGCCTGACGGAGAGCATCGAAAACGATGAGAAAACGCACGGTATTTTTCGTATCGGATCAAACCGGTATTACCGCAGAAACCCTCGGACAAAGCCTTCTCACGCAGTTTGAGGAGGTCAATTTCCGGCGCATCACTCTGCCATTTATCAGCAGCGTTGACAAGGCACAAGGTGCCGTTCAGCAGATCAACCTGACCGCGCAGGTAGAGGGTTTCAGACCCATTGTTTTCGCCACTTTCGTGCAGGAAAGCCTGCGCGATATCGTCGCCCATTGCGACGGGCTCTTTCTCGATTTCTTTGGCGCGTTCATCGATCCGCTGGAGCGCGAGCTGGAGGTCAAGTCCTCACACACGACGGGGCGGGCACACGGTCGGGCAGATTCCGCGTCCTACTTGCGGCGCATTGACGCCATCAACTTTGCCATGGAAAACGATGACGGCATGCGCGTTGACGGTTTCGACAAAGCCGAGGTGATACTGGTCGGTGTATCGCGCTGTGGCAAAACCCCAACATGTCTGTACCTGGCGCTTCAGCATGGCGTTTACGCGGCGAATTTCCCATTGACGGAGGACGAGTTTCAGCGTCGTCGGTTGCCCAAGGATATCGAGGCGCACAAGGGCAAACTGTTCGGTCTGACGATTGAGGCGGGCAGATTACGTCAAATCCGTGATGAGAGGCGGCCGGACAGCCGCTACGCGTCCCCACAGCAGGTCAATTTCGAGCTGCGCGAGGCAGAAAGCCTGTATCGCCGCTACGGCGTGCCGCACATGGACACCACTCACACGTCGGTCGAGGAGATCGCTGCCCGCGTCTTGCATGAGAAAGATCTGCGGCGCCGGGCGCTGGAGGAACAAGGCGCCGTTTAGACGATAATCCCGGTGGGCAAAGCGCTGTTTTGTGACCCGGTTCATCGCCTTATGGGGCGTCATCGCGCAGCATTGTGTCCTGCAAACCGGGCACCGATATGGCCTGTGCTATAGTCGATTTTATGCCAGTAAACACCGTGTCAACGCCCGTTTGTGACAGCGAAATTGTTCTTCCGCGAGCAACTCGTCCGGGCAGCTTTACCGCTCTGATGGGGCTCTACGAGAGCAACCACGTGCGGCTGGCAATGATGCTCGGCGATTTGACCGAAATGGGTGGCTACTACCGCTCGGTCGGCGCCGACAACATGACGCTCCACGTGAGTGTGTTGGATATCCAGCGCTACACCACTACGTTCAAGATGACCTACTGGTTTGACGTGGACGGTGAGCAAGTGGCCGACCCGGATCTGGAAGTCCGGGTGTATCACGATGCACGCTTGGCGGAAGTCATGAGTTGTCGCAGCAGTGCACGCAATGAAGTATTGCGAGCATTTGATGCCGACCACGGGTCGGAACTGGACAAGCGCTGGACGCGCAATACGATGCTGAACAAGTGGCTGGAGTATTGCGTTGATCTGGGGCATCGATTCGAGACGGTCGAGGATTCTCCGACGGGCTCGTGAAGGCGCACGCAAACTGATGATCTCGATCTATGACCGATAAAAAAACGGCCGCGACACCCATCACCAACGACGAAATCGATTCGCTGCTCGATGCGCCGCCCACCGTTCGTCACAAGGGCTCCAACGACGATCGATTGCTCGATCTTTTCTGGAATCGGGAAGAAAAGAAAAAACGGTTTTCGCAGCTCAAGACTCAGCTTGATAATCAGGGTGATGAGCTCAAGGAAAAAGACGCCGAGATCGAGCGCGTCAAAGCGCAAAAGCGCGCACTTGAGGCCGTACTGGGCAACACCAATAGCGCCTATGCCGCGTTGGTTTACTACCATTTGCGAGCGCTGTGGGATACCGCGCACCGGCAACTTGAGAGCTTCTGCGAAGAGCTACTCAATCAGCAGCGCGATCGTGAGCGCAAGAAACAAATTATGGAGTTCAATCGCGCGCGCGAGCGTCAGCTCGCCAGTGTGGCGACCACCATTGCGACGGTTAAGGCCGAGGCAGACGCGGCGCGCGACCAATTGCAGCGCTCAGAAGCCGAACTGGCCGGCATGGCTGGTTTGCTGAATTTCTTCTCGCGCCGGCGCCTGGCGCCACAGGTTGAAAGCCAGCGCGTGGCCTATGAAGCGGTGCGTGCGCGCATCGAAGAGCTGTTCGATCAACGCATCAAACTCGAAAGCCAGCCGTGGCCGGAAACAGGTGAGCTCACCGATGAAGGCAAGCGAGTTATCAACCTCGCCGTGATTGCCATGGCTCAGCACCTGTTCCTGCATTTTGCCGATAACAATCTCGGGACGATGGCCCGCACCACAACACTCAAGCAGGTTCACGAGATGGACTACGGCGCGCGCGAGGACTGCGAGTTTCTGATGCATCGGATTGGTGATGCCATCTTGAGCATGAAGAACGATCGAAGTTTTGCCGGTCCGCTGCGCGAACGCGCCAAATACCTGCGTACCATTGCGCAGTTTCGCGAAGAGCACGACACCGTTCCTGTCGCGGGCTCCATCGGTCAAATTCTGACATCGTTGCCCGGCGTCAATCTGGGGAACACGGTGGCCGGCGTGCCCCACGACGTCAACGTGATGGTTGAAGACTACTGGAATATGAGCAAGGTTCTGCTGCGCTAAATCTTTTATTTCCGATGCGCGCCGTCGAGGCGCGACGCCGCCCGGCGCAGCGCCTTGCGCCAGTGACGTGCCATGTCATCGACCCGCGCGTAGACGTAGGGAACAACCACCAGCGACGTTAACGTCGAAAACGCGAGGCCACCAATGATGGCGCGTGCCATCGGGAAGTAGGGCGGTCCGTCGCCACCCACCTGCGTCGTGCCTACGGCCAGTGGCAGTAAGCCCAGGATCGTCGTGGCGACGGTCATCAAAATCGGTCGCAGCCGATCACGCCCTGCCTGCACGATGGCGTCGTCCCGTTTCAGGCCGCGCCAGCGCAAATTGTTGATGTGATCGACCAACACGATGCCGTTGTTCACGACCACGCCAATCAGGATCAGAATGCCGATGGTCGCCATAAACGAGAACGTGGTGTTAGTCAGGGCGAAGAACCAGAAGACACCGATGATCGAAAACCCGATGGACGTGATAATCGATATTGGATAAAGCGTCGATTCGAACAAAGCCGCCATGACCAGAAAAATCAGCACGATGCCCATCAGGATGTTGATGCCCATCATCTGCATCGTTTCATCGTTGCGGTCAAACCCTTCGCCGAACTTCCAGCGATAACCGGCAGGCATCTGGTAATTGTCGAGAATGCTGGTGACGAGCGGCTTAACCTCATCCAGCGTCACCTCTTCGAGATTGGCTTTGATCACCAGGGCGGTGCGTCGGTTGATGCGTTGTATTTCGCGCGCACCCTGGGCCAGTTCGAAGCGTGCGACGTTGCCAAGCTCCGTGCGCACACCGTTGGTGCCGTATAGCGGTAACGCGGCGAGTTGTTCCAGAGATGCCTGGTCGTCGTCGCGCAGCGCCAGGCGCACGTCGATCTCGCCCTGCTCACCGCGGTATTCGCGCAGATTTTGGCCGCGCATCGAGACGGATATGGTTGATGCGATTTCCTGTACCGACAGCCCGTAGACGGCGGCACGGTCCCGATCCACGACCACCCGCACTTCCTGTTCACGGTTGCCGACATCCTTGCGAATGTTAATGATGCCGTCCACCTGACCGAGCAGGCGAATGACTTCGCCTGACAGAGCCGACAGCTGCTCGCTGGAGTCGCCGCTTAGCTGAATGCTGAACCCTTCGCCGCCGCCCTGTTGCTGGAAGGAGAAACTGGGTTCGCCAATGATGATTTCAGGCATTTCGTCCTGAATTTGCTCAATGACGTCTTTGGTCGGTCGCGTGGCTTCTTCCTTGGGCGTTAGCAAGATGGTCGAAGCGGCGTTTTCTTCATCGTAGTAGCTGTAGACCGCATGTATGTCGAGCTCGTCCTGATGCGCGTACAGGTAATTCTCAATGCGATCCACCGCTTCTTTCATGCGCTCAAGCGGGTAGCTGCCTTCGACGTGGTAGGGCAGATACATGCGGCGTGCCGATTCCTGTGGAAAGGCGTCAAACTTGACCATCTTTTGTGCCGGCACAACCGAGCCGACCACCGCAAGAATAATGATCGCCGTATACCAGGGGTGTCGCAGCACCCACGTAAGTGACGCGCTGTAGCCACTTTGCAGGCGCTTGATGACGGGGCCGTCGCCGGCCGTCTTGGGCGGCGCGACGCGCGCAGCAAGCATCGGGATCAGCGTCTGTGCCAGCACCAGCGACGCCACGAGTGCCACTGAGATGGTCACCGCGACGTGGGTCATGAAAACCGCGATGTCGTTCTGGCGGCTAAACATGATGGGTGCGAAAACAATAATCGACGTCGCCGTCCCGGCAATGACCGCGAGGCCCACATCCTTGACCGCCAACTCGGTGACCTTGAAACTCTCGCCGGGGTTTTTCTGTCGCAGTCGGAAAATGTTCTCGGTAACCACCACGGCGTTGTCGACCAACATGCCCACCGCGAGCATCAAACCCATCAAAGTCAGAATATTGAGTGACAGCCCGGCGAAATACAGCGCGGCCAGCGTGATCAAGAGCGAAAATGGAACGGCCAGAGTCACCACCAGCGTGGTGGTTAGCTGCCGCAGAAACAGGTAGAGAACGCCGATGGCGAGAACGCCGCCAATCAGCCCTGAGGTCAGCAAGTCACGCAGTGAATCGCGCACGCTGTCCGCCGAGTTTTCGAGTGTGAAAATACTGATGCCCTGCATCCGCGGATCTTCACCGACGCGATCCACTTCGGCCATCACGCGATCGGATACGTCCACCATGTTCGCGCCGGTGCTCTTGAACACCTGCAGTCCAATGGCGTAGCGCTGGTGCAGATGGCGGCCGTAGTTGCGTTCGGGAATCCGCAGCTCGACGGTGGCCACATCGGACAGCATCAGGCCGCTGTCGTTGATTGGCGTTGCGCGTATGTCGTCCAGAGAGCGGAACTCGCCCATGGGTCGAACCGCAAAACGCTGGCCGTCCGCGGTGATCTGTCCGGCGCTGACGGCGAAATTACTTTTTTGCAGTCGATCGCGCAGTTCCTGCACATTGATCTGATGGGCAGTGAGCCGGCTCCAGTCCAGCAAGATGCGCACTTCGCGCGGGTCTACGCCCTGCAGTTCCACTTTGGAGACGCCTTCGATCCGTTCGATGGGCCGCTTCAAAATGCGATCGAGCAGGTCGTACTCATAGGACAAGTCGCGATCGCTCGAGATACGCAGTGCCATGATCGGCTGGTCGGCCGTGCCGCCAGTAAAAATAAACACGTTGTCGAGATCGTCGGGCAGCTGGTCTCGAATACCGTCGATACGCGCACGCGCCTCGATGCCTTTCGTGGAGACGTCGCTGCCCCAGTCAAAGCGCAGCTGAATCTGGGTCTGACCGTTATTCGTTGTCGAACGCAAGCGGTCCACGCCACTTAATGTCGAGAGGGCCTCTTCAATCGGTCGGGTAATGCGTCGTTCGATTTCTTCCGGCGTCGACCCGGGGTAGGGCACTTGAATAAAAATGCCGGGAAATTCGATGTCCGGAAATTCTTCCAGCGGTAACAGCTGGGAGGAAATAAGACCGACCAGACCGGCAGCCAAAAAGATCATCACCGTTGCAATCGGGCGGCGCAGTGCCAGGCCGGTATGACGCACGATTAAGCGCTCACCGCAGCGGTTGCCGGACCATCCGTACTCGCGATGGTGTCGCGGCCGCGGTCAAGCAGGGAATACACGACCGGGATAACGATTAGCGTGAGCGCCGTGGATAAGACCAGCCCGCCAATAACGGTGATGGCCATGGGTGCGCGCACTTCGGCGCCGTTGCCAAGACCCAGCGCCATCGGCAGCAAACCCAGCGTCGTCGTTGCCGTCGTCATCATGATCGGGCGCAAACGCGATGCACCGGCCTGCATGATCGCGTCCAGGCGCGGCATGCCGGATGCGCGCAGCTGGTTGATCAGATCGACCAGCACGATGGCATTGTTAACCACAATACCCGCCAACATGATCGCACCGATAAAGACCACTACGTTGACCGTCGTGCCGGTGGCGTACAAGGCCAGCACCGCGCCGACCAGCGCTAGCGGGATCGTAAACAGAATGACCAGCGGATGGATGATCGATTCGAACTGCGCCGCCATGACGAGATAGACCAGGAACACCGCCAGCGCCAACGTGAACTGCATTGACAAGAACGATTCCTGCATCTCGGCGTTCTGGCCAGATACGATCGCGGTGACCTGCGGTGGTAACGGGGCCTCCAGGAGCGCCTGTTCGATGGCGACAACGGCGGAGCCAAGGTCGCCTTGCGCCAGGTTCGCCGACACAATGGCCACGCGCTCCTGATCAATTCGCCGGATTTCGGAAGGGCCCAAATTCACGTCGATTTCAGCAATCGCGCTCAACGAGATTGGACGCTCGCTGCTTGGGTTCACAATCAAATTGCGGATTTCTTCGATCGACGATTCGTTGTTGTCGATGCCGCGCACCAGGATGGGAATTTTTCGGTCGCGGATGGTGTAGCGCGTTGCTTCGGCACCGCGTACTTTGGTCACGATGCGATCGGCGACGTCGCGCACCAACAACCCCAGACTGGCGGCACGCTCGTGATCAAAGCGGATTTGAATTTCCGGGTTGCCCAGTTCAATCGACGACTTGACGTCGGCGAGACGTTCATCGCCGGCCATCATCTGTTGCACGATTTGCGAGCCACGCGTAATGGCATCCAGATCGTCGCCGCGGATTTCCACTTCAAGCGGCGTGCGCGTGCTGAACAGGGCGGGGCGGCTGAATTTGTAGGTGGCGCCCGGTACGGTGCGCAGTGCGGAGCGCAGTGCTGCCATCGCTCGGTCTTCGTCTGCGCGCGTTGCGTTGGGGCCCAGGCGCACCGTGAGGCGGCCGGCATTCTCACCCGCGTCGACCGGGCTGGCGTCCAATCGACTGCCGGTACCGGCAACGGCGAACGTCAGTTCGATATCGTCAATCCCGTCAGCGGCTGCTTGCGCAATTTTCATGACCCGATCGGTGCCGCTGAGCGGCGTGGAAGGCGGCAAGCGCAGATCAACAAAAAACTCGCCCTGGGACAGTTGCGGGATCAGCTCAGTACCGAGTCTTGGCACCAGCGTTGCGGTGAACGCCGTGAGCACGCCCGCAATCAGCAGCACCAGAAAACGTTGATTCAGGCTGAATTTTAGAAGCGGTGGATACACGCGGGCCATCATTCGATCAAAGCGCTGCACGATCCACGTGGGTAGCCACAGCAATGTTTTGATCGGGAGCGTTAAAAACATTAGCGCCTTGGCCAGCAGCCACAGGACAAACGACAGGCTTCTGACGATGAACCCCGGGGCTTCGTCGTTGTCCGCATCATCGAAGCGCGGTGCCTTGCTCCATGCGCTGAGCATCGGAATCAGCGTCAACGCGACAAGTAACGAGAACAGCAGGGCGAAGGTCACCGTCAGCGCCTGATCGCGAAACAGCTGTCCGGCAATCCCTGTCACGAAGACCATCGGGAAAAACACGGCCACGGTGGTCAACGTGGCCGCGATGACGGCGCCCGACACTTCGCGCGTACCTTCGATCGCTGCCGCCATGTGATCGAGACCTTGTTCGCGCTTGCGCACGATGTTTTCGAGGACAACAATGGAGTTATCCACCAGCAGTCCGACGGCGAGCGCAATGCCGCCGAGCGACATGATGTTGAGCGTAATATCCGTGGCAAACATGGCCACGAACGTGCCGACCACCGAGACCGGAATGGCAATGGCGATGACCACCGTCGCGCGAGCGTTTTTGAGGAAGAAGTACAGCACCAACACCGCCAGCAATCCGCCGATGGCTGCCGCACTTTTTACCTGGTTGACGGCGTCATCGATAAACACCGACTGGTCATAGACTTCGGCGATCTCAATGTCGTCCGGCAGCGTTTCGGCCAGAGACTTGATGCGTTCCTTGAGCTTCGCGGCTACCTGCACGGTGTTCGCATCGCCTTCCTTGTAAATGGCGAGCTCGACCGATTCGTTGCCGTCGACGCGGGTGATCGCCACGCGATCCTTGTTGCCGCGCACGACAGTGGCCAGATCGCGCAGATGAACGATCGACTGACCCGCCGTTGGAATAATGACATCACCGATTTGCTCGATGCGTGAAAACTCGTTAATCGTCCGCACGAGGAAACGCTGCGAACCCTCTTCCAGTCGCCCGCCTGACAGGTTGACATTCTCAGCGGCAAGTCGCTGTGTGATTGACCCGATAGACAGGCCAAGCTGTGCGATCTTCTGTTGATCCACCAACACCTGGATCTCTTCTTCGAGCCCGCCACTGGCTTTTACCGCCGCCGTGCCTTCAACGGATTCGAGCGTGTTCTTGAGTTCTTCTTCGGCCAGCGTGCGCAGGCGCTTCATCATTGACACGTCGCCGTCAGCGGCATTGGGTGAGGTTAAAGCCAGACGCATGATCGGTTCATTAGCGGGATCGAATCGCAGCAACAAGGGACGGTCTGCTTCGTCCGGCAGGTCGAGGAGGTCGATTTTTTCGCGGACATCAACGCCGGCGAAATCCATGTTCGTGCCCCACAAGAACTCAAGGACAACGTCGGACTGGCCAGAGCGCGACACGGAACGAACCTGGCGCACGTTCTTGATGATGCCGACGGCCTCTTCGATGGGCTTGCTCAGCAGGTTCTCAACTTCCAGTGGTGCGGTGCCCGCCAGCGCCGTGCGAATCGTGATGGTCGGGTAAGACAGGTCCGGCAACAAATTGACTTTGAGCCGCGTCAGCGACACTGCGCCAAACATCAGGATCGCCAGCGTGCACATCAAAACCGTGACGCGGCGTTTGGCGGCGACTTCGACCAGTGTCATGACTGTTTACCCTTCGTCTTTTTTCTTGGGTTTGATCTTGGCGACCGATTCGCCAGGTGGGATGACGTGCACCATGGCATCTTGCTTCAGGCCGTTCTGGCCGATGACCACGACCTGGTCACCCGGCTGCAGCCCCGCGATGACTTCCATCGAGCCACCGTCGGAGTAGCCGACGCTAACGTCGCGTCGATTGGCAATGCCATCTTCAATGACAAACACGCTCGTGTCGCTCTCGTTGTCGAGCAGCGCTACCCGTGGCACCAGCGCGACACCCCGGCGTGTGTCGTACACGACGTTGACACGTCCGAACATACCCGGCTTGAGCTGCCCCGATTCATCATTAATCTCGGCCGTCACCTTGAAGGTGGCGGTGGCAGCATCGATCACCGGGCTGATCAATTGGATGCGTCCCTCGAAATATTGACCCGGCAGCGCGTCGACCGCCATTTGTACGGGCTGGTCGGCTTTCAATTTGCGAAACTCGCGCTCGGGGACGTAGAGGTAAGCAAGCAGAGGATCGAGATCGGTGATGCGGAAAATACCGACGTTTGCGGTAATGGTGTTCCCGGCTTTGACCAGACGCTCGGAGATCACGCCTGCAATGGGCGCGCGAACAGTCGCGTTGTTGAGCTCCAGTTCCGCTAACTCGTAGGCGGCTTTGAGTGCGTCGAGGTCGTATTTCAGACCTTCAAACGTGCCGGCAGGGAGCAAGCCTTTTTCATGCAGTTCAACGTTCCGCTTGTATTCCTGGGCCGTCCGTTCGAGGTTGGCGCGTGCGCGTTTGACTTCGAGTTTGAGGCGATCGTCTTCGATGCGCGCGATGGGTTGATTGGCGGCAACCACGTCGCCTTCGTTGACCAGCAAGGTCTCGATCAGTCCACCGACCTTGGCCATGACCAGTGCCTCGCCGTCGGCTTCGAGGGTTGCAGTGCCGGTGTAAACCGCCGAGATGTCACCCCGGGAGACCAGGGCCACTTCTACCGGCGTTGGCAGTACTTCTTCTTCGGTTTCGTCCTCACTCTTGGCATCCTCGCCATTCTGACAGCCGGCGACGGCCAGAAGCACAGCGGCGAGGAACCAGGCTCGACCGCGATTGTGGGTGGTTTGAGTCATTACGCGTTCTCTTCGAGTTTCTTGGGTACGAAAGAAAGGGATTAGATTGAGACGTCAAGGTTCACGGTCAGCGTGGCGCTTTTCTCGCCCTCAATCCCGACAACCTGATAGTGCACCGGGCCGAAGTGTCCTTCGAGGGTTTCCCGTTCAAGCGCGACGGATTGGTCAGAGACCGGTTCGTCGATCTGCTGAATGGGCTCAGGGTTCATATCTGCCGCTTGCTCGGGACCGTGACCGGCTGCCAGAACCGCGACGGTAAGAAGGGCTGTGGAGAGGATCAGTGCTTCGCGTTGCATGGCTATTTCCTTTTGGTAGCGCTTTCGGTCCAGTTATCTTCAGATGGCGAGTGAAACCTCAAGGTTTGACTTGTATCAGCCAAAAGCGGTGTTTCGGCTTACCATCTTTAGTGTTGTAGTTGAGTATAACACTAGAAAACCAAAACGCAATGAAAACGGCGCGATGCAAGCCAGTTGCATCGCGCCGTTACCCATTCTTGGGAAATCCGAGGCTGAAACCCCGTAAATTCTGGTTTAGTTGGCTTGTTCCATGGCGGGATCGGGGCTAACCACATCCGTAAACAGGGGTGCAGCCACCGCGTCAGCCAGGATTTCTGCCGTTTCATTTAACAGAATGTCGGGCGAATCCTCATCTTCGAGGTCTTCGAGCGATTCCACGACCTCAAGGCCCCGGGACTCGCGCCACTCATTAGTGTTGGACAGACGGCGTGCTTCAAGCATCTCGCGCTCATTGCGGCGTTCGTCAATATTGAGGGACACGTAGTTCTTGTCGCGCAGTTCACGCGTCATTTCGATGTCTTTGAGATAAAACTGATGGCCAGGATTGGTCTGAATCCGCTGGTTGTGGCGGGCGGTCAGGCTGGTCAGGTCAACACTTGACATAATGCTGCGGAAATCCGTGCTCTCAATCTCGTCCCAGGGCAGGGCCGTATCGCGAGCGCTTTCACCCACTTCGGTCGTGTCGATCGCGGAGGGCAGCATGATGTCGGGCTCAACCCCACGGTGCTGCGTCGAGCCGCCGGTAACACGATAATATTTGCCCATGGTCAGATGCAGCTGGCCGTAGCGCGGGCCGTCTGTGCGTCCACGACGGTCCAGCGGGTAAATGTTCTGGACAGAGCCTTTGCCAAACGTCGTCTGGCCGATCACGATGCCACGTCCGTAGTCCTGGATCGCCGCCGCGAAGATTTCCGACGCCGACGCGCTGAAACGATTGACCAGAACCACCATTGGGCCGTCGTAAATCGTGCCTTGAACGTCGTCGCGATAGACACGCAACTGCCCGTTGTGTTCGCGCAGCTGCACGATGGGGCCTTTGTCGATAAACAGCCCGGTCAGGCCTACCGCTTCGCTGAGCTGGCCGCCACCGTTGTTGCGCAGATCCATGATTACGCCGGCGACGCCTTCTTCTTTCAACGCTTTGATGTGCCGAGCGACGTCTCGCGTCACGCTGGCGTAGTCCGGATCGCCTTTCGCGCGGGCCTGATAGTTCTGGTAGAAACTCGGGACTTTGATCACCCCCAGCTTGACCGTGCCCTCGGGGCGCTCGAGTTCAATAATTTCTTTCTTGGCCGCCTGATTTTCCAGCGTCACTTTGCCGCGCGTGAGTGCCAGCTCGCGCTGGGGTGAGCCGGGCAGGGCACCGGAGGGCAGAATTTGCAGGCGCACGACGGTGTCGCCGGGGCCACGAATCAGTTCGACCACGTCGTCCAGTCGCCAGCCAACGACATCAACCACGTCGCCCTCAGGACCTTCAGCGACCCCGGTGATGCGATCTTTCTGACTCAAGGTGCCGTCGGTTGCGGCCGGACCGCCAGCGATCACTTCCTGGACGGTGACGTATTCGTCTTCCAGCTGCAGCGACGCACCAATGCCGAAGTACTGCAAACTCATCTGAATGTTGTATTCGTCGGCGTTGCGCGGCGAGAAATAGTTCGAATGCGGATCCAGCGTGTCGGCGTAAGCATTCATGAATGACTCGAACACCTGATCGGAGTTGAACTCGGAGTAGCGTCGCGCCACTCGCTCATAGCGCGTGGTCAGAAGCTTCTTGGCTTCCGCCGAATCTTTCTCGGCCAGTACCAGACTCAGCAGGTCGTGCTTGACGCGCTTGCGCCACAGCTCATCCAGCTCATCCTGATTCTCGGCCCACGGGCTGTCTTCCCGGTCAAAGTAGTAGCGTTCCTGAACCGTGAAATCCGGCTCTTCATCGAGCTGCTTGAGCGCGAATTCCATCTGACGTTCGGCCCGCGCCTTGAACACGCCAAAGATATCGAAGACGGCGTCAACGCGACCAGTGCGCACGAAGTCATCCATCAGCGTACGGAAGCGCTCGAAGGACGCGACATCACTCGCGGTAAAATACATGCGGTTAGGGTCGAGCGACTTGAGATATCGATCGAGAATGCTCGACGACACCGAGTCGTCAATCTTTGTGCGACGGTAGTGCGAATGCTCAAAGAAGGTGGTGGCAAGGCGACTGACCTTGGCATGCTGTTCTTTGGGCCCCAAAATACTCTCGGCGTCAGACTGCGTGGCGGCGGCCGTTAGCGTCAGGCCCAGACCCGCACCGGCCAGAACCGCGGCGGTGAAAGTTGCCAGGGTATTTGTCCGACTTTTCGAGGTTTTAATGTTCATACGATTCGTACTGCTCCAATGTTGCCGACAAGCTCGCCGTGGCGGACCTGCGCATTCCAACTCCCATCTCGTCACCCTAGATCGCCAGATCGGGCGAATCAAGGGCCTGTTCGGCACTTCCCGCCGCAATTTGCGGCAGGTGGCATCCCTATGACGCCGTTGGTGTTTCTAAACGGCGTCTTACTGGGCACCTGCGCCAGCATTGCCTTCGGCCTTGCTGTCGTTATGCTGCTGTTCGCACTCCTGGGCACCAGTGAGCCTCAAGTGGCCTCAGAATGGTCGTCTCTGGGCCGAAGTGCACTGATCTTCCTAGTAATGACCGCGTTGTGCGGCGCGAGTTTCATCGGCCAGCTAAAGCGCAAATCCTGGCGCTGGGCAGCTCAGGCCCTGATGGGGCTGGGGCTGGCGATCACCCTTTACTACTATTTCGGGCCCTAAAGGCCACAGCAAAGCACGCAGGCACCGTACCGTGGCCGCTCAGGTAGAGGATTCGTGACCAGAGGGCGCCGCGGATGCGTGCGCCCCGACATTCAGATCAGAACAAAGACAGGCGTGGACCGCCGCTGCCGCGGCGCGTACGGCGCTGACGTCGCCCGCGTCGACGCATTCTCTCGTGTAGCGCGGTGCGTCGTTTGGCCAGCCGCGCCAGCCGCGCTTCGTCGTCCTGTTCGGACTTGGGCCGCTTTGTTTCTTCCTTGCGGAACGCGCAAAAATCTTCGTAAGCCTCGATCTCATGACGCAGTTCGCGGACCACCAGTTCGATCATGATCGCATCGTCGAGGAAGCCCAGGACCGGAATGTGATCCGGGATCAGATCTTCTTCTTCCGCAAAGTAGGAGAGCGCGGAAATGACGCGGGCGTGCTCCTTCTTCGGAATTTGCCATTCCTCATCGCGTAACATGTCGATCATGACGGCCAGCTTTTCGAGCCGCTGATTGACGAAGTCGGAGACGGATTGTTCGCGGACGCTGGTCAGCAACGTTTCCGCCGCGCTGATCACTTCCTCATCGGCCATTTCCTTGGCGCCGGCGCGCGACTCACGCATGATGCGTCGGAAGTGCCGCAGGTCTTTATCGCTGAGGTCGAAAGTGACTCGCAATGACATCGTTTGTTCCCCGATTTTACTCAACAAAACAGGAGCCTACGCGGCGCCCATTGACGGGTCAAATACACTCATCACGCACTGTCCTTTGGATCGCGACACAGATTGTGCGGTCTGCGCAGGCCGGCGTGCTAAAGCCGTTCAACCCCGGGAGATAGCGGTATGTGGATTTTCGGTTACGGTTCGCTGATGTGGCGACCGGGATTCGACTATGAACAGCGTGAAATCGCGTTTTTGCATCATTACGCCCGGGAGCTGTGGCAAGGCTCGCCCGACCATCGTGGCGTGCCCGATGCCCCAGGGCGAGTCGCGACGTTGGTGGCACGTGACGACGCGGTATGCGCCGGGTTGGCGTTTCGCGTCTGCGCATCCGAGCGCCATCGTATACTCAGAGAACTGGATGAACGTGAACAGGGTGGCTACGAGCGTTTGGATGTGGACGTCCGACTCGCCGATGGGACGACCGAAAGGGCGTTGACGTACATCGGCTACCCGGACAACCCGCATTACCTCGGACCTGCGACTTTTGAGTCGATGGTGAGCACGGTGGCGCAGTCCCACGGGCCGAGTGGGGCAAACCGGGACTATGTGCTGGAATTGGTCCGGACGCTGCGCGCTTTGCAGTTGTCCGATCCGCCCATGGAGCGACTTGGCGCCGCGCTGGCTGTACCTTGACGCGGCTCCGCCATTGTTGAATTTCTGTGACAGGCCAACAGCTTGGCGCGCTTATGTGTAAAATTTGTGCAATGGCTCACAGCGCCGTCGTCGCCTCATCGCTACGCTTCACCGGTCTTTTTAATCCCTGAAGCGACTGCGACTCTTGGCAGCAATAAAAACACCTGACGCGCAGGATGCGGTGTCTGAAAAACCCGGTTCTCAGTACCGCACGTCGGTGGCCGTTGCCTGCACAGGCCTGCTCCTGGCGTTGCTGCTGGTTATTGCCGCGTTGCACCTGCGCGCCCAGCAAATGGGTGAGCGTCACGCAGGCAGCACTTTGTCGGCAGCGGCGAGCACGCTGGGGCAACTCTACGTGGCGGCGCGCACCGAGGTGGTGTTGTCCGCCGAGCGTCTTGCTGCCGATCGCAGTGTTAACAAACGACGGGCAAATCCGACAGAAATTGCTGCGCAGTTCAATCGTCGCCTTGACGATGCGTCGGGCTTCGCGCTGCTGTTTGACAGCGATCGAAACCTGATTGCGTCTGCAGCTGGCCACAAGCATCAGGACGCCCCGGCATTGTTTGCCAACGTGTCATTCACGACGACTGCCGTCGAAGGTTACCAACTGGTCTCGCTCGATGATCTGATCTATGGCGTAGCGCTGACCGCGACTGAGAGACCAGGACGCTACGTGGCTTACGGTGTGCCACTCGTGAGCGCACTGCGCGCGCGGTGGAGCGGCGATACACAGCTTGCACTGACCTTGTCCGATGTGAGTCTGACCTCGTCAGGCCAACAGTCAGCGCCTTTCGGTTTGTCCTTCGTACTCGATGAAGCGGGCCAGGATGCGCTCGTGGCATCGCTGGACCTGCCGGAGAACTTCGTGCGGGGGTCTTATCAAAGTCTGGTCTGGGTGGTTCTGCTCGCAGCGGCAATGGCGCTTGTGATCATCGGGTCTTTGATGACCGTCGCTCTGCGCGCAACGATCGCTCGGCACTGGCAAAAACAGCTCGCACCGATCGCAGTGGCCGTGCAAAGAGCGCACGACGGCCAGTACAACCAGCGGATGCAAGTGCCCGCGGGTAGTTTATTGGCGCCACTGGCGCGCCAGATTAACGACATGTTCGGACAGTTAGAGGACAGAGAAAACCGGATTGCCCACCACACTCAGTTCGATGCGTTAACCGGTTTGACCAACCGTTCTGTGGTGAACGAGCGGATTGATCGTGCGGTGGAGAAAGCGCGTGAAACGGGGCGCTCGGTGGCCGCCGTTGCCATTGATGTGTCGCGCTTCAATGAAATTAACGGCACGCTTGG
>JBGCFP010000086.1:0-45165 GCA_045107005.1 Gammaproteobacteria bacterium
ATGCAAACACGCCGTGATAAACGCGTGGCTCACGCCCCTCTTTCTCTGCGCGCTCGAGCTCGAACAGTTCCTGGTTCTTCAGGATCGTGACCACGTCGATCATGGCCTGGCTGTCGTAGCCGACGCGGACCAGATAGGCGGCACCCAGCTCATCCGCCTCGAGCTCCATGCCGCGGCCATAACCGCTCACCAGTGCACCACCGAGCAACCCGGTCAGCGTCGAGCCAACGGCACCGGTCGTCGCGCCTGCCACCGAGCCCAGGATGTTCAGCAACGAGCGACCGCTTTGCTGACGTACGGCATGGCGTGCCGTAATGTGCCCGATTTCGTGACCCAAAACCGCCGCAAGCTCCGCCTCGGAATTCAAATAAGAGAGCAGTCCGCGCGTGATGTAGACGAAACCACCCGGCACGGCGAAAGCGTTGACCTCTTCACTGTCGAGCACGGTGAACACATATTGCAGGTGGGGCCGATCGCCTTTGTCGGCCAGTTCATTGCCGATGCGCGTGACGTAGGCCTGCAGCGCCGAATCGTTGTAGACGCGATACTTCTGGAGAATCTGCGGGTGCGTAATGCGCCCGATCTCTATCTCCTTCTCCTCGCTCATCGTCACGAAATCCGTGCCACCCGTCGCCGGATTTGACGCACAGCCGCCCAGCAGCCCAGTGCCAAGCATGAGAACGGCCAGCGCGCACGGGGGGGCGATGGACCGGGTCGGTCGTTTCGAAACGCGTAGAGTCATGATGTGGGACGCTCCTCGAATTGGCGGTTTACGGCGCAATACGTGCACCTGCAGCCGAAGTATACCAATTTTCGTAGATCGTGCTGGGATAGAACCGTGAAGGTAAAAGTAATTGAAGTCCAAAGAAAAAGACAGGGCCTGTCAGACGCTCAAGATTGAATCCGACATGCGGGCAGAAACGATCACAGACATCCTCGTACCGCCACCAGCGCCGCATAGGCGGTAGAAGCGGAGTTTTGGAATCATTATGTTGAATACAGCCGCTCAGATCCGAACGGATCGCAATGTGAAAGGGAGCGTTTCAACGCCGCGCCCGGCAGGACTACCCGGGCGCAAAACAGGCCATTTAGCTTGCCAAAAAATGGCGTCCCCAAGGGGATTCGAACCCCTGTTGCCGCCGTGAAAGGGCGGAGTCCTGGGCCTCTAGACGATGGGGACACTGACTTATCAAGAAGGCAGTTGGTGGAGCTAGGCGGGATCGAACCGCCGACCTCTTGCATGCCATGCAAGCGCTCTCCCAGCTGAGCTATAGCCCCGTGCATCGAGCGGGCAGATCGTACGCGACCCGTCCACGCAGGTCAACAAACAAAAGCGTGATTTTTCAACTAAAATTCAAGCCATCAGCGGTCGGGATTGAATACTATTGAACGCGCTTGCTTGGCAGCGGCGTCACGTTATTCGCGGCCAGATAACGGCCATTTTGTTTCGCTTCCAGAGCTCCCTGCCAAACGAGATCGACAACATCCGACAGCGGTCGATATTCATCAACCGCGCCCATCAAGATGCGGCGTGCCGCCTCGCAGTCCAGCTCACGATTGGCTTTCGACAGTTCATCAAGCACGCGGCGTACCTCATCCCATGGGAGCATCTTTTCTTCAGCCCGCATAATCATGGGGTGCTTGGTGCCCATCACGTTATTGCCGATCAGAAGTTCCTCATAGAGCTTCTCGGCCGGCCGCAATCCCGTGTATTTGATTTCAATATCACCCTCCGGGTTTTCCTCGCTCATAACGGTCAAGCCCATCAAATGAATCATGCGCTTGGCCAGGTCGTCGATCTTCACGGGTTTGCCCATGTCGAGCACGAAAACATCGCCACCGAGACCCTGGGAACCGGCCTGCAGCACCAATTGAGCGGCCTCGGGAATTGTCATGAAATAGCGAATGATTTCCTTGTGGGTAACGGTAACGGGACCGCCGCGACGAATCTGTTCGCGAAATAGCGGCACGACCGAGCCAGAAGACTCCAAAACGTTGCCAAATCGAACCATGCAAAATCGGGTTTGAACGCCGCGATCATCAAGACCTTGCAGGACGATTTCAGCTAGGCGCTTACTTGCGCCCATTACGTTTGTCGGACACACGGCCTTGTCTGTCGACACCAGAACAAACGTTTCCACATTGCATTCGACGGCAGCAGAAGCGGTATGGTACGTGCCAAACACATTATTACAGACTCCCTGCAACAGATTCTGCTCAACCAGCGGTACGTGTTTGTAGGCGGCCGCGTGATAGACCGTGTTCACGCCGAACGAGCGCATCACCGACATGACGCGCTGCTTGTCGTCTGCCGATCCAAGCAGCGGTACCACTTCCACATCACCGTATTCATCGCGTTCAAGCGCAGCGGCAAGTTCACCGTTAATGTTGTAGAGCGCAAGCTCCGAGATTTCGAAAAGCAGAAGTTTCGCTGGGCCCAGACGCAATATCTGGCGACACAATTCAGAGCCGATGGAACCGCCGGCGCCGGTCACCATGATGACTTTATTGCAGATACACGCACCGAGCAGTTCTTCGACCGGCGGCACCGTGTCCCGTCCAAGCAGGTCAGCAACCTCGACATCGCGAATTTCGTCAACTCGCGCGTTCCCGGAAATCAGGTCAGAAAAATTGGGCATGGTCTGAACGTGAACCTGAAGCCGCTCCAACTTGCTAATAATCTGCTTGCGGCGCCGACGCGACACGGACGGCAAAGCCAGCAGCACGCGCGAGATCTGCAGCTCTTCGACAAGACGACCAAGATCCGCAGGGTCAAAGACCTCGATACCATTGATAACGCTGCCGTGTAACGCCGCACCGTCGTCTGCAAAGGCGACAGGGAGAAACTCCTGCCCCCCAACCAAAGCCGACGCCAACCGCGCCCCTGCACCACCAGCTCCGTAAATCGCCACACGTTCACCACGCCGTCGATCACGCTGCAAAAAACCACGCACAATAAACCGACTTCCGCCAACGTAAAGCACCGCGACAATCCAGAAAATCACCAGGACCGTGAGCGGGAGCGGATTAGGTGCCAGCAGGGCCGCGACCGCGGCCAGAGATGCGATGATCAAGGACACGCCGTAGACCACGGCGACAACGGCTCTGGCACCCATAAACCGGACGACTGCCCGATACAAATTCAAACGGCCCAAAATCAGCAGTGCCAGGGCCGAAACCAGCGGATAGTACCACCAGGTCAAAGAAAGCTCGGAGAATGGCTCTCCAAATCGTAAATAGAAAGCAACCCACAAGGCCGAGGGCACGGTAATCGCATCCGTGGCAAACATCATTATCCGCTTCGTACGTCGGGAAAGACGTCCGAGAAAGCTCGAAAACGAATCGACAAGAGTTTTAGGTCTGTTGGTCAAAACGGATCTTCCTTGTGGCAAAAAGTGGCGTTATGCCCCGTGGTCAGACGCAGGGTAACCGCCCCCTAACGCCGCGCGATTATACAGAAAGCGAAAAAATTCACTACAAAACAGGCGATAACGAACTGTTTCGGTAGCTTTTTGTAGACCAATTCTCACTGAAACCCTGTCTCCCGGACGCCGCAGGGCTGCCAAAGCGGCACCAAACGCAGCAAGTTCGCGATTCCTGGCGCGTTGACGGGTCATCCCGGCAAGCCTTAGACTCCAGCCCGGCCCCGTCGGGCGCCGCCGTTCGCTGCCCACCTCAACCGAGATTCTGCATGAATATTAGCCAAAACCTGATCCAAGACCGAAAAATCAAACTTGCGTTGATAGGTTGCGGCCGAATTTCGAAAAACCACATAGGCTCGATAGAAAAACATGCCGATGCTCTCGAACTGGTGGCGGTCTGTGACCCTGATCAGGAGCGGCTGGCAAAGACCGTCGAGGCAACGGGCGCGCAAGGATTTTCAAGCTACCGCAAATTATTGGCTGAATCGGACGCGGATGCGGTCATTCTGGCGACGCCAAGTGGCATGCACCCGTCACAAGCCATCGCAGCCGCCGAACATGACAAGCATGTCATCACGGAAAAACCCATGGCGACACGCTGGCAAGACGCGCTCGATATGGTGGAAAGTTGTGACAAAGCTGGCGTTCACCTGTTTGTGGTCAAGCAGAATCGACGGAATGCCACGCTGCAGCTGCTGCGTAAAGCGATTAAGGAAAAGCGTTTCGGGCGGATATTCATGGTCAACCTGAGCGTCTTTTGGACCCGGCCACAGTCTTATTATGATCAGGATGCGTGGCGAGGCACGTGGGAGTTCGACGGCGGCGCGCTGATGAATCAGGCCAGTCACTATGTCGATCTACTCGACTGGCTGATCGGACCGGTCGAGAGTGTGCAGGCCTACACAGCTACACTGGACCGGGATATCGAGGTTGAGGATACGGCCGCCCTGAGCATTCGCTGGAGATCCGGAGCGCTCGGCTCAATGAATGTCACGATGCTGACCTATCCGAAAAACCTCGAAGGGTCGATCACGATCATCGGCGAGACCGGCACAGCTCGCATCGGCGGCATTGCAGCGAACGAAATTCAGGTCTGGGATTTTGCCGACAAGCAACCTGAAGACGAAGACGTTGCCTCGGCAAACTACGCGACTACCTCGGTTTACGGTTTCGGTCACCCCCTTTACTACCAGAGCGTCGTAAACACACTTCGGGATGGCGCCAAACCGGAAACTGACGGCCGCGAGGGACTGAAATCGATGGAACTCCTGATCGCCAGCTACTTGTCGGCGCGCGACGGCCGCCGCGTCTCGTTACCTCTCAAGTACTAGCCTTACCTATTCAAGAGAATCGCAAAATTCATGAATAGGGCAGGCTAGTCGGTCGCCGGCGGATAGCGCAAATGCGCGATGGCTTCGGGACCACACCAGGCAATCAAATCGATCATTGAGAGACCGGCGACGAACTCGTGCGGTCCGCGGGCGTACTCAATTGGCGCGTACTCTCGCACGTTCAGTTCGACTCCCGCATCGGTAAACGTTTGCTCGCTTTGGTAGTTCTGACCGCCCTTTCCGGACAAATAGACATTGCCATCGACCTGTAAAACCAGATCGAGTAGCCGCTGGTCGCTAGCTGATTCGACGTCGAACTCCGATGAACGCACGATGCGTCGACGCAAGCCCAAATAGGTCGCCACTCGCTGCATCAAATCAAGGTTCAGCTCAGCGAGTCGTTCATGAGGGGCTCCATAAGGTCCCTCAATCAGCGACAGGACATCATCCCGATAAGGTGCCTTGGCCAGCATCTGGCGCAACGACCCAAGATGCTTGCCACGCCACTTTTTGTCCTCTGCCAGTCGCACGTCCAGGATCCGCGCGTCAGACGCTCGAGTCACTGGAACGGTTAACCAACGACTATCAACGCCGTCAGCGATTCGGGTTCGCGACACATAACTGCGCCCGGTTGGCATTTGCACGTCATCCAGAATGACAAAGCAATCGCAGTGAACCAGCTTTGACCAGAACCCGGCCCACGGCAGGAAATTGGGCTGGTGGCACGCTACGACAGTCTGCGGCGTCAGCGGCGCGCTCATCCAGCGATACGCGCCCGGCGCGTTGCTCAATTCGACAAACTCATGGTTGGCGTAAAAGCGCGTAGCGGCATCATTGTCCGCCGCAACTTTCAGCGAGAGTTGCCGCAGGCCCGCTGCCAACGCACGCGTTTTCAGCGCGGCCACAAGCTCGCCACCCAAACCTTTGCCTCGAAGCGCTTCGGACACCACGATGCGATGCAAATGCGCACGCAACGGATCGGGCTGAGACGCTATCGCGTAGCCAACGACTCTCCGCTCGTCATCGAACGCGATAAGCGACAGCGACCATTTTCCGTTGCGGTTACTTTCAAAGTGATCGGCCGTCCAATCGTCGCCCGTCAAACCCGACGGCAACGCAAGCAACTGCTGCGAACGCTCTGCCGCAACACGGCGCGACAACCCCTCGATTTGATACACGTATGACTCCTAAAAAACGACGCGAATCACTTCGAAACACTCGGCATATTTGACGCCAATCTGGACGCCTCGAATGTGCGCCATGGAACGGGTAAACCCAGGCTGCATGTAGTCGCGGCGTCGTTGCGACGAGTAAGCGTCCAGCGCTTGAGATTTTGCGTCAATGTGCGCGTCGCCAAGCTGAATAAACGCTTGCGTGTCGAAACTCAGGTTGTTCCAGATCAGTTCGTAACCAAGAAGTGTGGTTTGCTTAAAGCACCGTACAGCCTCGTCAGCTACGGTCGCATGATCCTGGTGGATATCGTGACGCGACGGTGCCAACACCAAGTCGTATTTGCACTCGGCACGAAGCACAACCAGATCTTCCAGAATCTGTTGCCGCGCATAGTTGAGCTTGCGCACTTCGTAATCGTAAATTTTCAGCCGGTCAGGCGTGATGCCCAAACGCTTCGTGGCTTCGCGCACCTCAGTAACGAGAATGTCCGGTGGCAAGCCTTTTGGCACAGACTGTTGCGCCGTCGAAAACGCGGCGTAGGTCACCCTGGCACCCTCCTCGATCAGCCTGGCAATCGTGCCACCCGCCCCCAATTCGCCGTCGTCGGTGTGTGGTGCTATCACCAACACTTCTTTAAACGGTAGTTCTTTCATTAGATCAGTCATTGGCTAGCCGCCTGTAAAGCTGCATTAACGTGGGGAGTTCTTTGGACCAATTATAGGTGTTCATAATGGCGTCGCGTCCGTTGTCGCCTGCCGCTCGTGCCGCGTCGGCATCGCGAAGCCAGTGCTCGAGCACGGCGGCAACTGCATTCGAATCCGATGGCTCAACGGCCGAACCGCATTGCGACGATTCAACCACTTCGGCCCACAGTGGCATGTTGGCAGTCACCACAGGAATGCCGCCAGCCATATACTCGAAGAGCTTGGTCGATATTGCTTCGTTAGCGGTGTCACACGGTAGACTAAGGACCGCGCCAACGGCCGCGTCCGATAACAGGCTCTGCACTTGCTGGCGATCAACCCACCCTGGAAACTCAACCGGCAGACCTGACGCCGCCTGATCCAATGCTCGATCGTACTCATCGCCTCGACGGCGGCCTGCAATCACCAATTTGGCGTCCATCCGCTCACTCAAAACACGGAAACCATTGATCAACTCCAACACGCCGCGCGTCACATCGATCGTGCCGATAAATACGATGGTCGGTGTGCGCGGCGTCACACTGTCATCAGAGAAATCAAACTCCTCCAACGCAGGAAAATTTCGAACCGTAACGGTCTTGCGCGCATCGAACCGCTTGGCAATGGTTGGCGTCGCGCAAACGATGCCACTCAGTGTTCGGTTGCCGACGGCTTGCACCGCAGAAATCAATCCGCTGAGCGGCTTGCGCAGCGGCTTCGGCACCCACTCTCGATCCAGAATTCGCTTGGGCATGTCCTCGTGAACGTCATACACAACGTTGCGTCCGTGCAGACGCAACAAGACGCCAACACCGATCAGTTCCGGGTCGTGGAAGTGGTAGATATCTGCACGAACCTCAAGCGCGCGACGGTACACTTGCCATGCGCTGCGCGTAAGCCGCGCCAAGCGCGACATGGGCTCGCTGAACAAATGCACATGTACGCCATTGACCGGCTCATCGCCGACCGGATAACCGTGCACCGCGATGAGATGAACCTCGTTTCCCGCCGCCGCTAGCGAGCAGCACATCTTGGAGAAAATGCGCGCATCCTGCCAAGGATGCACCGTGGTTAAGTGCGCAATTCTCAGAGTCATAGCATTTCATTAATTGAGTGAGTCGATGACCAATAGCCCGGCCAAATCGCGAAGGGACGCAAGTCTAACAGCTTTTGCGTTGGACGCTAGACTGTGCAGGAACAGGCATTAATCGGCAGGGCGCTGGGCTACCACGCCCTCCAAAACCTCGATTAGCAGGGCGGCCAATCGGTCGCGATCAAACCGCTCGTCCGCTAAGGTGCTGGCAGCCGTCGACGCCGTTTCCAGCCATTTTGTATCCGTTAGGCGATCATGCAACTCCATAGCCGCCGCTCGCGGGTCGCGAGCGGGCATCACCAGCCCGGCGCCAGACGAACGGAGAATATCGGCTTGCCACCCTTCGTGATTGATGGCAATTGGCCGTCCGGCCGCCAGTGCATCAAAAAACTTGTTGGCCGAATTCTTCCACGCAGCTTCCAGATCCACAACGAACGATGTGGCCACGGTGGCGGCACTCAAGAATCCGGGCATGTCTTGTTTGGCCATCGATGGCAGGATCCAAAAATTCTTTTCGTACACCTGCGCCCGGCGCGCGTCGTCGATGATCGCCTGTTTCAACCCGCCCTCGCCTGCGGCCACAAAGCGCACGGACGGATCAATCGCGAGCATTGCGCTGGCGATCTCTACCATGTAGCTCAAGCCATTTACACGGCCGAACGTGCCGCCATAGAAGACGCGTGGCCCACCGCGCAACGCGGGGTGCTCATCGAGAAAGCGCTCACCCTGCGCCGAGGGCACACGAAACAGATCAACATCACAGCTGTTCGGGATAACCGAAATCTGTTCAGACGGATAGCCTCTTGCTGCGACACCCTCAGCCATGCCGGGCGACAACGCGACTATGCGTTGCGCATGGCGATAGGCATATTTCTCGAGCTGAAGAGCAGGATAAATCGTAAGTGGGCTGCGTAGTGCGCCCATCGCAATCGGCATCTCGGGCCACAAGTCACGGACTTCGAACACCATGGGTATCGTTAATTTTCGCGCCGCATGAACCCCTGGCAACGCGATGGTCAACGGTGTGCTGCTAGCGAATATCACGTCGCCACCAATGCCAACAGCGCGGCGCCCTGCCTCTCGCGCAAATCGAACAAAGGCCGCGAGACGCTGATGAAAGCCCATGTCATTTCGATAGCTCACATCCAGCCAGTGAACGTTAATGCCCTCATGCTGCGTCGTCGTCCAGCCGCTGCGGCCACTCTCGGAGTCTCGACGAGAAGTGACCATGTGTACATCGTGGCCCGCGGCCACCATACGACGCGCCATCTCATAAGATCGCGTGCCGCCGGTCATCGACGGCAGGTTAAAATACTGATGCAGGTAAATGATGCGCATGCGCTGGCGAAATTCTCAGCTCAAATCGTGTGCAATGCAGGCGTTCATCGACGTGTGACCCACAGGCGGATCCCCGTCCACATCGAAAATATCATTAGCGAGAAACATCCCACCAGAAAAAGAATCAACCGTGACGGCTGCGTTGCCAAACGTTGCAAAATTCCTGCCGGAATCCAGAGTTGACGCGACATGGCATCTCCGGCGGACCCGAGGGTCCCGCTCTGGTCATGGCTCGAGTAACGCCGCAACTGGCGTATATGGAAGCGTTGGTATTTGTGATTCGCCAAGTTGCCCAACGCGTCATAGTAGGACCAGGCGCGGCCTGCGTAGGTGTCGATTTCGCCAACGACACTCTTAATGCCAGCGTCAAACAGAGCTAGCCACGGGCCGGCCGGATCAGCTCGGCCTAACCAGTACAAGTAGTCAAGCGCCAACAAATGCCCGTTCAATACCATCGGCGGCGTCTTGCCAGACTGCGCATATTCCTCAAACCAGATGGCACCGTCAGCCAACGGTATTTTCACGCCGCCGTCACCAATTTCGACCCGCAGCAAATTGCCTACTTCGATCGCCGCTTCGAGGTAAACCGGATCCTCAAAGCGCACGTGAGCTGCCAGCAGTATCTGGCCGGCGAAGCTCTGCGCCAGTCCGGAGTACCATCCGGATTCAATGCCGTAACTACTCTTCGGAATATCGTAGCGAAACGCGCGCACTGGCAAGCCACCACGACGCTCTACGGGCGCAACGTGAAGCAGAAAGTCGGCGATACAGCGCAAATCTGCATCCGTCGATGGTGCCGCCGCGTAATCCTGCAGTACCTCGGGCTCATGCAGACCATAAGCGTCGCCAAGATGGCGCTGTGCAGTACCGTACGCGGTGAGCGACAGCGTCGCCGGGTGAACCCATTCGTCGCCTTGAATCGCAGCACAGCCTTCTTTCGCCCGCATGTACGCCTGCTCACCGAATAGCGTCTTGCGAATCTTCTCCACCACGGGCAACGTATAAGACTCAACGTAGTGCACGCAAACGATAGCGAGCAGCACGCAAATCACAGCACGCTGAATCAATGCGATCACGTGGATGCGCGCCGACCGGTCAGTGCGCTACGCAAAATCAGCATTAGCGCCCACAAGGAAAACAGCACGAACATGGAATATTGTGGAATTTGGGCCAGATCGGTTTTCGGATAAATCACGATGAATCCGAACGACAAATTTGCCCACAGTACCGCTGCATAGGGTGAACAAGACACGATGGCGCGTTTGTACAGCAAGCCCATAACCAGACCAACCACAAACATCCCGACCAGGACGCCAGCCAGGCCGAAATTCGCATACCATTCTCCCACTGCCGTCGGCGGCAATCCACCGCCTTCAATATCGGTGTACCAGAGCCGTTTGATCTGGAGAGAAATCAGATAGTCCGCCTTCAGAATCGCTTTTGGGATGAAGAAAATCGCCCAGTTAAATAGCGTCGAGCCATGGAAGAAGCCCTCCTCTGACGGCATTTTGTCGAGCAACGTAAACACAATCGGGAAGTTCGGCACATTGCCTCTTTGCAACGCAAAGTGCACCAGGTTCGAACCGAACGCTTCTACGCTTTCAAGCGTGACTTTGTAACCCAAATGCGACAATGCGCTGGCAATACGCAAAAAATAAATACACAGTCCAACGGCGCCCATCAGGAACAACAAGTGAATCTGCTTGGGCCACGGTATCGGTCGACCAACACGCGACGCGGTGCCGAGCGAGTAAGCGGTATAGCAGGCCCCCAATAACACCAGCGTCTGAAATATGCGACCTTGTGAAAAACGCACGATTAACATGAACGCAACGCCAGCGCTCAGCAACCACAAATAGCGGCGCCCGACACCGCGACGACCACCGATGTAGGCCAGCATCTGAATACCGATAAAACCAAGCACATAGCCTGACGCAGAAATACCGGCGCTCTCTTCCACCTGGTAAGGTCGGATAGCGATCTCCGAGAGATAGCGATAGACGTTGCCTCCGCTAATCATCAAGACATTGGTATAAAAATTAAGCACTGACAGTGCGAACAGAAAAATGCAAACCGGAACGAGAAGAGACCCACTGGTGTTCGCGCTTGCCGGTCGCATTTTGACGCGCATTCCAGCTGTGGTACCGCCAACGAAAGACAACAGGCCGACAAGCATCATCGCGAGCGCGTAGCTGCTCAGGAGCCGGATATCGGTGTGATAGAAGCCAGGTTTCGCGGCCAGATACCCCTCAAATCCGGTGACGTATCCGTGAACAATGAACATCCACAGTGCGGCGGCCAGCGTAAACAAAACCCGTGGATCGTACAAAGGCTCGGAGCGCAATCGATAGAGAATGCCGCCCACCGTCAACAGGTATGCAACAAACACAAAAACAAAAAGTGTGTCAGGCGAGTTCATCGGCTAGCGTCTGCGCCTGCGCGCGCGTGTCGGTGAGTCGGGCACGTTGGGCTGCTGGCACTTCATTAAACGTCAGACTCCCCTCACCTAGGCGTGCGGACAGCAACGTCAGGACGCCCTTCAATTCCCCGGCCGATCCCGCCGGCACGTGCCATACGCCCTCGACATCATAAGTAAAGACGACGTGCCTGCCCGACAACATGCCCTCGCGCACGATGGCGGAGAACGCGTCGTGCGGCGTGCGACGAAGGACAACGTGAGCTGCCCGCATTGCGGCCCGCATGTCGTCAACCCACCCAGCGAACACGACGTTTGCCGGCGCCTCCGCACACCAGGTCCCAGAGCCGCCGACGACTCGGAAATCGATGTCCGGACATTCGGTCGCGACCTCAAGAATTTCTTCGCCACCGTGAACATCGCTGGCCTTGTCAGGAATGTAGCAAAGAACCTGAAGACGATCTATTTCGGGAAAGGGCTGTACGTCAAACGTATCCAGCGCCACGGGAAACAATGCACTGCCGCACGGATACCCGTGCGCGCGAACCTCATCAGCTAGCCATTGCGCTCCTGCAACATGGCGGAAACCTTCCATTTCCGTTAGTCCGGACGTTAATCGCAGTACATCGCTGCCAATCCAAAAAATAGTCGGCGACGCGGCCAGACGCAAGCGCTTTGACCAGCGCGCAAACTGATAGAACACTTGCCGCTTCCAACTGTCGGCAGGTCCGACACCGACCAAACAGACGCGACGCCGAGGCAGACGGAGCCAACGCCACCAGTCTTTGAAGGTGAATGCCCTTTGGGTCGAATACTCGTTCAGCATGGTGCACAGGTGCGCCGCCCAGTAGGACGACCCGAGGAAGAGCACGCTCTCTGCGTCCTTCATGTTTTCGCCTCAGCCGTCAGGCGATAAACCCATACGGACATACCCGCGAAATACACCAACGCCCCTGTGGCAACTATCAGAAACGCTCCTTGCCTCAACCCGAGCGCCAGAAAAACGCCGAGGCTAGCGAGAGCCATCAAATTGAAGCTCGTGGCGCAAACGAAAAATGTCCGCTGCCGGGCATAGACAATAGGCAGCGTCGCAAACGGCGAGAACAAAAACGGAACGAGAAACCACGCCGAGAACGCCGGTAAATAATCTCGAAGACCTGACCAATTCTCCAGAAACGGCAACAAGCCGAAATTGGCATGGACGACGGCAGCACACAAGGCTCCAACGGCAACCAAAACGTAGGCAAAAACGGCGACCCGCAACAGCTCTCTGCGAACTCTGTTGCTGTGCTCGCGATAACGTGATGCAAAACGAAAAACCACCTGAGACACCGCGCCAAATACCAAGGTCAGTGGGGCCCGGACAGCGCGCTGCATAAAACTGTAATAACCCGCCATTGTCGAACCGGCCTGCGCCATGATGACAATATTGACGCCGTTGGAAAGGAACGTGTCGATCAGCGCCTGAGGGGTATTGAACAGTGGGAAATCCGTCTCGCGACGCGCAACGGCTACCATCCGCGCCAAGCGCACGCGATCAAGGAAAAACTGTCGACCGATTGCGATGCTGGCAAGCGCAGCAAACGTCAGGTACGAGGCGAAGACCGACAACATGAGCCCTGGAACACCATTCGACTGCAAGCCGGTCCACAGAAAACCTCCGAACAAAACCAACGCCTGAACAAAACGGATGACCGAATAGGACAGGTATCTTTCCTGGCGGTAAAGCACGCCAGCGAACACCTGTCCCAACGCCTTCAAGAAAAGCGCCGCCAACAACAGCCACAGCGAAATCCCAAACAGGAAAGCAGCGCCAGCGATTGTTTCGATCACCCACATCACGACCGCACACAGCAGCGTAAAGCCGACCGCGATCAGTATCGCTGCGGCCCCGAGATTGCGCGCAAATATGTCTCGGTGCGTCGATACCAAAGCAACGTCGTAGCGCAAGCAAGCAACGACAGACAGTATGCCAATGTACGACATCAGCACGGCGTAGCGACCGAAGTCTTCGGGCGAAATATACCGCGCCACGACAAACACAATCGTAGCAATGTTGACGAGCTGCGCAGCCGCATTGCCGGACAATAGCGTCGTGATATTACGCCACATGTCGCGCCCGCCCAGCCGATCGCCATGATTCACAGCGCTTCAATACAGGCATAACTAGTCGCAGACGTCCGCTAGCGAGCCCGAACCTTGAACGCGTTGATCAGAAAAACCAGCAGGATCGCCAGAAAACCACCGACGACAACGGCAGACGCCACGATCAGGGTGCGCCGCGGTTTGGAGCGACGTTTTGGTGGCTGCGCCGGGTCGATAACGCGGAACGCAAATTCCTTGTTCCCGCGAGCAAGCATCAGGCTCTGCAACTCGTTCTCAAGCAGGTTGCTGATTGACTGCTGAAGGCTGACCAGTGAGTTGGCGGTCAATTGTTCCTTGAGAAACTGCACATTGGATTCCGCCTCGACCAGGGCTTGCCGACGCATGCGTTCGTTTATTAACTCAATCACACTGGACGCCCACTTTGCCGCAACGTCCGCATCCGTCCAAAATATACTCAGTGTTACTCGACCTGTCTTGCTGTCATCCTGGACTTTCAGCACGTTCTCGTGGAAAAAACGTACGGCATCTCGCATGTCATAGGCGTCCTGATCGGCCCCGCCGTCGTCCGCCCCAAAGCCAGCGAAGTCTTTCAGTAAATCATTGGCGAGAATAAACTGCGCCGCAAAATCGCGCGACCGCAATACGGCCAGCGCCTCGTCACGGCTGCTACCGGCGTCGACATTGCCAATATTGGTCAATGCGGCCAGACCACCCAACTTGCTCTGCAGCCCGGACATGGCGTTACGCTCGGCGTACATCATTACGGCATGCGCCTGGAACCACTTGGTCGCGTTCAGTGCATAGGCAATGGCCAATCCCGTGAAAATCGCTACGGTAAGGATGATTGTCCACTTGCCACGCCAGACGACGAGCCACAGGTCATAGAGCGTGTAGTCGGTGGTTTGGTTTGCGGTGGCTGTCGTCGTGGTCATCGTCTTTCGGCACGTGGCTATCTTTGGCGGCGCGTGCCCGAATTCTACTCATAGGCTGCGATAAAAGCCATGAAATCCCGATAATTGCGCACGTTTCGATCGGTCGCAGCACGAGAGTCACATCGCCCAAAAATCGGTATAGTAGCGGCCGTTGCCACCAGAGGTTCAAATGATGTCCGCATCCCCCTTTTTTGCTCACGAAACTGCCATTATTGATGAAGGAGCCCAGATCGGTAAGAACTGTCGTGTTTGGCACTGGGTTCATGTCTGCGGTGGAGCGCGTATTGGAGAGGGCTGCTCGCTCGGGCAAAACGTGTTTGTTGGTGACGCTGTTTCCCTAGGTAACAATGTCAAAGTACAAAACAACGTCTCGATCTACGATCAGGTGACGATTGAAGATGACGTCTTCTGTGGCCCAAGCATGGTATTCACCAACGTTATCAACCCGCGCTCGGCGGTGAATCGCAAAGCCGAGTATGCGCCGACACACGTGTCCCGCGGGGCCTCGATTGGCGCCAATGCAACGATCGTCTGCGGTAACGTCATTGGTGCGTACGCCTTCATCGCCGCTGGCTGCGTCGTCAATCGTGATGTTCCGGATTTTGCGCTGATGGCGGGCGTGCCGGGACGCCAGATCGGCTGGATGAGTCGCTATGGAGAGCGCATCAACCTACCGGTGACCGGTGACGGCCACTATGATTGCCCGCACACCAAAGATCGTTACACTCTTAACAACGGCACGATGACGGTGAGTGAGAAATAGACCAATGCAATTTATTGACCTCAAACGCCAATACGGCGACATGAAAACCCGGATGGATCAGGCTGTTCTGGCTGTCCTCGAACATGGCCAGTATATTCTCGGCCCCGAAGTCCGCGCGCTCGAGAGTAAACTCAGCGATTGGTCAGACAATGCGCACGTGGCCGGCGTTGCCAATGGAACGGATGCCTTGGTTTTGGCACTCAAAGCGCTCGGCATTGGACCCGGGGATGCCGTCATTACGACCTCGTTTTCCTTTTTCGCGTCCGCCGAATCGATTGCACTGGTCGGCGCACGCCCGGTGTTTGCTGACATCGAGCCAGGTAGTTACAACCTTTGCGCTCAGTCTCTTGACGACGCGGTGAAATCGTTTCGAGCGTCGCATCCCGCCATTAACCTCAAAGCCGTCATTGCCGTTGATTTGTTCGGCCAACCTGCCAATTACGCCGCTATATCCAAAGTTGCCAATGAGCACGAATTGAGAATACTGGCTGACGGTGCCCAGTCTTTTGGCGCGACGCAGGGCGGCGTGCCGGTGGGCGCCCTCGGCGATATTGCGACCACAAGCTTCTTTCCGGCCAAGCCGTTGGGTTGCTACGGAGACGGCGGAGCTGTGTTCAGCAAAGATGAAGCGCTGATTAATACAGTTCGCTCTCTCCGTGTACACGGTAAGGGCAGCAATAAGTACGACAACGTCGCCATCGGCACCAACAGTCGCCTCGATACCATTCAAGCCGCCATTTTGCTGGTGAAACTGGACGCGTTTGCGGAAGAAATAAAGCAACGCAACGCCGTGGCTGATCGCTACGCCGTCGCATTGGGCGAACGTTTCCACGTTCCGGGCGTTGCCGCCGATAGCGCTAGCACCTGGGCGCAATACTGCCTGCGTGCGAAAGACAGCGATCGCGAGCAACATCTGGGCGCGTTAAAAAGTGCGGGCGTGCCGTCCGCCGTTTACTACCGGGTCCCACTGCACCTCCAACCTGCTTTGGCCGACCTTGGATATCGTGCCGGGCAGTTCCCGGTGTCCGAAAAAATGTCGCAAGAAATTTTCAGCGTCCCGATGCATCCGTATCTGGATGAGGAATTACAGCAAAAAGTCATTGACGCGTTGCTGGGCTAAAACTGTGAGCAAAACGGCAAGGATGCTCAGCAAGTCATTCATCGCGCTGCCAGCGAGTCTGTGGATCTGTGCGTCAGCGGCTGCGTTACCAGGCGACGTGAATGACGATCTCATTGTTGATTTACAAGACGCACGCCAACTCCGTGCGGGGCTCGGCACGTGCAGCGGTCAGGCGCCGCATCAGCCACACCTGGACATCGATGCAGACGGTTGCATCGGACTGGCGGACATCCGGGAACTAATTGCGCACTACGGTCAGGGTCATATTTCCGCGGATGTTGTGCAGCTCGGGAAGGATAGGTACGCGGTAGACGGCGCCGATTACGTAGAACTCACGTTTGCCGTTGCGCCCGCATCGTTGTCGCTGGACGATCTTCAGCTAACCGTGCGCGGCGACCATTTCGGCGCGGCAAACAAGACGCAAGCCGCGGACGTCGTGCGACTTGACTGGCCCTATGGGGGCAATACACACGTGGCCCGAATCTATCTCGGCGCCGACCCACATCTGCGCGTTGGCGGCTACGCCGTCCAGGACGACGACACGCCAGGGCGGCCGAGCGGGCTGCGCATTGGCGCGACAGGCTTCGCGGATCTCGCTGATCGTCGTGTCCGCAACTTGAGCCTGGCGCATGATCGCTACCTGAACAGCTATTTTCCTCGCGTTCTGGAACGCGCCAATCGCGCCGACGCCTGCGAAGATAATTACCCGCTTAGCCTCGATCTCGAAGGCCTGCTCTCTATGTTTGAGGCAACTCGAGCAAATCGATATTTGATCAAAAGCATGGACATCGCCGACGCGATGCTCGCACAAGCGGCGGACTATGACGACGACGGCTATCTCGATTTCAAAACGACACGCAATCCCCAGAAACCGGAAGAAACTCGTTTCAACGTCGCACTGTGCGACTGGACGGCGGGACGCGCCATCGCGAGACTTTCGAGAGTGCTGCGCACGGACACTCAACTCGCCGGGCGTTATCGCCAGCGCGCGGCACGCTATCAGCGCTACGTGGAACACGACTTGCTCGAAAAATGGTCGAGCAAGCTGGGGCCGGCCAATGCAGCCATGCATTTACCGACCGGCGTATATCCAGTGGAGCAGGATACGTTGATCCACCGTGTCGCCCACTTCGGCGAAATTGCGATCGACGCGTCAATGGGACGAGGCGGCGCCGATGTTCATCAGATTATCGGTGAGCAATTGCAGCGCGTATGTAACGACCTTGAAGACAGCAAGCGGCATGCCGGCGCGGTGGAATGGGATATTTTCATGAGGTCACGCAAGGCGGGTGTCGCGATCGAGAGGAAGTACGGCCGACCCTATGACCAGCTTAGCGATACGTCTCACGCCAACGGGACTGTCGCGTTCGTTTTGGCTGCCCATCTGCACGCGAACCAGCGCTGCGCGGGGCGCCCGGCAATCGACCAGCTCATCACAACGTTTCTGAAAGTCATAGTCCGCAAGAGCTCGACGGACCCTGCCACTTATCAGTTTTCCGATTTTGTCGACGGCGGCCTGCTGACGGACGGTGATCCACCATTCTCACTGGGCAAGTACATTGAAGACGGCTGGATCAAACTGGGGGAAGTAGACGCAGAGGTTCAGCGCGTCGTGCAGAGTTTCTTCAAGACCGATAAACCGGTTCATCGACTGCAGTACCAGGGCAACCTTGCCCGCAACTATGCTCTGGCCCGCTGGCAGTAGAAGCGCCGGTTGTTTAGCGGCGCTGGCGCCATGAGCTCAGCGGTGAAACCTTGCTAGGGCGCGCAACGGTTGCAGCATCGTTGCGGCTCATCCATACCAAATCGACCAGGTCTGCTGACGGCACATATTCTTCGACGGCATCACGCAAAATCTGTCGCGCCAACGAACAATCATGACCCTCGCACGCCTTCTCCAACTGATCGATTTTCTCCTGAAGTTGATCCCATGGCATCCACTTTTCCTGTGCGCGCAAAATCATCGGATGCTCGGACCGTTCGACGTCGTCGCCGATCAGCAATTCTTCGTACAGTTTCTCGGCATGGCGCAATCCGGTGTATTGAATCTCGATATCACCATCAAGAAGTTTTTCCGTCACGACGGTCAGCCCCATCAAATGAACCATGCGCCGGGCGAGATCATCGATCTTGACAGGCTTACCCATATCCAGAACAAACACCTCTCCGCCCTTGCTAAGCGCTCCTGCCTGCAATACTAATTGCGCCGCTTCCGGGATAGTCATAAAAAACCGTGTTATTTCCGGGTGCGTGACCGTGACCGGGCCGCCGCGATGAATCTGCTCGCGAAACAGTGGCACGACGGACCCAGACGACTCGAGCACATTGCCAAATCGAACCATGCAGAATCGCGTCGTTGACCCGCGCTCGTGCAAACCTTGCAAAACCATTTCCGCAAGGCGCTTGCTCGCACCCATAACATTGGTTGGGCAAACCGCCTTGTCAGTGGAAATGAGTACAAAATTATCGACCCCGGCATCCTGTGCGGCCATCGCTGTTCGGTAAGTACCCGCAACGTTGTTGCGCAAGCCCTGCAAAATGTTTTGCTCCACGATCGGTACATGTTTGTACGCGGCCGCGTGATACACCGATTGCACGGCGAAAGTCCGTAAGATGGACGTCATTCTCTGGCGATCCAGAGCTGACCCGAGTAGCGGAACAATCTCCAGGGATTTAGAACTGTCGCGATCGACCGAATGCTTCAGTTCCCTGTTGATGTTGTAAAGCGCCAATTCCGAATGGTCGAACAGAAGAAGTCGCTTGGGGCCGAGAGTAACAATCTGACGGCACAACTCCGAACCGATAGAGCCACCGGCGCCCGATACGAGCACCACTTTATCGCGGATACACGACTGAAGAAGTTCATTGTCCGGTGGCACTGAGTCGCGACCCAGCAAGTCGGCGACATCCACGTCGCAAATGTCATCAACTCGTGCTTGCCCCGAAATCACATCGGAAAAATTTGGCATGGTTTGAACGTGGACTTGCAATGCCTCAAGCCGTTCAATGATTCGCTTTCTGCGCCGACGCGACACGGACGGCAGCGCCAGCAAAACACGGGTAATTTCCAGCTCGCGAACCAGGCGCAGCAAATCTTCCGGACCGAACACTTCGATGCCGTTGATCACGCTTCCCTGTAGCGCCGCACTGTCGTCGACAAACGCGACCGGGAGAAACTCCTGACCACCAATAAGCGCCGAACCCAGTCTGGCACCTGCGCCGCCCGCACCGTAAATGGCGACACGCTCACCTCGGCGTCGACGCCGTTGCAAGAAAGTCCGCACGGCGAATCGACTGCCACCAACGTAGAGCACGCACACGCCCCAAAATATCAGCAATACCGGAATCGTCAGAACGCCTGGCGCAAGCACTGCCGCCAGCACACTCAGCAACAGCGTCGCCTGCGTTACGCCTACAAGAACGGCCGACACGACGCGTACGCCCATGAATCGTACGACTGCCCGGTATAACCCCAAGCGTCCAAATATCGGAATTGAGAGCACCGCTACAATTGGATACAGCCAGATCGAACGTGCTTCGAAAGGGAGGCTTGCGGCGTGGTGAAGCTGGAAAGCACTGAGCAGTGCAAGAGGAACAATGAGGGTGTCGGCAGCGATCATGATGCTGCGCTTGGTTTGTCGCGGCAATCGGCAAATACGATTGGCGAATATAAGAACAGCCGACATTCGTTTGCTATTCAATGGGGTCTCCCTGAATCGTCCGCAAAAACAAGATTCAAGCGGGTCAACAGAGTATACCTACTGTGATGCGCCCAACCTAAGCCAACGTTGGACAAAATCGTCGATCAATTGTGCGAAAGTGTGCGCGGCGAATGGGCCAGAGCGCTAGCGGGTCGCTTCAGCCACAACCCGGGCGGCCACGATTGCCATATGCCGCACCTGCGCGGCCTCAAGCGTCGGGTGCACCAGGAACATCAGACTTGTCTCCCCCAGTTCGCGCGCCACCGGCAGCCGCGCTGATGGACTCAGTCCACGATCAACCAGCGCTTTTTCACGATAAATTTCAGGACAGGAGCCGCTGAAGCACGGTACGCCAGCATCGACGACGGCCGCCATGATGCGATCGCGATCCCATCCTGAACGCAACGCTTCCGGCCGCACAAATGTATAGAATTTGTAATAAGCGTGGCGACAATCGGCGCCGGGCAGCGGCGTGCGCAGTGCGCCGAGACCTGAGAATTCGTCCACGAAGATGCTGGCGTGAGCGCGCCGCGTGTCCACCCACGAATTCAGCTTGCCTAGCTGCACCCGACCGATGGCTGCTTGCATCTCGGTCAACCGAAAATTACTGCCAAAGCTCTCATGCAACCAGCGAAAACCGGGCGGGTGATCTTTGCGATGCACGGTTGCATGGCGTTTACCATGATCTTTGAACGACCACGCGGCGTCCCACAGGTCTTCACGATTCGTCAAAAACATGCCGCCCTCACCGCCCGTCGTCATGATTTTGTCCTGACAAAACGAGAAGCCCGCTGCGTCGCCAAACGACCCCACGGACCGGCAGGCAATCCTCGCACCGTGCGCCTGCGCGCAATCTTCGATAACCGCCAACTCATGCGCCTTCGCCAATGCCATGATGGCCGGCATGTCGCAGGGCCATCCGGCCAGGTGAACCGGCATTATGGCTTTGGTCCTTGGCGTGAGCACTCGCTCTATGGATTGAGCGGTCAGATTCTGACTGTCGCGATCAATATCGGCAAAAATCGGCGTGGCCCCTGCAAGAACAACGCTGCTGACCGACGCAAAATAACTCCGGGGCGTCACCACCACCTCGTCACCGGAACTAAGACCGAGCGCAAGCAGCGCAAGATCAAGGGCCAACGTTCCGTTACCCGCCGCAATGGCGTACGGGGCTTCAAAATACGTCGCAAACTCCTTCTCGAACTGGTCGTTTTCCTTACCCGTCCAGTAATTCACTTTGCCCGAGCGCAGGACACTGACACTGGCGTCGATTTCGTCTTCAGCGAAGTGCGGCCACGGCGCCTGTGAAAGGTCGAACGAAGTGCTCGCGCGTTGAGCCGCGGCCGAGTTGTGTCTTTCCATGGAGTTTCCAAGATTCTGGGCGATCAAGCCGCAAAGGTGGACAGAGCGTGCCGGACCAGACGACGGACCGTGCCAGCGATTTAGCGTCGCCGCATTATACCGTGCCCCGTCACGGATGCTAAGCTCCGCAGCACGGGAAACGCGCTCAGTCGCGGACCACGGGGAATTAAGTCAGAACATGTTCAAACGCCTATTCGACGTCATTCTGGTGCTGATATCGGCGCCTGCCTGGATCAGCTTGCTGGCGCTGACCGCGTTGATACTGTTAATCGCCGAGGGCCGGCCTCTGCTTTTCATTCAAGAGCGAGCAGGGCGCCACGGAAAACCGTTTCGATTGCTCAAGTTTCGGACGATGAGTAACGCCGTCGATGCGGATGACCAACTCCTTGGCGACGCTGAACGTATCACCCGCGTGGGGCGTCTTTTGCGCTCTTCGAGTCTTGACGAAATTCCACAGTTGATCAACGTGTTGAAAGGTGACATGAGCCTGGTTGGCCCACGTCCACTACTCATGGAATACCTGCCGCTCTACAGCGAGAAACATGCGCGCCGACACGAGGTGAGACCCGGGATTACGGGACTTGCCCAAATCAGCGGGCGCAATTTGCTGTCCTGGGACGATCGATTCGACCTCGACATTGCGTATGTCGAGTCTCGGAGTATGGCCGTCGACCTGCGCATTCTCATGGGTACCGTGTCGAGCGTCTTGCGCAAGCGCGGTATTTCGGGCCAGGACGTAGCCACCATGCATCGCTATCGAGGACCGGGCAGCTAGTGCGTGCCCTCGATCTTGTCGTTGTGGGCGGCGGTGGCCATGCGCGCGAAGTCTTCTGGCTCGCCAGCCAGTCTAATCAATCATTCCGACTGCTGGGCTTTCTTGATGACGCCCGTGTCGACGAACCCACTGTTAATGGCGTCAAGCATCTGGGCGCGGTGGAACGCTGTATTGATTACGCTCACGCCAGCTTCGTGGTGGCGGTCGGCGCCCCGCGGGTCAGACGTGACCTTGTCCAAAGACTGCAGAGCTGCGGTATCGAGCGTTTTGCAACGCTCATTCATCCGAGTGCGACCATCGGCAGCGGAGTGAGCATTGGCGCCGGCAGTCAGATTTGCGCGGGCGTGCGCATAACGACTGACGTGCATATTGGTGACCACGTCATCGTGAATCAGAATTGCACGATCGCGCACGACTGCCACATTGCGAACCTGGTGACGCTGGCACCCATGGTCGCGTTGTCCGGCAATGTCCACATGGAAGATGGTGCCGAAATGGGTACAGGCGCTGTCGTGCACCAAGGCGTTACCGCGCGCCGGGGTGCGGCAGCAGGCATGGGCACCGTGGTTCTCAAGGACATAGATGCCGACGAGCTGGTGATTGGCAATCCCGCCCGGCGATTGCGAACCCAAGCTACATTCTAGTGTTCCTTCTGCGCTCAAACGAAGCGTGTTCGCGGAATCGAAATGGTTCGTCGCGTTTTCACAGACCGGAGCACCCGACCCCAATCCAGCACTAGCTAAAAGCTCCCCACGGCCGCCGCGGCGATAGCGAGGTTGTAAATAATCTGAGTGGCGCTGGACCACAACACGAGGGGCGCAACCCGGTCCGTCTTCAACGGCACCACAATCGTATCGCCTGCCTCAATGTCGTTGCCTTGCGATCGGGAATAAAAACGGGACCGGCTGCTCACCACTACTTCGCCGCTGGCGCGCACAATGTAAATGCGGCGACGATCGGCCTTGGCCGTAATACCCCCACTGCGAACAATGTAATCGTCACGCACCAAACCATCTTTCCAAAGGTGAGAGGTCGCGTACTGGACCTCGCCAACCACCGTAATTTCCTGCGACTTTTTGGGAACGAACAGTGAGTCCCCGTCACGCACCAGAACGTCCGCGTTGCGATCGCCAGACAATATGGCGCTCATATCGATAACCAACCGACCGGTGGGATCTGTCGCTCGAATCTGCCGCAGCAGAGACTGCCCAATACCGATCGCATCCGATTGCCCTGAATTCGACAATGCCATCGACGCCAGATCGCTCTCTATGCGCGCAGCCAGCTCATCCAGTTGTTCACGCTCGCGCTCACGCAGCGACTCTCGAATGAGAATGGTGCCTTCGGGAAATGCCGTGTCAGACAAGCCACCCGCACGGCGCAGAACTGATGCCAGCGTTTCTCCTCGTCGAACCGAATAGCGACCCGGGAACAAGATTTCCCCACGCAGCTCGAGGAAATTGTCTTCCCCCCAATTCGAAATACCCTTGACGCTAAGGTGGTCAAATCGCTGCAGCAATTCGCCAGCGGAGCCTGTCCCCGGGGATAAGTCGAGCAACGAAATATCCAGGAGATCTGACACGCGTTCGCCGCCGCTATCGTTGCCGTACCGACGCAATTCTGCTGAGTCGCGGTAGGCAGACTCAGTCAGCCCGCCGCCAGCCCGAATCAAATCGATCACGGTCATGCCAGCTTCAAGTGGATACGTGCCGGGCCGCTTCACTTGGCCATCCACACTGACGACTGCCGTTGGCGCAGACGCTTGCGCCTGCAGCCGAAGCGTTTCGAGTATTGGCTGAAGGTAGACGTCGCGTTCTTCAGTCATCGAGAAAACGGTGATCTGATCGCGTGCCTGCAACTCCGGATCGGCGGCGCGCGCTGATCGAGCCCAAATGCCACCAAGGTCAGCAGAGAGAACCTCAATCGGACCGTTCGGTACGCGCTGGCGCTGGATCAAAACGTATCCGAGATCCGCCTGAGACTTCACGTCGCGTGGCGATGACAGCAACTGCGAAAGCCGCATGCCGGGCGACCACGGTTCCACGCCCGGCCGGTAAACATGGCCCTGCAAGGTGACAGCTTGATCAAGTTGATTGGATTGCCTGACCAACGTCAACCGGTCTCCGGATGCCAATGCAAATCCAGCATCCGCCGATCGATCCAAATCCACTTCGTAAACGTTCAACCCATCTTCGGCGGACTGTCGCTCAACGCGCACGTCGGAGCGCAACGCGCCCGGCAGCGCGCCGCCCGCCATTTTGACGGCTTCAGCGACGCTGAGGCTCTTGATGAATTCGTACTTCGCGGGCCGCTGAACTTCGCCGGCAATCGACACGCGCGACCCCACCGGCGGCACAAACAGAACGTCACCGTCCGCAACGCGGCGATCGCGCGCGGCGTCGCCATGAAGAAGAAGTCGATAAAGGTCGAAAGTATTGATCACTCGGCCATCGCGCTTTTGTTGTATGCGTCGCAGGGAGCCAGACTCGGCCACGCCGCCACCGAGCGCCAGCACGTTGCTTATCGTCGCAAACGCGTTGACCTGATAGGCACCTGGTGCCACAACGTCCCCAACCAGAAAAACCCGCACGGAGCGCAACTGGCCAAGCGTGACGCTCACTTCCGAACCGATAAGTTGCTGACTGACACGCAGCCGAATTTCTTCACGCAGACCATCAAACGACAAGCCTGCCGCCTGCAGCGGACCGAGCTGGGGAAGGCTCAGCATGCCGTCGCGATCAACCTCAAGCGCATATTGCGCCGCTGCGGCGCCGTAGAACTGGATCCGGACCATGTCGCCCGGCCCAATCTTGTAATCGCTTGGAACGGGCACCGAGTCGCCAACCCCAAAACGACGCGGATCATCCGAGAACACGTTGTAACCGAAAGGCTCCAGCGTCGGGCCCTCGGGATCGTCAATCGGCAGTATGTGGAACTCGAGATCGAACTGGGAGAACGCAGGTTCCGCCTGCATCCGAACTTGGGCCTGCTGCTGACTCAAGCCACCAAGCGCAATTTTTGGCAACTCCGGCAGTGTCAACTGGCCGCCACTATCGAGTCGGTACGGGTTGCCACTATTGATGCGCTCCTTGAGCGAGCGCGTTTTGCGATCGAGCCGGACGTTTTCTCTCGGACTGAGAATCAAAATGATGGTGTCGGTGACGTCCAGCGTATCGATCAGGGACTCGCCCTCTTCAATGACGGAACTGGTCGGGATCTCTATCTCGGCGGCTCGGTCAGTCCGATTCGTTGGGGCGGGTACGCTCCGCGCGTTGGTGAATCCCATCTGGCGCAATACCGCTTCTTTCTGGGCCGGCGTCATGGCACTCAGCGCGCGCTGCTGCTCCGACGTCAGCTGCGGCAAGCCTTGGGCCAGCGTCGCAGGAGTGCTCACCAGGAAAACGGCGAGCAGAGCCAGCATGGCGCGTTGGCGCCAATGGCGGCCGTTAAACAACAAAGACTTAATCATAGGCATCAGGACACATCTCAAACTTGAGGTATTGTACGTGAGCAATCGGCTCATGGGAGATTGAAAAATCCGGTTTTTCAATGCGCTAGTATCGGTTTTTCCACTCTACGAAGCCGCGAACGTCATTGCCGTCCAGTCCGCCTACCTGACCGCTGGCCGCATCAATGCCGACACCGACGGTGACAATGCCACCAAACCAATCGCGTTCGTGCGACAGTTCAACGTTGATCAAGTCTGACGGCACCGGGCTCAACGCATTGCCAAGGTCCGGCGATCCTCCACGATTTAGCTCACTGTAGCGTACGCTGGCGGAATACCGAGCGTCGTTACGCGTGCGCAGCGAAGCGCCGACGGCTACCTGACGCGCATCGTTGTCCGTCGAGTGGCCAATAGGTCGATCTCGATAGCGATAGCCATTTGGGAACAGCGAATTATTGTAGGCGCAGTTGAACAGTTTGCTCGACTCGTAAAACTGGCAAGTGGTGTCTGAAAATTCTACATGGGCATCCAGACGAGCGCCGTTTTGACCTACTGGCGTCGATGTCGACAAACCGAGTTGTCCTAGATAACGACTGGGGAAGCCGCCGGCCTCGTCTTCCCCGATCAACTGCCCGTAAAATACGATTGGCTGCTCACCGCCAAATACACGCCAGCGCCAGTCAAACCCGGCGAGCTGATTACCGGGTTCATTCGCTCTGTCGACCCCGTCTCCGACGTTATCGCGCCCGATGAGCAAATCGAAAAAACTGTCAAAACTCTCGTCTCTACCCTCGCCGCCCCATTGGGCCGTGCGTACGAGACCAAGCTCGAGCGACGACAAGGGTTTGATCGCTACCCTGCCTCCGACCAGATACGGTTTGGGTACTCCCCGATTCGATTCCATTTGACCGATAAAGAAGCTCCCGGTCCACGGACCAAGCCAGCGCAGCCAACGCGACTCGAAAGGATCAGAAAAATTTCGCTTGATCGCGAACGCTGGTACCGGGCGCGCGTTGGTCGATAAGGCCAAAGCCCCGTCATAGCCCGGTCCCCACCAGCGTTCCTGTGCACCCAGAGTGAAGGTTGTGTTGCCCCATACTAATGATACGTAGGAGCCATCAAACCGATACTCGCGATTGTCACGTGCATTAAACGCGTAGGTGAACTCCACTCTCGCGGAGACACTTTCCCAAGTGTGCGCGACGGCAAGGTTGAGCTGGCCGTTTTCACGAGGACTGTCTTCGAACAGGCGCAAGCGACGTGGACTTTCTGCCGCGGATACGCCGTACTCCAGCTGTGGCAATCCGTTGAATGTCTCCGCGCGCGCGCGCGTCCGGACACGCTCCAGCGCATGGGTAACCGACAACGACATAGACTCTTTGAGTTCGACTTGCTGGACGGAGCGAAAGATGTCGCCCCAACTCATTGGCCACGACGTGACGGGCAAGTTGATCAGCCCCGTGTCAGCGAGCAGTTCAATGTCCTGGCGTAACGACAAGTCACCGGGCGTCGCCCACGGCTCCGCCTCGGCAGCGGTCGGGTTCGCGAGCAACATGCCGGCAGCAACGGTCGCGGCGAAAGCGCGACCATAACCGGCAAATCGGGACTGCACAGCGGCAATTTTCATTTGATTAAGTTGTTGACTGCGCGGCAATCCAGTCAATCGCGCGACTGATACGCTGCAGCGTGCGATCGCGACCGAGCACGACCAGCGTTGCGCCGACGGAAGGAGACACGCTATTGCCCGTTGCCGCCACTCGCAGCGGCTGGGCCACCGAACCCATTTTGACGTCATGCTTTGCCATGCACGCAGCAACACACTGATCGATACCGGTTTCGTCCCAGCCCGTCAGGCTTGTCAATGATGCTCGCATTGTCTGCAAGATCGCCTGCGATCCCTCGCCGAGAAACTTTTTGCTCGCTTTGGGCACGTACTCGGTGAGGTCCTGAAACAACCAAACCGCTGATGCGGCCAGATCCACCAAAGTACTGGCGCGCTCGGCGTAGAGCTCAACGACAGACGACAACGCCGGACCGTTGTTCGGGTCGACACCAAGCGCCTGTAAGTGTTCTGCCAGTGCCGCACCGCTTGCGGCCGAATCCGATTCGCGCAGGTAGTGCTGGTTAAGCCAGGTTAATTTCTCAGGGTCAAAGGCAGACGCACTCTTATTAACATCGGTGATGTCGAATAATCCCACCATATCGTCCAGGGAAAACACTTCCTGATCACCGTGCGACCACCCCAGTCGCACCAGGTAATTGAGCAACGCCTCGGGCAAAAAACCCTGCTTGCGATACTCGAGCACGCTGACCGCGCTGTGGCGCTTCGACAATTTGGCGCCGTCCTTGCCTAGAATCATGGGCACATGTGCGTACTTTGGCGGCTCGAAATCCAGCGCGCGCATAATGTTGATTTGCTTTGGCGTATTGTTGAGGTGATCGTCGCCGCGAATGACGTGACTAATTTTCATATCCACATCGTCGACCACGACGGTCAAATTGTACGTCGGGGTGCCGTCTGAACGCGCGATGATCAAATCATCCATCTCTTCGTTTTGCACGACGATGCGCCCCATCACGGAGTCGTCAAAGGCCGTCGCCCCCGTCAGCGGGCTTTTGAACCGAACGACCGGATCGATGCCCTCTCGCGGTTGCGTATCGGCGGCGCGACATCGCCGATCGTAGCGCGTGTTTTCTTTCCGCGCTTTTTGCGCTTCCCGGCGCTCCTTCAGCTCTTCGGGCGTGCAGTAGCAGTGGTACGCATGACCCGACTCCAGCAATCTCGTGATCGCCTGATGGTAACGATCGAAACGCTGACTCTGATAGAACGGACCCTCGTCTTCCTTCAGACCGACCCACTGCATTCCTTCGAGAATGACCTGCACAGCCTCATCCGTTGATCGAGCGCGGTCCGTATCCTCAATGCGCAACACAAACTCGCCGGCATGGCGTTTTGCATACAGATAGGAAAACAGAGCCGTTCGAACGCCGCCGATGTGCAAATCGCCCGTTGGGCTCGGGGCGAAGCGGGTACGTGTGGTCATAGAAGACTGGCCGTGGCTGAAAACTCCGTATTGTAGCAAAGCACCGGCTGTGTGGCGCTTGGAACATTGACCCGGCGCGGCGTAACGCCGTACTATTCGGTCCGTGGAATGGGCGATTAGCTCAGCGGGAGAGCACTGCCTTCACACGGCAGGGGTCGCTGGTTCAATCCCAGCATCGCCCACCATTCAAATCAACCAGTTACGATCAAACGTGAGATAAAGTGCGCGGACCGAGCGACGCTTCACGGAGGGCAGCTGGTAGCGCCAGCCGCGCTCCGCCATCAATTCATCAATTCACTCCCGGAGTTCAGAACGCTGTCGCGACAGTCCGCGTGCGCCGTGTTTTCAAGCTTATTTATGCCGATCCAGTCGAAGACCTTCTGGATCCCTGCTCGGGAAAATCCGCCATACTTAGAGGAGATGATCGACAGGTGATTGGACACGGTTTAACCCAAGATCCGGGAAGTTGGCTCTGCCTGCAGCCTCGAACTACACTATGGGTGAATACCGCAAGACGATCACAAAGGATCACGAAATGAAAAAAACCAAAACACTTATCGCCACCATCGTTTTCCTGGGTATTAGCGCTTCGGTTTCCGCGGCTCAAATATGGAGCCAAACGCTCGAACTGCGCCTGGTAATGCGCGAAGGCGCCGCCTGGGTCAGTTCGCCGCAGTTACCTGCAAACTGTTCGCCATTGCGCGCTGAAATTGCTATGACGGGTACAGAGTATGATCGTGCACTCTTTGATTACGCTTTGGCCATGCTCGAACAGAATCGAAGGATTCAAGTTCTTGTGGACGACGCCGTATCCGAATGTGTTGTGCTGGGATTGCGTTACTGACCGTCGCACAGCGACAGACCTGATTCCTGTCGGTCTGTCACGATGACCGACGCTACGATCTGCCAGTATTGAGATTGCCAACGATGCCGAAACCGCCTTTATCACCCCGATCGCCAATGGTCGACAAAAGTCCACGCGTGTTTTTGTTCTTGCTGATGGCCCTCGCACAAACTGGCTGCGATCAAACGGATTTTGAGCCGGACGTGCCCTTAGTGCTTGATCAACTTACCGTAAGTGGCACCAAAACTTCGCTCAATCCGACGTTTGATCCCGATATCACTCGATACTCAGTCATCGCAAGTGACGACGCACAGGCCCTTGGCGTTACGGCGTCGGCCAATGAGGCCCTGACCATTTCGATCGACGGATCAATTGTTGTCAGCGATACCCCGTTCTTGATGTCATCCGTCGCTCCAGGTGATTCCATCACGGTCACGATAGATGGACGCGTCCAGTCTGCGTCCTATGAAATTGTTTATTTGCCCGCCGATTTCCCAGAGCTGAAAGTGACGGTGCTGGAACAAGGGGCGTCAACGGACCCGCTGTACGTCAATATGAACGGCCCGACGACGAACTACATCGCCGTCCTGGACAATCACGGTGTTCCTACTTTCTATCGCGGCGATCAAGAGCGCATGGTCGATTTCAAGTGGCATCCTGCGACGGGCGAGCGTTCCTACGCTCAATTGACCGGTGAGTTTAATGAATGGGGCCGGCGAGACGCGGAGCATGTCGTGCTGGACGCGAACTTCGAGGAAATCGAACGCTTCACCACCGTAGACCTGACCCATACCGATTTGCATGACCTGCAGATTCTCGACAACAACGAGCTGGTCATGGTGTCGTACGATGGGAGCTTGCGCGATATGACCGCGTTTGGACTGAGCGGTCAGGAAGTCATCGAAGACTCGGTTATTCAAATTGTTGATCGACTGAGCAAACAAGTCCTGTTCGAATGGAACAGTTGGGGCCTGGTGCCGTTCGAAGATCAAACCTACCCGGAAGTGGACGGTGAATACGCACACATCAATTCGATCATCGAAGATACCGATGGAAACCTCATTGGCTCCTTCCGCGGCACCAGCCAAGTGGTCAAAATCTCGCGACCAGGTGGTCAGGTCATGTGGAAATTTGGGGGCCGCACGAACCAGTTCGAGTTCATCAACGACCCGTACAGCCACCTGTGCGGCCAACACACCGCCTCGCGGCTGGCCAATGGCAATATTCTTATCTTTGACAACGGCGAATACTGCTGGCCAATTCGACCTGAGCGCGGCCAAAAAACGCGGGTTGTCGAATACGCGATAGATGAACAGGCCATGACAGCCGAGCTGGTCTGGAGCTACGAGCCAGACGGTATCTACAGCCGCTTCGCAGGCTCAGCGCAGCGCCAGCCTAACGGCAATACGTTAATGGGCTGGGGCGGCATCAATGATGTGCTCGCCACCGAAGTGACGATGAATGGCAACACGGTTTTTGAGTTGACGGCCTTTCACGGCGATACGACCGTAGTTGGCTATCGGGCACTGCGGTTCCCCGAGTAAACCCGGTTTTATTTTGCGCAGTTTACCTACGCGGACCGGGCATCGAGCAGCGCCAGAATTTCGTCTGTCTTAGCCTTCATCAACGCCTCGTCACCGCGACTTTCAACATTTAGCCGCACCAGCGGTTCGGTGTTGGAGCTGCGCAAGTTAAAACGCCACTGCTCGAACTCCACGCCAATTCCATCCATACGATCCACGCGCAGCGCATCGGCTTCGTAGCGCGCGAGCACTTTGGCAATCGACGCGGCCGGATCGGCTAACCGACGATTGATTTCGCCACTGGCCGGGAACAGCGCCTGGCGACGCGACACCAGATCCGCCAACGGCCGGTCTTCACGACACATCAATTCCAGAACCAGCAGCCAGGGAATCATGCCCGAATCGCAGTATGCGAAATCGCGGAAATAGTGGTGCGCGCTCATCTCGCCGCCGTATACGGCGTCGTGGTCCCGCATCACGTCTTTGATAAACGCATGACCGGTTTTGCTCTGCACGGCCTTGCCACCGAATTCATCGGCCACGGCAATGGTGTTCCAGGTCAGACGCGGATCGTGGACGACGGAAGCGCCTTTTTCATTGCGCAGAAAGTGCTCGCCGAGCAGTCCCACAATGTAATAGCCCTCAACGAAGCCACCGTTCGCATCGAAAAAGAAGCAGCGGTCGTAGTCACCGTCCCAGGCGATACCTACATCCGCGTTGTGCTCGGCAATGGCCGCGACGCTGGACGCCCGGTTTTCCGGCAGCAGCGGATTGGGAATCCCGTTGGGGAAATCCGGATCAATGTCGTGGTGCACTTTGATAAATTCGAACGGCAGATGCGGCTCGAGCAGATCCACCACTTTGCCAGCGCCGCCGTTGCCCGCGTTGACAACCACCTTAAGCGGCTTTAGCGCCGCCACGTCAATGTAACTGAGCAGGTGCTGAACGTAGTCCGACTCGTTTTGCAACAACGTTACCGAGCCTGGCTCAGAACAAGGCTGGAACACGCCTTCTTCGGCCAGGCGCCGGATGTCCTGCAAACCGGTTTCGCCACTAATCGGCCGGCTCTCATGCCGCACAAATTTAAGGCCGTTGTACTCGGCCGGATTGTGGCTGGCCGTTACCATGATGCCGCCGTCTGCGCGCAGATGGGACGTCGCAAAATACACTTCTTCAGTACCGCACTGCCCCAGATCAACGACCGACGCACCGGCCTTGACCAAGCCACGGCACAACGCATCTTTCAACGTCTCGCTGGAATGGCGCACATCACGACCGACAACGATTTTCTTAGCGCCTAGAAATTGCGCTGTCGCCTGGCCGATGCGCTCACACACGTCCTCGTTGAGGTCATCCGGTACGACGCCACGCACGTCGTAAGCCTTGAATCCTGCGATGCTGATCTTCATAGCGCGTTACTCTCTAGTCAGTGCGGCCAGCGCGGCCATAGGTATCTTCGAAACGCACAATATCATCTTCGCCGAGGTAACTGCCCGACTGAACTTCAATGATCTCCAGCGGCACCTTGCCCGGGTTGGCGATGCGATGCACCGCCCCGAGCGGAATATACGTCGACTGATTCTCGGTAAGCAGAAACACCTCTTCGTCACGAGTAATTTCCGCGGTTCCGGTCACGACGATCCAGTGCTCGGCGCGATGATGATGTTTCTGCAGCGACAAAATGGCTCCCGGTTTCACGACCAGACGCTTAACCTGAAAGCGCTCGCCCATATCGATGCTGTCGTAGGAGCCCCACGGACGGAATACTTCTCGGTGCAGCTGCGATTCGCCGCGTCCCTGTTCACGCAGTCGTTCAACCAGCGCCTTGACGTCCTGCGAGCGCGACTTGGGCGCGACCATGACTGCGTCCGCAGTTTCCACTACCACGTGCTCGTCCAGGCCCACTGCCGTCACCATGCGGCTGGTGGCGTGCACGTAACAGCCTTTACTGCTCTCCAGCACCACGTCACCGACGGTCACGTTGTCGTTGTCGTCGGCCTCGTGCGCCGCGTGCAGGCTCGACCAGTTGCCAACATCGCTCCAGCCAGCATCCAGCGGTACCACCACGGCGCGCTCGGTTTTCTCCATGACGGCGTAATCAATCGAGTCGCCGGGGCAGCGGGTAAACGCGTCTACGTCCAGGCGCACGAAATCCAGATCGCGCGCCGCGTCCGCCACCGCTTCGCGGCAGGCCGTCACCATGTCAGGTGCCAGTCGCTCCAATTCTTCAAGCCAGGACTCAACGCGGAACATGAACATACCGCTGTTCCACAAATACTTACCGCTGTCGACGTAGGTCGCGGCGGTGGCCTCATCCGGTTTCTCGACAAACTCCTGCACCGCATACGCGCCCTCGCCCTGCTCGTCGCCCATGCGAATGTAGCCGTAACCCGTTTCCGGCGCATCCGGCACCACGCCGAACGTGACCAGCTTGCCCTGCTGCGCCGCCTTGTGCCCAACGGCAACCGCGCGTTGAAACGCTTCGGGATCACGCACCACGTGATCGGCGGGCAAAATCAGTAGCGTCGCTTCTCGCGCATCCGTTGAGTCGTCGGCAGCGTCCGACACGAGCACTTGCATCGCAGCGGCCGCAACCGCTGGCGCCGTGTTTCGGCCAATCGGTTCCAGCAAAATCCCCTGATGACTCACATCGATGTTGCGCAGTTGTTCGGCCACTAAAAAGCGATGGCTTTCATTGCAAACCACCATCGGCTTGGCGAGATCCGCAACGCCCTGGAGCCGCATGACCGTGTCTTGCAGCATGGTGTGGTCACCGACCAGTGGCAGCAGCTGTTTTGGATAGAGTTTGCGTGACAGCGGCCACAAGCGCGTACCGGAGCCGCCGGAGAGAATGACTGGAATGATCATGATTTTTCTAGTGTCCCACTTGGGCGCGTTACCGCCGCCAATGAATCGGCCGGCGGGAACAGCGCGCGCCCCCGACCAATGCCGTGATAAATAAACCCGGACGCGTCCATCATGGCCGGATCGTAAATGTTGCGACCGTCGAAGATAACGGGCGTCTTGAGTTTGGTTTTCATGACGTCAAAATCGGGACTGCGAAACTCTGTCCACTCCGTCACCACACACAATGCGTCGGCGCCGTCGAGCGCGTCGTAGGCGGTCTTGCACAGAATCAGATCGTCGCGTTCACCGTAGCGCTGGACAGCCGCTTCTGAGGCAATCGGATCGTACGCACGAATCATCGCGCCTGCCGCCCACAGCGCCTCGATCAGATAACCGCTGGGCGCCTCACGCATATCGTCCGTGTTGGGCTTGAACGCCAGGCCCCACAGTGCAAACGTCTTGCCAGACAGATCGTCACCAAAATAGAGTCGCACTTTTTCTGCCACCAAATGCCGCTGTGCGGTATTGGCCCTTTCCACGGCGTTGATCACGTTGGCCTCGTAACCGACATCCAGCGCCGACCGACTCAGCGCGGCAACGTCTTTGGGAAAACAGGATCCGCCGTAACCGCAGCCCGGGTAAATGTAGTGATATCCAATGCGCGGATCGGCGCCAATGGCCAATCGAATTTGCTCGATGTCCGCACCAAAGCGCTCCGCCAGCCCGGCCAACTCGTTCATGAAACTGATCTTGGTCGCCAGCATGGCGTTCGCGGCGTACTTGGTGAGCTCTGCCGAGCGCACGTCCATCACGTTGAGACGCTCGCGGTTACGCGTGTACGGCTCATACAGCGTGCGTAGCAGCTCGCTGACGCGGGGGTTGTCCACGCCAACAACAATACGATCGGGGCGCATAAAATCGTTGACCGCAGCGCCCTCTTTCAAAAATTCCGGGTTCGACGCAACGTCAAACTCGGCCGCTGATCCCCGCTCATCCAGCACCGCGCGGATGCGCGCCTGAACTTTGTGCGTGGTGCCTACTGGCACGGTCGACTTGCACGCGACGACGCGATAGTCCTCGAGGTTTTCACCAATGGTTTGCGCCACATCGAGTACGTGCGACAAATCGGCCGAGCCGTCCTCTTCCGGCGGCGTGCCCACCGCGATGAATTGAAACAAACCGTGCTCAACCGCCTGGCGCGCATCGGTGGTAAACGTCAGACGTCCCGACGCCAGATTGCGCGATAGCATTTCCTGCAACCCAGGCTCATAGAACGGCACGTGACCGCGATTCAGCGTGGAAATGCGTTCGTCGTCGACGTCAACGCAATAAACATGGTTCCCGGTCTCCGCCAGACACACGCCGGTGACCAATCCCACATAGCCCGAACCAAAAATCGTAACGTTCATGCTTGGGCGCGCACTCAGACTTTATAATATTCTCGATACCAATCCACAAAGCGCGCAACGCCCTCTTCGATCGTGGTTTCGGGTTTGTAACCAACATCGCTCATCAGTTCGCTAACATCGGCACTCGTTGCCGGAACGTCGCCCGGCTGCAACGGCAGCATATTTTTCTCGGCCTTCTTGCCCAGGCAGTCTTCGAGCACCTCGATATAGCGCATCAGCTCCTGAGGCCGGTTGTTGCCAATGTTATAGACCCGATAAGGTGCCGAACTCGTGGATGGGTCCGGTGCGCCGCTGTCCCATTTCGGGTCCGGCGTCGCCGTGTTGTCGTGCACGCGTATAACCCCTTCAACGATGTCGTCGACGAACGTGAAGTCGCGGCTGTGCTTGCCGTGGTTGAACACGTCGATGGGTTTGCCGGCCAGGATGTTCTTGGTAAACAGGAACAGCGCCATATCGGGCCGACCCCAAGGGCCGTACACCGTAAAAAAGCGCAGTCCTGTCGTCGGAATATCAAACAGGTTCGAATAGGTGTGAGCCATCAGCTCATTAGCTTTCTTAGTGGCCGCGTACAAGGTCAGCGGATGGTTGACGTTACGCTTGACCGAGAACGGCATGTCCGTGTTGGCGCCATAAACCGAACTTGTCGACGCATACACCAGATGCTCGATGTTGTTGTGGCGACAGCCCTCAATAATATTCAAGTATCCGACAACGTTGGCATCCACGTAGGCCCGGGGGTTTTCCAGCGAATAGCGCACACCAGCCTGTGCGGCCAGGTGAATCACGGTCTTAAACTTGCGCGCGGCAAACAGATCGGCAACGCCCTTGGTGTCTTCCAGATCCAGACGGGCCAGCTCAAAATTATCGAACTTTTCCAGTATCGCGAGCCGCGATTCCTTGAGGGTGACGTCGTAATAGTCATTGACGTTATCAAGCCCGACGACCGTTTCGCCGCGCTCGAGCAGACGCTTAGTAGTGTGAAAACCGACGAAGCCCGCGCTTCCGGTAACCAGAATAGTCATAGTGTGCTTCTCAATGAACGTTTAGAGTCGGCCGTCAACATCGTCTTTGGCGAAAACGTGTTTGATGTCGTAGATCACGTGTTTGTCGCGGCCAAGCTTGCGAACTTTCTCAATGCCCCAGTCTCGAAACTGGTCATGCGACACGGCCATCACGATAGCGTCATACGCGCCCTCTTCCAGTGTTTCGGTCAAAGCAACATCGTATTCGTGTTTGGTTTCTTCACCGTCCGCCCACGGGTCGTAAACGTCCACTTGCGCATCATACGACTGGAATTCTCGCACCATGTCGATGACCCGCGTGTTGCGCACATCGGGGCAATTTTCCTTGAACGTGAAACCCAGAATCAACACGCGGCTTCCCACAACGTGAATGCGCGCGCGCGTCATCAGACGGCACACTTCGGACACCACGTAGAGCCCCATATTGTCATTGATGCGCCGACCCGCAAGAATCATCTCCGGGTGGTAGCCGATTTCCTGCGACTTGTGCGTCAGGTAATAGGGATCGACGCCAATGCAGTGCCCACCCACCAGACCAGGACGGAACGGCAGGAAATTCCACTTGGTACCGGCGGCCTCCAGAACTTCAAGGGTATCAATGCCCAATCGATTAAAGATCAGCGCCAGTTCGTTGATCAGCGCAATGTTCACATCGCGCTGCGTGTTCTCGATCACTTTGGCCGCTTCGGCCACTTTGATCGACGACGCTTTGTAGGTGCCGGCCGTGATGATCGCGCCGTACAGCTGATCAACAAACTCCGCCACCTCTTCGGTCGAGCCGGATGTGACCTTGAGTATGGTCTCGAGACGGTGCGTTTTGTCACCCGGGTTAATGCGCTCGGGGCTGTAGCCCACGTGAAAGTCGACGTTGAATTTTAGCCCCGATACGCGCTCAAGCACCGGCACACACACCTCTTCCGTTGCACCGGGATACACGGTCGATTCGTAAATCACGATATCGCCTTTCTTCAGCACACCACCAATGGTTTCACTGGCTTTCACCAGCGGCGTCAGATCCGGCCGTTTGTGATCGTCAATCGGCGTTGGCACCGTCGCAATCATGACGTCGCACTCGCCGAGTTTCGACGGATCGGTGGTAAAACTCAGGCGAGTCGCCGCTGCCAGCTCGTCGGCGTCCGTCTCCAGCGTGCTGTCGTGACCCGATTCCAGTTCGGCAATCCTGCCGGCATTGATGTCGAAACCCACCGTGTCGATGGTACGGCCAAACGACACCGCAAGCGGCAGCCCCACATAGCCCAGACCCACAACACCAATGCGGGATTTTGAAACGTCTCTCATACTCTTATTTTTCCTGAGCGCTCGTTCACTCGTAGCAGTTATAGGATGTACATCACGGCCAGCAGACCGGTAATGCTCATGACAATGGTATACGGCAGCGCCAGCACTACCATGCGCAGGTAGGACAGGCGAATCAGTGGCGCCAACGCCGACGTCAATAAGAACAGGAACGCGGCTTGCCCATTGGGTGTCGCGACGCTGGGAATATTGGTCCCGGTATTGATGGCGACCGTGAGTCGCTCGAAATGCTCACGACTGATCGCGCCCGAGTCCAGCGCCTGTTTCACTTCACTGATATAGACGGTCGCGACGAAAACGTTATCGCTAACCATCGACAGGAAGCCGTTGGCGAGGAAAAACAGCGGCACCTGGGCGTCCTCTGGACGGGCCAGAACCCAGTTAATCACGGGCGCAAACAAGTGCTGATCGTGGATAACGGCAACGATGGCAAAAAATACAACGAGCAAAGCGGTAAACGGCAGCGCCTCTTCAAACGCGTGGCCAATCTGATGTTCTTCGGTCACCCCGGTAAACGCGGTGGCCAGAACGATGATCATCAGGCCAATCAAGCCCACTTCGGCGACGTGGAAAGCCAGGCCGAGCACCAGCAGCACCACAACCATGCCCTGCACGATCAGCGATGCGGTGTCATCCTTGCCACGCTTGGCCGATTCGTTTTGTTCAAATTCGGTCAGCACGGTGCGTACCGATTCGGGCAGCTGCGCGCCGTAACCCAGAATGCCCAGCTTCTCGACAATCACGCACGTGATCGTGCCGGCGAAAAACACCGGAATCGTTACCGGCGCCATGCGCAAGAAGAACTCGACGAATTCCCAGCCAGCGACGCCGGCAATCAGCAAGTTTTGCGGCTCGCCCACGGTGGTCATCACGCCGCCCAGCGCGGTGCCGACAGCCGCGTGCATGACCAGCTGACGCAAGAAGCCGCGGAACGACTCGAGATCTTCACGGTGAGATGTCTGAACCTCATGATCACTGCCGTGGTCATGGGCGGTATCGAAACCCTTGCCCGACGCCACCTTGTGATAAACGCCGTAGAAACCCGACGCTACGGCAATGACGACCGCGGTCACCGTTAACGCATCGAGAAACGCCGACAACACGGCAGCCACGATGCAAAACATGAGTGAAAGCAACACCTTGGAGCGAACTCCAAGAATGATTTTCGTAAAGATAAACAGCAGCAGGTTCTTCAGAAAGTAGATACCCGCGACCATGAAGATCAGCAGCAGCACCACGTCAAAGGCGTGGAGCACCTCTTCGTAGACCTGATGCGGTGACGTTAACCCAATCGCTACGGCCTCAATGGCGAGCAGCCCTCCTGGCTGCAATGGGTAGCATTTGAGCGCCATGGCCAGTGTGAAAATGAATTCCAGCACCAGCAACCAGCCGGCAAGCACCGGGCTGATCATCATGACAATAGGATTGATGATCAAAAATGCAATGATCGTCAATTTGTACCATTCGGGGGACTGCCCCAAAAAGTTCTTGTAGAAGGCTTGATTCAGCGTCCGTGACATCATAAAACCCTTTTTCTTCCGCGACCTGCGTCGATTAAAGGCGGGAGTCTATTACGTTTCACGATTCGGAACCATGACCCAGGACACCCTTTTGCCGACAAGATTATGGTGTATCGGTCAGGACGGGTGGCGCTCGTGCCACAGTGTTTTTTGTTCACTGGCTTCGTCAATGCGCGCCAGGGTGGCCTCGTGGGCGCGGCGCTCGGTGTCGCAAGGGGGCAAAACCCTCAGAGACAGACCCTCGCGGGCCACCGGGGTGTGCGCCGAGACCTGATCCTGGGTCTCGTCATCTTCATCGGCGAGGATCAGGGCGACTTGGCCACCGGTCATGGCCAGATAAACGTCGGTTAAGATGCGCGCATCGAGCAGCGCGCCGTGGAGCGAACGATTGGTGTTGTCGATATCGTAGCGCTTGCACAGCGCATCCAGTGAATTACGCTGACCGGGATGGCGTTCGCGCGCCATCGTCAAGGTGTCGAGGATCCCGCAACGCGTGGCGATACCGCGATCGCCCGGGTCCAGCAATCGCAGCTCGTGATCGACAAACCCCACGTCAAACGGCGCGTTATGGATCACCAGTTCGGCGCCGTCCAGAAAAGTCAGTAAATCAGCGGCAATTTCGTCAAATTTCGGCTTATCCGCAAGAAAAGCATTGTCTATGCCGTGAACTTCGATCGCACCCGCGTCGACTTCGCGGCCGGGATTGATATATTGATGAAACGTACGCCCGGTCGGACGCCGATTGACCAGTTCAACCCCACCCACTTCAATAATACGATGACCTTTTTGGGTCTCAAGGCCAGTGGTCTCGGTATCGAGCACTACCTGGCGCATGCGCTGTCTCCGGCATCCAGGAGTTCATCAATGCCTTGATTGGCCAGCGCGTCGGCGCACTCATTGCCCTCATCGCCGCTGTGCCCTTTCACCCAGTGCCAGTTCACGTCGTGACGCGCTACGGCTTCATCGAGCTGCTGCCACAAATCCTGATTTTTCACGCTCTTTTTTGCCGCCGTTTTCCAGCCACGCCGCTTCCAGTTTGCCATCCACTCGGTAATGCCCTGCATCACGTAGCGCGAATCGGTATACAGCGCCACCTCGCAACGACGCGTCAGTGCGTTCAGGCCCTGAATCGCTGCCATCAGCTCCATGCGATTGTTGGTGGTGTCTGACTCGCCGCCGTGCAGCGTCTTGCGCACATCGCCGCGCAGCAGCAGCGCGCCCCAGCCACCTGGCCCGGGGTTGCCGCGGCAGGCCCCGTCGGTATAAATCGTGACGCGGCTCATGCGGCGCTACTGGTGATTGGCTCAGACAGCGGTGGTACGACACGCAAGCGGCGGGTGCGTCGATGAGGCTTGGGCATACCGGTATACACGCGTTTTTTCGCCACGACCAGGAACGCCCCGGAGGCAAATGGCCACAGCGTGTCACCGACGCGCGCGAAAGCGTCGGCACGACGGGCCACCGCCTCGTGATTAAACGGCGGCACATACAAATAACGCTCCCAGTGCACGGGCTCGAGACCGAGCAGTGTCAGCCAATCGAACAGCCGACGGATTGGCAGTGGCGCGGCTTCTCGCGATGGAATACGTCCCAGACGCTTGCACATTCCCCACAGGCTGTGCGGATCGAAGCACATCAGGACGACCTGCCCGTCACCGACCAACACACGCTGTACTTCTCGTAGCGTTTCGCGTGGCCGCTCCGACAGTTCAAGCGTATGCGGCAGGATCACCGAATCCACCGAATCACTCGCCAATGCCAGTGACGATGGCGCGCACACCAGATCAACGCCGTCAGACGGGTACGGCGCCGCCAGGAGCGAGAGCCGAGTCTTGCTGTGTTGCAAAAACAGATCGGGCTCACCCCAAACGCCAAGCTGGACCGCAACGTCACCGAACATTTTCTCCATGGCCCTTTCGGCAATCATGGTTTCCGTTGACGTCGTCAGCGCACCCAGCGGCGTGGCCAGCCAGTCAGCAACAGTACGGTGTTTCTTGCGCATGGGGCGTAAGGATACCCGCTTGCGGGCGCGCAAGACATACCAAACCCGCGTACCGATGTTTTTCGCCGCATTTTTGCGTAGCATGGCGCGATGCTTCACGTGACCCCGGTTCGCGCTTTTCGCGACAATTACATCTGGATGATTCGAGCGCACGCCGATGCCGACGACGTCGTCATTGTGGATCCCGGCGACGCCGCACCCGTCATGGATGCCCTGAAAGAGCGCCAGTGGCGCGTGGCGGCGGTGCTGCTCACACATCACCATTTCGACCACGTCGGCGGTGTGGCTGCGCTCAAAGAGCGCTACGACGTCCCGGTTTACGGCCCGGCCGGCTCCACGATTCCGACCATCACGCATCCGGTTACCCAAGGCGATACGGTTACGCTGGCAGCGCTCGACCGGGTGTTCGAGGTTGGCACCATTCCGGGCCACACGCTTGACCACATCTATTACTTCGGTCACGACGCCGTGTTCTGTGGTGACACGTTGTTTTCGGCTGGCTGCGGTCGTTTGTTCGAAGGCAGCGCAAAACAAATGCAGGCCTCGCTGGCGACTCTGCGCGGCTTGCCCGACTCGACCCGAGTGTTCTGCGCGCACGAATACACGCTCGACAATCTGAAATTTGCGGATGCGGTGGAGCCGGGCAACGCGGCGATCGACGACTACACCGAATACGCCAGCCGCCTGCGACGAGAGGATTTGCCGACGCTACCCTCGCACATGGCACTGGAGAAAAAAGTGAACCCGTTCCTGCGCTGGGACACGCCCGCCGTACGCGAAGCTGCTGCTCGACACGTCGGCCATGCGTTGACCGATGACGTCAGCGTGTTCGAGACGCTGCGCAAATGGAAAGATACGTTTTGATGGCCTGGCGGCTATTTTGGGCCTTACTGTGCGCAAGCCTGACGCTGGGGGCGAGCGCCCAGGTCGAAGCGCTCGCGACGACGTCGCCCACGGTCCATTCGTCGGTGGTTCAGGAGGGCGATCTACTGGATTACATCGCCGGCCGGCTGCGCCTGCCCGATGAGCAGGAAGCGCGCATCGAGCAGCAGTATCGCTGGTATGTGAACCACCCGGACTACCTCGATCGAGTGTTCACGCGCGCGCGTCGCTACTTGCCCTACATCGTCGAGCAAATTGAGCAACGCGGGTTGCCGCTCGATCTGGCGCTGCTGCCGGTGGTCGAAAGTGCGTTTGATCCCTTCGCGTATTCGCACGGTCGTGCCGCCGGGCTGTGGCAGTTTATCCCTGGCACCGGACGCGTGTACGGTCTGAAGCAGGACTGGTGGTACGACGGGCGTCGCGACGTGATGGCGTCGACCAACGCGGCGCTGGACTACCTGGAAGCGTTGCTGCGCAAAACCGACGGGGACTGGCTCAAAGCCGTGGCCGCTTACAACTCCGGCGAAGGGCGCGTGCTGTCCGCTGTTCGACGCAATCGCGCAGCGGGCAAACCCACGGATTTTTGGCATTTAAAGTTGCCGCGCGAGACTCGAGCGTACGTGCCTAAACTCATCGCCATCGGGCGTGTCGTTGCGCGTCGATATCAACACGATTTCACGCTCCCCTTCGTCTCTCGCGACCCCTATTTTCAGGTCGTTGAGCTCGATGGCCAAATCGATCTGGCTCTCGCGGCCAAGATGGCCGACACCAGTGTCGACGAAATCTATCGACTCAACCCGGGCTTCAACCGGTGGGCCACCCGTCCCGAGGGGCCGCATCGTCTGGCGGTCCCGATAGAGGGTTACAGCCGCATGACCCAGGCGTTGTTCGACACACCGGCCGACCAGCGCGTGCAGTGGACGCGCTACAAGATAAAAGAAGGGGACGTTCTGGGCACGATCGCGCAACGCCACGACACGACCGTGGCCGTGTTACGCGAAGCCAATCAGCTCAAAGGCAGCTCGATTCGCGCCGGACGCCACCTGATGATCCCCAAGGCAAGTCACGCGGCCACCGATTATTCGCTGTCGGTCCGCGGTCGCGAACAGGCACGCCTGTCGCGCAGCGACGGGCAGCGTTACGTCGTGCGCGACGGTGATTCGCTGTGGACCATCGGCCGCAAGTTTGGGGTGTCGTCGCGCGCGATCGCGCGTTGGAACGGCATGGCACCGCGCGACACACTGCGGGTTGGACGCGAACTGGTCATCAAGAGCAACAAAGCCGTGGCCACCACGATCGCGCCCAGCGGTCCAGCCGGCACCCAGCGTCGAATTGCCTATCGCGTGCGCAACGGCGATTCGCTGTCGACCATCTCTTCACGCTTTCGCGTAACGGTTAACCAGCTTGTCAGCTGGAACAAGCTGGATCGAGCGAAATATCTGCAACCAGGGCAAAACCTGGTCATGTACGTGGACGTTACACGCCAGTCCGGCGGCTGAAAAATTGAATTGAGGGCAGAACCAATGGGTTTTCTTTCCGGCAAACGGGCGCTGATCGTGGGCATTGCGAGCAACCGCTCTATTGCTTACGGCATTGCGCAATCGATGCATGAACAAGGCGCGCAACTGGCGTTCACGTATCAAAACGACAAGCTCGGCGAGCGCGTCAAAAAGATGGCCGCGGGTTTTGATGACAATGCACTGTGTTTGCCGATGGACGTTGCCAGTGATACGGAGATTGACGCGTGTTTCAGCGCCCTGGCGGAACACGACTTTGCTGTGGATATTGTGGTTCACGCCGTGGGCTTCGCACCGCGCGATCAGCTGAGCGGCGGATTCACCGACAGCGTGACGCGCGAAGGCTACGGCATCGCCCACGACATTTCTGCCTACAGTTTCTGCGCGCTGGCAAAAGCCGCGCGACCGATGCTGGCCGCACGCGGCGGATCATTGCTGACCTTGAGCTATCTGGGCGCCGTCAAGGCTGTGCCCAATTACAATGTCATGGGCTTGGCCAAGGCCAGTCTCGAAGCCAGCGTGCGTTTCCTGGCCGCCGATTTGGGGGCGGAAGGTATTCGGGTGAACGGAATATCAGCCGGACCGATTCGCACGTTGGCCGCATCAGGCATCAGCGGCTTTCGCAAAATGCTCAAACACGTTGAAACCGCCTCGCCGTTAAAACGCAATGTCACCGCACAGGACGTGGGTAACGCCGCGGCGTTTCTCTGCTCGCCGCTGGCGGCCGGCATTACCGGCGAAATGCTGTACGTCGACGGCGGCTACAGCAACGTCGCGATGACGCTGGACGACGAATAAGCGACCGGAGCGTTACTGAAGGACGTCAGGGTTGAGCTTGACGTCCGCTTCCGCGTAGATGTCGTCGATGTAGGCGCGGAATTCGTAACCGCCACCGGCCTGCGCATAGCGCTGACCCTGGTCTTGCGCCACCGGTTCGCCCGGGTTGACCCCTTCCACCGCAAACACGCCATAGCCGCCCGAAGTGAGCGTTGTACCGCTGATTGTGGCACTGCCTTCGGTCGGTGCCGGTGCCGCAAACGCGGCTCTGCTGATTTCCGGTGGCGTCGCGCCGCCACGACGCTGCAAGGTGGCCGCTTCGGTCACAGGTGCTTCGAGCTCCGCCGCGACATCGGTCATCGAACCGCCGGTGCTCAACGTGCTCTGTGCCGTCTCGCCCACTTCCTTGGCTTTCGCTGCTGCCGCCTCACGCTTGAGCGTCGAGATGATCTCGCCGCGGGCGTCTTCGAGCGTGCGCTGTGCCACCGGGCGATGCTCAGACACGCGCAGGTAGAGGTAGCCGTCCCGGTAACGCACCGATTGCGAATTACGGCGATCCAGGAAGACGGAATCCGAAAACGCCGCTTCGCGCACGCCGGCATCGGCGCCAATGCCGCTGCCCGATGCTCGCGTGATCCAGCCCGTCTCACCCAACGGCAAATCGGTTTCCTCGGACGCTGGCACCAAGGTGTCGTCGTACTCGTAGGTCAGGTCGTCCAGATCGCGGCTGAGTTCGTCGACGCGGGTCGTTGCCAGGCGCAGTCGTTCTTCCTGTGCCAGTTCAATGCGTACGTCGTC
>JBGCFP010000087.1:0-12111 GCA_045107005.1 Gammaproteobacteria bacterium
CGTCATTGTGCCTTTCGCCAAAGTGTTCCTGCACAAAGAACTGCGGGGGGATTCGCGCGACATTCTTGCCGGTTATGGCGAGCTGGCCGACAGCGGCTTTTTCGGCGGCACCGCACCACTGCAGTTCGCCGTGCCCACGGACGCGATTGATGACAGCTACGTCACGTGGGGCGCCGGAGTCTCAACGGTGCTGCGCGGCGGTCGCCAACGCGACTTTAACGGCCCGGTGACCGGTGGCGTTATGGGTTTTATGCAGTACGAATCGACACAAGGCATCGATAACTATGAAGAGACCGTGGTCTCAGTGGGCGTGCGTTATGAATTTTGATCAGCAGCGGAATCCTGTCATGCAACAAAGAAAAAACGACATTGGCGGTTTGGCCCCTTTACGACGACTTGGCGTGCTCGGCGCTATCGCCACGCTTTACGGTTGCAGCAGCGGATCGCTCGGCAGTGACGTGGGCGACACGTCGAACGTCGCACCGGTCGCTCGCGCGCAGGTGTTGACGGCCGGCAGCGATATGAAATTTCGCGAAGGCACCGAAATTCTGCTTAGCGGTATTGCCAGTGAGGATGGAGACGGTCCGGTGCTGGGTTACGAGTGGACGCAAAGCGCAGGCCCGAGCGTCACGATTGTCGAACGCAGCACGGCTGTGGTCAGCTTCACCGCACCCGATGTTGGTGAAGAAACCATGCTGTCGTTTGACTTGTCCGTGGTGGACTCCGACGGCGCGCGCGGCCAGGCACCGTTGAGTTTGACGATCGTACCAGCGCAGGATGGGGATGAGTTTTTATCGCTGGATTTGCGCAGCGGCGCCGCGACCACCGGCACGTTTGACAGCATCAAAGCGGTGCTTGCTCTGGCAGACGGTGGCGCGACCGGCATGGACGCCGCCGACTACGCGTTTTCAGCGATCGCGTACGTCGCGTATCCGCCACGCAGCAATCCCGCGGCCGACTGCACGCTGGACTTGACGGCGCTGTCGATGAGCGTGCCGACCCAGACCGCGTCAGGTTGCCTGATTCGGTCATTCGCCGATCTCACGCCCGCTGCGACGGCAAGCGGCGGCACCGCCATCGAGGGGCAGTGGCCAATGAACGCGCCGGTCCCAGCGGCAGGTCAGACGGTGGATTTCCAGATCGCCGATGCGTGGTGGAATCCGCGCTTCACCCTGGCGCTACCGCGGCTCGACGTCGCGGACTTCAATCAGGCGCGGTTGGACAGCGGCGGTCGCAGCGAGCTGCTCGATCCGTTCAGTGTCCACAACGCCCAGATGTTCGTCGCGTTTGCGTTACAGGCGCCCACGAACCAGTCGTTCGCGAGTTTGATTCTCACGACGGCCAACGACGAACCCATTGGATTGCCAGCGGAATTACAAGCGGGCAGCGTGAACGTTATCAATAATTCCGGCGCGGGCTTACCAACCACCGCCGTGATTCCGCTCGAGACCATTTACGCCGGCATTTCCGGTAAAGAGTCGGCGCTGACTTCCGAGGTCTACTACAACACCGTCGATCCAACCAACACACGTGGCAGCTACAACGAGTGGTTGCTCCAAGCGGGCCTTGCTTCCGACGACCAAGGCACGTTCCGACCGGAAGCGGTGGCCGGCACTGGCGATTTCGCCCACGCTGTCTACGTCAACAATTACGATCTGGGCTTTGGCCGCGATATGTATACGCGTACCGACGAATTCGGGAATCTGTATTCAGTGGTCGAAAATTACGCGACGCTTGAAACGGCCGTGCGACGCACCGACATGATCGTTGCGGTCGCGATGGAGCTGAGCCCGCTGGGTGACCCGTCGGACACCAGCGCCGAGAAATTCGTCAAGTTCTTTAGCTACATCGACGACGGGACCGGCAACGCGGTGCGCGCGGGCAGCATGAACTTTGACGGCCGTGGCGAGCGTTACACGCCGGGCAACTGCATCGCGTGCCACGGTGGCTCCAAACCACCTGGTTTCAGTGAGCTCGTACCGGTTGCCGGTTGCACCGACATGAGCGACGCGGCGTGCTTTACCTGGCCTACGGTTAATCGCGACGGCGATAACATCGCCAACGGCGATCTGAATGCCACGTTCCTGCCCTGGGACCTGGAGTCGTTCCTGTACGCCGATACCGATCCTGCGTTGGTCGGCGCACCCGCGCGCTTTGACGGCACAACGGTCGCCGATGACTTGCGTCGTGACTTCGGCGACTTCAGTCGCGCATCGCAAGAAGGGCAGCTCAAGCGACTCAACCAGGCGATCTACGATACGTACTGTGACGCTTCGGTTGAGCCGGACTGCACAACCGATGCGGCCCGTCGTCTGGTGGAACACTGGTACGGCGGTGTCGACGCAGACGGCCAGCTGCTGGGCAGTTTTGATGATTCGACCGCACCGCCTGGCTGGCAGAACGCCGAAGTGGTGGCGGCGCCAACCGACGCTGACCCCAACGCGATGGGCGTTAATCCCGATGATGCCGAGCAGGTCTATCAGGACGTATACGCGCAGAACTGCCGCATGTGCCACACCAACATCGCCGACGACGCATTGCGCTTTGACGACTACCAGGCGTTCCTGGCCGAACAGACTGCGATCACCAGCACGGTGTTTGAAACCGGTGTGATGCCGTCGGCCCGACTGACGGCAGATCGATTCTGGACACAGGACGACGCGGTGGCGGCGCAAACACTCGCCGCACACTTCGGGGTGATGGCGGTGGACGGGCAGTTGGGCCCGAATCCGCAAGCGGTCATTTCTGGCGACGTCGCGATGATTGGGCGTAACGACCCGGTGCGCCTGAGCGCGGAGCAAAGTGCATTTGCCGATGCGTTCGCGTGGGACATCACCTACACAGCGCCTGCCGAGCTCGCGAATAACCCGGACTTCGCGCAGTTCAATCCTGAGCCGGTCGGCGCCAACGCAGAGGAAGTGTCATTCCTTGCGCAGCGTCCCGGCACCTACGACGTTGCGCTGAGCATCAACGATGCGACAGCAGTGGCCGAACCGTTGAGTTTCACTGTACCGAACTTTACGCCGGCACCGGTCGAACTAATGCTGCTGCTGGAGGAAGGTGCGACTCGCGAGATTGTCGTGCGCGACGAACTGAATGCGCAGTGTGGGGCAGGTGACGCCGATTGCGTCGACGTGTTCGGCGACGGTCCGTCCAGCATTGCGCTTGATCTTGCTGCCTGGAACGCCGCGTTGAATGGCGACGCGACAGTCACGGATACGGCGAACGGCGGTTTGACGATTAGCGCAACGCAGCCCGGACCGATCGACGCCGCGTTGCCCTACACCGTGACGGACATTGATGGGGAAGCGGTGACGCGGAACATCAACGTTTCCATCATGGCTTTGAGCGCGCCAGTGGCCGTCGCGGACGCCGCGGCAATAAGCGCCCAGTCGACGGTGAGCCCGGCGGTGCCCGCGGGAACGCTCCCACGTTCGGTGCGTGTGGCCGTATTGGACAATGACGCCGTCGCATCGTCTGCCGCGCCGCTGCAGATTACCGGTTTCACGCAACCGGTTTCGGGCACGGTAACCCAGGAGGGCGATGAGCTGGTGTACACGCCCGAGCTCGGCTTTGTCGGCACGGTGACGTTCGAGTATGAGACCGTGGACAGCAACCCAACCGGCGCTCGAGCGTCCGAAGACGCGGGCACAGTCACCGTGAACGTCAATCCTACGGCCACGTTCTCAAGCGAAGTGCAGTCGGCGTTTGTCACCTGCGGCGGCAGCGCCTGTCACACGTCAACCACCACTCGCATCGGCGTTAACTGGGGGTTCTATGAGAACGTTATCGATCGAGTGAACCTGACCAATCCACGCGCGAGCGATATCCTGGAAGGCCGCGGTGTGCGCACCGGGCACAACAACAGCTGGACAGAGGGTAATGAGGACTACAACACGGTGTTGCGCTGGATCGAAGAGGGGGCACGCGACAATTAGTCACTGATCAGACCGGCGCGGCGTTGCGCGCCGGTCTGGATCTCCAAGGGTAGACCCTAGTACCGAATCGCCTCTCCCGTTGCCATTATCGCGTGGGAAAAACCGGCCTTTTCGCCGGTGGGAGAACGTGGACATGGCACTGATTGAAGACGCAGGAAACTTTCATTCCGTTGAATCATTGACGCTCGCACAGGCGCAAGTTCAGCCAGACAGTCCGGCGCAAGCCCCATCGGTCGAAGACACAGCAGAGCAGATTCTCGACGTCGGTTCGAAGCGATTTGCGAGGGATGATTACGACGCGCGGGCCGAAGCGTTTGCTGAGACGATCGCGCAGTCCGACAAGGCATTCCGCGAAGACCTGCTGGTCGAGATTCTGGAAGAAGACCCCAACGCTCTGGGTTCCTGGCTTGAACCGGGCCGCATTAATGATCTGGTTGAGTCGGGCGATATCTCGCACACCGAGCGCGCGGCTCTGGCTGAGACGTTCGCTGGCGTCTACAACAACGGTGGCTTCGCCGAGTTCGAAATTGGTACCGGTCTGTATACGAGCGAAACGATTACGATCACTCAGCTAGACACCGGGATCCTGTCGATTTCACAAAGCCCCATGTCTCCGGGCCAGATGCTGGAAGAGAACGCGCGGATTGTCGAGTTTGTTGAATTCATTGATTCGGGACGCGGTCCGGAAACGGCCGAGTTTCGTGAGACCTATTCCGAGCATTTGATTGAAACCTACGTCCTGAACGATGCGGTGAGTTCGGGGCAGCGTCAGGCAGCCGCGGCGCTGTCCGCTGAGCTGCTGACCGGAGACTCAACCCGACCTGGTATTGCGGTGGATGTGTTGTCGGACCTTGACCCAAGTCAGCTGTCCACGTTCATGGATAATCTGCAGGTTGGAACGGGACGTTTCAACGCCGAAACGCTGGCGCTACGTCTCGATTTTGAGGGCAACGGTCGGTACGAGGTCAGCGATCTTGCCCTGGGTGACGGCGTCGCGGCCGTTTACAACGCTGTGGCCAGCGCCCAATACAGCTCGGCAGAGTCGGGTGATTTAGCGGTGGAGCTGGCACGCACGGCAGAAGACTACGTTGTTGATACCGGTTGGCAATCCGATCAGACGCGGATTAACGCGTTTGGGCGTTTGGTGAACACGCACTCGGAATCCATCCTTGATGCGCTGACCAACTACGACCGTACCAACGTTAGTGATGTCGGCAACGGCGATCAGGATCAATACGAGGTCAATGCTAACGACCTGGCTGACGTGCTGGCTCTGACGGCGTTCAATCCCGACTCGCCTTATCGAAACGTGATCCAGGACAAAGTGATTGACTACGCCAACAATCAGGCAGAGATCATCAATAACGCCAACGGCCCGAATTCCACTGGGTTCGAAGATGCCGTGGGTCGACTGGCTGTGCTGTCAGCGGCGTCGGGACAGGTTGTTAACAATGAATTTGACGCTATCGCGGCTGACCGCGCGGCGCAGCAGCAGTTAATCGGATTTGTGGTGGATCTGGCGCTCGCGGCAGTGCCGCTGGGTGATCTGGCCGGCACCGGCGTGAAGAACGCGATTGCTGATGTTCTGCCTGAGGGCTTCTTGCGTGATGCGGTCCAGGGATTGAGTGGCGAGATTATCAACTCGGCCACCGGTCAGCTGACCAATGAGGCGAAAGAGCAGCTCTACGCAACACTCGACGACGATGTGGCGGCGGCGGTGATCGTGCGCGAACTGCAGAACACGCTGGAGCCCGCGTTCATCGCCGGCATTACCGATGAGCGCGATGCTACGGCGGTGATTACTCGCGCCGACAGTCTGGCGGACGATCTCGCGGATTAGCGTTCACGCCGGGTAGCGCGCTGATCGATTTGGTCAGCGCGTAACCGGCTTCCCACCCTACGATGTCACGTGCGCAACAAATTGCGCGCGGGCCTGCCCGTGTCTTTCGCGTAAACCGCAACACTCGTTGAAGCATTGACGCGTCAACCCCAGTTCCACCCCTATATTTGGCCCACCGATATCTTATCGGTCCGGTTTTCCCTCCGTGTCCGTCAGTCAGAACATCAGGGCACAACAACTTCAAATTATTTGTTCCAATGGAGGGACTGACATGAAAACCGGACTTCTTTGCAGCGCACTGCTGCTTGCTACCCCGGCCGCCACGGCGGCCAACCCTGTCACGGTGGACGATCTGTTTGCCGCGAGCATCGGCGAACCGTCAACGGCGATCACCGAGCCAACTTGTGGCAAGGACACGATCGCTTCGGTTACGACCAAAGCCAATGATCTGTATTTGTTCTGTGCCGACACCGACGGCAAGACGGTGGTTGTCGAGATCCGCGAGGATCGCGGTGATGAGACCTTGCTGGATGAAACGCTGAGTCCTGTTCAGCTGCTGCGCACGGTCGTACCCAAAGGCATGAAGATCCCGGGCGACGTCGTAGATCGCTTGGCCACGGGCAAGGCGCAAGAGCGCTCTGCGCCGTTCAAAGTAGGCGAATGGGATGTGGCGCGGGCGGCAGAAGTGGCCGCTGTGGATCGTGCTTCTTGCAACACACCATCGCTCGGCATGTCACCGTCTGCATTTTTCAACAACACGACCTATTGCGGATGGGTTGCCGGTCAGTCCGCCAGCTCGAGCAACTCAGCTTGGCATGCACACGGCGCTTCGTACATGAATATCCCGGGTGAAGGTTCGTCGAACCACGCCGGGCCGCATTTGCCACCGTTCGAGTTCTACTACGCCGACGAGGACGAATTGGGTGATGCTCGCTACGGCCGTGCTCGGGTACGTTCCTGCGGCGGTACCACGCGGTTGCGCTCGTGGGTTAAAGCATCAGCCAACAGCGGCAGCTGGACGCCGAAATGGAACTGGACAATTTCCAGCGGCCATACGGCAACGATGGTGTACTACGCGAATCCCCAGCACAGCATGTGGATGGGCTACGACGCGGACGACATCTTCTTCCGCGTGGACAACCCGACCGGCTCGTTTGGCTCGCGGTTGTATTTCTTCAAGTACGCGTATGGGCAGAACTGTGACATGAAGTTCTGAGGCCACTAGCAAGGCGGCTTCCAGCCAGCAATTGGCTGGAAGCCTGGTCTCTACATCTTGCTATCGCTTGGCTTGCGCCAGCGTTTCTTTCGCTTTTTCCCGCTGCATCTCTTCAGCAACCATCCGGTCAACACACACTTTACCGACCGGGTTCAAATAGGTGCCAATGGACTTGGCCAACACAATCGCCACGGGAATGCTGACGATGGTCAGAAACACCAACCCGGTCTGAATGGCCATGACCAGAGCCAGGATCAGCCCAAGCGGTAGCCATAAAATCGCAACCACTTTCTCGTACTTTTGCCACAGGCCATTTTTCTCGCTCTGCATATCCTTGCGCTTGATCATGGTGCGGCTGTAGGGCGCGAGCAGAAATTTGCTGAACTCGACCAGGCCACGGCCGATGGGCGCCGTGATCACTAAGGCGACAAGAATGATGCCCGTAATGAACGTCACGAATGCCGAGATAAAGCCAAGGAAGGGGAAGTGCCACAAGACGTTGCCGAGAGTACGCATGAGAGTTGCTCCTGAGTGTGTGCCGCGGCTCACCGTGAGCACAGGCATCGTTATGGCCTGTTAGTGAGCCGGTCGCCGGTGGTTTCGCACGTGTCAAGATCTGCGGTACTACGGAGTACCGGTGGGTGGTGGGGTGGCTTGGGGTCAGACCATTCGTGGTCCTTCCAAAATAGTGGTTCGTTTGGGGGGTGGCTTGGGGTCAGACCATTCGTGGTCCTTCCAAAATAGTGGTTCGTTGCCTTAAAACGCGAAAATGAGCGCTTAAATCGAGATTTCACGTGTGAAAAGAGAATTTAAGACCAGTCGTTCGCTCTGCGCTGCAGGCGATCGTCAGCCGCTCTAAGACTGGGAGCGAGACTGCTTAGATGTCGATTTCGGGGCCAAAACAGCGTTCTAAGGCGCCAGAAACGAGTTCTAAGAGCATTGAGTCTATTGTCATCGGCTTGAGTATGGTCTGACCCCCGCCTTGCCCCGCCTTGCCCGCCTTGGCCTCGTTATGGCCTGTTAGTGAGCCGGTCGTCGGTGGTTTCGCACGTGTCAGGATCTGAGGTACTGCGGAGTACCGGTGGGTGGTGGGGCAAGCCACGTTTCTATTTGCCACGCCCCGCCGGTCAGGGGCGGGCCGCCGGTTGGCGTACAACGCCCTCACGCCTGGGGTCAGCGCCACCTTCAAGGCCGTCGCTGGTTACCAGAATCGTGTGCAGGCCGGAATTTTCGCCGTCTCGCTCGACCACGTCGTAACCGGCCTCGGCAAGAATTCGGGCCGCCTCTTTGCCGGCATCGTCGGTGACTTCAACGCGGACTTTGTCCCCGCGCGCGACAATGTTGGGAGCGGCGATGGCCGCTTCAACCGACTGACCGCGGGCAAGAATTCCGAGCGTGGTTTTCGCGACGTAAGCAACAATGGAATTGCCGCCGGGCGAGCCGCTGACCAGCAACAGCTGGCCGTTGTCATCGAACACTATGATTGGTGACATGGACGAGCGTGACCGCTTGCCGGGGCCAACCAGATTGGCGGGCGCGTCGCCCTTGCCAGGGTCGCGCGCGAAGTCAGTCATTTCGTTGTTCAGGAGAAAGCCGTGCACAAATCGCGACGAGCCGAACGGGGCTTCGACGGTCGCGGTCATCGAAATTGCGTTGCCGTTGGCATCAATAATCGACAGATGCGTAGTGCCACCGCGCTCATCGGTGGTGTCGGTGCCAAACGTCCAGCGTCCGGCCGCTTGAGCCAGCGCGGCCGACGGATCGCCGTGCATCGATGACTGATCTGGCGCAAAACGCTCGGTGGCGCGCACGTCGAGATAGCGTTGATCGACGAGGGCGCGAGTGGGCACGTCAGCGTAGGCCGGATCCCCAACAAAGTGGTCGCGATCGGCGTAAGCCAGGCGCTGCGCATCGACAAACGCACGCAAGCTCTCGGCGTCTGACGCCTGACCATCGTCCGGAATGAACCGGTCATACAGACCGGCAATCATGATTTGTGCGAGGCCGGACGAGGGCGGTGGCATTGTACACATCGTCATGTCGCGAAACTCACCGCATATGGGTGTTCGCGCGACGGCCTGATAGTTTTCCAGATCGCGCATCGACAGCGTACCGGGCAGCGGCGCGCTGGTGGCGGCTGTGCTAATCGATTTGGCCACATCACCGCGGTAAAACGCGTCGGGGCCTTCGCTGGCAATACGCGCGAGCAGTGCGGCGTAGGGCGCGTTGTCCCGTACGGCACCCACCGCGAGGGGCTCGTCGTCAGGATAAAAATAGGCGGCGCTTTGTGGCAATTCGTCCAACTGACTAAAACGCTTGATGCGCGTGAGCAAATTATTCAAACGCGGCGACACCGTGAAACCATCGTTGGCGAGTTGGATTGCCGGCGCAAACAGATCTGCCCACGGCAATACGCCGTGCGTATCGTGCGCCAGTTTGTACATGGCGACTGCCCCGGGCGTGCCGATCGCGATGCCGCTTTGCCAGGCGTCGCGAAACCCCAGCACTTTGCCACCATCCATGAACATGTCAGGCGTGGCGCCCGCTGGCGCCGTCTCACGACCGTCAAACGCGACCATCGTGTTGGTTTCGTGCTGGTAGGAAAGCAAGAAGGCGCCGCCGCCGATGCCCGAACTTTGCGGCTCGACCAGACCGAGAACCAGATGCGCAGCAATGGCCGCGTCCACCGCGCTGCCGCCGCTCTCCAGAATCTGCACGGCCGTATCGACCGCGTACGGGTTGGCGGCTGTAACCAGCGCACCGTGCGGCCAGCTCTTGGTCATCGCGGCGGTGGTGCCGGTGCTATCGACGCCTTCTCCCGACACACAGCCTGGCAGAGTGACCAGCAAGGCGAACAGCGACAAGACGCCAGTGCGGCGATACAGTTGAGTCATATCAGTCTTCCGAATCCGAGGTTTGGCGTGAATCGCCAAACGAAAAAAAACGTTGGCGGAACCAGGCGAAAAACCCAAGCGGCTGGTCCGATTGCAGATCGAGCGTGGTCAGTTCGTCAGGCGCAAACACGACGCCCAACGCATCGTCTGTCAATTGAGCCGGTGTATCAGCGTCGCGCACGCGGAGCACCTCGCCGCGTACGGCCTCCGCCTCGCCGGTGTTGTTGGACGCGCTCACCTCGCCCAGCGCCACGCCGGTGTAAAGCGCAGCGGGCAGCGCCGTCGACAAATCCGGCGGACGGCATGCGTCCGACTCGCATATTCGTAGCGCCAGATCGCCGCCGGTCGTGGCCAGTGTCGCGACGGCGGTGTTGATGAACACGCCCCCAGCCACGTCAGCAAGATCGCCGGTGGTCAGACGCAAGCCCCCGCGAATCAGTGTCATGACGCTGGCATTGGTGTCGGTCGCGTCGACATCGAAACGGTATTTTTCGAACGTCAGTCGGGTGTCTTCGCGCACCCGCACCACGGCGCCGTCCAGCATCAACAGCGTCAGACGTTCGCCCGCCTCAGTGAGCAACGTATCGCCGCGATAAATGGTGGCGTTGGAGCGAAGCGTGCGCTGTCGGTTATTGAGATCGATAGCGATGGGCGTGCCGCGAAGGCGGCTTATCTGGCCAATGCTGGTCAACACCGAGTCGCTTACAGCCGCCGCCGCATCGGGCGTCGGGACTGCCGGCGGCGCTGTGGGTTCGTTCGATGGCGATTCATCGACGTTATCGGATTCGACGTCGGGCGCATCCTCCGTCGTCTCGCTTTGCGCCACGCCGTCGCCATAATCGATCAGGCGAATGTCTTTGCCGACGATGAGGGCTCCAGGGTCGCCGTTGCGAAACGCCTGCGGATTGGCCTTGGCCAGATCGCGCGCGACGCGCAGCCAGTCGTTGCGGTGATTGGGGTAGAAGTCGCGTACCAGATAAAACATCGTGGTGCCCGGTTCAACCTGCACCACGTCCTCGGTAATCACGTAGTCCGGTGTCTGATCGTCGGATTGAGCGAAGGCAGGCACGCTGCTGAACAGCAGACAAAGTGCCAGAAACAAGACCGTTGCGCGCACGCTCAGCCGCCCAGTTTTTTGTACTTCGTACGACTTGGGACGATGTCTTCCTTGCCCAGACGGCGCTCGCGATCCGCTTCGTATTCGGCGTAGTTGCCCGCGAAAAATGTCACTTCGCTGTTGCTCTCAAACGCGAGGATGTGCGTCGCAATGCGATCGAGAAACCAGCGATCGTGTGAAATCACAACGGCGCAGCCCGGGAACACCAGCAGCGCTTCTTCGAGTGCGCGCAGTGTTTCAATATCCAGATCGTTGGTTGGTTCATCGAGCAGCAACACGTTGCCGCCGCTGCGCAGAAGTTTGGCCAGATGCACGCGATTACGTTCGCCGCCAGACAGGGTCCCGATGTTCTGCTGCTGCTGACCACCCTTGAAGTTAAAGCGACCGCAGTATGCGCGAGACGACACTTCGTATTGACCCACCGTGATGTTATCCGCGCCTTCCGAGATTTCTTCCCATACGGTTTTGCTGTCATCAAGCGACGCGCGGCTTTGATCGACGTAAGCCAGACTGACGGTATCGCCCAGCGTGACGCTGCCGCTGTCCGGCTGCTCGGTGCCCACCAGCATGCGGAACAGCGTGGTCTTGCCGGCGCCGTTCGGGCCAATGACCCCGACGATGCCGCCCGGCGGCAGCGAGAAACTCAGGTCTTCGAACAGAAGTTTCTCGTCAAACGCTTTGGTCAGCCCTTCAACGTCGATGACTTTGTCGCCCAAACGCGGTCCGGGCGGAATGTAGAGTTCCTGCGTTTCGTTGCGCTCCTGAAACTCTTTGCTCGACAGCTCGGAGAAGCGCTTCAGGCGTGCCTTGGATTTGGATTGACGACCGCGTGCCCCGGCGCGGACCCATTCAAGTTCCGCCTCAATACTCTTGCGATGGGCGTCCTGCTGTTTTTCTTCCATCTGCAGACGCTGATCTTTTTGTTCGAGCCAGGAAGAGTAGTTGCCCTCCCAGGGAATGCCGTGACCGCGATCAAGTTCGAGAATCCAGCCGGCCACGTTGTCCAGAAAGTAGCGATCGTGGGTAACGGCGACGACGGTGCTCGGGTAGTCGTCGAGGAAGCGCTCGAGCCACGCGACGGATTCCGCGTCGAGATGGTTGGTTGG
>JBGCFP010000088.1:0-15277 GCA_045107005.1 Gammaproteobacteria bacterium
GCACGATTCGACGTTCACGCTAACCAAGAAACTGGTGCCTACGGTGATTGACGTCCTGGAGTCGGTCGACTTTCATGCCGAAGAATTGCGTACCGAAGATTTCGTGTACGAAGGCTACAACGGCGTGATGTGTGTGGAAGCGGGCGGCCCACCGGCAGGCACCGGTTGTGGCGGCTACGTGGTTGGCCAGACCGTCAAACTGCTTAAGCAGCATCATTTGCTTGAAGACACCGATGTCGTGATTTTCGACGTGCTTGGCGACGTCGTGTGCGGCGGATTTGCCGCGCCGTTGCAGCACGCCGAGCGTGCGCTTGTCGTCACCGCCAATGATTTCGACAGCATTTTCGCGATGAACCGCATTGTGCAGGCCATTAACGCCAAGGCGAAAAACTACAAGGTGCGTCTCGGCGGTGTGATCGCGAATCGGAGCGCTAACACCGATCAGATTGACGGTTTCAATTCGCAAATCGGGCTGAACCGCATTGCGCACTTTCAGGATCTCGACGTCATTCGCCGCAGCCGCTTGAAGAAATCCACGCTGTTCGAAATGGACGACGCGCCGGGATTGGCTGAAGTGCAGAACGAATACTTGCGCTTGGCTCAGACCTTGTGGGACGGCACGGAGCCGCTGCTGGCCGAGCCGATGAAGGATCGCGAGATTTTCGATTTTCTCGGATTTGATTGATGCAACCGGAGCGACGGAGCTAGTTCCACGGTGAACGCGGCCAGCGACAAAATGAACCATGACGTCGACCACAGTGTGGCCGACGGTGGCGCGACCTTTTGGTCGCGTTTGGGCATGGAGCTGCTGCCGTTTGCAGACGTTGCCAGCGACACATTGCCGCTGTCTCGTCTGGTGCGCTTATCGTTGTTTCAGATTTCCGTCGGGATGGCGGCCGTGCTGCTGACCGGCACGCTCAATCGCGTGATGATTATAGAGCTGGGCATACCCGCGGGCCTGGTGGCCATGATGGTCGCACTGCCGCTGCTGATCGCGCCGTTTCGGGCGCTGATCGGGTTTCGTTCGGATGTCTATCAATCGGCATTGGGTTGGCGCCGCGTGCCGTTTATCTGGATCGGCACGATGCTGCAGTTTGGCGGCTTCGCGATCATGCCGTTTGCGTTGCTCATCATGTCCGGCGATTCGCACGGGCCGGTTGTTTACGGTCAGATTGGTGCCGCACTCGCTTTCCTCCTCGTAGGTGCCGGCATGCACACCACGCAAACCGCCGGATTGGCGCTGGCGACGGATCTGGCGCCACAAGAAGATCGGCCGAAAGTGGTTGCGCTGCTGTTTGTCATGCTGCTGGTGGGGATGTTGCTCAGCGCGTTGATTCTCGGCGCGTTGCTGCAGGATTTTAGTCAGATTCGTTTGATCAAGGTGGTGCAAGGAGCAGCGGTGATCACGTTGGTGCTCAACGTCGTGTCGTTGTGGAAACAGGAAGGACGCACGCCATGGGCACGCGGCGAAGGTACGCCTCGTCCGGAATTTCGAGATGCCTGGGCGCGTTTTCGGCAGGATCCGGCGTCACTGCGACTGCTGGTGGCTGTGGCCATCGGTACGTTGGGATTCACGATGCAAGACATCTTGCTCGAGCCTTACGGCGCACAAATTCTCGGGCTTTCCGTCAGTGCCACCACGACACTCACCGCGCTGCTTGCCGCGGGCACGCTGGGCGCTTTTCTGCTGGCCGCCCGCTTATTGCACCAGGGGCTCGACGCTAACCGGTTAGCGGGTTACGGGGCACTGGTCGGCGTGTTGGCCTTCGCGCTGATTCTGCTGACCGCCGGCTTGCATTCGGCGCTGCTGTTTCGCTGCGGCGTTGGTTTGATTGGTTTTGGTGCCGGTTTGTTTGGCGTGGGCACGATGGTCGCGGCGATGAATTTGTCGCAGGATGGGGACAGCGGTCTGGCGCTCGGGGCGTGGGGCGCGGTACAGGCGACGAGTGCCGGTGTTGCCATCGCGCTGGGCGGACTGATTCGCGACGGCGTGTCACAGCTTGCCGAATCCGGTGGCCTCGGCCCGGCGCTGGCCAGCAACGTGACCGGTTACGGCGCGGTTTATCAAATTGAAATTGTTCTGTTGTTTGCAGCGCTGGTGGCCATTGGGCCGCTGGCGCGTCATTCGGGTGATCCGGGTGAGGGCAAGGCGGGATTGGGACTGGCAGAGATGCCACATTAACTTCTAGACGCGGAGGCTCGTTATGGGCATCGGAGAAATCGATCTTGTTGAGATCGTATTTACGCTTTTTTGGTTGTTCTTTGCCGGATTGATTATCTATATCCGTAAAGAAGACAAACGTGAAGGGTACCCACTGGAATCCGATCGCAGTGATCGTTCCCGTCGCGTTGCCGTTGTTGGCTTCCCATCGCCAGGGGCCACCAAGGAATTCAAGACTCTGCATGACGGCATCGTGAAGGCGCCGCGCAATGATCCGGATCGTGAGTTGGCGGCGAAGCCAGCCGCTCGCTACCCTGGCGCACCGCTGGTGCCGACCGGTAATCCGCTCGTTGATGGCGTCGGACCCGCCGCCTGGTCTGATCGCGCCGACGTGCCGGACAAGACCTTGCACGGTGACAACCGCATCGTGCCCATGCGCGTTGCCAAAGAATTCGTCGTAGCGGCGCAAGATCCCGATCCGCGTGGCATGGACGTAATCGGTTGCGATGGCGAAGTGGCTGGCGTCGTTGCCGACATCTGGGTCGATTTGGGCGAGCCGATGATCGTGTTTCTGGAAGTGGATCTGGGTGCCGAACACGGCAACAAGCATGTGCTTCTGCCCGCCGGCTTTGTACGCTACAAAGTCGCGCAACGTCAGGTCCAGGTGCAGTCGATTTACGCGCACCAGTTTGTTGACGTGCCGGCGCTGGCTTCGCCTGATCAAGTCACGCTGCTCGAAGAAGACAAGCTCTATGGTTACTACGCTGGCGGCAAACTGTATGCCGATGCCAGCCGTCAGGAACCGCTGATATGACCACCATGACCGAGCACGACTACGAGGCGCAACCCGGTTTGCCCGAGTCGCTGCCTGAATCGGAGCACATCGTATGGCAAGGCGTTCCCGATTGGCGGACGCTGGCGTTGCGCACGTTTCACGTGCGCAAGATCGCGATCTACTTTCTTGTTTTGCTTGGCGTCAAAGTCGCCCTTGGTGTGCAGGCGGGCGAGGCGGCCGGCACAATCATCGCGTCCGCGGCGTTTCTGACTCTGCTGGCCATCGCGTCGGTCGGGATGCTGACACTGTTCGCCGTGCTGATGGCCCGCACGACACTTTATACCATCACGTCGCGTCGTCTGGTTATGCGCATCGGTGTGACGTTCTCCATGAGCATCAACCTGCCGTTCACAGAGCTGAAAGAGGCAGCGCTCAAGCCGTATCAAGATGGTCACGGCGACATCGCCGTTTCGCTGATGCCTGGCCATCACGTGAGCTATTTCGTGTTGTGGCCGCACTGCAAGCTGCTGCACGCGTTTGACGCCAAGCCGGTCCTGCGTGGTATTCCCAACGCCGAGCACGTGGCGAAACGATTCGCGCGCGCCGTCTCTGATGCCTCGACCGATGTGGAATGCACGCCGCGTACCGCGCCGTCATCGGCACCGGGTCGCTTGGCGACGGCCGGAAGCTGATCGATGAGCGGGCACTTCAACGAAGAGTTTCCGCGCGGACCGTTGATCGGTGCCTGCTCGCTCGTTCTGATTACGCTGATCGGCGTGGGCATCGTGCAGTTTTCCAAAGACGACCGCAGCGCCATTGTCCCGCCCACCGGCGTGGTGCTGGAGCAACGGGCGCTGCGCTTTGAAGATGCCGCGAACGGCAGCGTTCTGGTGTATGACCACGCCACCGGTGACGAAGTGGATGCGCTCACAGCCGGTACCAATAATTTCCTGCGCGCCACGCTGCGTGGCCTGGCGCGGGACCGCGGGCCGATGGATATCGGTCCGGAACAACCTTTTCACATTCGACGTTACAGCACCGGACGCATATTGCTGGTCGACCCGGTGACCAATCGCCAGGTAGATCTGCTGGCCTTCGGTCCTGATAACGCTCGCGTATTTTCGCGCTACCTCGCCGCGCCCTTAGAGACCGCCGGCACCGCTATGGAGATAAGACAGTGACTACGACGTCAGAGAAGAAAGTCAACGCCGCCACGCAGGAAGCGAACACGGAGGCCGTTCTCAACCCGCGCTTCTACACAACCGATTTCAAAGCGCTGAACAAACTCGACTTCGGTCCGGTGCGCGACGAATGGAAAGGCCTGATGGCGGAGTTTCGCGCCGATGCGAACACCGATCACTTCAAGCGCGACGACGAAGAGTTCCGCAAGGAAATTCAGGAGCTGTCGCCCGAGCTGTATGAAGAATTCATGGGTTTCATGATTTCCTCCGTGACGTCAGAGTATTCAGGCTGCGCGCTGTACAACGACATCAAGAAAGAAGTGGATAACGAAGACGTCGCCGAGGTGATGGGCTATATGGCACGCGACGAGTCGCGGCATGCGGGCTTCATCAACAAGTCGCTGGCGGATTTTGACATGCGCGTTAACCTCGGTTTTCTGCGTAAGGCCAAGAAGGTAAAATACTTTCGTCCGAAGTTTATTTACTACGCGACCTATTTGTCAGAAAAAATCGGCTACGCGCGTTACATCACGATTTACCGTCAGTTCGAACGTCATCCCGAGAAGCGGTTTCACCCGATGTTTCGCTGGTTCAAGGACTGGTGCAACGATGAGTTTCGTCACGGAGAAGTGTTTGCGCTGATGCTGCGGGCCAACCCGCATTTGCTGCGCGGTCACAACCGGCTGTGGATTCGCTTCTTCCTGCTGGCCGTTTACGCCACCATGTACGTGCGTGATCACATGCGACCCGCGATGCACGAAGCGATGGGTTTCACGCCGACCGATTACGATTACGAAGTGTTCCGCATTACCTCGAAGATCAGCGAGCAGGTGTTCCCGTTCACGCTGAACATTGACGATCCGCGCTTCCGTGCTGGCATGGAGCGACTGCGTCACTTGAGTGATGCGGCCGCTCGTGCGGACGCACGCGGTGGCGTGATGGGCAAGCTCAAGAAAGCCGGATGTGCGGTTGGTGCGGCGCTGACGTTTGCGCGTATGTACATGTTGCCGGTCAACGAAAACGCCTTGCCGGAAACCACGCGCCTGGTACCAACCTGGTAAATCGAGCGTGAGCATCATTATCCCCTTCATCGTAGCGGTTGCGCTGTGGTGGGGTTTCACCGTCGCGATGTTGTATCGCACGGGCTTGCCCGAGGCGTCGTTCCCGCGCACGCTCAGCGTTGCCACCATTCTGGCGTTCGCCGGTTTGGTGGTCATTGCGCGTACCGCGGATCAGGCTACGACCTTGGGTGCTTACGCGGCGTTCGCCGGCGCCTTGCTGGTCTGGAGCTGGCACGAGATCAGTTATTTTCTCGGCTTCGTTACCGGTCCGCGCCCCGAATCCTGCCCGGAAGATTGCAGTAACGGGCAGCGTTTCTCGTTAGGGATTCAGGCCAGTCTTTACCACGAGCTTGCGATCATCGCGACGGGCGGGCTGCTGTTCATACTGACTTTCGGTGCGAACAATCGCGTCGCGCTGTGGACCTACTGCATTCTCTGGGCCATGCGCTGGAGCGCGAAGCTCAACATTTTTCTCGGTGTGCGCAATTTGCACATGGACTACTTGCCCAAGCGACTGCAGTACCTGTCGACCTACGTGGCGCAACGCGATATGAATCCGCTGTTCCCCATTTCGATGCTGGTATCAACGGCTGTGGTGCTGATTTGTGTGACGCAAGCCATGGGCGCGTCGTCGGCGTTCGTCGTGACCGGTGCTGTACTGTGCGCCACGCTGCTGTCGCTGGCCATGCTCGAGCACGTTTTCCTGATGTTCAAGGTGCCGGATCGGGTGTTGTGGCGTCTGGGAACTGGCCGACGCGACGAAGTCATGCGTTCGTCCAAGAGCGAGCGATAGTTGGCCATGCCGCAATTTCCGTTTACCGCCATCGTCGGCCAGGAAGAAATGAAGCTGGCTATGCTGATCGGCGCGGTCGATCAAAGCGTCGGCGGCGTACTGGTTTTTGGCGACCGAGGAACCGGCAAATCAACGACCGTACGCGCACTGGCGGCACTGTTACCGGCTTGTGCAACGGTGGTTGGTTGCCCTTACCGCTGCGAGCCCGCACGGCCCTATCCGGAGTGCCAGTGCAGTCCTCATCACTCCGAACGCAAGAGCGCCGAGGCGCCGACACCGGTGGTGGATTTGCCCTTGGGCGTCACCGAAGACCGCGTCGTCGGGTCACTGGATCTTGAGAAAGCGTTGGTACACGGCGAGAAGTCGTTTGAGCCGGGCTTGCTGGCCCGCGCGCATCGCGGCTTTTTGTACATCGATGAAGTGAATTTGCTCGAAGATCACATTGTCGATCTGTTGCTCGATGTCGCAGCATCGGGTGAAAATCGGGTCGAGCGCGAAGGCTTGAGCGTACGCCATCCGTCGAAGTTTGTGCTGGTGGGCAGTGGCAACCCGGAAGAAGGTGAGCTAAGACCGCAGCTGCTCGATCGCTTCGGCCTGTCGGTGCACGTGAGCACGCCCACCGATCTGAAAGAACGGGTTGAGGTCATACGCCGACGCGACGCGTTTGAGAGCAACCCTGAGGACTACTGCGCTAAGTGGTCGGACAGCGAACACACGCTGCGTGAAAAAATTGTCAAAGCTCGGGAAATGCTGGCCTCCGTCACCGTACCAGACGCTCTGCTCGAGGACTGCGCTCGCCTGTGCCTTGAGCTGCAAACGGATGGATTGCGTGGTGAATTGACGTTAATCCGCACGGCCCGCGCACTGGCGGCTCTGGATGGCGACCTGGAAGTGACCGGTCAGCACATCGCTCGCATTGCGAGACCGTCCTTGCGTCATCGATTGCGCCGTAATCCGCTCGACGAATCGGGCGCTGATGTGCGTATCGACCGAGCGCTGGCTGAGGTCTTCCCCGCATGAGCGACGCACCTGATTACGCTGTCGAAGAGCCGGGCCTGGCGCTGGTTCTGCTCAGCGTCGATCCGGTTGGTCTTGGCGGGATCTCGCTACGCGGTATGCCCGGCCCGGGACGTAACGCGGCGCTGGCGCAGCTCACTGAACTTGCCAACAACGGGCACGACATGTTGCACGTGCCGATTAACGTCTCTGACGATCGTTTGCTCGGTGGCTTGGACATCGCCGCAACCCTGCGCAGTGGCAAGCCGCTGGTGCAGCGCGGCTTGCTCGAGCGAGCCGACGGCGGGCTGGTTGTCCTGGCCATGGCGGAGCGCCTGCGCGAACGCACCGTCGCAGTGTTGTGCCAAGCGATGGATACCCAGCGTCTGCTCATCGAACGCGACGGCTTGTCTTCCGTGCGCCCGTGCCGTTTTGGCGTGGTCGCTCTGGACGAAAGCCTCAGCGACGACGAATTTCTCGCCAGCAGTTTGGCGGATCGTCTGGCTTTCGCGCTGTGGACTGATCCACTCTCTGCCGCTGACCTTGGTCGCGTGCCCTTTGATGCCTATGACGTAACGCGAGCGCGCACGCAGCTCGCGGACGTGCAGATTGGGGATGACATACTCGAAGCCATTACGCAGGCCGCTTTGGCGCTGGGTATCGGTTCATTACGACCGGCGCTAATGGCGGTCACGGCCGCGCGCGCCCTCGCTGCGCTGAACGACGCCAGGCACGTGTTGCCGGAGCACGCGGCGCAAGCGGTGCGGCTCACACTGTCGCATCGTGCGCTGACCACACCGATGGTCGAGCCCGAAGACGCCGAGCCGCCACCGCCGCAGCAGAACGAAGCGGACGGTGATGAAGACACCAACCGGGATCAATCCGATCCGACGCCCGGTGAAATGGCAGACAGCGTCGTGCAGGCTGCACAGGCCCTGCTGCCGGATCAGCTGCTGCGTGCTTTGGCCATGGGCTTGCCGCAAAAATCGCGCAAGGTTGGACGCGGTGAGGCATCGCGCGCCGCACTCCAGCGCCGCGGTCGCCCAATCGGCGTGCGTTCGGTTTCACGTCTGGGTGATCACAAGCTCAACATTCTGGCGACCGCCAAAGCGGCCGCGCCCTGGCAGCGCATACGCGACGCAAAACCCGGACGCCTCAAAGTCTATCCCGATGATTTTCGGATCACTCGCTATCAAACGAAAACACAGAACACGACCATATTCGCGGTGGACGCATCGGGCTCTTCGGCGGCGCAACGACTGGCAGAAGTCAAAGGCGCGGTTGAGCTGTTGCTGGCCGAATGCTATGTCACTCGCGCGCAAGTGGCGGTCGTCGCGTTTCGAAAGAGTCACGCCGAAGTGCTGCTGCCGCCGACGCGTTCGCTGACGCGTGCCAAACGTCAACTGGCGGATTTACCCGGTGGCGGTGCCACGCCGCTGGCTCACGCCATCGATGTGACGCGTGAGCTGTGCGAACAGGTACGTCGCGCCGGACAACAACCTTCCATCGTCTTTCTGACGGACGGCCGTGGCAACGTCGGGCGGGACGGCACGCCAGGTCATCCGGAAGCCACCGACCATGCACTTGCCGCGGCACGTGAACTGCGTGAATTGAATGTGGGCTGCGTCATGGTCGACACCGCGCGCCGTCCGCGTGAACGAGCGCGCAAGATGGCGGAGGCGATGGGCGCGCAATACTTGCCGCTGCCATACGCTGACGCGGGCGCGCTGGCCACAGCCGTGGGGCAAGCCGCGTAAGCGGTGGTGCCACGTATGGGTGTCGCAATGCCAATAGCTAACGACAACGCTTTCGCGCTGCGCTACGAATCGGTAGTCACGCGCGAAGTGACATGGCATGTGGAAAGTGCAGGCACTGGTCGCGTGTTGTTGCTGTTGCACGGCACCGGCTCGTCGACGCACTCGTTTGCTGAGCTGTTGCCGTTACTGGCGACACGCTATCGCGTGATCGCGGTGGATTTGCCGGGCCATGGCAAGAGTGAAGTTCACGATGAGCGCGCGCTGTCGCTGACAGGCATGGCTCACGCGTTGGCCAACTTATTGAACGAACTGGACTGTCAGTGCGAGATCATTGTTGGTCACTCCGCAGGGGCGGCGCTGGCGTCGCGCATGCTGCTCGATCAACTGTGCAGCGCGTCTGTGCTGATCAGCATTAACGGTGCGTTTTTACCCTTCGGCGGACCGTTGGGGCAGTTCTTTTCACCGGTGGCAAAAGTGCTGGCATCGAGTTCGTTTCTGTCGCAAGTCATCGCGCGACGTGCGCGTGCACCGGATGCGGTGGAGCGGCTACTGCGCAGCACCGGTTCGGTGATTGACGAGCAATACGTGGAAGGCTATCGGAAATTGTTTCGCACGGAATCACACGTCGCGGCCACGCTGGGCATGATGGCCAAATGGGATTTGTGGTCGCTCGAGCGCGACATGCCGCGTCTGGACACGGCCCTGCATTTACTCGTCGGCGAACGGGATCAAACGGTGCCACCAGAACAAGCGAATGATGTGGCGGATGCGGTGAGAGGTGCACGTGTCGTGTCGCTACCGCGGCTTGGCCATCTTGCACATGAAGAGGCGCCAGACCAATTGGCGCAACAGATATTCGAAAGCGTTGAGCGCAGTCTCGGCGAATAAAAATGGAATGGGGATACGACTATGACTGAACTGCATTGGTACAACACGCTGGACACAGCAGAATCGCGTTTTCGCTCTGACATCGCGGCGTGTCGCCAGATGTTGCGGGTCGGATCGCATTCGTTCTTTGCGGCGTCATTGATTTTACCCCGTGACGTGCGCGAGCCTGCGTCGGCGCTGTATGCGTTTTGTCGTCTGGCTGACGACGCAGTGGACGATGGACACGATCACCAGGCGGCCATTGCCGAACTACACGACCGGCTGCAACGCATGTACGACGGTCATCCTCTGGCCTGTCCGGCAGATCGAGCGTTGTCGCGCGTCATTGAAAAATACAAAATTCCTTATGTTCTGCCAGCAGCGCTGATCGAAGGTTTCGAATGGGATGTCGCGGGTCGACGTTACGCAACCATGTCGGAACTGTACGACTACGCGGCGCGCGTCGCGGGTACGGTTGGCGTCATGATGGCGATGCTGATGGGGGCTCGCGCACCGGACGTGTTGGCACGGGCGTGCGACCTGGGTGTCGCGATGCAGCTGACCAACATTGCACGTGATGTTGGTGAGGATGCGCGCAACGGTCGTGTGTATTTGCCGCTGGACTTGCTGGCCGCAGAAGGTATCGATCACGAAGCGTTCTTACGCGATCCCAAATTCACACCGGAGCTCGGTCGTGTAACGCAACAGTTGCTCGACGCGGCTGAAGGGCTCTACAAGCGTTCGGCCTGCGGTATTTCACAACTTCCAGTGGGTTGTCGCCCGGGCATCAACGCGGCGCGGTGGATCTATTCAGACATCGGCCGCAAGTTGGAAACCTTGGGGCTTGATTCGGTTAACCACCGTGCTGTGGTTGGCCGCAGTCAGAAAATGTTGCGGTTGGCGCGCTCGCTGATGTCTTCTGTTCGTCCACGCGCGCGTGATTACGCGCCGCCGCTCAAAGAAGTGGCGTTTTTGGTGGATGCCGCGTTTTCTGCGCATACCAGTCCTGGTTGATTTCACGCGGTTAGAGTCCTGGACGTGCCGGCTGCAGCGCCAAGTCTGGCGGCACGCGCATGGGCCTGGTCGTCAGGCTGCCCTTGTACTCGAGTGTTGTTCTGCCCCTCGGGCAGTCAGTGACTGAGACGCCGGTGAAAGCGGTATGACGCTCTAACGGGTTACCCCGGCTAAAAGCGCGGGGATTGCAGTGCTCCCTGAAATAAGGCGTTTACAGGTCTCTAAGGCTCGTCTTAAGTCATATTGAGTTTCCAAGACCGAGGAAGTCCGATATGGCATGCCGCTACGATTGCGTTCTCAGCGTCCGGTGCGATCGTTGCCGTCTTCGCTCTGTATGCGGCTCTTACCGAATCTGCCGAAGTTCGCCAGCAAACCGGGGCGGCCGTCTGGCCATTCGTTCAGCTGATAATCAACGAGGGACAGCCGTTTCGATTGCTGGTCGTCATCAATTCGTGGACGCGTGAATCCGTGATGACACAGGCCCCGGCTCTTCCAGGCACTCTCGCTGACGTTCAAGACTATTCCAATTCCGCGGTAGACTGACGTCCCAGATACACAATCCAAGGGAGACTTTGATGGAACTCGAACGCAAGTCGCTTCCCGAGCAGCACTATCTCTACGTAGTCCGCGAGGCGGGCTTTACAGGTACCGAAATTGCCGACGCCATGGGCTCGGGTTTCGGGCAGGTTTTCGGTTTCGTACAGCAAAACGGCATCAGCGCGCTCAGCATGCCGGTCTCGTTGTACATGGACATGCCTAACGGACCGAAGATGGTGTTTCGCTGCGCCATGTTTGTGAGCGCCGACGACGCCCAAAAGGTGCAGGACCCGATCGAGGTCGGCACCATTGCGGCAGGCGATGTTGTCACCGGAGTGCACGTTGGACCCTATGCGACGCTGAACGTCAGTCACAAGGCGCTGTGGGATTACTGCGATGAAAAGGGCTACACCAAAGCGATGCCGGTCTGGGAACACTACGTCGACGATCCCACCACAGTAGCCGAAAAAGACTGCCGGACAGAAATCTACCGCCGCATAGAGTAAACGTGTTCTGCGCGGTCCATTTCGCCCAGATCCGGATGGACCATATCGCGCTTTGGTCGGTATCGACCACACTTGGAGTTCACGTACTCACTTTGAATACTTCGAGTTGAACGTTCTGGTTTCCTATTCTCCGATTGGGATTTCAACGTCGCGAACAACGATGGCGTGCGTATGGCACAATGCTTTCGCCGCAAAAAAATCAGCACGACATGAAAAACGAGCGCGCACTGCGCCAGGCCATCAGTTCTCTTCAGCAGCAAGTCGCCTCGCTCGGTGAGGCGGCGGTGGCGGCCGCCGTCGCTCCCTTGCAAGCTCAGCTTGACGGATTGCGCGATGACGGATGGCGTAGTTCTCAGCGGTTGCGACTGGTCACGATTGTATTCTGTGATGTGGTGGGCTCCACCACCATGGCGCGCGAACTCGACCCGGAAGACATCCATACATTGCTTGACGCGGCGCTTGCCGACCTGTCCGGGGTCATCGAAAATCACGGTGGTCGCGTCTTGCAGTACGCTGGCGACAGTATTCTGGCGGTCTTTGGTGCCGACGTTTCGCACGAAGAGGATCCGCGACTGGCAATTCGAGCAGGGTTGGGCATGCTCGACGTTGCGAGGCAGTTGTGTGCAAAAGCACAACAGTCTCACCGTATAGACGGCTTCAATATTCGTGTTGGAATTCACACGGGTCGCGTATTGCTCGGGGCAGGTGTGGATGCGCACAACTCGATTCGCGGTATGCCGGTCAACATAGCCGCACGCATGGAGCAAACTGCGCCGCCTGGCGCGTTGCGCATCAGTCACGCGAGTTTCCGTCTCGTACGCGGCATCTTCAATGTCGTCGCTCAGCCGCCGCTGGCGATCAAGGGTGTTGAGCGCCCAGTGCGCAGCTATCTGGTCCAATCAGAGCGTGATAACGCGGTGCGAACGACAAGCCGCGGCGTCGACGGCATCGAAGTGCGGATGGTGGGGCGGGAGGCGCAAATGGATCGGCTAAAGGACGCGCTGCGCCAACTCAATGGATCCAGCGGAACGACACCGCCCGTGCTGGTCAGCGGTGAAGCTGGGATGGGAAAAAGTCGCCTCGCCGATGAGTTCGAGTTGTGGGTCTCAACCCGCGAGCCACCAAGCAAAGTGCTGCAGGCCAAGGCCCTCGTGCAGACGCAGCATCAGCCCTACGGGTTGCTGAGAAATTTCTTCCTGCGCTGGTTTGCACCGGGCAACTTGGCCGAGACGCCCACGTCCGATGAATTTGTGCGCCACGCGTTGGAGCTGGTAGGAGAAAAAGCGCGCAAGGATGTGTCTTTGCTGGCGCATCTTCTTGGCCTGGATACCGAGTCGGACTTGGCGTCGTCATTGGGAAGTCCACGTGTTGTGCGGGAGCGTGCGTTACGGGTTGCGACCCTCTGCGTTGAGAGGCAGATCGCATTAACTTCTAAACCGCTCGTGCTTTTGCTCGATGATCTGCACTGGGCGGACGATGATTCGCTGGATTGGCTTGCGCAAATTTTACGGCTCACGGCGAATCAGCGCTTGCTGGTGCTGTGCGTGACACGGCCGCAGCTGTTTGATCGCCATCCAAACTGGCCTGGCGAGAGTATCGAGATCGACAAGATACCGCTGGACGCTTTATCAGAATCCGCTTGCGCTTCACTTGTCGAAGAGCTCTTGCAGCGCCTCGAATCGGTGCCATCGGAACTGCGCGATCAGCTCGTCACGGCAACAGAGGGCAACCCGTTCTATCTGGAGGAGCGCGTCAAGATCCTACTGGATGAAGGTGCGATTGTCAGTGATGGCGACGCTTGGCGTCTCGTCCCGAAGCGACTGTCGCTGACGCGCTTGCCCGACACGCTCACGGGCGTGCTGCAGGCCAGGCTTGATGGGTTGCATGCGGATGAAAGGCGCGCGTTACGTCAGGCAGCCATCGTGGGCTACGTGTTTTGGGATGAAGCGCTGGCGGCTGTCGATAGCGCATCGCCTGCCCAGCTTGAGGCGCTTGAGAGGCGTGAGTTGATCGTCCGTCAGCCGTCCTCCTTGCCCGGCTCCGAGGAATTCGTTTTTCACCATCACGCTCTGCACCAGGTTGTCAGAGACGGAGTCTTGAAGGCCGATCGTGCGCGGTACAACCACAGTGTGGCGAAATGGCTGGAACGGCGGACGCGAAACCGTCCGGAAGCATTTCATGGTCGGATTGCTGATCACTTTGAGCAGGCGGGCGTTCGAGAAGAAGCATCAAAACACTATGTAAGAGGTGCAGAGGCCGCCGCCGCGCGACATAGTCGCGATACCGTTATCCGCATGGTTGAGCGCGCGTTGAGACTGGTTGATGAACGTGATCTTACACATCGTTGGCGTCTGCATTTGGCCCGCGAGAGAGTCATGGCCACAGCGGAAGATCGTGATGGGCATGATCAGGATCTGATCGCCATGCTCGAGATTGCCGAGGCTTTCGACGACGATAGCAAACGTGTCATGGCAAAGTGGCGGCAAGCTGTTGCGCAATCCAATGCGGGCAGTTATCCGGAGGCGCTGGCAACGGCGAATGAGGCCGAGGAGTTTGCCGCGAAATGTGAAGTCGCCGAGCTGTCTGCTTCGATTGCTGCCGTCAAAGCAACGGCTTTGCGTCGCTTAAACGAATTTGACGCTGCGCGAGAGGTGGCGGAGGCCGGCATTGCGGGAGCACGAGCCTGCGGATCAATCGAGGCGGAGAAGGAGCTGCTTTACAGCCTGGGCGCATTGGCCGCCGAGGCCGGAAGAATAGATGATTCGTTAGAACTTTCTGCCTCTTATCTGACTCTGGCGGTTCGTTCTGGTGACCAAACGGCTGAGGCGTTGGGTGAAAACCTGATCGGCGACACCTACTATCGGCGCGGTGATCTGGCCCGGGCGCGTCAACATTTCGAGGCCAGTCTCGATCTGGCCAGCGATATTCACTATGTCTATGTAATGTGCATTGCCGCACTGAATCTGGCTTTGGTGTGCAACGCCCAGTCGCGCTATGTCGAGGCGCAAAGCAGTGCCCAAAGAGCCACCGAGATTGCCGTGCGCAGTGGTGCGGTGGATCTGGAGGCAGTGGCTTTATTGCAGCTGGGTATCGCGTTGGCCGGCGATGATCAACTCGATGAAGCACGCTCGGCGCTGCTGGTCGCCGCCGACAAGTACACGGCCAACGGCAGCGGACATCTAAGGGTTGAAACGGATTCGGCGTTGGCGAGCGTGGCCATGGCGGCCGGCGATCATGAAGAGGCTTTGCGTCGTGTAGAGAAAGTGCTCGCTCATTTGGACGCGGGTGGCACTCTGGACGGCACCGAAGATCCGCTTCGTATTCGCTGGCACTGCTTTGAGGTGCTTGCCTCGGTGCAAGACGATCGCGCTGAACTCTGGCTCACCGAGTCGTGGGCGCTCTTGAATGAGCGGGCGGCGAAAATACTCGATCCCTCGCATCGCGACGCATTCCGCAAAGATGTAGTGCATCATGCTGCGCTGGCCGAGGCATGGCGTCAACGTGGTACATCTAAAGACGGCGAGGGTCCGCTGTCGTGACGGTCGCGCTGAGAACCTGGTCGCCTCAGCTGCCAGGGCCGAGGGTTTTGCCCGAGCTTCGGCGCACGCCGCATGGTCGATACTGCCGCG
>JBGCFP010000089.1:0-2921 GCA_045107005.1 Gammaproteobacteria bacterium
ATATTGGGCGGCAGTCGTGAGTCGACTTTGGCCGTGGCGACATGGGGCAAAATGGTTTTCGTACCCTCACCGGTGTAGCCCGACCACATGCCGTCAATGTTCAGCGAAGGCTGATACAGCAATTCGAGCAAGGCATCGACACCCTCCAGGCCGTCGATCCAACGCTCAACACCCAGTAAATTTTGCGTGTCGCTACCAACGGCGGCCTGCGCCACACTGTTGAGCAGCTTTTGTTCGGCGAGCGTCGGGCCACGCACATCGTCGTAATAGCCCGGCACCAAAATGGTATTGCCGTCGGGCGTGGTTAAGCTTGCCAGCGCCTGTACGAGACGCCAGGTGGGCGAATCTACCGCTGCTTTATAGGAACCGTGAATTTCCGATCGCGTGGGGCCGCCGCGCTCGGAGCCGCGTGCTTCGAGTTCAAAATAGATAATGCCTTTCACGCCGAGAATCAGGCTCACCTGACCGTCCGGACGCTGCGAGTTGAACGGAAACAACACGCCGTCGGCGCGGCGCATGCGGTCTTCATAGCGGTCCACGATTTGCGGGTAGTTTGGCGAGCCGAGCTCTTCTTCGCCTTCTGCCGCGATCATGAGGTTGACCGGCCGCGTGCCGCTGGTGGCGATAATGGACGCGACCGCATTCAAAAAGGCGCGCTGTGGGCCTTTTTGGTTGGTCGCGCCACGCGCCATCAATACCTCGCCAAGTTCGTGCTCCACAAGGTTTGCGGCAAACGGCGGACTGTCCCAGTCGGCCTCATTGACCGGCTGCACGTCGTACATCATGTACACGATGAGCGTTTGCTCGGCGCCGGCATCGTAGTAGCCCCAAACGCCGGGGTGACCGTCCGTGGGTACGAGTTCGGCTTCCGCGAAACCAAGGTCCGCCAAATCGTCGCGTAGCATCTGTGCCATCTCGGTGATGCCGTCATCCTGGGCGCTAATCGAACGCTGTCTCAACCAGCGCTGAAGATGGGCCAGATGTTCATCTTGATGCGCATCGATGTGCCGATAGACGGCCTTGTGCTGTGCGCGATACGGGGCGATGGATGTGGCTGTGAACGCCTCATCCGTTTGCATTTGGAACGTGGGGCGTTTGATTTCGTCCGCGTTGGTGGCGGTAGAACATACCAGCAGTCCAAGCACGCACAGCGACAAGTGCAGGGTGTTTTTTCGTTTCATGGTACGGGCGACTGTACCACTACGGTGGTTAGAGCTTGCGCTTTGGCCACGTCCAGGCCGGTGCATCGAGCACGCCCTGATTCGCGACACGTGTTTCGCCAAGCTCTTTGACCAGCTCGATGTGATGGGTGCGGCTGTTGGACAGGAGCTCGTTTTGCAGACCGGGTGAGTGCGAGACCACCCACAACGGATGCGCCTCGGCGTAGCGCAGCATTAGACGCCCAAGCGGTGCCAGTAGATCCGGGTGCAGACTCATTTCAGGTTCGTTGAGCACCATGATGGGCGGCGGGCGCGGTGTGGCGAGTGCCGCAATTAGCAGCAGATAGCGCAACGTGCCGTCGGATAATTCGGCCTGGCTAAGTGGACGCAGCAGACCGGGTTGTTCAAACAAGAGTTCGAACCGGCCATCGCTGGTGGCAACCTGCACCGTGGCCCCCGGGAAGGCATCGTCGACCGATCTGGCGAGTGCCTCGCCATCGCCGATTTCATTCACGGTTTGCCAGGCGGCGGCCAGATCGTGGCCATCGTTGCTCAACACCGGCGTGCGCACCCCAATTTGAGCGCGTCGCGCCGGTGAATCATGGTCGCAGCGAAAATGATCGTAAAAGCGCCACGCGCGCAGCTCGTCACGCAATGCCACAACCTCTGGCGTCAACGAAGGATCGGCCACCTGCGTGAGCATGCTGTCGAACGCCGGCAGATGCTGCTCGACCACCTGCCAGCTGCCGGCCTCGTCGCGCGCACGTACGAGCGGTCCGAAGCGGTCGATCAGCGAGCGCCGCGCGTTCCATGAATCGCCGTGCCAAATGGCTTCGCGCTTAATTTCAGGGTCTTTGCCGAACAGCGTGCGCGGCACGGGCAGCGGCAGTCCAAAGTCCACGGCGTAGCCAAACGAATCGGTAACAAACCCCAGCCGCAGGGCGACTTCGTTTACCCGCGGGCCACCCTGCACCGGCTGTTCGCCGCGTTTCATCGCCCCGGAGAGCGTTTCGGGGCCGGCCCACAGCACCGACGTCAGGCCGCCTTCACGCGCTAAGGCAAGCGTTGCACTACCGTGGGCTACATCGCAGAGCAGGCGCAAGCCTCTGTACAGATTGGATTTGCCGCAGCCGTTGGCGCCGGTGACCAAATTCAGCTGGCTAAGCTCAACGCGCAGATCACGGATCGAGCGATAGTTGGCCAGCGCCAGCGTGTGAATCACGACCGTGTGCGGGTGGTGCTAGCCGCTATTGGCCAGCATTGCCCCGAGAAAGGCATCGGCCTCGGCGATCGATCGGTTCATGTCTTCGATTAATGCGTCGACATTGGTTTCGATAACCGCGGCTTCGCCCTCGAGTGACGCGATGGCCGACAGATTCAGATTGTGCTTGAGATACAGCACCTGATCGCGAAACGTATCGAGCACCGGTTGCATGCGCTGTTCGCTACGACGCATCGCTTCGATCATGCGGGTGGCCTGATCGCGGGTTTGATCAAACTGGCCTTCCGCCAGTTGTTTGAGATTGGCGTCGTTGTACTGATTGAGCTCGTCTTTCCATTCGTCGAGCAGTCGGTTGCTGGCCGCGACCACACGATCCACGCGGCTGCTAATTGCGCCGGCGGCTGCCTCCGAGCGCTCAAACGCCTTGTTCAGCCGCTTATACTGGCGTTCGAGCTCGGTTTCTTTGAGATCGACCACCGCTTTGAATTCTGTGAGCGCATCCTGAAATTCTTCAGCCGCGTCCTGCTGCGCGTCGCGTG
>JBGCFP010000009.1:0-4342 GCA_045107005.1 Gammaproteobacteria bacterium
GATATTCATGCTTCACGGTATTTGGCCACCGTGCGGCGCGCGACTTGCACACCGTCTTCTTTCAGCAAAGCGGTGATTTTGCTGTCACTGAGCGGTTTGGCGGGATTCTCGGCACTGATGAGTTTGCGAATCTTGGCACGCACGGCGACGGAAGACTGCTCATCCCCGTCGGTCGTGGAGACGTGAGAGGAGAAAAAGTATTTGAACTCGAGTACACCGCGCGGCGTATGCATATATTTGTTGTTCGTCACACGTGAGACAGTCGATTCATGCATTTCGATCGCATCGGCAATGTCACGCAAAATCATCGGTTTCATGGCTTCTTCGCCGTGTTCAAAAAACTCGATCTGGCGTTCAACAATGGTGTTGGCGACTTTGAACAGGGTGTCATTGCGGATCTCAAGGCTGCGCACCAGCCAGCGCGCCTCCTGCAGCTGTGCGCGCAGCACCGTGTGGCCGCCGTTCCCCCGCAACAATTCCGCATATTGCTGATTGACCTGCAGCCGTGGTACTCCGGATGGACTGATTTCGACAATCCAGGTGCCATCTACCTTACGCACGAACACATCGGGGACGACGTACTCGGTGCGCCCGCCATCAACGGCCTGGCCCGGTTTCGGGTGGCAGCTGCGAATCAGCGCTAACGCATGTTCAAGACACTCATCCTCGACGGCCAGTCGGCGCCGCAGCTGGGTGTAATTCTGTTCGGCTACGAGCGGCAGGAAGTCCTCTGCGATGCGTCGTGCGACGCCCAGGCCTTCGGTTGACTCAGGGTAGGGTGCCAGTTGCAGGCTAATGCACTCAGTCAGCGAGCGCGCGCCTATGCCTAGTGGGTCGAAACGCTGAATCTTGACCAATACGCGCTCGATCTGGCTGACGGTGAGATCCGGCTCACCGATCACATCATGGATTTCCTCGAGTGATTCGAACAGGTAACCATCGTCGTCGATGGCGTCGATGACTGCCTCACCAACAATGCGTTCCTGGTCGGTGAATTTCTCGGTTTCCAGCTGCGTGAGCAAATGCTCTCGCAGCGTCTCCTCGCGATCGTCGGCGAAGTCGGCCATGGAGCGGCCGTCGTTGCCCGAGAAACTGGAATCCTGGCCTCGGCCGACATCACGCCAGCTGTCCTCGGCTGCCGTTATCGTGCGCACCTCTGCCGTATTGGCTGCATTGACCTTCGGCGCGTCTGGCAGGTCTTCCATCTCGAGCATGACGTTGCTTTCCAGCGCTTCCTGAATCTGCTGGTTCAGATCCATGACGGGTAGTTGCAACAGTTTGATCGCCTGTTGCAATTGCGGCGTCATCGTCAGTGACTGGCCGAGCTTCAGTTGTAGTGTTGGCTTTAGCAAAAAGACCATCCGTGATGCTTGTGCAGGTTAAGCGTATCAGATACGCCAAGCTGTGCAGTGACTGGATTCACAGCCCGATTACAATGTGAAATCGTCGCCCAAATAAACTTCACGAACGTGCCGGTCCGCAACGATTTGCGCCGGTGTGCCGGTTGCGATGAGGCTGCCGTCGCTGAGGATATTGGCATGTCCGCAAATACCGAGTGTTTCGCGCACGTTGTGGTCCGTGATCAGTACCCCGATGCCGCGCTCGGTAAGGTGGCGAATCGTGCGCTGGATATCAATGACCGAAATCGGATCGACGCCGGCGAAAGGCTCGTCCAGCAAGATAAAGCGAGGCTCTGCGGCAAGCGCCCGGGCGATTTCGACGCGGCGGCGCTCGCCGCCGGACAGGCTGATGCCAAGTCCCGTGCGCACATGGCCAATGTGCAATTCGTCGAGCAGTTGCTCGAGTTTTTCTTCCCGCTCGTTGCGCTTGAGCTCGCGGCGCGCTTCCAGAATCGCAAGTATGTTCTGTTCAACCGAGAGTTTACGAAACACGGACGCTTCCTGCGGCAGGTAACCTAAACCCAGGCGCGCCCGCTTGTGCATCGGCTCGTGGGTCAGGTCCTGACCGTCCAGCAGGATGCGCCCGCGATCAGAGCGCACAAGGCCGACAATCATGTAAAACGCTGTTGTCTTACCTGCACCGTTCGGGCCCAGCAGGCCAACCACTTCGCCGCTTTTGATCTCCAGCGACAAGCCTTTTACGACTTCGCGAAAACGGTATTTTTTCGCGATGTCCTGAACGCTGAGAATGCTCATGGGTCGGGCGTCTCGTCGTTCGCATCGGGTGGCAGGCGATCGGTCAAGCCGCGCTCTTCGGCAGCCTCACGTAGTGAATCAGTCGTCTCTTCAGCGGGCGGTTGAATGACAATCTGTACGCGGTCGCCAGTGTTGTTGTCACCTTCGAAATCGATCTTTTGCGCAGCCACGTCGTAGACCAGCACGTTGCCACTGATTTCGCTGCTAGCGTTGGCAATATTGGCGTCTTCCTCGAAGCGCACCAACTCCGAATCCAGATCGTAAAACAGCGACTGCGCCTGACCGCGCGTCACTTCGCCGGAGACTCGGTCCTCGTTACGAAACGTCGCTGGCTTGCCATTGACTGTCGCGCTGACCAGACGGTTCTTGTTGAAATACAAATCTGCGGATTCGGCGCGGATGCTCGCCGTGTCGACATCGATCCGCACGTTGCCACGAAAGCGCCAGCGCGTGTCCGCAAAGTTAGCTTGTGCATCCGTCTCCGCGTAGTCGGCTTCAATGCGCGTTGCGCCCTGCGTGATGCGCAGACGCGTGTGGACGCTTTTGTTGTCGCCGATGTACAGGCTGCTGTTGTCCGCATCCAGCGTGATTGGCAGGCTTGTGTCCTGGCGAACCTGAGCAAACACCGTCGCGTTGCCGGCGATTGTCAGCACCAGGAGGCTGAGTGCAGCTGCTAGTTTAGGGCGTGTATTGGCCACGGACATTTGATCTCAGGTTAATGCTGTCTTCGCTTAATGTGGCGCGCATCCCCAGTGCTTCGAGGCGACTGCGGCCCACCAGAAATTCGACGTTGGCGTCAGTGGTGACGACATCGCTGGCAGGATCAAAAGCTAATGCCTGCGTTTTCATGCTGAAGGTAATGCCGCCGTCCGCCGGCACGCGCGTTGCAACAACATTGCCGGCCATTTCAAGCTTCTGGGTCGCCTCTTCCAACGCTGCCGTACGCGCCTCGATGCGCCACTGTTGTTCGTCCTGTGTGACATAGAGTATTTCGATGTCCGTCAGAAGAATAGGTTCACCGCGCATGCTTTGCTGGGCCTGTGCCGCGGTTATTTCAAAGACGCCGCGCGTATCGTTGCTGCCACCATAAATCAGCGCGTCCAGAATGTAGTAACCCGACTGGATCGGTGGCGGAGCATCTGCATCCACCGCGCTTTTCTCGTTGTCGATGCCTGCGTACCAGGCAATGACTGCGATCGCCGCGAGTACGGCCAGCAGCAATGCATTGCGCACGCTCATCGTTGCGCCCTTGCCGCTAATACGATGTCGGCGATTTCGCGCACGGCGCCGTGGCCGCCGCGTTGCTCGGTGATCCAGTCGGCGCTGGCCTGCACGCCGGTCACTGCATTCGCAACGCAAATCCGTGTGGCAACAGCCGAGAACATCGCAAGGTCTGGCTCGTCGTCACCGACGGCGGCAGCGGCGCCGCGCGCACACTCCAATTGATTCAGTAGTTGCTTGATCGTCGCCGACTTGTCACGGCAGCCTTGAAAAACATGTTGCACGCCCAGTTCCTGCATGCGCACCGTCACGGCGTTGCTATCGCGGCCCGTGATCACTGCCACGACGACGCCGGCGTCAAGCAGGCGACGCATACCATAGCCATCCTGGGTGTTAAACGTTTTGCTCTCGCGCCCGTCTGCATCCAGTGTGAACCGGCCATCTGTCATCACACCGTCGACGTCAAACACGATCAGCTGTAGTGCGCCTAAAGTGCGTAGCTCGGCATTGCTTGCGAGTGCGAACGTTCTGGCCACTACATCACCCCGGCGCGGAACAGATCATGAATATTTAAAGCGCCGACGACGTGCCGTTGGGCGTCAACAACCGGTAGCGCGGTAATGGCATGCTGCTCCATCAAGCGCACGGCGTCGGCCGCCAATGCATCAGCTGCGATCGTGTGTGAGCCCGTCGTCATTGCATCGCGGATCGACATGTCGCGCAAGTCCAGATTGCGATCAATCAAACGGCGTAAGTCGCCGTCTGTGAAGACCCCGGCGAGCGCGCGTTCAGCGTCGATGACCACGGCCATTCCGAGCCCTTTTGCCGACATTTCCAGTAACGCGGCGGATAAGCTCGCCGTGACGTCGACGACCGGAATGTCGTCATCTTTGTGCATGATGTCTTCGACGCGCAGCAACAGTCGTTTGCCCAGGCTGCCGCCCGGATGCGAGCGGGCAAAATCC
>JBGCFP010000090.1:0-34625 GCA_045107005.1 Gammaproteobacteria bacterium
CCAGCCGCATGTTCCACGTCGGCAAACCCACCGTGATCGGCAAGCGTCTGGCGAGAGTGGCCCACGAGGCCATGTGCCGGGGCATTGGCATTATCAAGGCAGGTACCACACTGGGCGATATTGGCCACGTGATTCAGACCCACGTGGAGAGCGAAGGCTACTCGGTCGTGCGCGAATACTGCGGCCACGGCATTGGTGAGACGTTCCACGAAGATCCGCAGGTTTTGCACTACGGCAGCCCGGGCACCGGCTTCGTGCTTGAGGCGGGCATGACGATCACCGTCGAGCCCATGGTGAACGCCGGCAGGGCTGCGGTGAAACCGCCGCTGAGAGACGGCTGGACGGTTGTCACCAAAGACCACTCGCTGTCGGCGCAGTGGGAACACACGGTCCTGGTTACCGAAAACGGCTTTGAAGTGCTGACCCTGGGCGCCTCAGGTGACATGTGACCCCGCGCATCCGGAGCTAACGCAGCTCGATCAGACGCTCGCGACCAAGGACAACGTCCTGCCCGATTTCAAGCACGCGCTTGCCGCCGGCACGCAGCGGCAGCGCGAGGCATTTGAAAGCGGCACAAATGTGACCCAACTGGTCGGTGAACGCGCCGATCTGATTGATGCGCTCATTATCCGCGCCTGGAAGCACTGCATGCAGCAGACGGCAGAGCGCTTCGCTCTGGTCGCTGTGGGTGGCTATGGCCGTGGCCAGCTGCATCCCGGCTCCGACATCGACGTCATGGTCTTGCTGCCAGACGCACGCCCCGGCGAAGACGAACTGGCCCTGCTCGGCGATTTCTTCACGTTGTTGTGGGACATTGGCCTCGAGATCGGCCACAGCGTGCGCACTGTCGCCGACTGCGTCAACGAAAGCAGTGACGTCACGGTAGTGACCAGCCTGATGGAATCGCGCACATTGTACGGCGATGAAGCCCTGTTCGACGCCATGCGCGAGCAAACCGACGCAGACAAAATCTGGCCGGCCCGCGATTTCTTCGAAGCCAAAGCCGCGGAGCAGCGAGCACGTCATCTGCGTTACGACGATACCGGTTACAACCTCGAGCCAAACATCAAAGGCAGCCCGGGTGGTCTGCGCGACATTCAGATGGTCGGTTGGGTCGCCAAACGCTACTTTAACGCTGAGACGCTTGAGGACCTGGTCGGTCAGGGCTTCCTGACAGCGGCAGAATTTGAAGGCTTGTGCGAAGGCCGTGAGTATCTGTGGCGACTGCGCTATGCGCTGCACGTGCTCACCGGACGTCGCGAAGATCGGTTGTTGTTTGATCATCAAATCGTATTGGCAAAACAGCTTGGCTATCGCGATGCCGAGCACACGCTTGCCGTCGAACAGATGATGCAGCGCTACTACCGCACCGTACTCAAACTCTCGCGCATGAACGAAATGCTGCTGCAATTGTTTGACGAAGCTATCCTGCGTGATAACGACGATACGACGCCGTTGAACGAACGTTTCAACATCGTTCACGGCAACATCGATCTGATCGACACGACGCTGTTCGAACGCGAACCCGGCGCCATGCTCGAAATATTTTTCCACGTACAGCGACAGGAGCAAATCACCGGCGTCACTGCGCGTACGATCCGGGCCATTCGTCGCTGTCGCCATCTCATCGATCAGTCGTTCCGCGACGACCAGGACAATCAGAAGATGTTCCTGAAGATCATGGACGCGAAAATCGGCGTGACGCACGAGCTGCGCCGCATGAACCGTTACGGTGTCCTGGGGCAGTACATTCCCGCATTTGGTCGCATTGTCGGTCGCATGCAGTACGACCTGTTTCACGCCTATACCGTCGATGCGCACACTCTTTTTGTCGTTAGCAATCTGCGCCGCTTTGCGCTGCCGCGCTTTAACGCCGAATACCCGTACTGCTCCCAAATCATGCAGAACGTGCCGAAACCGTTGATTGTTTATATGGCCGGTTTGTTTCACGACATCGCCAAGGGTCGCGGCGGCGATCACTCTGAGCTTGGCGCGCAGGATGCCGAGACGTTTTGCCGCCAACACAATATGAGCGCCTACGACGCGCGCCTCGTCGCGTGGCTTGTGCAGCACCACCTGCACCTGTCGATCACCGCACAAAAGAAAGACGTAAACGACCCACAAGTCATTAACGAATTCGCGACACTGGTCGGCGACCAACTGCACCTCGACTACTTGTACCTTCTGACCGTCGCTGACGTGCGCGCCACCAATCCGAAGCTGTTTAACTCGTGGAAGGCACAGCTGTTCGAGAAACTGTATCGGCAAACGCGTCGCGTGCTCGATCGCGGGCTCTCCAATCCAATCAGCCGGGCAGAACTCGCGGCCGAAAACCGCGCCGAAGCGCAGCAACTGCTCGACGAATCCGGCGCCGATTCGAGCCTCTGGCAAGGCACGTGGCAGGATTTAGGCGAGGACTATTTTTTGCAACACGCGGCGACTGAGATTGCGTGGCATACCGAACGGCTCAGCGAACTCAACGATCCCGCACGCTCACTGGTTGCGATCAAGCCCACCGGCGATCGTGGCGTGATGCTCCTTTTGTGGTACGCACCGCAGGAAGACTTCGGCTTTGCTCGGGCAACGGCCACCCTTGATGAATTGGGACTGAACATTCTCGATGCGCGCATTACCGGGACGAGTAATAGCTACAGCCTCGACACATATCGCATCATGGAAACGGTCGACAACACGATCTACGACCCGGCACGCCTGGAAGCGATCGAGCGACAGTGTCGATTGGCACAAAGTGCTGACGAAAACACACCGAGAGTCACGCGCCAGGCGCCACGGCGCGCGCGCCTTTTCAAAACTCCTACCGTGCTGAGTTTCAATGACGATACAACGCGTCAGCGCACGGTGATGGAAATGACGGCGGCAGACCGGCCAGGGCTGCTGTCCAAAGTTGGGGCGGCGCTGCGCGACTGTCACGTGGCATTGCACAACGCAAAAATCACGACCGTCGGCGAACGTGCCGAGAACGTTTTCTTTTTGACCGGCGAACGCGGTACGGCGTTGTCTGATGCACAGTGCACAGAACTTCAAGACGGTGTGCTCGCCCGACTCCAGGGTCATGGCAATGCCGAGCCCGCCACCACGGTTTCTTCCCGCTAGCAAGCCAGGCATCTCATGACCGACGAACAACTCCAATCCACTATTGAAGCGGCCTTCGACGACCGCGCCCAACTCAATCCGGTCAACGCACCGGCCGAGATCCGCGCTGCGGTCACCCGCGTTATCGGAGACATCGACACGGGCAAGCGACGCATTGCCGAGCCGGGCGACGGCGGCTGGAAGGTCAACGAGTGGCTTAAAAAAGCCGTCCTGCTGTATTTTCGACTGCACGACAACGTAGTGATGGACGGCGGGGCTCACCCTGCCTATGACAAAGTCCCGCTGAAGTTTGACGGCGAAGACGCCGCCGGATTCGCGCGCACCGGCGCACGCGTGGTACCTCCGGCCACCGTGCGCCACGGGGCCTACGTGGCACCCGGTACCGTGCTGATGCCGAGCTACGTCAACATCGGTGCTTACGTCGACGAAGGCACCATGGTCGACACGTGGGCCACGGTTGGCTCCTGCGCGCAGATCGGGCGCAACGTGCACCTGTCGGGCGGTGTGGGTATCGGTGGCGTACTCGAACCGCTGCAGGCCGCACCAACGATCATTGAAGACGATTGCTTTATCGGGGCGCGCTCGGAAATCGTCGAAGGCGTCATTGTCGAGCGCGGCGCGGTCGTGTCGATGGGCGTTTTTATCGGACAAAGCACACGGATTTACGATCGCGCGACGGGCGACATTTCCTACGGTCGAGTCCCGGCAGGCGCAGTGGTCGTTGCCGGATCACTGCCGAGTGCAGACGGGCGCTACAGTCTTAACTGCGCGGTCATCGTGAAACGCGTGGACGAGCGCACACGCTCGAAAGTCAGCCTCAACGAACTGCTGCGCCCAGATTGAGACGGACCCGATCATGACCATAAAACTCTACGGCCTGAAGAACTGCGACGGCTGCCGCAAAGCACTCAAAACCCTCGCGGCGCGCGGTGATGCTGTGGAATTTCACGATATTCGCGAACCGGCCAACACCGAGAAAGTGGTCAACTGGATTGGGGCAACGGACGATCCGCTGCGCTTCGTCAACAAGCGCTCGACAACATGGCGCGCGCTCAGTAATAACGACAAAGAATCTCTGGATGCCCTGACCGCCCTGCCCTTGTTGCTGAAAAACCCAACGCTGATCAAACGACCGGTGCTGCGCATCGGCGAGCAAACCCTTGCCGGTTTCGATGCAGCTCGTATCGACGCGGCGAAACTCAAATGAGCAACAGTGCCAGTCCAGTTATCGCCCTTGCGCAGCAGTTGATTCGATTACCGTCGATCACGCCGCACGATGAGGGCTGCCAGCGCATCCTGTGCGAACGCCTTGCCACGCTGGGTTTTCAAATTGAAGCCATGCGTTTCGGCGACGTGGATAACTTCTACGCAGTCCATGGCAACGCGGGACCGGTGCTGTGTTTCGCCGGCCATACTGACGTGGTACCGACCGGACCAACGGAGCGTTGGGGCGTGCCGCCGTTCGACGGCACCGTCCAAGACGGCGTGCTCCACGGGCGCGGCGCAGCGGATATGAAAGGCGCGCTGGCAGCGATGATTTGCGCGACTGAAGCGTTTATCGCCAGACGACCTGCGCACCCAGGTCGCCTCGCCTTTTTGATCACCAGTGATGAAGAAGGCCCGTCGGTTGACGGAACACGGCGCGTCGTGGAAACGCTGCGCGCTCGCGGCGAGACGTTGGACTACTGTGTCATCGGCGAACCCAGTAGCGACAAAGCGTTGGGGGATCGGGTGCGCCACGGCCGACGCGGCTCATTGAACGCGCGACTGACGATCAAAGGTGTGCAAGGCCACGTGGCGTATCCGCAATTGGCGCGCAATCCCATTCACGACGCCGCACCACTTTTGCACGCGCTGGCGACCGAAGCGTGGGATGAGGGCAATGCCGACTTTCCGCCCACGACCCTGCAAATTTCGAACATCAACGCGGGCACCGGTGCTGGTAACGTGATTCCCGGCGAGCTGACGGCCGATTTTAATCTGCGCTTTTCAACGGAATTGACTCAAGCCCGCATCGAGCAGCGTGTGGCACAACTACTGAACGACCACGACGCCGATGCCGTTATTGAATGGAAACTGTCGGGCGCGCCGTTCTTAAGCGAGCATGGGGCACTGCGCGACGCCACCCTGGCCGCCATCGCGGACGTCACCGGGCGCACTGCCGAATGCTCCACCAGTGGTGGCACGTCCGACGGGCGTTTTATCTGTGATATTTGCCCGGAGCTGGTCGAATTGGGCACCGTGGGCCGCACCATCCATCAGATCGATGAACAAGTAACGGTGCACGAGCTAGAGCAGCTCGAGCAAGTCTACGTCCGCGTGATGGAACGACTGCTCAGCTAAACGTCTCGCGGCGCAAATTGTTGTACAGCGCCCATAGCCCAAACAGCACAAACCACAGTAGGGTCCACTGCGGCATCGACAGCCCCAGGAAGGACCAGTCGATATTGGCGCATTCGCCGGAGCCGGTGAAAACCTTGGTCAACACTTCGGTAAACGGAAACGCGCCGAGCATGTAGTCGAGACCGGGACCGCACGCCGGCACTTCGTCGGGCGGCAAGCCCTGCAGCCAGACGTGACGCCACGCTACGGCGACGCCGCCGGCGGTAGCCAGCGTGGTCAAGACGGCATAAACCCGCGCCCCGGTGGCCTGCGGATTGTGGAGTGCGGCAAGGAGAAAAAATACGCCGGTCGCGATCATCGCCATGCGCTGAAACTCGCACAATGGGCACGGCATATAGCCTTGCACGTACTGAGCAAAGTAGGCGTACCCCATCATGGCGGCGCACAGACCAAAACCCAATAAGTTGCCCTGACGTCGACTAATATTGATCATTGTTGTTCTCCGAATCAGGTCGCTAATTTACCATCTACCGGGTGACGCAGATAGCGCGGCTGCGCCGCCGCCACGCTCACTTCGCGCCCGCCGCCGCGGTCCAGTACCAAGATGAAATCGGCAGCGCTTGCTGCCGTTGGCTCACCTTCAAACCAGGCACAGCCGACGGGTAAGCTTAGTCGCCCCGACCCGGTGCCCGCCACCACAAGCGGACCGTCCGGCCACGTTAACTCGTCGACTTCGATCACGGCAGGCGTACTGCGTTCGACCGGCTTGCCCTCGGGCATTACGTCAAACCACTGTGCGCAAACTGCGCCCATGCCCGCTTCGTGCGCAATCAATACGCCGGTTCCAGGCGCGACACCGGACGCCACACGCTCGGCCAGCGCCGTCAGATTCGACACAGCAACCACTCGAGCCCCGGTCACCAGCGCGAAACCTTGCACGACACTTGCCGCTATGCGCAAACCGGTAAGGCCGCCCGGTCCTTCGCCAAACGCCAGACGTTCCACATCCTCAAGCGCAATACCGCCCGTGTTGAGGACCTCTGACACCAGACCAAGAATATGGTTCGCGTGAGCGCGCGGTTCATTCGCGACGCGCTGAATACGCTGCCCGTCGTGTGCGAGGCACACCGAACACAGCGCACCGGCGCTGTCCAACGCAAGCGTCGTCGTCACGTTCGATCCCGACTCAAAAAAGACGAGGCTTCAGCCGCGTCGGTCGTGACGCGCATCGGCGGCAAACTGGCGCGGAACACGCGTCCGTAGCTTTTCTGGGTGATCCGCGGATCACACAACACGCAGACACCCGTATCGTCCGGATCGCGGATCAGCCGGCCTACGCCCTGCTTCAACGCCAGCACCGCTTCGGGCAACTGGTGCTGCATGAAGGCGTTGACACCGCGCTGCTTTAGCGCGTGCAGTCGCGCTTCGATCACCGGATCACCCGGCGACGCGAACGGCAATTTATCGATGACCACCAGCGACAGTGCCTGACCGCGCACGTCCACGCCTTCCCAAAAACTCGAAGTCCCGAGAAGGACGGCGTTGCCGTGTTCGCGAAACTGACGCAGCAGCTCGTCGCGTGGCGCATCGCCCTGCGCGAGTACCGGATACTTTTTGTATTCGCGCAGCAGGTTCGCCGCCTCATTCAACGCGCGTCGACTGGTAAACAAAATGAAGGCCCCGCCGCCCGCGGCACTAACCAGCGGCAGCGCGCAGCGCAGGACGCTCTTGGTGTACTCCTGGCTCGACGGCGCAGGCATATCCGGTGGCAAGTAAAGCAGCGCGTTCTCGGCGAAATCGAACGGGCTGCCAAGCTGCAACGTCGTCGGCTCCACCAATCCCATGCGCTCGACAAAGTGATCAAATTTCTCTTGCACCGCGAGCGTCGCGGACGTCATCACCCACGCGCAGTCCTGGCGCTGCATAATGTCACGCAGCTGGTCCGCCGCTTCGAGTGGCGTGCTGTGCAGAGCAAACCCACCGCGAAACACTTCGACCCAGCGAATGTCGTCGCCGCGCTCGGCATCACACAAGCGCTCAACCGCATTGACCGCCATCACGGCGCGCCGCCCCAGTGCATCAAGACCAGCCGTGTGGCCGTTCAGGTCATCCAGTAACTCGTGTACGGCGTCGAGACTCTTGCCCAACGCTTCGAGCGCCGTCAGCGACGCTTCCGGCAGCTGCGAAAAATTCACGCGCCGATCCCATCGTCCGAGCGTCTCACGAAACGCCGCCTGCGCATCGCGCAACGGACCGACCACTTCACGCACACTCTCGACGTCCACCTGAGCGTCCGCGGCTTCGGTTTCCAAATCGCCAATCAGCCCCTTGATTTGACGCGCACTCAAACGCACACCGAAAAAGCGCGACGCGATATCGGGCAACTGGTGCGCTTCGTCAATGATGCACGCTTCAGCACCGGGCAGCAGTTCGCCGAAGCCCTCTTCTTTCAACGTGAAATCGGCCAACAGTAAATGGTGGTTGACGATCACCAGATCCGCCGCTTGCGCGCGACGACGCGCTTTGACCACGTGACAATCGCCATACTGTGGGCATTCCTGACCAAGACAGTTGTCGGCAGTGGACGTGACGTGCGGCCACACCGGGTGATCTTCCGGCATCGCCGTGTACTCGGCGATGTCGCCGTGCTTGGTGTCCAGCGCCCAGCCCGCCACGCGCGTTACCGCGATATCCACTTTCGGTGGCAGCGCCAGCGAGCGCGCCTGCTCAAGACGATAGCGGCACAGATAATTGCTGCGCCCTTTGAGTAACGCCGTTTTGACCGGCTGACCCAGCGCTGCCGTGACGTTGGGCAAATCACGATGAAACAGCTGGTCTTGCAGGTTTTTGGTGCCGGTGGATATCACGACGCGATGACCGCACAAAAGCGCCGGGATCAAATACGCCATGGTCTTGCCCACACCGGTGCCGGCCTCGACCACCAGCGTATCCGCATGGGCGAGCGCGCGCGCCACCGCGCGCGCCATCTCGAGCTGCGGTGCACGCGGAGCATAGCCGTGCAGGACACCAGCCAGTGGCCCCTGTGGCGCAAAGATATCGTCCAGTTGCTCCGCGCTTTGCGACCCTTCGACCTGCTCGCTCAAGGCGCGGTCACCAGATCCGGATTGCGCAGACTCAACGCTTCGGCATCCCGCAGCACCGCCGGATCGCCGCGTGACAGCGAGCGCGCTTTTTGCACCAGCACCCGCGCCTGCTGCGTATCGCGTTGCGCGAGGCGAATATCCGCCAGTGCGAGGTAGAGCCACGGGTTGTTACGCTCGATGCGCAGCGCGCGCTCGACCTGAGCGGCGGCGCGATCAAACTCTCGGCGCGCGCTCAGTCGTTCCGCTTCCGCCAGCAACAGGGCAGCGGGCCCCGCAGGCTTGGGCGCGACCGGGCCTGGGACTTCAACCTCGGGCGTCGGCGTCTGGGGCTCGGCAACGGGCGCGTCGCGGCTGTCAACGTCACCCGGACGGTCACCGATCACTGCCGGTTCCGCCGCTGGCGGTTTTTGATACGGATCGAGCCCCGCACAGCCGGCGAGCAGCCAAACGCTCAGGAGCGTTAATCCCCACCTAGTCGATCGCGTAACCATTGCAAGAGCCCATTGTTCGTTGAATCCGGATCTTCAGAATCCGGCACGTCGTTTGCGCACGGCGCCAGCGGCGGCACGTCAGCCGTGCGCGGCAATGGTAGCAAAACCGCACCATCACAACCGTCCCCGGCAAGCATGCCGGACGCGTAGTCCAGCGGCACGTCGACTAAGTCCTCAGAATGCAGGGTTTGTACTGGAACGCTGGCCACCGCGGCCATGAGTTGCGCCCACACCGGAAGCGCCGAGCGCGCGCCGCTCAAACCCATGGGCGTATTGTCATCCCGGCCGACCCAGACCACCGCAAGCCGATCTGATGAAAATCCGGCAAACCAGCCGTCGCGGTAGTCGTTGCTGCTGCCCGACTTGCCGGCGAGCTGCAACGAAGGCGGCACGATGCCACCGGCACGACGTCCCGTGCCGTTGGTCATGACGACCTCCATGGCCGCGTTGATTTGCGCCACCGCCGTCAAATCGGCGCTGCCGCGCACGCGAAGATCGTAACGGTTTAACGGGGCTCCGTCAGCCGTGACCACTTCGCGCACTGAACGCAGGGGCGTTACATAGCCACCGCTCGCCAGCGTTGCGTACATTTGGGCGACTTGCAGCGGCGACAGATTCAGCGCGCCCAACGTCAACGAAGGGTAACGGTTGACCTCCAGCGTCGGCAGCGCCGCTTCAATCTGCTGCGCCACCTGTTCAATGCCGACGGCCAACCCGACGTGCACGGCCGGCAAATTGATCGACTCGGCCAACGCCCGGTAAATCGGCAGATCGCCCAAATCCACCGGCGAATAGTTTTGCGGCGCCCACACGTCGCCGTTTTCCAGCGTCACTTCCAGCGGCTCGTTCGGCACTACGGTTGCCAGGGTGTACTGGCCACTGGCGATGGCGCTCAAGTACACGAACGGTTTGACCAGCGAACCGATGGGTCTGCGCAACGTGATCGCACGATTAAATCCGGCAAACGCCGGCTCGCGACCGCCAACGGCGGCGAGCAACTCGCCAGACTGCGGATCGGTGATGACGGCACCAACCTGCAGCGAACCCGCCTCGGCATCGGTGTCGGTTTCCACGTGCGCAAGCTCGCTGGCGCAAATGGTCTCTGCCTCCGCCTGCACAAACGTGTCGAGCGTGGTAAAGATGCGCAGACCGGCTGAATTGAGATCTTCCGGGGCGTAGTCGCGACGTAGCTGCTCGCGCACGGCATCCATAAACGCAGGCGACGCGCCCCGCACCCGGCCGGGCCGTGCGACAACGCCCAGCGGCTGCGCACGAGCCGCGGCGACTTCCTGCGCCGACATCACGCCTTCGGCACCAAGCACGCCCAGTACGTGATCTCGTCGCTCAAGCGCACGCGCCGGATGCCGCCGCGGATCGTAATAACTCGGTCCGCGAATGATGGCGACCAGCAGCGCAATCCGAGCGTCATCCAGTTCGGCCAGCGGCACGCCAAAGTAAAACTGGCTGCCCAGTGCAAAACCGTGCACCGCGCGCGAGCCGTCCTGACCCAGGAACACTTCATTGATATAGCCGTTAATCAACTCGCGCTTGCTGTAGCGAGCGTCGAGCAGGATCGCCATGAACGCCTCAACAATCTTGCGCTCGAACTTCTGGGCGTTGGTCAGAAAGTAGTTTTTGACCAACTGCTGGGTCAACGTGCTGCCACCCTGCACGACCCTGCCGGCACGTGCGTTTGCCACCGCCGCGCGCGCAATGGCCGACAGGTCGATACCGTGGTGGGAGTAATAGTCACGATCTTCGACTGCAACCAACGCCGCTCGCAATCGCTCGGGCACGGCGCCGGGCGGGAGTACGATGCGGTCTTCATGCGTGCCGGGCACGATGCTGCCAATCATCAACGGATCGAGCCTGACCAGGACCTTGTCGTCGCCTTGCGCATCACGCACCTGATCAATACGGCCGTCGCGAAACGCCACGCGGACTAACTCGTCAGACTGCGCGCTGTCCCAAAACACAAACGGCCGGGTGCGCAACGTGATCTCGTTGCCGCGTTCGCGAAAATGGCCCGGCTGCTCAAGACGGTCGTCTTCGCGATAACCCAGCGAGCGCAAATGACCGCGCAGCCCCGCGGCGGTGATGTTCTTTGTCGCGTAGAGTTCCAGTGGCTGCGCAAAGACGCGCGCGGGGACCTCCCAGCGACGCCCTTCAAACTGCGCGGTAATGCGTCGATCAAGAATGGACAAATAGAGCGCCAGTGCGGCGATGCCAAACAGCAGTGGCCAACGCCCGTAGCGCCACAACGTGCCGATGACACGCCGCCAGCGCGCCGGCGCGGGCCCCTTCTTGCGGCGCACCGTCTTCTTGCCAGAGCCGGACTTGCGCGTCGTCTTGTTTGCGGTCTTCTTTGCCGTTTTCTTCTTGCTGCTGCGTTTTTTACCCGTCATGGGGCGCGACGCTAGCGTGTGCCGGTGTGTCCGTCAACGGGACGCGGCGACGAACGGCGCGACTACTCTGGCGCTGGTTGCGATTTACGCGAAATAAACGGGAGGCGACGCCGCAATGCGCCCAGAGAGTTTTGATCCGCCTTGATCCGAAACCGCAGGTACGGTCCTTGGGCGACGTAACCGCTGGCCGCAAAATCGTCGTCTTCGAATCCGACCACGTTGTAACCCAAACTGATCCAGGTGTTCTCCACGACAGCGACACCGGTCTCGATGCCAAGCGAATAGTCATAGACGTCCGCCCCCCACGTATGGCGAACGTTGCCGTGCAGCCCCAGATCCCACCGGTCGTTCAGCGGCCGTCGCCACTGCGCGCCCAACAGATCGCTGAAACCTGTGTAGGTGTCATCGCCGACAGCGCTTTGCACGTATTTGGCGCCGTAACGCAAACTGAGCTGACTGCCGCCCGCCGTCTGGCGGTTAGCGCTGAAATTATTGATTAACTTCCAGGTGCGTAGCCCATTCGTATTCTCGGACACGCTCGCCGTGTCGTTGAGTATTGCGTCAAACCGATTGAAGATCGTCCAGCGGCTGTCGTCCGGGCGCCAGGCAATGCCAAGGCGCAGCTGCGCATCGAGCGTGTCTGCACCTTGCGCGCGCGCACTGTCAAAAATCTCCGCGTCTGCGGTGAAACCGACGCCGGCGTTTTCTTCGCGATACAAACCAAATAACAGCGCGTTGCGCGTCTCCAGGTCTGACCGACGCACCTCGTAGCGTGACGTCGCAGACCAGTGCTCCGCGCGATACAGCGCACCAACAAACGCGGACGTGAAATCGGTGATTTCGTTGCCCGACGCCAAGGGTACCGATTCGTTGACCCGGCCGAGCGAACCGTCGCTGACAGTGTTACTCAGATCCAGACCAAAATCAGCGGTCCACTTTTCACTCAATTGCCAGCCCTGGACCAGACCAACGTTGGCGAACACGCGTGGACCGTATTCGCGGATGGCGCGGTTCACTGATGCATTGATTCGCGCACGCTCCCACGGCGTGGCGCGCACGCCAACACGCGTCGTGTCCGCATCCAAATCCGTACCACTGGCCATCTCGTGCTCGATGAACACGTCCGCTTTGGCGTGCAGCTTGAGATCGGCGCCGAGGGTGGTGCGCGCCGGGTAGTCGTTGTTCTGCGCTCCGCCATCCAAATCCTGGTCGTGGCTGGCGCGCAGCGTAACTCGATCATCGAATGCTTTGGCGCTAAGCTGCGTAAACGCCTGGCGCGAGCGGCGGCGCTCGCCGTCTTCAAGCCGATCACCGGCGTAGCGCATGCCGACAGCTACAGAGCCGCGCCCTGCCTGGTAACGAACCTGCGCTTGCGCCACATCGCGCACCGCATCGGTGGTCAAACTCCGCTGACGGAAAATTTCAGACTCGAGCGACAGTCGTTTCGACAACCGCAATCGACCGTCCATACCGTACTTGCGTGTACCGGCCTCTGTGCCGCGCTGTTGGCCCAACCCAAAACCGGCTTCCTGCTGACGCGCATACGCCTGACCGTCCACGCGCGGGCCCTGGTGATTCAGTGTAACCAGATAGCCATCGCCACGCGTACGCAGTCCATTTTGTTGTGTATCGCTACGCGCGATTTCCGCACGCAGCTCGGTAACATCGCCGAGTGCGATGCGCGCGTCTACGGCGTACAGATCACCGTCGGCGCCGGACACCCCTTCACGCAACGCGCTGGCGCCCAGCACCATACGCTCGCCGAGCTTGAGGGACACTCTACCGCCCGCTGTCAGACTGGTGTCCTGCACGTCGCGCGACTCGTAGTCGGCGACAATGTAAATCGGATTGAGTTCACGATCGCGCGACTGCACCGGCTGCTTGAAAAACAGCGTCCCGTTGAGGTAATCAATATCGTAGTCCAGGTGACGATTCAGCGCGCGGCTCTCCAACACGCGCTCAGACCGAAAGCGATCGCGCGTTTCGAGCGTGATTTTTTCGCTGTTAACGATGATTGGCTGTCGAGTAAGACGATACAAACCCGACGTGCCGTCACCGCGCAACTCGTCTTTGACAAAGGCTTGATCCGTTTGCGTTGCGAACGCCGACACCGCAACCCGACTACCTTGCCACTCGGTCTTGAAGCCGTTGAATGTGCGGTTGTAGCGCGCCAATTCCGTAACATTGAGGCCGGTGTCAAAATCGCCGTACAGCGCGTAGAACTGCTCGCGCTCAATTTTGACGTAGAGTTTTTCCGCACTGGCTGCGTCAAACCGTTGATCGGTGGCATCCCCGTAGAGCGTGTAAAAACGATCAGGATCTATTTGCCCAAACAATCGCTCGCGCGCGTCGTCTTCGTCACCGTCAGTGTCGTAGGCAAGCGTGAGCAGATGGTCGCCACGGACGCGACCTTTGGCGAAGAACGCGATACGACCTTCCTGGTAATAGTCTTCATCGACGCCCGCGCGCCGCGCTTCCACTCGATTATCGGACAGTTTATTCAAACCGGCGGTGCCGTCGGCGAGCGCCACGAGGACCCAGTCGCGTGCTGCGGGCTTCAACCACGCTCGAATTTCCTCTTCGCGCCCGTTCTCGAATCGCAAGCGCAGCGTGACTTCGCCCGCCTCGCTGGTGGGCTCCAGCCGGATTTGCGCCTCGCCGCGCGCGTTGATGTGATACACCGGATCGCGATCACCCACGACGATCAACGCATTATCCCTTTCGGCGTTGATTTGCCACATGGAGCGATACGGTGGATCCACCTGGTAAACGCCCACCGAATCCGGTCGTGCCGGTTGACCGTCTCGATCAAACAGCGCGAGCGTCAATACCGGCACCGTGCGCCCGTCGGCGACCAACACGGAAGAATCAGGGCGGAGCTCGCCGCGCACTGGACCGCCCGCAAAGTGAATGTGTCGCGACAGCGTCGTCGCGAGTGTGCCGTCGGCATTGGTGATCTGCACGCCGAGCGTGTTGTTACCCGGCGTGAGATCCACACCGCGCCAGCGACTGACGCCGACCTGCCGATTAGCGCCTCTTGAGACGCCATCGAAGTTCAATGGACTCACCGGCTCGCCGTTAAGCGTTAACGCCACGCGCTGCTTGCCGCCGTGTCGAACCACTACCTTGATCGAATCGATCGCGGGATTAGCATCGAGGGCCGGCAGCAAAATGCCCGGCTCGGGACTCGCGGTATCCAGCCAGTCGTCGTCGACAAACCAGTCTGTTTGCGGCGACTCACCGTTTTCGACCGGTAGTGGCGCGGCGTTCTGATGTACACCCGTCGTTGCAATGCGCTGTACGCCGCTGCGCTCAATCACCGATTCAAGCTTGCCGCTTTGCGTCACCGTCTGGCCAAACAGCATGACTTCCACCCGCCGGTTGCGCGCGCGGCCCGATGCGGTGGCGTTGTCCGCCACTGGGCGATCGGCACCCACACCGACGTAACTCACACGGTCGGGCGATAAGCCCAAGGTCTCACCGATAAACCGCGCGACGGCTTTGGCACGCGCCTGCGACAATACCTGATTGTTCGCGAACTCTGTGCGGTTGTGGGCCGCAATCGGGACGTTATCGGTGTGTCCGGTCACGCGCACCGTCAGGTCTTGCACGTGGTCAAACGCGTCGATTTCATTGGTAATCAGAAGTCGGTCTGCCGCGCTCAAACGTGCCTTGCGGGTGCCAAAGCGCGGCGTGAAGACGCGCTCAATACGCTGGGATTTGGGCGGCGTGCGCGCGAATCGGGTCTCCGCCAGCGGCGTACGCTGACGCGCGTGCACCGGTGTGTCGAACAGTGCCACCGCCTTGGTCGTTAGTTCGCCGAGCGCGACGTCCGCAATCACGGTGTCGAATTCAATGCGCTGATCAAAAGCACCGTTCCGCTCGCCCAGAGCGAACGTCAGCGTGTTGGCGTTGACGCCCGGGTCCTTGATGAGATTGCCGTCAAGCCGAGCCGAGCCGCTGCGCAGGTCGACACCCTGGGGCAGCATCAGCATGATCTTCAGATCGCTGACCGGCACACCCTGGCCGTTCAGTCGCAACTCGTAGCGCGCCTCGTTGGCGGCGTCATGCGGCGTGCTCAGAAGTTCGAGCGATACCGCTCCGGCCGGTGGCGGAATGGGGCGCAAATAAAAATCGGCGCGCCACAACGCGCCGGGCGCCAGATCCACGAACTGCGAGTAGGCACGCCCGGCAAAAAAGCCTTGACGCGGGCACGGCCTGATTTCCATCGCCTCGGGCATTGAATCGGTATCAAGCTGCACGACGTGACCACCAGGATTAAGGCCTTCAAAATGATAGCGACCGGTTTCGTCGGTCACCGCGTAGCGCCCGTCTTCAAGATAAATGCGCACGTTGGAGATACCGGTCGTTGCCGTATCGGTACGCGCACCACACGCTCCGTCAAGCACCCGTCCGACCAGAAAACTACGGTCACTGAACAGATCGTCGTAGAGAGTCAGCCGTGCGGTCGCGAGATTGGACGACAAACCGTTGGCGGCTTCGGCGTAAGCGGTGTTGACCGCTTCGTCACCGCGGGCCGCGCCCGTCACCTGGACAACGTAGCGCAACGTGAGCGGTTCGCCAGGTGCCAGATCCGGCAGCGAGAAGATCAGGTTCGATGCGCTGCCGTCAAACTGCGGATCACTCGCTTTCTCGCCATCAAGTCGAACCGAGCCGGCCACCAACCGAAAGCCCGGCGGCAGCGTGTCAATGATGCGCAACGATCGCGCCGGCGCCGAGCCGTTCGCGTTTTCCAGCGTCAGTGCGTATTCCACAAAATCGCCCGGTGCCGCAGTAGTGGCCGGTGTGGTTTTCTGCAGAAAGAGCTCAACTGAGCGTGGATCCAGCGGTACGTCGATATTGATGACCGGACCCGGCGCCACTTCAAAAGTGTCACCAAACGACGCGGCCTCAATCGCAAACGGCGCGCCCGGCAAAACGGCCAGATCGGCAGGCTGTGCCTGGGACGGTCCGCTGTAGGCGGGCGGCGGCGTGACGTCGAGGCGATAAGTGCCGGGCGCAATCAGCGGAAAGCGAAACTGCCCGTCGGCGAACTGATAAATCGTGCCTCCCCCATCGGTGACGCGCCCGCCGGTGACCACGGTGGCCGGGTATGGACTGACGCCGTCGTCCCCGACGACATCGGCGGGCTGACCGGTCTGGACGTTGATCAACGTCACCTGTACGCCATCAATCAGCGCCCCGGTGGTCGAATCAAACACGACGCCCAGTGGATCGACCAGCGCGCCGGTCTGCGCCACATCCGTCGTGTCTTCGGGATCACGATACAGCACGTTGAATTGGTCGCCAGCGCGCAGCTGAAGCTGACAGTCGCCAGCGCTCATCGCCGCCGGACTGGTTGGCAAGTACCCGGTGAACACGCCGGTGTTGTCACCGGTTTCGCTGAGCGTGATGGTCTCACGATCCGCACTGCCCACGGCTTCAAGCGTCACGCTGATGCGATCGCGCGCGCGCCCGTCCAGGTTCTGGTCGGCATCCTCGACGCGAATGAACACAGGCTCGGTGGCGTGATAGAGACTGCTGGCAATCAGCGACTGCTCGCTCTGCGCATCGATCACCGTGCCGTCGAGCAAAACGGGTGCGGGCAGTTCAACACTTCCGCCACCGGCCGCTGCGCAATCGGTCACGCCAATGGGCGCTCGCTCGCCAGCACCGGCTGAGATCTTGATCAGATCAATGACCGCGTCGGAGCGCGGCGCACGCGTTATCAGTTCGACGGGATTGCTGTCGGTTTGATTCGACACGCCACCGACGCCGTAGTCGAGCTGGGCGACGTTGCGAATGGTGCTGCCCGGCAGCGTCTGTGCGTGGCTCGGGGCCGTGACGACAAACAGCAGCAGTAGCAGTGCGATGGCGGCTAGCCAGCACATGAACCAGGGCGAAGAATGCGGCGCCACCGAAACGTGGTGGCGCCGCGGGCTGTTCGCAGATGTCGCCGGCGTCACGATGTGCTGCACCACCGTTGACGATCCGGGCGGGCATGGAATCCCGTTCATGACACCTGCGCGACTCAAGAGCGTCGCTTACTGGATTTCGACGCGGAAGCTCACCTGCGCGCTGTCACCGCCAGCGAGCGTAATGCCCGTTACGCTAACGATGTTCGCGTTGAAGCTGCCGCTGTCGGCATCCGCTTCCTCGGTAAGCGGCGTCACCGTTGGCACACCGCCCGACGTGACCGTCAGCTCGATATCGCCAGTGCCGCCATAAACGTTCGACAGGAAAGCCAGTGCCTCAGTACCGCCACCGCCAACGATCTCGCCGGACAGGTCATCCGTCAGGTTGACGTTTGTGGCCGTAGCACCACCCACTGCGTTGCTCACGGTAATGGTGTATTCGATCACAGCGCCCGGGATCGCCTTCGGATTGGCGGTGCCGTTAAACGGATCGCTAATCACTTGCGAGCTCTTGGCCACCGTCAACACCGGTGCAGAGATTTGATAGGCATCTTCAGCCGAAGCAATACCGTCACGCGTACCGTCTGCTGCGTTGTTGGTGTTCTCACCGTCAGCGAACACGTCGTCGACGCCCGCGCTGTCTGCTGAACCCGAGTCATCGGTGGTGATGTCCGCACCTTGAGCCGCCGGCGTACCGCCTTCGGCAACTTGGGCGTTGAGCACGTAGGCAGCGATGTCGCCGGCGCTTTGCGTTAATGGAATGTCGCTGACGACAAACACGACAACGGACGACGGATCACCGCCGGCGTTGCCCTGAAAACTCAGCTCATCGATGAACGTCGCGGTATCCGTACCCGGCTGATAGATGCCGTCGCCGTTCGCGTCGACGAAAACGTTGACGTTGGTTGCGTCGAAGGTATCGGTGCCGCTGAACGGATCAAACGTCGTCGCCGCAGCGCCCAGCGAGAAATCCTGGACCTGGTTACCGGTGTTGGTGACGGTAAAACCCAGTACGGCGCCGTTCGTGGCGCCCTGGTTCTGCCCCGGCACAACCGTTGGCGTGGAGGCACTATTGTAGTCCCCCGACAGCTCGGTCACGGTTGCGTCGAGTTTGCGGTCAACCAGGAAATTGGTGGGGTTGACGCCGTTGCCGGCGTTGCCGTCGTCATCACTCAAGACGGCGGTTTGTGCGACACCGCCCACTTGATAGTTGACGCTAGCCTGGTTAGACACCGTGTCGCCCGCCGCGGTCTGCGCGTGGGCGAGCGGCGTCAGTGCCAGAATGGCGCTGGCGGCCAACACCGCTTGCGCAAGAAATCTGTTAAGTCTCACTGCTGCTCTCCGAAAATACGAAATAAGTCATTGCGGTCAACCGGCACTCAAGTCCTTTCACGCCGGTTGACAGCAAATCAGTCCAGAACCGCTTTGAAGCGGGCGTAACCACGTTCACCAGGTGCAAGCACATGGCGGAATCCCCAACGGATGTGTGTGAAATCGCTGGCGCGTGCTGGACGTTCGCGCCCTTGCGCGTCGGTCACCACCAGCTGATCAGCGACGGCGAAAGATTCGCCTCCGTCGATCGAGAAAGTTATGTCAGTACCTGGACCAAAGGCCGAGCCGTCGACGTAGCGCATCTGCGCTGGCACCGGATCGGTGATGACGATCTGCTGCGCCGGCTCGTCGCCGTTGTTGGTAAACGTCACCGTGTAGATCACCTGATCACCGGGAACCACGGCATCGGCCGGGACCAACCGGGTCTGCGCTTCGCCGGACGCGTCGACGAAACGCTGTTCGAGCTCTGCAACGGTTTGTACCGAAATGGGTGCGGCCATGGCGCCACCGCAGACAGCCAGTGCGAACAGACCACCCAATACTTGAATAATATTTTTCTGTTTCATGTTTTGTTTCCCCTTAGTTAATCGTGACGCGGAACTCGACCACCTGCGTGCCCGAGGCTTGCGTCAGGTCGCCAAGCACGACGTCAATCGCGTTGGTTGCGTTTAGAAATTGCCCGGCATCGGCGTCTGGCGCGTCGCTTAGGCTCCCGGCATTGAGCGTCAGCGAGCCGCCGACATAAGTGGTGTTATCCGGAATCAGGTCATTGACGCTGGCGGCCGTCGCCGTGCCGGAACCGCTGGCGGTGACTTCAATGCGCCACAGAATCTCAGCACCGGGTACTGGCTCGCTGCCGCCAAACGGATCGGTCACGCTCGCCGATTTCACGACCGCAACGTCGACGGTGCTAATGACATACTCGCCCGCTGTCTGTTGGTTGCCGCCACTGGTACCGATGATGGCGTCCACACCGCCATCGCCAGCCCCAGCGAATACGGTTCCCGGTGCCCCGGTGCCGGTCAGCGACGTCGCATCGAGCGCGCTTTGCCCCAGTGCGGCGTTCGCGAGGCCCGCCGGCATGTCGTTGACGACCAGTACGGCAATCGCCTCGTCCGGCGCCAGATCCGGGTCGTTATTGCCAGCCGAATACGGCGTATCCCCCGCCGACAGGTCGCCGCTGCCATCGGTATCGAAAAACAGCGCGGTGGCGGACTGCACCGGATCGAAATCGTCGCCGGCGAGCGCATTATTTATAAGTAGCGAGAAAACTTCGTTACCGTTGCCCGTGTTGGTCAACGAAAACAGCAGTTCCTGGTTGGTGGCGCCCGGCGCGCTGGGCGTCTGCGGGCTTTGCAGCGTAATGGTCAGATCGACCAGCTCGGCCACCGTGACCGTCACCGTGTTGGACGTCTGAGTCAGCGATGTCGCACCGACCTGATAATCGACGCTCGCCTCGTTATTAATATCGGTCCCGGCAAGCGTGCCCGCGGCGTACGCCGGCAAAGCCCCGAAAATCAGGCCCGTCGCGAGAAGTCTCAGAAGATTGCGGGCGCAGCTGCCCGTGGCCGACACGCAAAGCGGTCCGCAGAAAGATATGTTCATCGTGCCTAAATCCAGCCCAGCAGTTCGCACGTCCGGTGCTATGAAACACGATGTCCATGCCGTGCTTTGTCCGAGGTCCACAATAGTCAAAGATCTGACGGTGACCTGTGAATGCAGTCACAAATAGGACATAAACGTTTGAATTGGGGAGGTTAAAAAGTGTTTTCGGCCGCGTTATGAAAAATCAGGCCGGGCTATTGACACACTGCACCATTTTGATTATTCTGCATCGCAACATAGAGCATTTCATAGAACGACCACTCGTTTCGACCCGAAAATTTAAGGAGCTATTCATGAACAACCCGATGCAAGAATTTGTCCGTCCGCTCGTTGACACGTCCGTGCGCATGGTTACCAACACGCTGAGCGGTTCGCGCGATCTGGCCGTCAACGGCGCTCAGCTGGTGGCAAAAGGCCGTAAGCCTCTGCACCTGGTCACCGAATCAGGCTTGCGCCTGAACACCATTTCGCACAAGAGCGTTGCTCGCCTGATGAACGTTCAGGCCGAAATGATCGAAGGCACGCTGGTCGGCACGGCCAAGCGCCTCGAAACGGCTGCAAACGCCAACAGCGTGCGCGAACTGGTCAATGAGCAGGTTGCTCTGATTCCGGCGACGCGCGAGCGCCTCGCTGACGATGCCCGCAAAATGCTGACCGTGATCACCGATACCGGTGAAGACATTAAGGAACTGGTTACGGGCACCGTGGAAGATTTGTCGGACAGCGGCGAGAACGTCGTTGAAGCCGCTGCAAAGACCACGCGTCGTGCAACGAAGAAAGCAACCAAGAAAGCATCAAACGTTGCCAAGCGTGCAACGGCCAAAACGCGCAAGACCGCGTCGAAAGCCAAAGCAACCGCCGTGCGCACCAAGAAAAAAGTGGCGCGCAAAGTGAGCAAAGCAAGCAAGTAATGGACGACTCGGTAGGCGCGCTGCGGGAATCCTGAGCGCGCTGTGACCGCAAGGCGCTCTCCCCCAAAGATGCCCAAGACGTCCCATTGGACGTCCATGAGCCGCGGACCTGGCTTATCGTTAACGCCCTCCCAGTGGAGGGCGTTTTTTTTTGGCTGACCGGGACGGGTAAAACCGCACTCAACGGGTGCAGTCTGGAAAAACGCCGTTATAATGCGCTCCACTCTTACTACCGCCCGCGGGCAGGCAGAATGCATTATGACAAGCAATAAGGCTCTCGCGAGCTGGGTTGAAGACATTGCGGCGCGCACGACGCCACAGAGCATTCACTGGTGCGACGGCAGCAGCGCCGAAAACGAGTCGTTGATCCAGACGATGCTCGACGACGGCACGCTTAAAACCCTGGACGCCGAACGTTTCCCGAACTGCCATCTGCATTTGTCCGACCCGCAAGATGTGGCCCGCGTGGAGCATCTGACGTTCATTTGCACCAAGCGCGAAGCGGACGCCGGACCGAACAATCACTGGATGGCGCCTGCTGACGCGCACGCGAAGATCGACGCCCTGTTCGACGGCTGTATGCAGGGTCGCACGATGTACGTGATTCCCTACTGCATGGGACCGATTGACTCCCCGTTCGCGCGCTGCGGTGTCGAAATCACCGACAGCCCGTATGTTGTGGCGAACATGCGCCTCATGACGCGCATGGGTCAGGACGCACTGGCGCGAATCGAGCGCGACGGCACGTTTGTCAAAGGACTGCACTCCACCGGCGACTTGAGCCCCGAGCGCCGCTTCATTATGCATTTTCCTGAGGAACTCACGATCAAGAGCATCGGCTCCGGTTACGGGGGCAATGCGCTTTTGGGCAAGAAGTGTCACGCGTTGCGCATCGCCAGCTGGCAGGCGCGCGACGAAGGCTGGCTGGCTGAACACATGCTGATTCTCGGCCTCACCAGTCCGGCTGGCGAGACCACCTACGTGGCCGCAGCGTTTCCGTCAGCGTGTGGCAAAACCAATCTGGCGATGCTCGTTCCACCCGACAGCATGCCCGGCTGGAAAGTGGAAACCATCGGCGACGATATCGCGTGGCTGCATCCAGGCGAAGACGGTCGGCTTTACGCGATCAATCCCGAGGCCGGATATTTTGGCGTAGTGCCGGGTACGAGTCCCAAGACCAATCCGCACGCTTACGACATGATCCAGAAGAACACCATCTTCACCAATGTTGCCCAAACCGCAGACGGCCAGCCCTGGTGGGAAGGTCGGCCAGACGGCACGCCGGTCACCGACTGGCGCGGCAACCCTGTGCAGGACGACACGCCAGCCGCGCATCCGAACTCGCGCTTTACCGTATCCGCGAAAGAAAACGCGGCGTACAGTCCCGCCGCTGACAGTCCGGGCGGTGTGCCCATTTCTGCCATCATTTTTGGCGGCCGTCGCCGCGAGCTCGCGCCTTTGGTGTACCAGGCGCGCGACTGGGCGCACGGGGTCCTGATTGGCGCCGGGGTCGCGTCAGAAACGACCGCGGCAGCCACGGGCGACGTGGGTGTGGTGCGTCGTGATCCAATGGCGATGAAGCCGTTTTGTGGTTACAACTACGGTGACTATTGGGCGCACTGGTTGAAAGTGGGCGCCAGCGTCAGCCAGCCGCCTGCCATTTTCCATGTGAACTGGTTTCGCCAGGACGCGAGTGGCAAGTTTCTGTGGCCAGGTTTCGGCGAGAACCTTCGCGTACTGCGGTGGATTGCCGAACGCTGTCAAGGTAACGCCGATGCCACGCAGACGCCCATTGGCTTTTTGCCCACGGCGGACAGTTTGGACACCGAAGGGCTCGACATCGACGGGCAGACCCTGTCGACACTGCTCAATGTTGACGGCGCAGCCTGGCAAACCGAAATGGTATCCGTGGTCGACTATCTGAACAGCTTTGGCGATCGCCTGCCCAGCGAACTCAAATCACAAGCTGAGGCAGTGAGCAAAGCACTGGCTTCGTAAACGGGGGCCCGGCCTCCCCCTTGTCGTCGCCCGGTTGCTCGGGTCGTAAACGTCGGGGGCGAGCCCGGGTAGCCATTTTGGACGATGAGGTCCGCGAGCGATTCACTGCACGAACCGCCAGGTCGCTGACACGCCGGCGAACTTATTAGCGGCCCTACTCCGAGTCTTCGTAGCTGAACTGAATCGCCTGTGGGGAACCCGCCTGCGGAACACGGCCCAAGCCGATGCTGCCCTCGCCGATGATCTGCAAACTGTCACGGCGCACGAACTGTTCTTCACCGTTACTCTGCACGATGCACGTGCCGTTCGTACTCTGATCAAACAGCATGAATTTGCCGCGCACGAACTCGATGCTCGCGTGCAGTCTGGAAATTAACGTGTCTTTGACCACCAGATCGCTATCGACCGCGCGGCCAATGCTCACGTAAGGTCGAGTCTGATCCACCACCAACTCTTGACCGCGGTAGCGCAAAACCAGCTTTTTGGCACGCTCATCGCTGACCTGAGACCAGTTGATGGTGGGCAGCATGCGCGTGTTGTCTTCGCGCTGCCACAGCACTTCGAACAGCGCAATTTCATCCTTCTTGCCTTTAACGGTGGCCAGATCAATTTGACGGGTCCATGACTGCCAGTCGGGATTCATCTGGCTGACCGCCACGGCGGTGGTGATGATTTGCGCCGCTTTGGCTTGCGAGGTCATGCGATTCGCCGTGTGCACGGCGCCGCCAAACACGTCGTCGTCTTCGAGCATCACCGGGCCAAAGTGAAAGCCGACCCGGATCGCCACCGGGACATCGTCGACATCGAGATCTTCGCTGATGTAGTGCTGCATTTGCGCTGCCGCATCGACGGCCTGATTGACCTCGGGAAACGTGGCCATGATTTCGTCGCCCATGGTCTTGATGACCTGCCCACCGTTGGCATCGGTTGCCCGCGTCATTAGCGCGATGCACCGTTGCACCGTTGAGCGCGCCTTTTGATCGCCCATCAGCTCATAAAGCTTGGTGCTGCCGACTACGTCGGCAAACAGGATGGCCAGTTCGCTATTGGTTGGCACGCGAATTTTGCTCGATTGGGCAGCGTTTCATGGCGCTAAACCAGCATCCTTTTCTTACGAAAATAATCAGCAATTTCAAATCAGTATAAACTAAAGATGATTTAGAGTCGCGTTAAGGCTGTGCGACCAGATAGGCGATCCACGCGGGATCGGCATCGCCACGCTCAACGGGTGCGTAGTCGCTGTCATCGTCGTCGTCGCTCTGATCCCAATACACGGTGACGTCTGAAAAACCGGCCTCGAGCAACACTTCCTGGATCTCGGGCAACGTCCAGAATCGCCAGCGATAACTGAACGCCCGCTTCATCGAGGATCCGTCGGGGAATTTGAAATGGATGTAGCACTGCATGTCGTGCGTCACCGGATCGAAACTGGCTTGCTCCCAGACGTAGGTGAAGCCGTCATGCTCGGTCTCCTCTTCCATTTCGTCCAGTGCCTCGGAGCCACCGAACGCGTCGCAGATAAAAATGCCCTGGTCGTCGAGGCCGGCACGCACCGATTCGAAATAGCTGCGCAGCTGCGCGCGGGTGTTGAAAATCCAATAGCTGAAGTTGAACGCCACGGTAATATCGACGGGATCAAGCGCCACGCTGAACACGTCGTCTTCGATCAGCTTCAGTCGCAGCTTCGCATCGTCATCCAGACGCGCGACGTTGTGATTACGGCCCCAACCCAGCACTTCGGGATCGATATCGACACCGACGGCAGTGTGCCTCTCATCGGCCTTCACCCACTCGCAAGCGGCCGCCGCCGTGCCACAAAAATCCTCGCGCAGTGAAACCGCGGGACGTTTACGTACGCTGCGAAACGTGTCGCGCAGGAAATCCACTTCCGAATCGACGCTTTGAACCGACTGCTCGTAAAGAACGTGGCGATCCGCATCGTCTGCCATCGGTCGCCGATTTGATTTTCGGATCAATTTTGACTTGCCGCCGCGTTTGGCCATGGAGCCCTTGCCTCTCGTAAATGTGGTCGCGCCCGCCCTCAGGCAGTCTGACTTTCCAGTTCGCCCAGAGCCGACCAGATAACGTCGACATCCGCATCCGGCTGATGCATACCTTCGCTCATTGCGCGGCGAAAATGACGCGCGCCGGGAAGACCCTGGAAAAGTCCGAGAGTATGACGCGCGACGGCCCTCAAGGGAATACCTGCTGCCCGTTGTTGGGCCGCGTAGGCGATCACGTCTTCCATAACATCGCTGCGCGTCGGGAATCCCGATTCGGGTGACTCGCCTGGACGCAAAGCCTGCTGCAAGCTCGCCAGCAAATAGGGCGTTTGATACGCCGCACGGCCGATCATGACGCCGTCCACGTGCCCTGCCTGTTCAGTCACCGACTCCACGTCGCGAAATCCTCCGTTGATCTCGATATCCAGGTCGGGTCGCTGCAAGGCCAGTCGGTGCACACGGGGATAGTTTAAGGGTGGAATCTCCCGATTCTGTTTCGGGCTCAGACCCGCCAGAATCGCGATACGAGCGTGGATAATAAAATGCGAGCAACCCGCGTCAGCCACCTGGTCGACAAAATCGCGCAAGAATTCCTCGCTGTCTTGCTCATCAATGCCGATGCGCGACTTGACAGTGATCGGGACGCTGACCCGCGCGCGCATCTCGCGCACGCACTGAGCCACGACGGCCGGTCGCGCCATCAGGCACGCACCAAATTGGCCCGACTGCACTCGGTCACTGGGACAACCAACATTGATATTGATTTGCGCGTAACCGTACTGCTCACCGATCGCTGCCGCTTCCGCCATCTGCGCCGGATCACTACCGCCAAGCTGGAGAGCGACCGGCCCGGTCACAGACGAATTGTCGAGCAATCTGTCGCGGTCTCCGTGCACGACGGCCGCACTGTGCACCATCTCGGTGTACAGCAACGCGTCGGGCGCGAGCAGTCGATGAAAATAGCGACAGTGTTTGTCAGTCCAGTCCATCATCGGCGCAACAGACAGACGTAGCGGAGTCGCGCGCTTCATGGCCGAGACACGGGTGCGCTCAAAACCGCCACGCGCGCGGGCGGCGGCGGCGTCGACAGCGACGTGAGAAATGCGCCAAGCGCCGTCAGCTCGTCGTCGCCAAGGTTCAGCGTTAGCAGCTCGTGCGACGTAGCGGGCGGCTGATTGTAGTGCGCCAGCGTCTCCTCGAGCGTTGCGAAACGACCGTCGTGCAAGTACGGCGCTGTCTGTGCCACGTTACGCAACGACGGCACTTTGAAAGCGCCTGCCGCGTCACCGTGATCGTCACGCGCCAGAAACCGAAGCGCGCTGCAGTCGTTCGCTTGCGCGTCGCTGTAGTCGCCGGTGCAGTTGAATTCGTCCAGCAAGACTGACTGGACGCCGAGTAGCCGCCCCATATCCGGTAACGCAGCTTGCATACCGCCAGTACCGATGTTGTGGAAACCGCCGTTAGTGAGCAGCGGGCCGTTGTGACACTGGAGGCAACCTGTCTTCTCAACGTCAACGAACAATCGGGCGCCTTCGATTTGCTCGTCGGTGAGCAGCCCGGATGCGGCGGCCGCCCTTTCTCCTTTCTCAATTAACGTTTCAACGTATCGATCGAAGTCGCTCGCGGTTGGCACCACCGTGCGTTCGAACGCGGCGATGGCCTTGCCCACATTGGCGTAAACCACATTTACCGCGCGCTGTCGCGCCACGGACAGTTTTGCCCACGCCGTTTTGCCCGCCGCATCGGTGAACGCTCCGGCGTGTTTAGGCAACGATTGCGGCTGCAGCGTCGCTGGCAGCGGACCAAACACTTCGCCATATGCGGCGGCGTAACCGGGATCAGAAGCGATAAGCCGAACCGTCCCGCTGCGGCTACCGGCCATTTCATCCGGAGCTTCAATAGGAATTACCGCTTGCGCCCACAGGGAGTCGCGACGACCGTCCCAGTAAAACCAGGTTTGCCACGCACCGCCGACGATGCTCGGCGTATTGCGGCTGACTTCATTGACGCCACGCCCGCGCGCCAGGCCATCGGTAAAATGCAGCTCCGGCCGATGACAAGTGCCGCAAGACTGATCACCGGCGCCGCTCAAGCGCTTATCAAAGAACAGCGATTCCCCGAGTCTCGCCGCTTGCGCATCGCTGGCGAATCGATTCGATGGTGAAGGCGGTGGCGGCGGTAGACTCGCCAGACTGATCGAGCGCAACAGCGCGACTTCGGCATCGGTCCACAGCGGTGGTGTCGGGGCCGAGCAACTTGCGAGCCCGGTACTAACCAACAATAACGCGAGCCAATTCGCCGCAAGCGAGTCGTGCCCGCAGAATTTGTCCCGAAGCGACTTGCTCAAAACGCCAATTCGAGATCGAACGACGCGCTGTCGCGGCCGGCCGGACCGACGACAACGAAATCGAGCACCCACGCGCCGGCCATGTTGAAACGCATGCCTTCGATACGATACTGCCCGTCGCCGAGGTGATCGGTGACTTGAGGCTGGGTCGGCAGACCGTGGCCGTGCGCCGGCATCCCGCCCGTCAGCGCAATTGTCGCCGGAAACACACCGGCGCCTTGCATGTCGGTCACGGTGACACGCCATTCGTGGAACGCGCCAATGGGCGTTGCGCCAGCCTCAGGCTTGATCACAAGTCGGTACAAGCCGCTGTCCGATTCAGCGGCCCATTCAACCGCCGCCGGTGCCACTGGCTCAGGCGTCGGTTCCGAACAAGCCACGAGCCACAGGCAGCACACACTGAAGACCACGCGCAGCCCGGTTGCCAACGAGCACTGGAAAAAATCGTTCATGACGTATTCTCGAATTGCGATGGTCTGTCGCCTGCCCTGATGTCGTGAATCAGACTCGATTATCCACACCAGCTCGCCGGATAGCCATCAGTGACTCAAAGTCGCAGGTTGCGGGGCTTGCGGTGTTCGCCAACGAAAACGGCCGCGTCACCCCAGGTACACGCGGCCGTTCATCGGACGTAGCGCGAGGTGGCGCTGTCGCGCCAACCCGACATCGATCAGTCTTAGCGTGACCGGCTCTGGCGACGGCGCAAGCCGATGCCGAACAGAGCCACGCCAAGCAGCGCTAACGTGGTGGGCTCGGAGACGGCCATGGCCGCCGTGCGACCGGTCAGAACCACGTTATCGATCAGGGCACGTTCGCTGGTGGCGCTCACGCTGGTGTAGAAGCGAAAATCGATACTCGCCTGGTTCGCCGCAGCGATGCCAAACGCCAAAACGTTAGACGTCAACGCCGAGCCGCCAAGTGCGTGTTCGATGAGCTCGTTCCAGGTGGACGAACCACTAACCCGCCATTCGACGAAGAGTGAATCTGCGCCTTCGGTGTTGTACGACGCGCCCCCATCGTAAGACAGCATGATGTCCGTCAATCCGATCGTGCTGAAGCCGCTTTGGGTCGCCGCCGCGTCGATGCCCGCTTGCGTATCGCGCAAGCGCATCACGCCATCGGTCACACCAACGTCGTTATGTTGATCTTCAATCTCCGCCCAGCCGTTGCCAACCGTATTGCGGTTGCTGCCATTGAAGTCATCCTGGAAGATGACGACCGCTGAGGCCGACGGTGCCGCCAGCACGCACAACAGACTCAGACTCTGAATTAGCTTGTTCATTTTTAGGCTCATTGGTTTACGGTCTAAACCCTTGTCATTCTTATGTGAAGCGAACGTGCGGTAACGCAACATTCGCATGCGTTTCGAATGATGAAGCAAGTCTCGTGCCATTTCTACTTTCGCAAGGCGGTACGGGGCTTTTTGCCGTTTGTGTCCGTGTTGAACGACTCTGTGGCCGTCCGGGCGCACCAATCTGTAATATTTTCCGACACTACGCGGGGTTGTCATAAGCGGCAATCACAACGAATTTCGAAACTCCTGCGCCACGTTTCGACTGGCAAAAGGTTGCTCGGAGGCCAGCGCCTCATCGAGCAATGCACGGATCTCTGCAAGGTCATTTCGCGGGCTAAGTGTCGCCGCGTAGTGGTACGCAATATCCGGGCTTTGCGACGGTGTGGTGGAGAGCAGAGCCTCGCGCAAGAGCGCGCGGCCTTCGCGAACCTGCTCGTTACCCACAAGCATCCAACCGTAAGTGTCGGCAACGTCAGGATCACCGGGCGACTGCTCGTAAGCACTCCGCGCCATCTCGACAGCCCTCTGCGCATCATCGGGGCCGCCCCGCTCCTGATACAGCCACGCCAGATTGTTCATGGCCAGGGGCGTGTCCGGTGCTGTCGCCAGCACTTTTTCATATTGTGTGATCGCGTTGTCGGAATCGCCCATTCGCTGATAGCCCTGCGCGAGCGTCACCAGCGCGCGTGCGTCGCTTGGCTCGCCGGCAAGCCAGCGTTTCAATGAACTCAGGGGATCGCCAATACCTTGCTGCCGACGCAGCTGATAGAGACGCTGCGTCAGTGGCCAGCTGGGCATGATCTGCGACGCTTGTTCGTACAGTTCGATCGCACGCTCATAGCGCTCTTGCGCCGCGCGAACGTCACCGATGGCAAGCAGAGCGCGGCGCTCGTTGGCATAGGTTGCGGTGATGCGCTGAATCATCTGGTCCGCCTGAACATCTTTGCTCGCCCGCGCTTCAAGCATGGCCACGGCGCGCATGGCCCCCAAGTGACGCTCATCGCGGCGCAGAGCATCCTTGAAACTCGTACGCGCCTGGCGGAAGCGCTTGTTCGCCCACTCGGCCTGGCCAAGGTAAAAACGGTATTGGGCATTGTCCGCATCGTAAAGGATGGCGCGCCGATAGCTGTTGACCGCGTCGTCAAGGTTCGACAAACGCATTTTGATCTGGCCATTGAGCGCATGTGCACGGGCTGACTTTGGGTAGTCCTCAACGGTTACCGCCACTCGACTTTCTGCTTCTTCGAGCAAGCCGTCGCGCATATCCTGAGCCGCCAACATCAGATTCGGTAGTAACGCCTGCGGGTTATAGCTGTGTGCCACCCTCACGAACTCCAGCGCCTTGGTTTGATCGCCAAGCGCATCGTGGATGCGCGCGAGCACTAGCGCCGGCAGCAGATCGCCCGGCATCTTTTGGTGCGCAGTCTCAAATAACGCCAGCGACTCCGTGTAGTCGCCGATCCGCTCATCGAGATCCAGAATGCTGAGCATTGCCGATCGATTGCCGGGCGTTGCCTCCAGCACCGTTTGAAAGTAACGGCGGGCTTCATCGAGTTCGTCGATCGCCGCATAGAAACTTCCCGCCAGTCCCATCACATAGACATCATCCGGGGACGCCTCGAGCAACGCTTTGATCTGCTGCCGGGCAATATTGACGTCGGAACGATCAATCTGCGCCACTTGGATAAGTACGCGCCGACGCGCATCGGTGATCGACGCTTCGGGCAGATTGCGCAGAATAGCCACCGCCTTCTCGGTGTCGCCTGCACTCAAGTGAGCTTGCGCGAGTGCCAGATTCGCCTGCAGGTTATCCGGACTGGCGGCGAGCGCATCGTTCAAATAGCGCAGACCGTCTTCGGTATCACCCAGACGCAGCGACTCGCGACCGAGCATGGCGATCATCTCGGAATCCGCGCTGTTGTTGCGCACGCCCGCTTTCAATGTGGCAACCGCCGCCGCGGTGCGTCCCAATCGCATCCGCGTCTCGGCCAGAAGTCGCCGCGTCTGCACGTTGGTCGGATCGTTAACAACAGCCGCGGACAAGTGCATTTCGGCTTGATCGAAATCGGCCAGTTCAATCATCGTTACGCCCATCAGCGTTAGGGCCGGCGCGTAACCCGGGTAGTCGGACAACACCTGCTGAAAGTACTGCACCGCTTCGTTCAGATTGTTGCTATCGAGCTCAACGCGGCCTTGCAGGTAAGCCGCCATCGGGTGGGTGCGCGAGAGACTCGTCAACGACGCCGCCGATTCGCGTGCAGCTTCCAGTTCGCCCAGACCCAGCAGCGACTCGGTGAGCTGTGCCTCGAGATCAAACCAATCTTTGCGGCGCGCTCGCATCTGCGTATCGCGGATGTCGACCAGCAGGGTCTTGGCTTTGGCGTAATCGTGCTGATCGATGTAGAAGCGTCCGAGAGCCAGCACCGACTCCGCCGATCGGTCGTTGACCGCCAGTGCTTCCTGGATCAGGACTTCGGCCTGCTCAAACTCACCAAGCTCGCGCGCGATGGTCGCCTTGCCCAACAGCGAAATCCGCTGCGCCTCGTCGCTGCCACCGCCTTCCAATTCACGATCAAACAGACGTTGCGCCTCGTCACGTGACCCTAGCCCGAGCAGCGAGCGACCGCGTAGCGCCCGCAGCGTGCTGGACAATTGCGTGTCCTCAACCGCCCGCGGATTCACCTCTGCCAGAACCTCGTGATGGGCACCGCGGCTCTGCCAGGCTCGAGCCAGCGGTTCGAGGTAGATTGACGCCGGAGCGCCCGCGTCACGGGCGCGCAAATATTCTTTTTCCGCCGCCGCGGAATCGCCCACAGACAGCAGCGCTTCGCCGAGCGTGGCGCGAGCCTCTGCATTGTCGGGCAGCTCGCGCAGCAGACTACGCATGTTGATGATGGCGTCGCGATAGCGGCTCTTTTCCATGCTCGCGCGCGCGTCTTCAATGCGCTCGTCTGGCGTTCGACGATCACCGCAGCCCAGCATCAGCAGTGCCACCGCACCTAATGCGACCATCCAGTGTTTTGTGGCTATTCTCATTCGCTGTCCGCTTTGCTGTTCCTCGCCGTCCCGAGCGCTGGCTTTAGGACGATAGTCGTCCAATAATAAGCGATCCGCCGGTCGGGCGCGCGAACGCCGTTCCAATTTTCACGCCCGGATTCCCTGCCCCGTCACTGCATAACTTGTAGACCGTCGCCGCCACAGGCCAAAATAACGGCCCAGGCCAAGATTTGCGCACCGCGAGACCTCCTGCATGAACATCAAGAACCTAGCCACGATCGCGGGGCCGGCGTGCGGCGCACTCGCGGGGGGTCTGTTGCTCGTTTCGGGCCAGCCATCGGGTATGGCCATCACAGCTGGTCTGACGCTGTGGGTCGCCATTTGGTGGGTCTTCGAGGCACTGCCGATTCCCGTGACGTCATTGCTGCCGCTGGCGCTGTTTCCCGCGCTTGGCGTACTGACGCCGACCCAAGTGGGCGCCGCTTACGGCAGCCCCCTGATCTTGCTGCTACTCGGTGGCTTCATGCTGTCTCAGGCCATGCAGCGCAGCGGCGTGCATCGGCGACTGGCGCTCAAAATGCTCAACGCCTTCGGCGGCGGCGCCAAAGCTCTGGTGTTTGGCTTCATGCTGACCGCGGCGCTTCTGAGCATGTGGATCTCGAATACCGCTACCGCTTTGATGCTGCTGCCCATTGCGCTGGCCGCCATGGAGCAGGTGGACGATCGACCGTTGCGCGTTGCCGTTTTGCTCGGTCTCGCTTACGGCTGCAGCATTGGCAGCCTGGGCACGCCGATTGGTACACCACCGAATCTGGTGTTCATGGATGTTTATCGTGAGGCAACCGGCACCGACCTGTCGTTCACGCAGTTCATGGGTTGGGGCTTGCCCGTTGTGGTGGTGATGCTGCCGCTGGCCGGTTGGGTGCTCACCTGGGACTTGCGGCCGGTGCCGGTCGATCCCGTTGCCGCGCCCGGTGCATGGCGCAGCGGCGAGGTGCGCACGTTGCTGGTGTTTGTGGTGACCGCCATTTTGTGGATGACACGCAAGGAACCGTTTGGCGGCTGGTCCTCGGCTCTGGGCATTCCCGCGGCCAACGACGCCAGCGTCGCGTTGCTCGCGGTCGTTGCGATGTTTCTGATCCCCAGCGGCGAACGCGAAGGTGATCGCTTGCTGGACTGGCCAACGGCCCGGGATATCCCGTGGGGCATTCTGCTGCTGTTTGGCAGCGGCATTTGCATCGCCAAAGCGTTCACCGCGTCAGGTCTGAGTGATCTGATCGGCGCCGCTCTTGCCAGCGCCATTATCGCCTGGCCGCTGGCTCTTACGTTGGGGTTGATTGCGTTGAGCGTCACCTTCCTGACCGAACTGACCAGCAACACCGCGACCGCCACGCTGTTGATGCCCATTCTTGCAGCGGCTGGCATCAGTGCCGGTATCGATCCGCTGATCATCATGCTGCCGGCCGCCATGAGCGCGAGCTGTGCCTTCATGTTGCCCGTTGCCACCGGTCCGAACGCTGTAGTTTTCGGATCCGGGCAACTGCGCATTATCGATATGGCGCGCAAAGGCGTGGTGATTAATTTGCTCGGCGCGGTGGTGATCGCCAGCGCCGCCTATCTCTACGCCACTTGATTTCAGCCGTTTTCCGACACAAGAGTCTGGCAGCGAAACGGTGCGCGCTCGCCACCCAGCGCCCTAGCCAGTCTTGGCAACAGCTCGCGCATGTCGCGTTCAAGAGTCCACGGTGGATTGATCACGATTACGCCCGATGACGTCATGCCCCGCTCGACCGAATCGGGTTCGATACCGAGCTCGTAACACTGAATATTGCGCATGCCGCTGGTGACAAACTGACGCTGAAAGCGACGCACTTTTTGTCGGTCCACCACCGGATACCAGATGGCATAAACGCCGGTTGGAAATTTTTCGACCGCGGCCCGCACGGCGTCGAATACCAAACCAAATTCGCGCCGCAATTCGTAGGAAGGATCGATCAAGACAAACGCGCGACGACTGACGGGCGGCACCACGCCCAACAGGCCTTTGAGCCCGTCGTCGCGCCGCGCGCGCGTTTTGCGACGTTCCCTGACGTTCGCACTGAGCGTCGCAAAATCCTGTGGGTGCAGCTCAAATAACCAGGCACAGTCATGTTCGCGCAGAAAGTGCTGCGCGATCAGCGGGGAGCCGGGGTAGAACTTTAGCGTCGAACCGGGATTGACCGCGTCAACGCTGGCAAAGTAGTCGCTCAGACCGGGCCAATCATGCGGATCAAGCCGCGCGTAACCGTCGTTGTGTTCTGCGTTCTTGCTCGCCTCGGCGGAATGCAGATCGTACACGCCAGCGCCGGCGTGGGTATCGATGTAATCGAACGGCTTATCCTTGCGCACCATGTGCGCAAGGATTTTCGCGACGACCGTGTGCTTGAGCACGTCGGCGAAGTTGCCCGCGTGAAAGCCATGGCGATAGCTCAACATCGGAACGCAGGTGGTTCAGGCAACGGGCGGGGTTGGCTAAGCTAGAATTCCCACCAGACCTGCTGCCACCAGGCGGCAAATTCGTCGTAGCTGATTTGGCCATCACTATCGATATCCACCATCGAAAAGCCCGCGCCGGCCTGCTCAACGCTCGTGTCGGGCGACAACACGCGTAACAGCTCGGCGAATTCCTTGAAATCAATCGAGCCGTTGCCGTCGGCATCGGCAAAGTCGAAGTTGTCTTTCATTTTTTGTCGATCGGCGTCGGACAGGATTTTATCGTTCATGGTT
>JBGCFP010000091.1:0-2670 GCA_045107005.1 Gammaproteobacteria bacterium
GCTTCCGATTGCCGCATTAATTGTCATGCTTGGCACCTCGGTTTACGTCTTTGGCGACAGCTCCTCGAGCGGACCCAACCAGATTGTGCTGACCCTTTGCGCAGGCATTGCGGCCATTATCGCCATCAAGAATGGCCATACCTGGAGCAGTATTCTGGAGGCCATCATTCAGGGCATCAGCACGGCGATGGGCGCAATTCTGATCTTGCTGTCCGTGGGCGGACTGATTGGCACCTGGCTGATGTCGGGTACGGTGCCCTCACTTATTTACTACGGCCTTGAAATCCTCAATCCGCAGGTGTTCTACGCCGCAACGTGTTTCATTTGCCTGATCGCCTCATTGGCCACGGGCAGCTCATGGACCGTGGCCGGCACGCTGGGCGTTGCGCTGATTGGCGTTGCCACGGGGCTTGAACTGTCACTGGCGATTACCGCCGGCGCGATTGTGTCCGGCGCGTATTTCGGCGACAAAATGTCACCACTGTCCGACAGCACGAATCTGGCGCCCGCCGTGGTCGGCACCGATCTGTTTCGCCACATTCGACACATGCTCTGGACCACCGGCCCATCGATCATCATCGCGCTGATCTTGTTTGCAATTATCGGCCTTGGCATCGATACACAGCCCGGCCAGAGCAATGAGACGCTGGAAACACTCTCAGCCGCGCTGCAGAGCGAATTCAACATCTCGCCGCTAACGCTTATCCCCATGTTTGTCGTCTTCTTCATGGCGTTTAAGAAAGTGCCGCCGCTGCCCACCATTTTATTCGGCGCACTACTGGGTGGTTTCATGGCCATGATTCTGCAACCCGATGTGGTGGTGGCCTTCGCCAACGCACCGGAGCACAACCGCGCGCTGGCTATGACCAAAGGCGTGTGGATGGCATTGGCCGACGGCTATTCGGCCAGCACCGGCGTGGCGGAGGTGGACGACCTGCTCAGTCGCGGCGGCATGAGCTCGATGCTGGTCACGATCTGGCTCATCCTGACGGCGCTGGCTTTCGGTGCGGTGCTCGAACACAGCGGCATGCTGATGCGCCTGATCCAATCGGCGATCCGCGGCGCCAAATCTACCGGCTCGCTTATTCTTACCGTCGTACTCAGCGCCATTGGCATCAACATCGTGGCCGCCGATCAGTACATCGCGATTGTGTTACCCGGCCGCATGTTCAAAGCCGAATTCAAACGCCGCGGACTGGCACCGGTTAATCTGTCGCGCGTTATCGAAGACTCCGGCACGCTAACCTCCCCGTTGATTCCCTGGAACACCTGCGGCGCCTTCATGGCCTCCACGCTTGGCGTCGCCACCTTTGCCTATCTGCCATACGCGTTTTTTAATTTGATTAATCCGCTGATCTCCGTGGCCTACGGCTTTACCGGTTTTACCATCGAGAAGCTGGACGAACAGGCCGCATGATGCGCTCGCTAACCTGTTTGGCGATGATGGTTTTGTGCATTGGTGTTGCGCATGCGGACAACCATCGGGTCGATGCCACGCAGGCGGCCAAGTTCGCCGAGCTTGCTCTGAACTGCGTGCATCAGGAATACCCCAACAAGATTGCTCACGTACTGGGGAGCGCCGACGACGTTGGCACACCCAGCGCGTTAACACCGTCGTTCTACGGCTGCTACGACTGGCACTCGGCCGTACACGGTCACTGGCTGCTCGCACGATTATCGGAGCAATTTCCTGACGCCGACTACGCTGCGGCCGCGCGCAGCGCATTGGCAAAAAACTTGACCCCCGCAAACATCGCTACGGAAGTTGCCTACATCCGCGGCGCCGGTCGCGGCAGTTTTGAACGCCCTTACGGTCTTGCCTGGCTGCTGCAACTCGCCGCCGAACTTGATGCCGCTCAGCACCCGGATTTGAAACCGTTGCGCGCGGCGCTGCGCCCGCTTGAGGCCATCGCCGTCGAACGCTTTATGCTCTGGCTGCCAAAGCTCACCCACCCCATCCGCACGGGCGAGCATTCGCAGACGGCCTTTGCATTTGGTCTGGTGCTGGATTACGCACGGCAGGTTGGCAACGACGAACTCGCCTCGTTGCTGAAAGCACGCGGCATGGATTTTTATGGCAATGACACACGCTGCCCGCTGGCGTACGAACCGTCGGGTCAAGATTTTCTGTCGCCTTGTTTAGCCGAAGCGGATTTTATGCGACGGATACTGAGCACCGATAAGTTCTCGTCGTGGCTCACGGCGTTTATGCCCGCGCTGCACACCAAAGACAGCCGCAATTGGCTCACCGTGGCGGTGGTCACCGACAAAAGCGACGGCAAGCTGGCCCATCTCGACGGACTCAATCTAAGTCGCGCTTGGATGCTCAACGGTATCGCGAGCGCTTTGAGCAAACAGGACCCGCGACGTATCGTTCTGGCCACCGCAGCACAGGCGCACGCTCAAGCGGGCCTTGCATCGGTCACCGGCGAGGACTACGCCGGCGGCCACTGGCTCGCAAGCTTCGCCACCTATCTAATTACGCAGCCCTAGAACGATCACTGCCCCACCCATTCCCGGTATACTTCAGCGCGTGTTTTACCCCTCAGGGATGACCCGTGAAAAAAATAATTGGAATAGTGGTGGCGCTGCTCGTTCTCGCCGCCTTCGCGCTGCCGGCCGTGATTGGTCCGGCAACAGAGAAACAACTGCGTCAGGCTATCGCCGATG
>JBGCFP010000092.1:0-21507 GCA_045107005.1 Gammaproteobacteria bacterium
TGTCCAGATTGATTTGATTGGTCAGGTCCAGACCTTGGGGCAGCGACAGTTCGTACAGGAATAAATACTGCGCGGCGAGGGCACTGTCTTCAGGCAGGCGATAGTAGCTTTGATCGTCGCCGTGCAGGCTCTTGTTCAGACGCTTGAACACGTCGGTGACGGTGTTGACGTGTACGACGCCATCCTGGCCGCGGTACCACTCGGCGAACGCCTCGACCTGTTTGAGATAGGCCGGGTCACTGACACCGCCTTCGCGTCCGGCGGGCAACGAATAGTTGATCAGGATTGTGCCGGTGAGGTTGTCGTTGGTGTAGTCGGTGTCGCGGCGAAACTCAATGTCCTCGCTGAAATACTGCACAAGATTGTCGTCAAGAACGTTGTGGGGAACAAAGGACAGCAATGCCGCGCTCATCACCAGTCCGCCAACCAGAAAGACTCGACGACGACGAATGACCGTATCGGCGAGACGCGCGAGAAGTTGCCCGCCGCCGCGTTGGGTCTGCGCGGTGCGACAGGGCAGCAAAGAGAGCATGACCGGTAACAGCGTCACCGACAGCACGAAGCCTGCCATGATGCCCACCGCCGTAATGTTACCCAAATCGTGAAACGGTGGTGAATCGCCAAAGTTCATGATCAGGAATCCAATCGCTGTGGTGACGCTGGTCAGAAATATCGGCTGCATGTTGATGCGCAGAGCATCAACGATGGCGTCGTGCTTGGACATTCCACCGCGAATCAACGCAAACATCGAAATAATCACGTGCACACAGTCTGCGACCGCCAGCGTGGTGATCACCGTGGGCGCTGACGCGGCTGGTGACGACAGAAAAATGCCGGCGAAACCGGCAAAGCCCATCGCCACAATGATCGATGCAAACACCACGACGGCGGTGGCCAGCGCGGAGAACAAGCAGCGAACAATCAGCATCATCCCGATCAAGATCACCAGATACATCAACGGAACCAGCGTCGCGATGTCGTGTCGCGCGGACTCGGCGAACGCATTGTTCATCATGGATGTGCCGGCCAAACGCAAATCCACGCCGGGGTACTGCGTGGCCACGTCGGCCACCAGCGCGCGCGCCGCCGCTACCGCTTCGGCCACTTCATCCAGTCGTTTTTGCGGTAGCTGCATCAGCACGTTGACGGCGGTGACGGACGCGTTGGCATTAATCAGCCGGTCGCGCAACGCCGGTGCCGCCAGCGCGACGTCACGAGCGTCGCGCAGCGCGCTCTCGTCCATGCCTTCAGGGTCGGCCACGAGGTATTCCACTAGCAGATCGTCTTCTTCTGCCGTCGTGTGCTGATAGTTGGTGATCGAATCGACTCGAATGGAGAACGGCAGCTCCCAGCTTTTTTCGGTTAGTAGTGCAACCATGCTCAGTGTCGTCGACGTGAACACTTCGCCGTCTTTCGGCGACACGACGAACATGAGGCCGTCGTCTTTGGTGTAGACGTTCTGGATTTCCTCGAACGCCTGAAGCTGAGGGTTGTCCGCGCCAAAATAGACCCGGTAATTGTCTTTGAAGCGAAGTGAATATGCGCCCATGACGCTCGCTGCGAGCAGGGCTACTGCGCCAATAATCACCACGAGTCGATGACTCAAAAGCCAGTGCGCGTAACGCACCACCATTTGATCCAGAGCACTTCTATTGGATGAGCTCATGCTTGGTCCTTCGCCGGTCAGGCGGTGCCTGGGTTGAGTTGCGAGGTCGTTTGGTCGTGGCGTCGATCCAGATAAATCAGCAGCGCCGGTAGCAGAAGAAAATCAATCAACAGGGCGAAAAATAGCGTGACGACAATCAGCGTCGCGGTAACTGAATTCACACGAAACGTCGAGAGCATCAACACGGCAAAACCACAGGAGAGCACCACGGATGTGGTCACCAGTGCTGCAGCGACGGTTTTGAAGGCGTAACGTACGGCTTCGACCGCGTCGAGGTTTTGTTCACGACGGGCGCGTTGATATTTGCTCAGAAAATGCACCGTGTCATCGACGACGATGCCGAGTGTCATGGCGACGATGACCGATACGGCCATGTTGATCTCGCCGACCGTCAGACCCCAGACACCCAGAGCCATGCCGGCGGGCAGTAAATTTGGCGCGATGCTGATCAGACCCAGGCGCAGATCGCGCAGCGCGAACACCAGCAGCGCCGAGATCAGTGCAAGCCCCAGCAGTGTGCCAAACAGCATGTTCTGAATCGTGCGCCGCGAGACCTCGGCAAAGATTAACGATCCGCCTACCGCTCTGGCCGCGATATCCGGATGGTTTTTTGCGAGCCAGGCGTTACCTTCTGCGGCGAGCGCTCGTACTTCGTTGGACGAAATATTGTTCAGGGTTGCGATCAGTTGAGTTTGGGCTTTGTCGTTACTGATCCGATCGTTCAAGTCGAGGCCAAAGGGCAGCGACAGTTCATAGAACAGCAAATACTGCGCGGCCAGCGCCGAGTCTTCGGGTAAGCGATAGTACTCGGGGTCACCAGCGTGCATGTTGCGATTGAGGCGCTTGTACACGTCGGTGATCGCGCTGACGTGAAGCACTTCGGGTCGCGCACGTAACCACTGCGTCAATGCATCAACTTGGCTCAGGAATGCCGGGTCAGAGACTCCGTTATCGCGTCCGGCATCGAGCGAGTAGTGGAGTTGATAGATGCCGGTCAGGCGTTCGCTGGTGAATTCCGTGGCATCGCGAAAATCAACGCGCGGGCTGAAGTAGGTAATGAACTGATCATCCAGCACGTTGCGCGGAATCATTGAGCCGATAGCGACCACCATAACCAGCATGCCGATCAGTAGCGGTTTGCGTCGGGCGATGGCGTATTCGCCGATGCGCGTTGTCAGCGGCGATACCCGATCACGGCCGGAAGGAACCGGCAGCGGCAGCAAATGCATGAATGCTGGCAGGAATGTGACGGAGAAAACGAACGCCACCATGACACCTAGCGCGGTAATATTGCCCAGATCGCGGAACGGCGGGCTGTCACCAAAGTTCATGACCAGGAAGCCGATGGCGGTGGTAATGCTGGTCAGAAAAACCGGCTGCAGATTGACCCGCATGCTCTCGACAATGGCCTCGTCCTTGGACAGGCCCGCGCGACGTTGGGCAAAAAAAGTGCTCAGGATGTGCACCGAATCCGCGACGGCCAACGTCATGATCATTGAGAAAGAACCGGCCGAAGGTGGCGTCAGCTGGAACCCCAGCCAGCCGGCGATCCCCTCGCCGGTGACAACGGATAATCCCACCAGCGCCATGGCGCAAATCATCGCGGTGAAAGACCGCAGCAGCAAAAGCATGACGGCCACAATCACGATCACCATGACCGGCACGAGCTTGATGATGTCGTGTTTGCTGGCTTCGAGAAAGGCATTGTCCAGCATGACCAACCCGGTCAGGCGGAACGTGATGTCGGGGTAGCGTTCGGCAAAATCAGTGGCAACGACGCGTACGGCTTTGGCGATCTCGCCGTTTTCGTCGGGCTCGAGTTCGGGCAGCGTGAAGCGCACATTGACGGCGGTCACGTCGCCCTCGGGCGCGATGATTCGATGGCGCAGCGCAATCTGATTGACGGCGATGTCGCGCGCGGCGTCGCGCTCGGTCTGGTCCGCCGCGGCAACGTCACTGATCAGATCGCCAACATTCAGATCATCGCCGTCCACGCTCATGTGTTGAAAGTTGGTAATTGAGTCGACTCGGGTGGCGAAAGGCAGTTCCCACGCAAGCTCAGTCAGCTCAGCAATCGCCGTCAACGTGTTGGCGTCGAACACATCGCCACTGTCCGGCGCGATCACAAACAGGACGTTGTTGCTTCGCGTGTACAGGTTTTGCAGTTCGGTCAGCTCGGCGAGCTCGGGGTTGTCCTCATCGAAATAGGCGCGGTAGTCGTCGTGGAACCCCAGGCGCGGCAGTCCGGCCGCGGCCAAAACGCCGAGCAGGACGCAGACGGCAAGCATGGCATTGCGTCGTGCCAACACAAACTGCGCGAAGCGCACCGTGAGGCGGTCGGTAAGTGTGCGTATGGCCATGTTGGTTAACTACGGTCAGGCTACCGCGCTGGAGCTGTCGACATCGGGATCACGTAACGAGTTGACGAAAGCTGCCATGCCGCGCGAACACGCGTCGAACAAGTCCGCGTTGGCCGAACTCTTAGCCAGGCCAATGCAGCCTTCGTAGGCGGCAAGGGAAAACGCTGCCGCATCGTCGGCGCTAATGTCGCGGCGAACCGTGCCTTGAGCCTGGCCACGCTCGAGCGCTCGGCCAATCGTGGCGCGCCACGCGTTCATGATGCCGTTAAGGCGTTCACGAAAGCCCTCGTCCAACGACGCCATCTCGTGAACCAGATTGTTGACCGGGCAACCGAGCATCGGACTGCCCTGCGTGTCGAGCTCAGACTGTTCCATGCCGATGCGCAGCAGCGTGTCGAGGGGGTTGCGCGATTCGTCGTCGAGCGGCGCCATCATTTCGGCTGCCCAAGGTGTGATGACTTCGTCCACCACGGCGTATCCAAGCGCCGTTTTGTTGGGGAAGTGGTGATAAAGCGCCCCTTTGGTCACGCCGGTGCGGCGCAGAATGTTGTCAATGCTGGCGCTGCGAAAGCCCAGCGCGTGAATCTCATCGAACGCAGCGGCGAGGATGGCGTCACGGGTTTTGTCCGGGTCGCGCTTGATAACCATGGCATTGATCTCCCGGCTGCTTTAAAAACAATGGGTTAGCGGCAGCCTAATGACACATACCAACTAGTATGTATGTCCGATGAGAAAAGTCAATGACGTGGGGGGTAATCGACGGTTGTCTAGCCGTGGTCCACCTGCAGCCAAGCCAGTAACCCCAGACCCGCGCCTGCCAGTTCCCAGACCAACGCGCTGTACATGAACGTCGAGCCACTGCCGTCGACAACAATTCCCACCAATCGCGCCAGCGCAATGCCCCCGGCAATGGCGACCAATGCCAGCAATGCTCCAGGCACCAGCGGCCGCACAAACGCGGCGGCGATCAAAAACGCGGCGAAGCCGATTTCCAGGCCGCCGTAAAACGCGCGAATTTCTGTCATCGCCCCGGGTGTATCAAGCGAAAAATGCACAAGCTTGGCCAGCGACGCCGGCGCGATCAGTGCCCATACGCCAAAGCCGCCGAACGACAGGCCGAAAAAAATCAGAACCACTTTTGCGAACACGTGCTGTCTCCAAATCAGGCAACGCTGTGAGTATCACGCAAATGCACGAATGGTTCACTCAAGTTCGCTATAGTCGTCGCTTCATTTATTTCAGGAAAAAGCGTGGCGCTCGTGCCCGCCAGTGACCAAACATGGACGAACACGGCCTGCTTCAACAAAGCCTTACCTATCTCGCGGCTGCGGTTCTGTCAGTGCCCATCGCGCGCAAACTCGGATTGGGTTCAGTCCTGGGCTATTTGATTGCCGGCGTCCTGATCGGACCTCATGTGTTCGAGTTGGTGGGCAAGGATCCAAAAGATCAAAGCGAAGTCATGCACTTCGCCGAATTTGGCGTGGTCATGATGCTGTTCCTCGTGGGCCTGGAGTTGCGACCCGCACGTCTGTGGCAAATGCGTGTGTCGATTCTGGGGTTGGGCGGTTTGCAGGTGGGACTGTCGATTCTGATTCTCGCGATGGCGGGGCGCGCGCTCGGCCTGACGACCAACGAAGCGATTGCGGTGGGCATGATCCTGTCGCTGTCGTCGACGGCCATCGTTCTGCAGTCCTTGACGGAGCGCGGACTGCTCAAGACCAGTCCGGGGCAGTCGAGCTTTTCCGTGTTGCTGTTTCAGGATATCGCCGTGATTCCCATGCTCGCGGTGCTGCCGTTCCTGGCGGCACCAGGCGTTGAGGGTGCGGCGGGTGAGCACGCCGGTGCGAGTCTGGAGCCTTATCAGCAAGCCCTCTATTTGCTGATCATTGTGATTGGCATGGTGCTCGGTGGCCGTTTCCTGGCGCGCCCGGCATTTCGTTTCATTGCCGCAGCACGCCTGCCGGAGGTGTTTACCGCGGCGGCGTTGTTGCTGGTCGTCGCACTGGCGTACCTGATGCAGTTGGTGGGCGTCTCGCCGGCGCTGGGTGCGTTTCTTGGTGGCGTAATCCTGGCGGAAAGCGAGTTTCGCCACGAACTTGAGTCGAACATTGAGCCGTTCAAGGGTTTGCTGCTGGGGCTGTTTTTCATTGCCGTTGGCGCGAGCATGGATTTGGCGCTGCTGGTACAGGAGTGGCGCGCCATCGCGTTGCTCACCTCGTTATTGCTGTTGATCAAGTTTTTCGTGCTGTACGTTCTGGGTCGTGGTTTTCGCATGCAGGCCATGAACAATCTGCTGTTCGCCGTCGCGCTGTGTCAGGCGGGCGAGTTCGCGTTCGTGTTGTTCGCATCCGTACGCAGCTATGGGGTGCTGCAACCCGAACTGATTGATCTTCTGACCCTGGTCGTTGCGGTCAGCATGATTGTTACGCCACTGTTAATGATTGGATACGCAAGCTACGCGAAAAACTGGTCCATTCGAAATGCCGTCGACGACCCCGACGAGGAGATCGAGACGCAGGACAACCCGGTCATCATTGCCGGGTACGGACGGTTTGGACAAATCGTGGGACGTCTGTTGCACGCCAACGGCTTTGGTGTGACGTTGCTCGATCACGATCCCGGTCAAATCGAGATGACCCGCCGCTTTGGTTTTACCGTTTATTACGGCGACGCGACGCGTATGGATCTGCTGCACACCGCGGGAGCCGAAGAGGCGAAAATACTGGTCGTTGCCATCGACGGTCGCGATGAAGTCCTGACCGTTGTCCGTGAGGCCAAAAAACACTTTCCGCATCTTAAAATTCTGACCCGCGCGATCGACCGCCAGCACGCCTACGAATTGATGGCGCTTGGCTGCGCCGTGGTGCGGCGCGAAACGTTTTCGTCCGCGCTGGAAATGGGCAACGAAGCGCTGCAGGCATTAGGGTATGGGGCATCGCGGGCCGCGCACGCCTCAGAGGTGTTTCGTGCGCACGACGAGCAAACCCTGACGGACCTGTTTGAGCTGTGGAGCCAGGATCGCGACAACTACGTCATTGAAGCCCGTGCCAAACGCGAGGAGCTGCGCAAGCTTATGGCGGCCGACGATCGTGATGCGGACACGATTCGGGATGAATCACCGAACCTGCCAGAGACCTGAGGCCCGAAACCGGAACCGGGCGTCCGCGCGACGGCCCGTTCCTAGGGCGCGATGTAACCGTAGCTCGACTGCAGACCCAGTGGAAAACCAAGCGCCCAGTAGCCGAGCAAAAACATCGTCCATAACACGATGAACGTCACTGAATAAGGCAGCATCATTGCCGTGACGGTGCCAATGCCGGTGTCTTTGACGTAGCGCTGGCAGAACACGACGACCAGCGGAAAGTAGGGCATCAATGGCGTAATGATGTTGGTGCTTGAATCACCGACCCGATAAGCCGCTTGCGCCAGATCTGGCGAAATGCCCAGCTGCATCAACATCGGAATAAAAATCGGGGCCAGCAGTGCCCATTTTGCCGACGCAGAACCCACAAACAGGTTGATCAGGCCGGTAAGAAACACGATGCCCGCAATCGTAACCGGGCCGGGCAAGCCAAGTACCCGCAGAGCGTCGGCGCCTTTGAGCGCCAGCAATACACCGAGATTGGACTGACCGAACGCGTAGATAAACTGAGCGATGAAAAACATGATGACCAGGTAATAGCCCATGCCCGTCATGGCTTTGGTCATGCCGGCAATCATGTCGCGCGATGTTTTGATGGACCCTGACATCACGCCGTACACCACGCCGGGAATCAGAAAAAGCAGGAAAATAAGCGGCACGATGGACTGCATAATGGGCGCCGCGCCGACAAACAATTCGCCCCCTGGCGAACGCCACGCGGAACTCTCGGACCACGATGTTCCGACCAGCACAAGAATACCCAGCACCATGGATACCATGGCCCCCCACAGTGCACGTCGTTCGTCGGCTTGAAGCTCGTCCATCGTCGGCAGGTCTTCGAGATCGCCGTCGATTTTATTGCTTTGCAGGCGTGGCTCGACAACGCGGTCGGTCAAAAACCAGCCCAGACCGACAATTAAAAGTGAGGACGCCGTGGTGAAAAAGTAGTTGTTGAGTGGGTTGAGCTGCACGCTTGGGTCGAGTAGCTGGGCACCGGCTTGCGAGATGCCTTGCAGCATCGGATCGAGTGACGAGGGCACGAAGTTTGCCGAGAACCCGCCCGACACTCCGGCGAACGCTGCGGCAATGCCAGCGAGTGGGTGGCGACCAGCCGCATAGAAAATGACGCCGCCCAGCGGAATAACCAGAACGTAACCGGCATCGACCGCCGAGTGACTGACAATGCCGACCAGTATCAACATGGGGGTCAGTAGCCACGGCGCGGTCACCGACATCATGGCGCGCAGGCCGGCGTTGATAAATCCCGTGTGTTCGGCAACGCCGATGCCGAGCATCGCCACGAGCACCACGCCAACGGGGTGAAAGTGCGAGAAGTTGGTGACCATTTTCGAGAAAAACGTCGCCATCGCGGCGCCGCCCAGTTGATTGTTGATGTTCAGCGCATCGCCCGTGCGCGGATCGATAACCCCAAAATCAATGCCCGACAACGCGAACGACAGCGCCCAGACTATGAACAGCAGCGCGATAAACAGCACGGCCGGGTCAGGCAGTTTATTGCCGACTATCTCAACGCGTGCGAGGGCGCGTTGCACCAGGCTTTGAGCGGCAGGGTTGGTCTCGTTCATATCGTTATCTCACAGTGGCCGTGCGCGGAGTGTAGCGAAGTGGCTAGTCGCTGTCCTCCAGCAAGGGGGCGTAGCGTGCGTGTGTCTGCATATCGTCGACGGCCTCAAGGTTGGTCAGCAGCGCGCGCAGAGCCGACTGGGACGCGCCGTGCGCAATGCCGCGCCCGGCGACCAATCGATCGAACCCGCTTTTCAGTAGCGGCGTCGCGGCCGCGTTGTCGCCCTCCAGGACCAGGATCCTGCCGCTCAGGATATCGAACTGGGCAGTCAGCCAATGCTCGGGCGGCAGGCTCGCGGCGCATATGGCTTGTCCGCGCTCGATCAGCGGGCGCGCCTCATCGGGGCGTTTTTCCTGCTCCAGGCGATGCGCGTAGGCGATCAGCGCAGCGGCAACGACCGGATGATCCTCCGGCAACGTGCGCGAATAGATTTCGAGCGCCTCCTTGAAGCGCGGCTCGGAAAAACTCATGCCACGCAAGCTATAGCCTATGTTCGCGACGGCGACCAGATCGTAGCCGACATCACTATGATTACTGCCGTGAAGCAAGCGCGATGACTGCAGACTCGCCTCCAGGAAACTCATGGCCTTCTCGGTCTTGCCCCAGTGGCGATACAGCGTACCCAGCTCACCCTGGGCCATGGCCACGTCGCGATGAACGTCGCCAAAGAGTCGCTGACTTGAGGCAAGCGCGTTGAGCAACAGCGGTTCGGCTTCGGCGTATTTCTGCTGGCGATCGAGCATGAAGGCAAGCATGCGTCGAGCGAAGATCGTATCGCTGTGAGCGCTGCCAAGCGTTTTCTCATAAAGCGCAATCGCGCGGCGCATCGTGGCGTCCGCTCGGGCGAAATCGCTGCTGAATTCGTAGGCCTGTGCGAGCGTCGTCAGAGTCTGAGCATAAATGAGATCGTTCTGCAGGCCTTGCGCTTCCAGCTCCTCTAACATTGGCAACAACACTTTTTCAAGGCCGTCGTATTCCGCCAATGCCAAAGCAACGTCCGTCTTTGTAAGCTGGCTTTCAAAGCGCTTCACGTCATTGTCGGGCAGGTTTTGCGTCAAAGCGATCGCGCGCTCGGCAAGGGCTTCTGCCTGATCGAAATCCTCTTCGCCCAGTAAGACATGACTCAAGGCATTCAGCACGTCGATTTGCTCTGCGTAAGTCGGCCCCGACTGATTTTCGAGTGCCGCCAGCGACTGCTCGAGCATGCTGCGCGCTTCGCTGTTCATGCCCAGCGACGCGTAAACATTGCCGATGGTTGACTGCAACGCGGCGCGTACGCGTGGTTGGTCCTTGAGCGTTGCATCCAGCTGTCGGGCACCCTGATCCAGCAGCATGCGCGCGGTGATTTCCTCTCCACTGTTTTCATTGGGATCGGTCACGCGAAACAGGTTCTGTAAGAACTCGGCGGTCTGCGTCGCTTCCACCGCGGCACGCTGTGCGCGATCACGCTCTTGCGCGAGTTGGAGCGTATAAAATGTCGCAAGCGTGACCAGGCCAATGGTGGCCGCCGTTGCAACGGTCACGGCGGCGGCGTTTCGACGCACGTACTTACCGAGCCGATAACCCAGCGTATCGTGGCGCGCGCTGACCGGGCGATCGCGCAGATAGTTCTCGATGTCTTTCGCCAGCGCGCGGGCCGACTCGTAGCGGCGTTCCGGTTCTTTGCGCAGCGCCATCAACACAATGTTGTCCAAATCGCCACGCAGGCGTTTGCGCAAATTTGATGCGGTGGTTCCGCGCACATCAAACACACCGTCGCCAATCTCCGCGGCGACCGTCGTCACGCGCGTGCTGGGTCGCTCCGGATTGGCGGTGCAGATGGCCGCCAGCAGCGACTCCTGCTCGTCACCGGTGACCCGATATGGCGAGGTGCCCAGCAGCAGGATGTAGAGCAAGACACCCAGCGAATAGATATCACTGGCTGTCGTGATCGTTTTGCCCTGCACCTGCTCGGGGCTGGCGAAAAGTGGCGTAAACAAACGCATGTTGGCCTGCGTTACAGCCAGAGTGTTGCCGCTGGACTGGGGTTCGGGCAACTTGGCGATGCCGAAGTCGAGCGGTTTGGGTTCGCCGTCGTCGGTGACGAGAATGTTGGCCGGCTTGATATCCCGGTGGACGATCAGGTTCTGATGAGCTACGTGAATCGCGCTGCACACTTGCATGAACAGATCCAGGCGCTGCGTGGTGGTCAGCATTTTGTTGTCGCAGTAGTCGTCAATGGCTACGCCCTTGACGTACTCCATGACCAGATAAGGTGCGCCCGCTTCAGTCGTGCCCCCGTCGATCAACCGGGCGATGTTGGGGTGTTCGAGTCGCGCCAGAATTTGCCGTTCGCTTTTGAAACGCGACAGCGCTTGCCCACCGGCCAGAGCCACGTTAACGACTTTAATCGCGACAAACTGCTCAAACTCCTCGTCGGCGCGCTTGGCAAGATAGACCGAACCCATCCCGCCATGGTCGATGTCGTCGATAATTTCGAAGGCACCAAGACGGGTGCCGGGCGCAATGGTCGGTGTGAACGATTGGTTGGCAGCGCCTTTAACAATGAGTGACAGATCGTCGCTGTCCTCTTCATCGGCCATCAACATCAGTGAGACCTGACGCCGCATCAACGGATCGCTGCAGCGCTTCAACAGATAATCGGCGCGCTCCATTTCATCGAGCTCGACCGCGGCATCAAAGTGCGCGCGTATTTCTTCCCACTGTGCTGGTGTCATGGTCCCGCTCTTGTTCCAGTGCGTTGTTGGGCCGTTCCTGGCGCAGTTTCTCTGCTCCAGTATTCCACATTCCGTGAAGTTTTGGCTTACCGGACGGGGGAAAGCGTATTATGTTTGTTCCGCTCGACTCAATACGGAGAAACAAGATGAAACTGTTCTGGTGTGCACAAACTCGTGCATCACGCCTGGTATGGATGTTGGAAGAAGTCGGCATCGACTATGAACGCGTCACGATTGATCTGCGTGATCCGGAGTCACGCAACAACCCGGAATTCCTGGCGGCAAGCCCGATGGGCAAAGTGCCTGCGCTGCAGGACGGGGACGTGGCCATGGCCGAATCCGCGGCGATGTGTCTGTATTTGGCAGATCGCTACGCGTCAGGGCGCCTCGCGCCGCCGATTGACGTCGACGAACGCGGCACGTTCCTTTACTGGATGTTCTACGGTGCCGCGGTCATGGAACCGGCGATGTCAGAACAGGCCAGCGGTGCAGAAACAAACAAAGGTCAGCGCGGATGGGGCGACTTTGAAACCATGCTGCGTGTGCTGACCGAGCGTTTGACCGGACGCGAGTGGTTACTCGATTCGGGCTTTAGCGCGGCAGATGTGAGCTGCGGTTCCACGGCCTATTTTCTGCGGCTGTTTAACATGCTGCCCGAAGACGCGTCGGTAATCTCCGACTACATTGATCGCTGCCTCGCACGCCCAGCCTACGTGAAAGCGCTGGCGGCGGAACAAAGCTGAGCGAGCGCCGCAGCGCTGATGCGGGTCAGCGCGATTCTTCGGCCAGAATGTCATCGAGCGTCGGTGCCGGATCGTTGTTGTCCAGCTCTCCGCTCTTTAATCTCGAGATGTAGTTCTTGTAAGCCTTCATGGCCTGATAGCCAAACAACAACATGATCGGAATGTTTACCCACACGGTCACGCCCGTGCCAAGCCCGGTGACGTTATCGAGCTCCGCGTCTGTGGTCACGAACCCTGCGGTTGCCAAGACGATCAGTAAGCAATAGATGACTTTGAACGGGAGCACGGCTCTGTCGCCCGCCAAAAAAACGACGCTCTGCTCGCCGTAGTAACTCCAGGAAATAATCGTCGACAGCGCGAACAGCCAGACCGCGATAGTGACCAGCCATTTGCCAAGGCCGTCGTGCGCCGAATCGAACGCGCGCGCCGTCAGCGACGCGCCAATGTAGCTGCCGTACAGGCCGGTATCTCGTAATGCCGGTTTCGTGTCGCTACGCACCGTTCCAAAGCGTACGATTTGCCGCCCGTTTTCCGTGACGAGCTCGCCGCTGATGCGGTGTCGCTTGCCCCCGGCGCTTGGGTTGTCATCGCCTTCGTAAATCATAAAAACCCGAGCGCCGTCGACCCACTCGCCGCGACTGCGTGTGGGGACGTCAATTTCTTCCACGCTCCACTGACCGAGCTCGACCGGCAGCACAGCGGGGGCTGAGGCGTAGTTAGCCTCAGCTGCGCGGTTCCACACGCCGGTGCTCAAAATGACCAGGCTGGTAAACGTGCACACCACGAGCGTATCGATAAACGGCTCCAGACCGGCGACGATACCCTCACGCGCCGGCTCGTCGGTCTTGGCCGCCGAATGCGCTACCGGCGAGCTGCCCTGACCCGCTTCGCTGGAGAACACGGCGCGCTTCATCCCCACCAAGATCGCGAAACCCATCGTGCCGCCGAGGAACGCGCCCGTACCTTCGGTCGTGGAAAACGCCGATGTAAAAATGGACAGGAAGACCGCCGGGATGCTGCTGGCGTTAACGAATAAAACGAATGTGCCAGCGATCAGGTACAGAGCCACCATCAAGGGCACCAGCGTGCCGGCAACCCGACCAATGCGCTTGATACCACCGAGGATTACCGAGCCTACGAGGATCGCCAGAATGATGCCTGACAAAAGGCCCGGCACACCGAAATAGGTCCGCGTAATATCGGCGACGTTCCAGGCTTGAAACATGTTGCCGCCCGTGATCCCGGAGGTCAGCAGCGTAATGCAGAACAGGATACCGAGCGCTCGGCCGAACCACGCGAGGTCAGGGCTCTTGCGAGCGAATCCCCTGGCGGCGACCCACATGGGGCCACCGTGCGGATTTTCCGGGTCATCGGTGTTGCGATAGAGCATCGACAGCGTCACTTCAGTGAACTTGATCGCCATGCCGACGATACCGATCACCCACATCCAGAATACGGCACCGGGACCACCCAGCGCGATCGCGAGCGCGACGCCGCCGATATTGCCCAGGCCAACCGTGGCCGACAGAGCGGCGGACAGTGCCTGGAAGTGGCTGATCGCGCCGGGGTCGTTGGGGTCATCGTACTTGCCACGCACCACCGCGAACCCGTGCGTGACTGAGCGGAACTGACAGAATCCGCTCCAGACGGTAAACAACAGGCCGACCATGACGATCGTGAACAGCACGTAGTCATGCCACAGCACGCCGTTGATGGCGAGCATCGCGCTATTAAAAGCTTCCATGTTGTCTCGTTATAAGTGTTATCAAACCTCGTGATCTTACGCGAGACGCGTAGAACGAAGTAGTGCGGTGCCGCTGAGCCGCTTTTCAGCGCTCCACGATGGCGGTGACGCCCATGCCGCCAGCCGTGCACACCGAGATCAAAGCGCGACCGCCGCCTTTTTCCCGCAGCAGCTTTGCCGCCGTTGCGAGGATGCGTGTGCCCGTTGCCGCAAACGGATGACCAACGGCAAGCGAACTGCCGTTGACGTTGAGTTTGTCCGGGTCAATGGCGCCCAGTGCCGCCTCGCGCCCGAGGCGGTCGCGGCAGTAGTCGTCGGATTCCCAGGCGCGCAGCGTGCACAACACCTGCGCGGCGAACGCCTCATGAATTTCGTAGAAATCGAAGTCCTGCAGTGTGAGTCCGGCGTCATCGAGCATTTGGGCAACGGCGACGGTGGGCGCCATGAGCAGCCCTTCGCCCTCGACAAAATCAACGGCGGCGACTTTTCCGTGGGTCAAATACGCCTGCGGGTCCAGCTTGTTTTGCTGCGCCCATTGTTCACTGGCGAGCAGCGCAGCGGACGCTCCGTCAGTCAGTGGCGTGCTGTTCCCGGCGGTCAACGTGCCGTGCTCGGATCGATCAAACACCGTGCGCAGGCTGGCCAGTTTTTCCATCGTGCTGTCGGGCCGCAGGTTGCTGTCCTTTGTGATACCCCGAAACGGCACGATCAAGTCATCGAAGAATCCACGTTCATAAGCGGCTGCCGCATTGGTGTGGCTGCGCAGCGCGAGTGCATCCTGATCAGAGCGCGAGATGTCCCATTCCTTGGCCATTAACTCTGTGCTCTGGCCCATGGACAGTTTGGTGCGCGGCTCGAGCACGCCGGGCAAAACCGGTTTGAAGTGTTTTGGGCGGAGCTTCAAAAACGGCAGCAGGCGATCCTTGGTCGTGCGCGCCCGATGCGCTCGCAGCAAAATGTCGCGATACGCGTCGGGGTATACGATGGGCGCATCACTGACCGTGTCGGTACCACCCGCCAGACCAACATCGATCTGGCCCAACGCGATTTTGGCGCCAATCAAGATGGCCGCTTCCAGGCTCGTGCCGCAAGCGCGCTGCAAATCGAACGCTGGCGTCGTGGCGTGCAAGCCCGAATCCAGCACTGACTCCCGCGCCAGATTCCAATCACGAGAGTGTTTGATCACAGCCCCGGCAGCAACGTCGCCAAGCGGCTTGCCCTGCAAACCGTATGCCTCTACGACGCCAGCCATCGCCGCGCCGAGCATGTCCTGATTGGTGGCGTCGCGGTAGGCGGTGTGCGAGCGACAAAACCCGATGCGGCGACCTCCGATAATGGCGACGGGTCGGGGTAGTGCTGTGCCGTGCGAATTTTGCATGCTGATTCATCCTCGAAATAATCGCTGGCCGACTCCCGGTCAATGCGAGTGATCAAAGTACCTTAACCGAAGCGGCGCGACCCGCCCAATGCGCGGGGTGTGCGCCTTGCGACAGGGGTGCTACAGTCCGGCGATGAACACGGCGCGCCCCGACATTCGATGGTTTGCTGAGGTGAAGTCGCTGGTCGTTCTGGCGCTGCCGTTAATCGTCAATAACGTCGCCATTTCGCTGACTTCGTTTCTCGATGTCGTGATGGCCGGGCGCCTCGGTGCTGAAGATTTGGCCGCGGTCGGCGTGGGCAGCGCGGTGTGGGCCACGGCGTTCCTTTTCGGGCTCGGTGTGCTCATGGCGCTCAGCCCTACCGTGGCGCATCTGGCCGGTGACAATAAGCTCGCGCGTGTCGGCGGATACTTTCGACAAAGCCTTTACATCGCACTGGTGTTGGCCGCGCTGATGATTGGGGCGCTCTATGCGTTCTCAGCCTACGGGCTGGCCGCCGTCGGTGTCAGTCCCGACATCATCCCGCGCACTCAGGGTTACGTTACCGCGATCGTGTGGGGCTTGCCGTTGATGTATCCCTATCTGTGCTTGCGCTACACCAGCGAAGGGATTGGCCACACGGCGCCAATCATGTACATCGCGGTTGCGACGGTCGGCGTCAATTTTCTCGGCAATTACATGCTGATGTACGGTAATTTCGGCGCCCCGGCGCTTGGCGCGACCGGCTGTGGCATCGCGTCGGCGATATCCATGTGGTTCAGTTTCTTCGCGCTGCTGGCGTATGTCCGGTTCAGGCGGCGGGTTTACGGTCCCCTGCGCCTGTTCAGGCGTTTTGATTGGCCGAACCGCGCCCGGCTCAAAGAGCTTTTATGGCTGGGGCTGCCGATTGGCGGCAGTACGCTGGCGGAAATCACCTTGTTCAGTGCGGCTGGCATCATCATGGGCGTGCTGGGCGCCAACGAAGCCGCGGCGCACGCCATTGCGATCAACTACGCGGCCACGATGTTCATGATCCCACTGGCCGTGCACTCGGCCATCACCGTGCGCGTTGGCCAGGCTCTGGGGCGTCGTGATCCTTACCGGGCGCGTTTCATTGGCTGGATGGGCGTGGCGCTGTGTGGATTGTTCATGACGCTGTCGGCGCTGGTCCTCGTGCTGCTGCGCGAGCCGATCACCCTGTTGTACAGCACCGACCCCGTGGTGCGTGAGATTGCCGTGGGCTTGCTGTTCATGGCGATGATCTTTCAGATCTCGGACGGTTTGCAGGTTGGCGCCGCCGGCGCGCTGCGCGGTTATAAGGATAGCCGGGTCCCTCTGTTCATCAATATCTTTGCTTACTGGCTGGTCGGTTTTCCGGTTGCGGTGCTCGCCGGGCTCAAGCTGGAAATGGGCCCGGGTGGGGTGTGGATGGGGCTTGCGTTCGGTCTGACGGTCGCGGCGGTGTTTCTGGGCGTACGCTTCTGGCGATTAAGTAAAGTCGCGCTGGAGCGTCATTTGGCACTGCCGACCACCGCAGCGTGAATTTATCCCGGGTCTTTGGCAGTATGTAGCTGCCGTTTGGAAAGAAGGGCACGGGGAGATAAGAATGAGAATATGGACACACAGTGGGGCGTGGCGATGGGCAGTGCTGTTCGTGGGCCTGATGCTCGCGACTTCCGGTTGCTCGACGCTGACGAACTCGGTGGAGTCGCCGACTTTAAGTTTGTCGAACGTCACCATGTTGCAATCGAATTTGCTCGAGCAACGTTACCGACTGACGCTGCGGGTGCAAAATCCGAACGGCATCGGTCTGCCGGTCAAAGGTATGAACTACGCAGTCAAGTTCGCCGGCATCGATTTTGCCAGCGGCGTCACACCCAATTCCTTTCGCATACCTGCTAACGGCGAACATCTGGTCGACATCGACGTCACCACAAACCTGCTGCGTTCAGCGCAGCAACTGATGCGCTATTTCAAGGACGATCCGGACACACTCGACTATCAGTTGAGCGGTAGCATTCAGGTCGATATTCCGTTCGTTGGAGCGGTGCCTTTCACCAAGAGCGGCACCGTCAACTTCAATCGTTAGCGTGCGCATAGCCGCCAGCGTGTTGTTGGCGGGCGTTCTGGGTGGCTGCGGGTCGCCTGTCGACGCACTGTCGACTTACACGATTGTTATCTCGAGCACCGCGTCGCTTACGGCCAAAACCGCTCAAGACGGTCAGGTGGCGGGCACCTATCAGTTTTTTCGCGGTGACGAGCGGATTACCCGAGATTTGACCGGCACGGGCACTCGTTCCATCAACGTCGACGCACAGTCGCTAAACTATGTGCGCGTGCACGGCTCGTCCAATGACGAGCTTTATCGGGTGACCATCCGCGAAGACGGGAGATTGATCTACGACTCGGCATCGGTACGAGGGCGACAACCGATTTTCTACCTGCCGCAAGAAGACATAACGCCTTCCAGCTAAATTTATTGCCTGCCCGTCCGTTGCTACCCATTGATTTTTCATTAATTTCTTTATGCTCCCACATAAGGGTGATGCCGCTGCGTCGCAAAATCCCGGACTATTGACCGGTCGTATGAGGGGATCTGGTCAGGCACGGCGCATTCAATAGCAGGCTAGTAAAAAAATCGGGTAGCAAATTGCCGCCCGCATCATTAAAAGCAAGGGGCATCTAATGAAAACCACCAAGTCGGCACTCGCCGTCACCATGGCATGGCTAATTGCCGTGCAACCATTCATGATTCAAATCGCCAGCGCGGCGCCCGCCAGCGCGGAGACCATCGCGGCCGCGCACGCAGAAATCGCGGCCAAGCGGGGCGTTGAGCCGCGCGAGTTGACCGGTTCTCTTGACGATCGTCGCGCAGAGTATCGCGCCGAGCGTGCTGCAGAACGCGAACCCGGCATGGGCGAAGACGGTACGCCGTCGCCAGTGTCGCCTCTCGCGGGACTGCCGATCGTCGATACCGCGTTGAGCGCCAAAGCGCGCTCCGTTGCCGCTGACGAGCAACTTCGCCTTATCGTTCATCTGGACTTCCTGCCGCACGCGCAGGTCTTCAAGGACATCTACTCTGCGCACGACACTGAAGTCGAAGCGCTGGAAACACGTCGGGTAGCCGCGCTGGAAGCGCAAGCGAGCAAGCGCGATCCCAACGCAAAAACGGATGACGAAAACTACGACGTCATGTCGCGGGTGTCGGCGGCGGAGCGCGCCGAGTTTGAAGCGATCGCGTTACAGAACGAAGCCCTGTCGAACGTGATCAAGGAAGAGGCCACGACGCAAATTCGCGCGTTGGTCGAAGATTCGCAGGCGCCGGTCGTTGATGACATCCTTGCGCTGGGCGGCAATGTGGAATTCACGACGATCGCTGGCAACATGGTTATCCTGACCATCGCGGCCGACATGGTCGAGCAGGTCGGCAAGATTCCGGGCGTCATGCGCGTCGTTGAAGACAGCATGATGGAAGGTCACTTGAGCAACGCGGACCGTTCAACGATGGTCGATCCGGCGGATTCGTCGCTGACCGGGCTGTGGGATTTGGGCCTCAACGGCGGCATCTACGATCCAGCTATCATCGACTCAGGTCTCGATGACCTGCACCCGGGCATGATCGATTCGACGACGCCGCTGCGCGACAATTTCTGCACCTGGTATCTGGTTGCTGCCAACGGTTCGGCGAGCTTCAACGACGCCTTCACCTGCGACGATCTAAACGGCCACGGCACGCACGTCGCCGGCATCGTCGGCAGCAAAGGCAGTGCCAACTTCCCGAACAATCTGGGTATCGCTTACGGTGTGGAGAAGCTGGTCAACCTGAAGGCGGGTTTTAACAACACGGCGAATCGCTCGTCGATGTTCTGGTCCGACAAATACAACATTGTGAACCGGGCACTGTACGATACCGGCGCGCTTATCGGCGATCCTTTCGCCGACGACGTGGACGGCATGAACCTGAGCTACGGCGGCGACACCACGCTGGACGACACGGACGGCAGTCGCTTTTGGGATTCGGTCATCTCAACCTATTCGGATTTGCCGGTGACGATCTCAGCGGGCAACAGCGGTCCTTCCAACACGCTGTTTAGCGATCCTGCGGTTTCCTATAACGCTATTACTGTGGCCAACTTCAACGACCGTGGCTCCTCGTCGCGCAACGACGACATCATTAACGCCGGCAGCACGGTGGGTCCGACGGCCAGCAATCGCCGCAAGCCAGATATCGCCGCGCCGGGTACGTCCATTGGCGCCCCGAGCCACAACTGGGAAACGGGTGCGGATGACGTCAACTTTACCGGCACGAGCATGGCCGCACCGATGGTGCTTGGTGTCATCATGGATCTGGCGGATGCCGGTGTTTTTGACGAAGTGTCGGTCAAGGCGTTGCTGATCAACACCGCGCAGAAAAACCTCGCCGGCATGAACATCGAAAGCGATAGTGACGGCTGGGATCCACAGATTGGCTGGGGTGCGATGAACGCCTACGCCGCTTACTTCCATCGCTTCGACGTATTCGTCGACGCGGTAACACCCCGTGACACGGACGGCGACTACCAGCTCTACAAAGGCAGCATGCGCGATGAGGGTATTGCCGGCGAAGGTCGTGATCGCGCGACCATGGTCTGGAATCGCGAAGCAACCTACCTGACGTCCGCGCCACCGAGTGAGTTCTTCAGCCTCGTTGACCTTAACCTTCGGTTGTACCGCGAATCCAACAACGGCTTGATCGACAATGATCTCGATGCCAACGACAACGTCCATCAGGTCCGGATCAACTCTGGCGCGGCCGATACCGATGTTGTGATCAACGCCTACTCCTGGTCGACAAGTTTCTCGCACGGTGATGCCACGCAGTCGTACGCACTGGCGACGGAAGACAATTTTGTTCGTGTCGATCACCCGGCTACGTTTCAGGGTATTGCCCTGTGGCCGACCGAAGTGGAGCCCAACGAAGTGTTTGAGATTCAGTTCTGGCTGCGCAACGACTCCGAAGTGGCGAGTCACAACAACGTGTTCAATCTGGAACTGCCGGCTGGCTTCACGCTGCTCAGTGGCGTCGATACGCAGAACGTAGGGTCGGCCGCTTCCGGTGGCATTACCTCAACCGCAACCTATTCCATTCGGGCTCCGGCCACTCCCACGGGTTCAGAGAACATTGTCATCAAGCACAGTCATAACTCGTACAACGAGCCTTACGGCGACTTTAACTGGAACATTGGCCTGACGGTTGCCGTCGACAGCACTGCACCAAACCCGAACCCGATGATCTTTAGCTCGCTACCGATCAACACCGGTACTGACCAGATCGCGATGACGGCCGCGTTTGCGTCGGACATCCACGGTCCTATTCAGTATTACCTGGATTACACCGGCAGCCCATCAGGCGGTGTTGGCGGTACCGACTCCGGATGGCAGGAAAGCCGCAGCTACACGGACATCGGGCTGCAGGCCAACGACGAATACTGCTATCGGGCGTGGGCACGGGACAACGCTAACTTCCGCAACACGACGGCGCCGTCTGCGATCACCTGCACGTACTCGTCGCAACAGCCACCGTTCCAGGTCACTGTTGGCGCCATTACCACGACGTCGATGGCGATAACGCCAGCGGGCGGATTGAACAACCTGACGCTCGGTTCATCCGGTGTGCGTGTGCGTAACTCCACGACAGGTTCGCTGTCGCCGTGGCAACAGAGCACCGCGGCCTGGCAACAGTTTGGCCTGACGCCGTCTACAAAATACGGTTTCGACGCACAGGCTCGTAACGGTAACGCTGATCAGACGTCATTCGCCGGCAGCAACTCTGCGTGGACGCTGGCTAACCCGCCGGCTGTGGTGTCGGTCAGCGGCACGTCGCAGACGACTATCCAGGTCGTGCTCAATCCCAATGGCAACGGCCCGGACGCCGAATACGAAGTGCAGAACACCACCAACGGCGTCAACCTGCCGTGGAGTTCGGGCACGAGCTTCGAAGCGAGTGGTTTGACCTGCGGCACGTCGTACAACTTCCAGGCCCGGGCTCGCAACGGCGACAACGTGACGACGATCATTGTTCCACTGGGCCAGGCGACCACCGATGACTGTGCGGTGGACACCGACGGCGACGGCGTTGCAGATAGCGCCGATAACTGCACGCTGATTGCCAACGCCGATCAGCGCGATACCAACGGTGACGGTTTTGGCAAC
>JBGCFP010000093.1:0-3829 GCA_045107005.1 Gammaproteobacteria bacterium
GGCATCGACGTTGGTCGGCGACACGTGCGCACGCTGATGCGGCGGATGGGCATCGAAGCGCTCTATCGCAAGCCCAATACGAGCAAGCGGCACAAGGCGCACAAGATCTATCCGTACTTGCTGCGCAATGTGAAAGTCACCCTGCCGAACCAAGCCTGAGCCATGGACATTACCTATATCCCGATGGCACGCGGCTTCATTTATCTTGCCGCCGTCGTCGACTGGTACTCGCGTCGTGTGTTGGCGTGGAACGTCTCTATCACCATGGACGTCCAGTTCTGTCTCGATACGGTGCAAGAGGCAATGGATAAGTACCCGTCGCCAGAAATCTTCAACACCGAGCCAGGCGTTCACCGACTTGATCATGGACAACGACATCCGCATCAGCATGGGCGGCAAAGGCGGCTGGCGCGACAATGTCTTTGTTGAGCGGCTGTGGCGCAGCGTGAAATACGAAGAGGTTTATCTCAAAGCCTACGACTCAGTGTCGCAGGCCAAAGCCTCACTGACCAAGTACCTGGCCTTCTACAACTCCGGCCGGCCACACTCGAGACTTGATCGATGCACGCCGGATCACGTTTACTTTAATCCGCTGCCTCTACCCAAGGCAGCTCAAACTCGTGCAGGGAATCCACTTATAGATCGGGTTTGGCTGTTCAAACAACCGGGACCACCTCTGTGTGATCCGCAAGGCGGTCAAAAACGTAAGCTGTTCCCGACGGACATCGCGGCAACAAAAGTGATCACCACTTTTCCCCGGTTATCCAGAAAGCAGAGCATCGCGACACTCGCACGCCTGCGAAGCGAGGCCGTCTTGATGCACATATGGATTCGATCGGGGAGAAATTTGCCGTGAGTAAATTCGTCACCCACTAACCTGACTGTGCGGTTCTGTACCCCGTTTCAAGATTCCGTTCATGTCCACCATGATGCATCGGCTGCCGATCATTCTGGGCGTGATGGTGACACAGAAAGTTTCCGGTTCATTGGCCTCTGGAACAAACGCATAGGCCATCACAAAAAAGGGAAACCCCAATATGAATATTGTTCGATTCTGTTTCCACGCATGGGTCGTTACGCTTGTCGCGACGTTCGGCTATGCATTGCCCGCCCAGGCAGTGGGCTGTCTCGTCGACAGCGGGCCCGGCCCGGTTCTGCATGTGCATGATGCCAGCGGCAACCTGGCGTCCGTCAATCTGGACACTGGCGATGGCACGAGTTCGGTAACCGTGATCGGGCAGATGGACTCCGTGATGACCGACATTGCGTTTGACGGCAACGGCCGTTTGTACGCCATCGACTTTGACCGCTTGTATGAGATCAATCCGTTTGATGCGTCAACCCGCCTGATCGGCCCGCACGGGGTCGGCGGTGCCAATGCACTGGTGTTCTCTCCCGACGGCGGGACGCTGTTTTTGGCGAGCTTCGTGGACACCCAGCTCTACACGGTTGACCGGGAGTCAGGCGTGGCAACGGCAGTTGCGCAAACCGGTTTTGCGTCAGCGGGCGATCTGGCCTTCGTCGAGGATCAGTTGTATCTGTCCTCCACGGCTGGCGATTTGATTGCGCTCAATCCCGCCGGCGCAGAGCCGATTGGCAGCGTCGTCGGGGCGACCGGCTTTCAGAACGTGTTCGGTCTGGCGACCGGCGGCAACGGCACGCTCTACGGCATTGCTGGCACGTCGGTGTTTTCCATCGACACGCAGACCGGCAGCGGGACCGAAGTGCTCAACTACGGCAACAGCGATTTATCCAGTTCCAATGGGTCCAGTTTCTTTGACGAAGCCGGACAGGACTCGGACTGCGACGGACTGTGGGACGTTTGGGAGACGGTCGGTTTCACCACGCAGGAGGGCGTATTCATCGACTACCCGGCGATGGGCAGCGACCCGTTGCGGGCCGACGTTTACGTCCAGGTTGATGCAATGGAAGGCTTCGAGCCGCGAAAGGCCGCGCTGGATGAAGTGATCGACGTGTTTGATCGCTCGCCGTTCATGCCACCGAACTGCCCCACCTGCCGACCCGGCGTGTCACTGCATCTTGATGCCGGACCGGAGTACGTCATGAACCCCGTCAACGGCGAGCTGTGGGGCGACATGAGTCAGGCGAACGTGGTGCCTCACGTGGAAGAGTTGGGCGAAGTGATCATCGCAGACGAGCGTGAGACCTATGCGTGGAGTTGCAGCGGCGACGAAGTGTGTTTCGACCAGATCAAGTTGCCTGACAACTTTTCCGCTGCCCGTCAGGACAGCCTGTTCCACTACGCGCTGTACGCCGACCGCAAAGCCGGCAACCGCAATTCCGGCATCTCGCGCGGTGCACCTGCGCGCGACTTTATCGTGTTTGCGGCTGGCCTGAACGAAGTGGAAGAACGGGGCACCTTTATGCATGAGTTCGGACACAACCTGGGCTTGCTCCACGGCGGCAATGAGAACGAGAACTACAAGCCCAACTATCTGAGCGTGATGAACTACACGTTCCAGTTCGGCGGTCTTGAAGGGCCGGAAGGTTCCGGGCTGCTGGATTTTTCACGGTCTGAACTGGGCAGTTTGAACGAGGACGCACTGGACGAAGATTTGCAAGCCGTGGCGCCCGGCACGTTTTACGCCGACTACATGACGAAGTACTGGTGCGAGAGCGAGCTTGACCCAGACGATTCCGAAGTGGGTGTACGCATTGCGGAGCTATCCGAGCCGATAGACTGGGACTGCGACGGCAGCATCAATGTCGCCGCCGTGGCGTCCGACGTCAACCGCAGCGCGGACGCCGCGCGCAGCGAACTCACGGGCAGTGATGACTGGACCAGGCTACTGTTTGCTGGCGGCACAGCGGCAGCATTGAGTGCGGGCTTGCCGCTTGCGCCACCGCAGGACCAAACCGAGAATATCGAGCCGGAGATTGCGTTGTTGCGTCAGGTGCCAAGCCAGGACCGAGTGCGAATCGTCGCAACCGACGCGGTGATCCGCAGTAGCGATGGATCGGTGGGAATCAGCGTGCGCAATGAAGGGTTGCGAGATTCAAGATATGCGGCAATCGTGACCTCACCGGACGGTACGTTTACGCCCGTTGCTCCGGCGCAGGACACGTTCATCGCGGCGGGTGCCACGGGCGAGATCACTATCGACATTGGTGAACCTCAGTCGCAAGAGCGCGCGGGTGCTTTGATCGTGTCGTTGCGGCAGGTCGGCAATGAGATGGTGAAGGATTCGCAGGTTGTCACGGTGCTGCTCGAAGCCGCTGCGCCAGTGGTTGTGCCGCCGCCTCCGCCGTCGTCCGGTGGCGGCGGTGGTGGACTGGGTGTGTGTTCGGGCTTGTTACTCGGCGTGCTGGTCTGGCGGCGTCGTTCCGTGCGTCGGTTGGCAGCGGGCATCGCAGGCCAATCATCAGGCAGCTGAATATTCGATTCGTTGTGGTCGCTTTCGCTGGCTGGACTCCGAGCGAGACGACACCGAGAGACCCCAGCGTCGGGTGACTGATGCTGGGGGTTTTTTGTTGGCCGAGGGTTGCGTGAATTGCGGTATTTGGCGGGCAAAGCGGGGCAGGAGCAATCGATTTGGATTGGAGGAATGGTGGGAATGTGGCGTCGAAAAACCGATTTCATGAGTCCAAAGTGGGAAATAGGAAAATTTCGCGCAGAGGGCTGATTTTACTAGGAAAAACGCTATTTTCGTGTAAATACTGCAGTTTCGATGGGCTGCTCGGTCGATTGCCACGCAAATGCCGTTTTTCGCGCATTGAAATCAATGGGTTGCAAGCGTAGGGTTGCAGACATGCCCCGTCGTAGAGGGGATTGAGACATAGCTTTGACGTCAGCGACCAGCGATGCAAG
>JBGCFP010000094.1:0-14775 GCA_045107005.1 Gammaproteobacteria bacterium
GATCGGACAGCCCATGGTCAGAGACTTGAAGCGTTGCAAATCTGCAGAGAGCTTCCACGGCAGATCGTTGTCGCGCCCGATCACGCGATTCGCGGCCATCGCGACGATTAGCGCCACGTCATTTGGCGTCTGATCGCTCACACCGACACTTCGGCTTTGATGTGCGCGTGAGACTGGTAGCCGACGATTTCAATGTCGTCAAAGCGATAGTCAAATATACTCGGCAAATCACGCTTGAACTGCAGCGTCGGCAACGCCATCGGTTCTCGCGTCAGCTGCAGCGCCGCCTGCTCCAGATGATTGTTGTACAAATGGCAATCGCCGCCGGTCCAGATGAAGTCGCCGACATCAAGCTCGCAAGCGCGCGCCACCATGTGTGTCAGCAACGCGTACGACGCAATGTTGAACGGCACGCCCAGAAACACGTCGGCGCTGCGCTGATACAGCTGGCACGAGAGTTTGCCGTCGGCCACGTAAAACTGAAACAGCGCGTGGCACGGGGATAATGCCATCTTGTCGAGTTCGCCGACATTCCATGCGCTGACAATCAGCCGGCGTGAATTGGGCTCGCGCCGAATTTGCTCGATCACCTGCGTGATCTGATCCACGTGGCGCCCGTCCGGTGTTGGCCAGGCCCGCCACTGCGCGCCGTAAACCGGCCCGAGATTGCCGGCATCGTCCGCCCATTCATCCCAAATGCGCACTCCGTTGTCTTTGAGGTAGGCGATGTTCGTGTCGCCCTGTAAAAACCACAGAAGCTCGTGAATGATCGAACGCAAATGCAGCTTTTTGGTGGTGACCAGCGGAAAGCCGTCACCCAGATCAAAGCGCATTTGGTGCCCGAACACACTGCGAGTGCCCGTCCCAGTGCGATCACCCTTGGGCGTACCTTGATCAAGCAGCAGCGCCAGCAAATCCAGATACGCGCGCATCAGGCGGTCACGTCGGCAATGCGACCGCGGCGGTACGCAACGGTGAGCAAGACGATGCCACCAATGATCATGGGCGTTGTCAGCACCTGCCCCATCGTGACCCAATCCAGCGCCAGATAGTTCAGGTGCGAATCCGGGACGCGGACAAATTCGATAGCGAATCGAAACACGCCGTAGAGCAGCATAAACAAGCCCGTGGCTGCCATCCGAGGACGCGGCTTGCTCGTGAACCACCACAGCACAATGAACAGCACCAGCCCTTCCAGAAACGCTTCATACAGCTGACTGGCGTGCAGACGCTGGCCGTTAACGTCAAAACCCCACGCCACGGTGGTCGGTTTGCCCCACAGCTCGCCGTTGATGAAATTGCCAACACGTCCAAACAACAGTCCGAGCGGGACACCGGGAATCAAAAAGTCACCCACTTCGAAATACGCGCGGTCGCGCGTACGTGCAAACCAACCGACAGCCGCTAACACGCCGATCAAGCCGCCGTGAAACGACATACCGCCCTGCGTCAGCTTGAACAGATACAGCGGATCGTCGAGGAACGTCGCAAACTGATAGAACAACACATAGCCCAGCCGCCCGCCGACGATTACACCGACGGCGCCGTAAAAAATAAGGTCTTCAACGTCTTTGGTCGTCCAGTCGTGGCGATTGCGGGCGCGAGCGCGCAGCAGCCAGTAGCAAAACGCAAAGCCGAGCAAATACATCACGCCGTACCAGCGCACGGCGACCGGTCCGATCTGGAAAATGATCGGGCTGATTTCTGGGTAGGTCATGGGGCGCGATTGTAACATCGGCAGTGCCGGTCAACACGCCGCTCAACCGGTGTACCATGTCCGCCTCTTCACCACGCACGCCATCGATATGACCAACCCTGACGCAAATCGCCTGCACGAAGAATCCAGCCCCTATTTGCGCCAGCACGCCGACAATCCGGTGCACTGGCAGCCGTGGGATGCACAAGCTCTGGCGCAAGCGGTAGAACGGGACAAACCGATCCTGTTATCGATTGGGTATTCGGCGTGCCACTGGTGCCACGTCATGGCGCGCGAGTCCTTCGCGGATGCCCAGACCGCGGCTTTGATGAATGAGCATTTCGTCAACATCAAGGTCGACCGGGAGGAGCGCCCTGATCTCGACCACATCTACCAGTTTGCCCACCAAATGCTTAACCAGCAACCGGGCGGCTGGCCGCTCACCATGTTCCTGACGCCCGAGCGGCAGATTCCGTTTTTCGGGGGGACGTACTTTCCGGATAAGGAGCGGCAGGGGATGCCGTCGTTTGCTCACATCCTCAATCGCGTCAGTCAGTTTTACGTCGAACACCGCGACGAGATCGAAAGCCAGAGCAATGCCATCGTCGATGTCTTCCGTCAGACCGATCCAAAAGCGACACCGGGAACGGCGCTGACGACCGTGCCCATCGACGCATCGCGCCAGGCTTTGCTGTCGGAATTCGACGCTCAGTACGGCGGGTTTGGTGGCGCGCCCAAGTTCCCGACGCCGGGCAATCTGTCGCGCCTGATGCGTTACTGGCATGCCCACAGCGCGCCACCGAATCCGGATCTGCAAACGCTGTATATGGCAACTCTTACGTTGCAAAACATGGCCCATGGCGGTCTGTTTGATCAGGTTGGCGGCGGTTTCTTCCGTTACTGCGTCGACAGCAACTGGCAGATTCCACACTTTGAGAAAATGCTCTGTGACAACGCGGCGCTGCTGGCGTTGTACGCACAAACCTCGCGGGCAACGGGCGACAAACTGTACTGGCGCGTTGCCAACGAGACCGCCGATTTTCTGCTGCGCGATCTATGCGCCGAAAACGGCGGTTTCCACAGCGCGCTTGATGCTGACAGCGAAGGCTCAGAAGGCGCCTACTACGTCTGGCAACAAGACGAACTACGCGAACTGCTGGGCGATCACTACAGCGTCGCCGCAAAATATTACGGAATCGACCAGGATCCTAACTTCGAATCGAGCTGGCATCTTGTGGTCGCTAACCCGCAAGAAGCGCATACCGACGACGCGCTGGACGCCCTGGCCAGTGCCAAGGCGCTAATGTTCGCTCACCGGCAAACCCGGCAGGCGCCGCTGTGCGACGACAAAATCCTGACCGGCTGGAACGGCATGACCGTTCGCGCGCTGGCTCTGGCTGCTCGTCATCTCGAACGCGACGATCTGGCCGACGCCGCCGTTCAGACGGTCGATTTTATTCACCGCGAGCTCTATAAAAATGGTCGATTGAAAGCGGTTTTTAGCGCCGGCAGCGCGCGTTTTAATGGCTATCTCGACGACTACGCCTTCGTGCTCGACGGTTTGCTTGAGCTGATGCAAACTCGCTTCCGGCTCAGCGATCTGGCGTTTGCCATCGAGTTGGCGGATGCGTTGATCGAGCACTTTTTCGATGCCGCCGATGGTGGGTTTTTCTTTACATCGGATGATCACGAACAGGTCGTTCACCGGATGAAGCCGATCGCTGACAATGCGGCACCAAGCGGCAATGGCGTCGCTGCCAAAGCACTGATCCGCCTCGGCCATTTGATCGGTGACGCTCGCTACCTGCATGCAGCAGAAGCCACCCTGAACGTGGCTTGGGACGCTTTGACGCACGTACCACACGCACACGCGGCGCTGCTTGACGCGCTCGAAGAACATCTGGATCCGCCGCAGATTGTCGTCATACGCTGTGAAAGCCCAGACTTCCCTGTCTGGCAAGCGCCGACCATGAGTTTCGCTCCACGTCGCCAGGTCTACATGATCGACACTGCTCAAGCGGATTTACCGGGCGCACTGGCGGCACGCATCGGCCGCTCTGACGGCATCGCCTATGTGTGCAAAGGCACCACCTGCGAGGCACCTGTCGACTCGCCCAAAGCCCTTCTTGGGCGCCTTCAACTGGATGAGGTAGCCCAGCAAAAATAGCGTTTCCCGTTCGCGGCATTTGTGCGAGTATCCGGTTATGCCCAACTTTCGCATGCCCGGCATTGATGTCAACGAGATCGTCTCGTCACCGCACGTCATTCACCCCATGGCCGCGACCGCGACGGCGTTTGTTGCCGCGACGGCAAACGGTCCACGCAACGAGCCCGTTCGCCTGCAACGCTTTGACGACTACGTCGCGCACTTCGGTCCGCTGGGTGATTACGACGACCGTCTTGGCCTCGCGTTGCATTTGTTCTTCGCCAACGGCGGCGACGATGCGCTGGTGATCGGTCTCGATCCCGACAACGTATCGACCAACGACTACCTTGACGCCTTCAGTGCATTCGTCGCGAAGGACCCAAGTGTTGGCATGCTAGTGCTTCCAGACCAATGCTGGTCCGAAGATCAGGACCGTAATGAAACGTTGCGCCATTTAGTCAGTGCCAGCGAACGCACCAACCAAAGCATGGTGCTGATTGATTTGGCGACGGACATTCGCTTGAGTAATGCGGGCTCTGTTCGCCGACTCAAACTACCGGAATCCGCATGCGCAGCGCTCTATTACCCGCGCGTTGCGTTGGTACACCCAACGACGAACAAGACCATCGATGTCGAGATCAGCGCGATGGCCGCGGCGGTTTTCGCGCGAACGGATCGCGAGCGTGGTGTATGGCAAGCCCCTGCGGGTAAGGAGGCACGCTTGTTCTCGGTCGAAAACATGGCTGTCTCGCTCACCGATCACCAACGCAGCGTGCTCGCGCCATTGGGGATCAATACGTTGTTCGAGCTGCCGCGTGGCCCGAGCGTGTGGGGAGCCCGAACGTTATCGAAAGACCCACAGGGGCGTTACGTTCCGGTGCATCGCCTGGGTCTTATGATCGATTACAGTCTGACTCACGGCCTGGCTTGGGTTAGCAACGAAACCAATAATGTCGCGCTCTGGGAAATGGTCAGCGCTCGCGCCCGCGATTTTATGCATATCCTTTTCCGTGCCGGCGCTTTCACCGGCACAAGCGAAGACGATGCCTACTTCGTACGCTGTGGTTTGGGCACAACGATGAGCGCGGCAGACATCGCCGCCAAGCGACTCATCGTTGAGATCGGTTATGCACCGTTGCGACCTGCCGAGTTCAGCATTAAGACGCTGCGGATTCCAACGGCAAGCTAGACCGTCAGCGCACCGGGCTCAGCTCAGGTCCGAGCGACGCCAGCCCTCGTCGGTGCGGCGAATTTCATAGGCCGGCCAGTATTCGTTGTCGAGTCGCAGCGTAATCACTTCGATTGCATCGTTCCACGTCACCGTTTTTAATCGAACGGACTCGCGATCGTCTTTTTGCATGACCGCACGCATAAAGGAATCCAGATCCTTGACTGGCTGACCGTCCACTTCAACGATGCGACGCCCCGGCCACAAACCATAGCGCGTCGCAGGCGATCCGTAGCCAAAATAGGCAACGTATACACCGCCAGGTTCGATTCCGCGCTGCGCCGCCAACGCCCGATGCGGCTCCTGAATCAGCGCGCCGGCCCACAGGAAGACCCGGTTCAACCCGGTGCCATCGAGGCGCACCGTCTGCATATCGATTTCGTGCAGAGACTTGTCACGCCAGACGGTGACGCGTACCTGTTCGGTCTGTGACGCCGTCTCGGCGTCACGGAAACTGGTGACCGGCTCGCCGTTAATCGTTAGCAACAAATCACCGGCTTTCAGATGCTCTGCTGCCGGTGTACCCGCAACCGTGCGCATGATCTTCAGAACTTGCCGCCGGCGCGGGTCGTGTTTTTCAATCTGCTCGGCGAGCTGTGCCGGCAATCCCAACTTGCGCGCCGCGGACATCGGCACCGGTACGAATTCCGCTTCGAGGGAACGCAAAGGCTCACCGGAGCGCAAGCGCTCGATCATTTCCCGGACCGGCTCGATGGGTACGCCCTTATTGGTCTGCGCTGCACCTTGGCCGCTTTGGAACGCGAAGCTCGACCACAGCGAAACCACCTGGCCTTTTTTGTCGGCGAGCACGCCGTCGATGTCAGACGGCGGATTTACCAACGCCAGTGTTTCGAGATTGGTTTGGCGAAAGCGGAAAGTCCGCGACAGTGGAAACTGCACCGGATCCACTGATGCCACTTCGGTCGATTGCGTGACGAGGCGATGATCCCCTTTCAGGCCAACGACCCAGACTTTGTCGCCCGGGGCACCCGGCTTAGCGCGCAGTTTGGCGGCGCGTACCGGCGTATCACCGAGCAGCGCCGGATCGTATTTGAGCACCGTCAAATTGTGGATGGGATGCACGTAATGCACCGTGCCCGGCACTTCCACCGAACCGGCAAACGTCAGGTTTACGTCGCCCAACGCGACGGGAACCGTGTTGCGGTCTACCACGACCCAGCCCCGTTTCGTGTCGACCACCAAACCCGTGCCGTGATAATAACGATCCGACACGCCGGACGCCGTGTACGGCATGTCGAAATTCACCCGCACCAGCGACGGGGCCAATGCGTCCGCACGCGGGTCGTCATTTTTGGCGTAGCGCACGGTCGTTGGCATCGGCGGTTCGCTGTCGGGTCCTGCTGCCAGTTCACGGCACGGCCACGTGCCGGACTGGTCGTCGCGATGGCAGCGTCGAGCACGAAACCAGCGTCGATCCATGCGCACGACTCTGACGGTACTGTTGCGGGGATCGTCCGCCGTGTAATAGCGAACGCTTGCCCGATCGCCGTCGCCCAGCGTGTCGATGACCGCCTCAAGCGCGTCGAGATCCGGCGTAGCGATGCCGTCTACCGATTTGATCACCGCGCCGCGCGGTATCGCCGACGTCCCAAACACATAGCCAGGGTTGGCCACGTAAACGCCGATCGCGGGCATGTTAAAGTGACGGGCCTGCTGGTAAGAAAGTCGGTGCAGCACCGCTTCACCCACTTCGATAAACTCATCGGGTGAAATGGCGTGCAAATCGTCGACCACGACGGCGCGCGTGTGCGCCTCGCCACCACGTTCAAACACAATGTCGATTTTCGCGCCTACGTTGGCGTCAAGCACTTTGGCCAACGGCACGAAGCGCGTGATGCGCTCGCCGTTGACGCTGACAAGAATATCGCCTGACTGCAGCACGCCGTCCACCGGCGCACCGGGTACCACCTGGCCGACGGTCAGCATTCCCGTGCCGTTCGCGTCGTCGCCTCGAGCAAGACGTTCCGTTGCCGCATCCAGACCCAAACGACGCAACTCGTCAAAAGGACGATGCACGAACACCGTTTGCAGCGTACCGCGCTCAACCGCTTCGCCCTGGCGAATCAGTGACAGCGCGCGCTCGATGCGATCAAGCGGTAAAAAGAAACTGCTCTGGGCACCGGCGCTGCCGCCGGCATTCAGACCGACAACGTGCCCGTCGACATCAATAACCGGTGAACCCGATGAGCCGCCCGACGTGCCGGATGCAGCCTGCAAATAAAACGTGTTGAAGTCGTTGTACTTGCCGCGCCCGTAATCCGGCGCCTGGCGATCAAGCTTGGCCAACGTACCGGCCAAAATGGAAATTTGCTCACCGGCGTCGTTGCCGACTACGCGAATTTCGCGACCGACCAGCGCGCTCTGAGCGTTAAGCTGCAGCTCCTGAGGCTGGATAAAGCGCAGATCGTCAGGGTTATAACGAAACAAACCGAAATCGTGCACCGGGTCGCGATAAACCGGCTTGAGGTCAACTTCTTCGTGATTCAGAAACACCGCCTGGGCAACAACCGGTCCGGCAGTTACCACGTGACGATTGGTCAGAATTAATCCGCGCTGTGCGTCAACCACAAAACCTGTGGCTTGCGTCGATTGATTCCAGTCAGTATCGAAGGCACGCGTGCTGTCGACGCGAATTGACACCACGCCGGAGGAGATGCGGTCCAGAGTCTGATTCCACTGGGTCGCCGCACGCTGAGCGTGCGCGGGCACGGTGGCCAGCAGCGTCATCAACATCCACGTCCAGAGCCGACTCTTCATACTTTGTCTCACTTCACTTGCGTTCATTCTCATCGGCCGCTCGCCGGCATCAGGGCGAGGGGCTCACCAAAACTCTCTTCGTAGCGGCGCGCAATCTGGGTCGCGTCGGGGCGATGATTCTGCGTCCCGAAATGCTCCACCGCCAGCGCTCCCATCAGCGACGCCACGCGCACCGTGGTCGCGAACGGCAGCTCACGCAACAAACCGAAAGCCAAGCCCGCACGATACGCATCGCCGCAGCCGGTTGGATCGAGCGCCGGCCCGGCTTGCGCTGCGGGCACGACCTCCATCTGGCCACATCGCCAGACCTGCGACCCGTTCTTGCCGTGCGTCACGATCAGCGCGCGAGCACGTCGTGACAAATCCGCCAGCGTCTGGCCCGTGCGCGTCGTCAGCAAACCCGCCTCATAATCATTCATCGTGACCCAGTCGGCCAGCTCAACAAACTCCAGCATCTGCGTCGCGTCCAGCGACGTCATGAACTGACCGGGATCAAACACAAACGCCACGCCGGCCCGAGCGAAATAACTGGCCGCGCGACGCATGCGCGTCACGTCGTCCGGTGCGATCACACCAAGCGTAAAATCGGCCTGCTCGGGCAGATCCGCCTCGTCGGCAAACGCCATGGCACCCGGATGAAACGCCGTGATTTGGTTGCCATCACAATCCGAGGTGATAAACGCTTGGGCGGTAAATTCGCTGGCAAGTTCCCGAACATACCGTCGACTGATCCCATTTCGGTCCAGCCAGCGCGCATAATCGCCAAAATCGTGCCCCACCACGCACTGTGGCAGGCCGGTTTCGCCTAACAAGCTTAGATTGTACGCAATATTGCCCGCACACCCCCCGAACTCGCGTCTCATTTTCGGCACCGGGAAGGACACCGACAGCCGGTCTATCTCTTCCGGCAGGATCTGATCGCCGAAGCGGCCTTCGAACCCCATGATGGTGTCGAAGGCCAACGCTCCGCAGATCAGCGCACTCACGCGGGTGGTTGCGGCGTCCAGGTCAGATCGAGCTGACGCGCCGCACGCACGTCGTCGAGCCGTCGCACCGGCGTTGAATACGGCGCGCCTTTGACGAAATCAGGGTCGGATTTGGCGCGATCGCGCACTTTGATCATCGCGTCGACGAATCGATCCAGATCTTCTTTTGCTTCGGTCTCCGTCGGCTCGATGAGCAGGCATTCGGGGACCAGCAGAGGAAAATAGGTGGTCGGTGCGTGACAGCCCTCGTCAAGCAGCGCCTTGGCAAAATCCATGGTGTTGATGCCGTAATCACGGGCTTCGTTGCGCAAGGTAACGATAAATTCGTGACTCGCACGGCGCTCGGGGAAGGCCAGCGTAAAGCCCGCTTCGCGCAAACGCGCCATCAGATAATTGGCGTTTAGTGTCGCCCCTTCAGCCACCCGCGGCATACCTTTACGCCCAAGCATGCGGGCGTAAATGTAGGCGCGCAGCAACACACCCGTATTCCCCATCCAACCCGAAAGTCGACCGATGGACAGCGGCAAGTCGTTTTCATCAAGGTAACGATACTGATCGCCATCGCGACCGACCACCGGTATTGGCATGAACGGTAGCAGGCGTTCCGACACGCCCACGGCGCCAGAGCCTGGCCCACCGCCGCCGTGCGGGGTTGAAAAGGTTTTGTGCAGGTTCATGTGGATCACGTCGAAACCCATATCGCCCGGACGCGCTTTGCCCAAAATGGCGTTGAGATTGGCACCGTCGTAGTACAGCAATCCACCGGCCTCGTGCACCAGTGCGCTGATTTCGGTGATGCGCCGTTCAAACACGCCCAGTGTCGAGGGGTTGGTCAGCATAATGCCGGCCGTGTTAGGCCCTAACACGTCGCGCAGTGCCGCCATGTCGACGTCGCCATCGGCCGCCGTCGGAATTTCACGCACGACGCAGCCGCACATGATCGCCGTCGCCGGATTGGTGCCGTGCGCGGCATCGGGCACGATGATCTCATTGCGATGCGTATCGCCACGATTCACGTGATAAGCGCGAATCATCGCAACGCCCGCAAACTCGCCCTGCGCACCGGCCATGGGCGTCAGCGACACGCCGCGCATGCCGGTGACCGATTTCAGAATGTCCTGCAGCTCGTACATCGTGCGCAGTACGCCCTGGCCGTGCTGTTCCGGTGACAGCGGATGCCGGCCCAGAAAACCGGGCAGCATCGCCAGCGAGTTACAGGCGCGCGGGTTGTACTTCATCGTGCACGAGCCCAGCGGATAGAAGTGTGTATCGATCGCGAAATTCAGCTGCGACAGACGGGTGAAGTGACGCACCGTTTGCAGTTCGGTCACTTCGGGCAAGCCCACGTCACTCGTGCGCTGCAAAGACTTGGGAATATCCGTCTGGGGAAACACATCCGGCGCTTGCGCGACCGCGCGGCGACCGGCACGACTGCTGGCAAAAATCAGTGGCTCGCTCATGCCTGGCCTCCCTGTGCGCGACGCGGGGCGCTGACACAGCGGGCCAGTTGCTCGACGTACAGTGCGATATCTTCTTCGGTTCGGGTCTCAGTGGCGCACACCAAAATGCAGCCCTCCAGTTCAGGATAGTCGCGGCCCAAGTCGAAGCCGGCAGCGATTCCGGCGTCGCCCATGTCGTTGAGGACGTCCGACGATGCGCACGGCAACCGCAAGACGGCTTCGTGGAAAAACGGCTGATCGAAAACCACTTCCACGCCGTCAATCGCACGGCACGCGTTAACCAGAGTACGCGTGTTCGCGTTACAACACGCTGCCACACGAGCCAATCCTTCCGGACCCAGCAGCGACATGTAAATCGTCGCTGCCGTCACCACCAAACCCTGGTTCGTACAGATGTTTGACGTGGCCTTGGAACGACGGATGTGCTGCTCGCGCGCCTGCAGCGTCAGCGCAAACCCTTCCTTGCCATCGAGATCAACCGTGCGGCCGACGATACGGCCAGGCATTTGACGCACGAAACTCTGACGGCAGGTAATAAACCCAAAGTACGGGCCGCCGGAGGACAGCGGCACGCCGAGCGGCTGGCCTTCGCCGCACGCAATATCGGCGCCGTTGGCACCCCACTCGCCGGGCGGTCGCAGCAAGGCCAGCGAGGTGGGATTCACCACCCCAATCATCAGCGCGTTCTTTGAATGCGTCCAGTCGGTGATGGCGTCAACCAGTTCGTAACCGCCAAAGAAATTGGGTTGCTGCACAATCACTGCGGCGATGTCGTCGTCGTTGTACGCCGCGAGTGCGTCGAGCGCGGTGCTGCCCGATGTTGGGTCGTAGGCGACCTCAATCAGGTTCACATCCTGCGTAGCCGTGATGGCGCGTACCGTATCGCGATATCGCGGGTGCACCGTGGACAGACACAATACGTTTTTCGACTTCGACTTACGGTTGGCACGCACCGCCATGAGAATGGCTTCGGCGAGACCCGACGCACCGTCATAGAGCGATGCGTTGGAGACGTCCAGGCCGGTGAGTCTGGCCATCATCGTCTGGTATTCGTAAATCAGCTGCAGCGTGCCCTGGCTCGCCTCGGCCTGATACGGCGTGTAAGCCGTGTAGTACTCGCCGCGCGTCGCCAGCTGCCACACGGCGGCAGGCACGTGATGCTCGTACGCACCGGCGCCGATGAAGTTAAGCAGACCGAGGTCTTCAGCAGCACGCTCGTGCATCAGGCGTGTGACCTGCATTTCGTTGAGGGCTTCGGGCACACCTTCGAGCTCGCCGATGCGCAACTTGGCCGGAATTTCGTCGAACAGCTCGTCGATCGATGCGGCGCCGATCGTCGCGAGCATATCGTCGATGTTGCCTGGGGTTTGGGGGTTAAACGGCATCGCGCTCTTCCTAATGTGTGGGGTGGATCATTCCTGCAGACTGTCTTCGTACGCTTCTGCGTCCATCAAGCTTTCAACATCGTCCAGATTGTCCGGTTGGATGCTCATGATCCAGCCATCGCCATAAGGTTGGTTGTTAATCAGCTCTGGCGCGTCGACCAACGCATCGTTCGCTTCGGCGACCACGCCGGCGATCGGACAATAAATATCGGAGGCGGCTTTGACCGATTCGACCACTGCGCAAGCGTCACCGGCGCTGTAGTGGTTGCCCTCTTCCGGCGGCTCGACATAAACCAGATCGCCGAGCGCGTCCTGCGCGTGATCGGTGATGCCGACGAGAACCGTGCCGTCGTCAGTAACTTTCAGCCATTCGTGGCTGCTGGTGAAACGCAGATCCTCGGGTATCTCACTCATCGAAGCTCATCCTCTGTCGTAGTCTTGAAAAACGTCATCACTGAAAAATTGAATTCGTGTCGTGAATCAGAAGTTAGTCGCCTTAGTTGTGATTCACGACGCTAGTCGAGATCCACTTTGATCTGACCGTGGCGCACAAACGGCGGATTGTGCACGCTCGCCTCGATCAGCTTGCCGCGAATTTCCACTGCGCAGCGATCACCAAGTTCAATCGGTACGCGAGCCAATCCGATTGAGCGTTTGAGTGTTGGGGAAAATGTGCCGCTGGTCACTTCGCCCGCCAAAGCGCCCTCGACCATCACGCTTTGGTGCGCACGCAGCACGCCGCGACCTTCAAGCACCAGTGCGGCGAGGCGAAATTTCAATCCGTCGGCTTGCGCCTTTTCCAATGCGGCTCGCCCAATGAAATCTCTATCCGCCGGCTCAAGCGCCACGGTCCAGGACAAACCGCAGTTCAACGGCAGAACGTTTTCATCCATATCCTGACCGTACAAATGCATGCCAGCTTCCAGACGCAGCGTGTCGCGAGCGCCGAGTCCGCATGGCGCCACACCGGCCGCGACCAGATCGTTCCACAACGATGCGGCCCGCTCATTGCTGACCATGATTTCGAATCCGTCCTCGCCCGTGTAACCCGTGCGCGCCACGAACTCCTGCGAGAGCTGGGCGGCGACGAACGGTTTCAACGCAAGCGCCGCATCGCGATCCGACGGCGGCAGCACGCTTGCCGCTTTCGCCCGCGCGTTGGGGCCTTGAACCGCAATCATTGACAGATCGGTACGCTCGCGCACGTCAACGTCGAAGTTCGCCGCATGACGCTCGATCCACGCCATGTCCTTGTCACGGGTCGCCGCATTGACAACCACCCGGTAGAAGCGGTCGTCCAGGTAGTAAACGATCAAATCGTCAATGACGCCGCCGCTATCGTTGAGCATGCACGAATACAACGCTTTGCCAGACACTTTCAGTTTCGCCACGTCGTTGGCCAACAATCGCTGCAAAAAGTCTCGGACCCGTTCTCCGGTCAGATCCACGACGGTCATGTGCGACACATCAAACATGCCGGCGTCGCTGCGCACGGTGTGGTGTTCATCCATTTGCGAGCCGTAATGCAACGGCATGTCCCAGCCGCCAAAATCGACGGTCTTGGCTCCGGCGGAGCGGTGACAATCGATAAGTGAAGTGGTTTTGACGGATGAAGTCATGTGAGCTGATCCTCTGCAACGAACAAGCGCGCACGAACACGCGTTTGGTGTTCGCCGCCCCTCTGTCCGCTTTACCTGAGAGATCAGGGCGTGCCCATGAAATGGCATCGCCCCTGCCCCTTCGGTGGGCTGTCTTGCAGCCACTCTCCAGAGCCGGTTGGGTCAGCGGTCCTTTTGCCTGAGCGTTTCCGAGCGGGTTGCGCCTTCGGCGATTCTCATGCGTTGCCACAGCGTGGCGAACAACGCGGAATTCTCTTCCGCTGACCTTTCTAAACCGGTGGCGCGAGCATACTGAAACGACGCCCCGAGCACCAGTTCAGCGCCGCGCGCCTTGCTCTGCGACTGTCCCAATGCTCACAATGCACCGCGCATCCGCGCCGCCAACCTGGAGAATCTGATGGCACATCACTCCGTTCGAAGCCTGCTCGCCCTCTACGTTCTGACCCTGTTGTGGACGCTACCCGCCGCTGCGCACAGCGAATCCCTCAACGCGTTTTTCGAGCGGGCCTGGGAAATTGACTTAAAAAACAATCCGCTGCTGGCCTCGAACTTGGGTGATTTGCGCTACAACGCGCTGTGGCCGGACCGGTCGATCGGCGCCATTGCCGCGCAGCACGCGTCAGACCGCAAGTTTCTGGCGCAAGTACGACAGCTGGATCAGACCGATATGGATGAGCACGATTTGCTCAACATTCGCTTGTTCGAACAGAAATACCGTCAGCGGGTCAACAACTACCGTTTCCGCCAGTTTTTACAGCCTGTGAATCAACGCGGCGGCATCCAGACCGCAGGGCAGCTCACCGAACGGCTTCAGTTCACGACATTGCGTCAGTACGAAGACTGGCTCGCCCGCCTCAAAGCGTTTGATACCTACATGGACCAGACGATCGCGCTGATGGGAATGGGCATCACAGAAAGACGCACCCATCCCGCGATAATCATGCAGCGCGTCCCGGAACAAATTAAGGCGCAGCTGGTGGCACCTGAGGACAGCGGTTTTTACGCGCCGTTCAAATCAATGCCTGACGCGATCGACGCGGGCAAACAGCAGCAGCTGCAACGAGCCGCGCTGGATGCGGTCAAGAACGTTGTCATCCCGGCTTATCGAAAACTGCTGGCGTTTGTTGACGATGAGTACCTGCCCGCCTCGCGCGACTCAGTGGGCGCGTGGGATCTGCCAGACGGCGCCACGTTTTACGCCCGGCGCGTCAAGGATTTTACAACGACCGAGCTGACGCCCGATGAGGTGCACGACATCGGTTTGTCGGAAGTGAAACGCTTGCGCGAGCAAATGCAGTTGATCATTGAGCAGGTCGAGTTTGACGGGTCGTTTGCAGAGTTCCTGGAGTTTTTGCGTACGGACAAGCAATTTTATTACGACAATCCCGATGATCTGCTGCAAGCCTATCTGGCGACCAGTAAACGCATTGATCCCGAGCTCATAAAACTGTTCAAAGTGCTGCCACGCATGCCCTAC
>JBGCFP010000095.1:0-40921 GCA_045107005.1 Gammaproteobacteria bacterium
CGAGCGGCGCAAGTGATGGCACGACTCGATGTAGAGCTCACGGCGGAAGTGCTGTTTCGAATTGCCAGGCTCAGCGATGTGCAACAGTCGGCGCTGCGTGAGCTCGAGGAGCTGGTGGCGCGACAGAGCGATCGCACTACAACGCGCAAGACCGAGAAGATCGGCGGAGAAAAAGTGGCGGCGGCGATTCTCAACGCCATGCCAACCGAAGCAGAGGAAGTCGTGACGGGCAAATTCGAGGAGCGTGATGCCGAACTGCTGTCCCGAATTCAGGAACTGATGTTTGTGTTCGAGAACCTGATGTCGGTGGATGATCGCGGCATTCAGTCGTTGTTACGTGAGGTCAGCAGTGACAGCCTTGCGCTCGCGCTTAAAGGGGCTGACGCGGCCATGCAGGACAAGATTTATCGCAACATGTCCAAGCGGGCCGCGCAAATGATGGCGGAAGATCTTGAAGCCCGTGGACCGGTTCGACTGGCTGATGTTGAAGCCGCGCAGCGCGACATTCTGGACGTGGCGCGCAAGATGGCTGACGCCGGCGATCTGATGCTTGGCACCGGTGGTGGCGACTTTGTCTGACATTGATACTTCGCCTTCTGCGTTTGACCGTTGGCAGCCACCATCCGTGGAGGCCGACAATTCGAATTTCAACAGCCAGCGCGGCGAGCGAGGCTTGTCACTGCGGGATCTCGAGCGCATTCAAAAACAGGCTTACGACGAGGCCTTTGCACAGGGCAAGGCTGACGGTCTGGCCGCTGGCGTCAAGCAGGCTCAGGCTCAAGCTCGGACCTTATTCGCCATGCTCGATCGGCTGACTACACCTTTCGCACAGCTGGACGATTGCATCGTTCAACAAACGGCGGAGCTGGTCATGGTCGTTGCGCGGCGCTTGTTTCGGCGTGAGCTGAAAACCGATCCTTCCTGTGTGATTGGCGTTGTCCGCGAGGCGCTGGATGCACTGCCAGTGGCGGCAAGAGATGTGCGTGTGTTGCTGCACCCTCAGGACGCCGACCTGGTCTCCAGCGCCTTGAAAGAAACCGAAGGCGAGCGGGCGTGGCACGTTGTCGAGGACCCGCTGCTCAGTCGCGGCGGGTGCCGCGTGGAAACGGCCACGTCACGCATCGACGCACGCGTTGAAACACGCCTCGAAGCGATTGCCAATGCGTTGCTCGGCGACGAGCGTGCCGAGTCCTGATGAGTGACGACCCGGAATACGATTGGGCTCACAACATTGCCCATCGGATCGCAGAACGCGGAGCGCAGATTGACTCAGCCAAACTGGTTGTGGAGGGCATTCTGACACGCGTTGTCGGCCTGACCCTGGAAGCAGCAGGTTGCCAGGCTCCGGTCGGTGGTCGCTGCGATATCGTGGCGCCCGATGGCACACGCGTCGAGTCGCAAGTGGTGGGCTTTGCTGGTGATCGCTTGTATCTGATGCCCAAACGCGACTTGCACGGACTGGTGCCTAACGCGCGCGTTATTCCCATTGGACGTTCTGGCGATGTTCGCGTTGGCGCCGAGTTGCTGGGCCGCGTCGTGGACGGCGAAGGTCAGCCGCTCGACGGGAAAGGACCGTTGCGCATTCGTGAACCGGTACCTCTGGGCCGCAGTACAATCAACCCGCTGGCACGCCGGCCCGTGCGCGAGCCACTGGATGTCGGTGTCCGCTCCATCAACGCCTTGCTGACCGTTGGGCGTGGACAGCGTCTTGGTCTGTTCGCCGGCAGCGGCGTGGGCAAGAGCGTACTGCTGGGCATGATGACACGCTTCACCAATGCCGACGTTATTGTCGTCGGCCTGATCGGCGAGCGTGGACGTGAGGTAAAGGAATTTATCGAAGACACACTGGGCGAAGAAGGCCTCGCGCGTGCCGTAGTGGTCGCCAGTCCAGCCGACGAGTCTCCGTTGATGCGCTTGCAAGGCGCCAAGTACGCGACGGCGGTTGCCGAGTATTTTCGCGATCAAGGCAAGGAAGTGTTGCTGCTTATGGATTCTCTCACGCGCTACGCGCAGGCCCAGCGTGAAATTGCCCTCGCCATCGGTGAGCCACCGGCCACCAAAGGCTACCCGCCTTCCGTGTTCGCAAAACTTCCGCGGCTCGTTGAGCGTGCCGGCAATGGCGATGAAAACCAGGGCTCCATCACCGCGTTCTATACGGTTCTTGCGGAAGGTGACGATCAGAACGATCCAATCGTGGACGCCGCCAGGGCCATTTTGGACGGCCACATCGTGTTGTCACGGGAGTTGGCGGAAGGTGGCTTGTATCCGGCCATTGATATCGAAGCGTCCGTCAGTCGAACGTTCCCGCAAACGGCCACTCCGGGACAGATGGAACTGGCGACCCGCTTCCGTTCGCTCTACAGCCTGTACCGAAAAAATCAGGATTTGATCAGCGTTGGGGCTTACCAAACGGGAACCGATCCGCGTCTTGACGATGCGATTGCCCATTGGCCGTTGCTGCACCAGTATTTGAGTCAGAGCATGAACGAGCGGATCGATCTCGACCACAGCTTGCGCTCGCTGGATGCGCTGCTCAATCCAATCGCCAACGACAGTGAGGTCGCATGACACGAGATTTAAAACGATTGCAGACCATCGAAGCGCTGTTTTCCACTCGCGAGAGTGCGGCTGGATCGGAGTTGGCCGGGTACGAGCGCACGTTGGTCGACGCGCAGGAGCAACTTCAAGTGCTGCGCACGTATCGCGACGGATACCTGAATCACAGCAATGCTGGGCCTGGCGCATCGGTCGGACACTACCAAAACCATGCGAGCTTCATGCGTCGTCTGAACGAGGCTATTTGTCAGCAGGAAGAGACCGTGCAGCGTGCGAGAGTGGACCGCGATGCGGTGCTACAGCGATACCGCATGTGTCGTCAGCGCACGATGGCGGTGGGCAAAGCTCACGGCAAACGACTGGCGAGCCATCGGCAGGAAGTTGATCGGCGCGAACAAAAAGAAATGGATCAGTGGCGGCCGCCCAGCGCGGATTCGGAAAACGGATAGCGAGCGAGGCGCAGGCGGTTCGAGCCAACGCCTGTCATGCGGGGGTTACGCCTACGCCGATACCCCTTCAAGGATCGTGACCGACTCGTTGTTAGAGGTTGCCGAAGGCAAGGCTTCGTAGAGCGTGTACTGATCACGCCCAGCGTGCTTAGCCGCATAGAGCGCTTCGTCCGCGCACGCGACAAAGGCGTCCAGCGACGCGTATTCCCGGCCTTCGCCAACGTGCGCGCAGCCAATGGAAGCCGTGACGGCAATGGTCTTGTCGGGGCTGACAGCGTGCAGATGCGTCCGCAGTACTTTGAGAATGCGCTCAGCAATGATCTTGATCCCCTCGCTATCCGCGCCCGGCAAAATGACCAGAAATTCCTCGCCGCCGTAACGCCCGACCGTGTCCGAACAGCGAACCGCATCTCGTAGCAACTGACCGACATTGGTCAATACCGTATCCCCGGCCGGGTGACCGTAGGTATCGTTGACTTGCTTGAAGTGATCAAGGTCGATAAACATGATCGCTAACGGCCAGGAGAAGCGCGTAGCGTGTTCGTATCCGCGTTGCAAAAGCTGCATCAGGTAAGAGCGGCTCGCCACCTGAGTCAGAGAATCGCGCTGCGATTCTTCCTCAAGGTCCGTCGCATAACTTTGCAAGCGCTCGGCCTTCTCTGTTGCTGCGCTGGCTTCCTGCAGATGTTGCAGGCTTCGCGCTGTCATGATTTCGTTCGCTCGCTCGGTGATCTTGCTCGCTTCGTCTGCTTCGATCAGTTCCGTCTCGAAGATATGCGCCATTTCGGGCACGGTCGTGCCGATGTTTTTCATCAGCTGCGAATATTCATCGGCGCTGATCGAAATTGCATTGCGCGCCATGCGCGACACACGACTCACTTCGGTGGGGTTCTTGGCCCCTTGTAACCACAGATCGGCGAGCGGACCGGCCAAGCCGACACACTGCGAGAGATATTGCGCGCCCGAGCTGTCGGATGCCGCTTTTAGTTGGTGACTCACCGCCACCGCATCCTGCAAGTATTCGGGCAGGCCCCAGTGACGCAATAACCACGTGCCAACAGCGGAGTGATCACAGCCAATGGCTTCCTGCTCGAATTTCACCAGCGCTTCGTGATCCGTGAAAAACTCGGTCGCGTCATTATAGAAATCTGCATCCAGCGTATTGAGCCCCATGATGCCCACGTCTTGCAGCAGAGAACTGAGAAACGCCTCTTCGGCATTGGCTTTGCGCGTAATATTCGCAATCTCGCGCGCGCAAATGGCGGCCATCAGAGTCCGTCGCCAGCAGTGAGCCAGCATTTCCTGCTGATCGCGGCCGTACTGGAGAATCGGCATCAGAGAAAAGCCCAGCGCTAACGTGACGGTTGCATTTAAGCCGAGCACGACCAGCGCCTGGCGCAGATTGGTACTGCTGCGGCGTCGGGCGTACATCGCCGAATTGGCCACGCGCATCACTTTTGCGGCAAGCGACGCATCGCAACTGATTGCGTGCGCGACTTGCGCCAGTTGCACCTCGGGCTGCTGCGCCAGATCAATCACCTGAGCTGCCACCGCTGGCGGGCTCGGGAGGTTCGTCACGTTCTCGAGCTTCGTTTTGAGTTCCGGGGTCATGAAATGTTTTTCCAAAGCGCATTCGAATACGGGGGCGCTCATTATTTACCCGCAAGGTCTACCAGCGACCCGGCGCAAGAAAACTTGAGACTTAGTTTCAAAACAGGGCGATCGTGGGTCCCAGCGGCTCTGGCACAGATATTGCTACCTCTACTTCAAACGCATGACCGCATGCTTAGGAGAGCGACGTGAATCTGGATATAATGAGTCTAATGGCGGCATCGGCCGCGGTAGCCGACGGCTCGACAACGGGCGCTGGGTTACCGGGATCGGCACCGGGGACGCAGGATCTTCCGTCTGAACCGAGCCTTTTTTCCAATATTTTACAAGCGCTTAATGCCGAATCAGCGGAAGATCTGGCGCTTGCGGCGCAAGCGGATAGTGCGTTGGTCGCCGCCGCTGTGGAAACCTCCCTGGACCCAGCGGCAGAAAATGCGGCGGCGCCGCCACCGACGTTACCCGGCGCGGGTCTGCCGGTCGACGGCAACCCATTGCCGGTTGTGCAAGCGAATACACTACTGGCATCGGACTTGAAGCTGGGACCACCGACAACGCAAACCCCTGCGCCGTCCGGTCCTCTGCGCACCGTGGAGGGCGTTCCAACCGGCTGGTTCTCGTCCGGTCCCAGTCTGGCAAACCAGCCGGGATCTGTCGTTCCTGCGGCGCTCGAGGCAGAACGGGTCTTGCCGTTGCGCTCAGCAACGCCGTCGGCTAATCCGGTGTTGGAAGTCGAAATGCCCACGCCTGCAGGACCGAAAGAGAGACTCACCACAGCCCCTTTGTCTGAGCTACCCGCGACGCGCCAAGTCAGTGCGCCGGCGGCCGTGCCCGTGGACGTCGTCAAAAGCAGCGGACCCACGCCGGACGTCGCAGCCTTGGCCAGATCATTACGTCAACTGGCAACATCGAGCGGCGCCGACGCGTCAACGGGTGCGCAGCCTGCAACACCGGGCTCGTCGTCACTGACAAGCGCTTTGATCAGTGCAGACAGCGTGTCCGAGGCGGCGCTTCTTCGGCCCTCAGTTCCCGCGCTGTCCTCGCCCACGAATCGGCCGACGCTCGAAGCCGCTACGACCACCTTGCCAGCGTTAAATCTGGCCCAGCCTGGCTGGGACAAGGCCATGGGGCAACGCCTCGTGATGATGGCGAGCAGAGGGTTGGACAGCGCAGAGTTAAGGCTCGATCCACCGCAACTTGGAACCGTGCAGGTAAAACTCGCGATGCACGGCGATCAGACGCAGTTATTGATGCAAGTGGCAAACCCGGCAGCTCGGGAAGCACTCGAAACGGCCTTGCCAAGGCTGCGTGAGCTTCTGGGTGAGGAAGGGCTGCAGCTGGATAACGCTCAGGTCAGTGAACGCGATACAGGTCGAAACAGCCACTCGTCTGACGATCCCACCGGTCGCGAATGGACGTCGGACGGACAGTCCTCTGGCGCGGAGGAAAACGCCGACTCGATCACCGCCGAAACTTTGACGCTCGGGCCCGGACGTATCCATGAGCGCGTCTAGGAGCGTCAATACTTTGCCAGCGACTCCAGCTCATTGTGATCTTGGAGGCCCTAAGCCTCTGCTTTGAAGGCTGTTTTTCAGGGCCGGGTTTTCTGGCACGCCGCTTGCAATATCCGTGGCAGGTTCACCACGGAAAACACAACTCATGGCAGACGACGCGGAAACAGACGGCCAGGACGCCAAGAAACCGTCCCTGATCAAGAAACTCATGGTGCCAGTGTTGCTGGTCGCGATCTCCGCGGGCGGCACGTTTGGCGGTTTGAAATTTAGCGGAATGTTAGCCGAGCCCGAGCCGAAAGTGGCGGAAGGCGAAATGGCTGAGGGTGAAGAGGGCGAGGACATGGGCGCCGACAGTCAGGTCGGCAAGCCCGCGTTCTTTTTCACGCTGTACCCCGACCTGCTCGTCAATTTTCAAGCCGACGGGCGGTCCGCTTATCTGAAGCTTGCCATCGACGTGATGTCGCACGATGAAGAAGTCATTCAAGGCGTCGAGGCCTATCAGGCCATCGTTCGCAACAATCTCCTGTCGGCGTTCCAGAACATCAATTTCAATACCGCAGAACGTCAAGCCGGTATCGAATCCATGCGCACTCTGGCGACGGAAGAAATCAAAACCGTCCTGACGCAGTACCATGGCAAGAGCGCGGTCGAAGGCGTGTACTTCACGTCCTTCGTTCTGCAATAACCATGGCTGAAGAAACGGACGAAAACCCGACGCCAGGCGAGCCCGACGCTGAAGGTGAAGAGCAGCCCGTACTGTCCGATGCGGAAGTCGGTGCGTTGCTCGAAGGGGTTGCCGACGGTGCGGTTAGCACAGGCGACGGGGTAGGGCTGCCTGGTGAGGCCACGGCTTACGAATTCGCCAGTAATGCGCATGTCTCAAGCTACTGTCCCGCGCCGCTGGTCAATCTCTACAACCGACTAAGCCGACGCATTCGCAGTGCGCTGTACGAACTACTGCGTGAAGACGTCACCATCGAACTGGATGCGCTGCGTCGGCATCGCTACGACGACTATCTGGCCGAGCTCAATGAACCGGTCAGTGTCAACGTCATCAGCGAGCCGAGTTTGCCTGGATTTGGTCTCGTGGTGTTTGACGCCACACTCATCGTAACGCTCGTCAACCGTTACTACGGTGGCGCCGACGCGGCGGTGACGGACGACGGGCCGCGTGCGCTGACGCCGGCCGAGATGCGCATGGGCGAGACCTGTCTCACCATGATTCTCGCGCAACTCAACGACGTCTGGGCGAATATTGCCGACGTTACGTTTCGGCCCACCAGCGTTGAAACCAGCCCACAGCTGGTGACCGTGGCTGGCACATCAGACTCAATGCTGGTGGCTCGCTTTGCCGTGACCATCGGAGAAGCCACCGGGGCGTGCCATCTGGTGATGCCGCTCGAAATGCTGGTGCCACTGCGCGCGAAGCTTGCGGCAAGTGGGCAAGGGCGACTCGCCGGTCGCAACCAATTCATGGCCCGCGTTCGCGAACACTTGCACGACGTCGACGTTGAAATGGTCTGCACACTGGGGCAGTTGTCGCTGCCGCTGCGTGAGGTGATTGCCATGGCACCGGGCGACATTTTACCCATCGATTTGCCGCCGCAGGCGGTGTTGACGGTAGACGGTTCCGAAGTGCTGTTTGGGCGCTTCGGCAAGTCTCGGGGCATCAATGCGCTGTGCGTTAATCGCCGCGAGATCCATTCATCACCAACGCAAAAGGACTTAGCATGAACGCTGTCACAGAAGAACAGCCAGTCGCCGAAGCCGAAGACGTCAGCGAAGTGACCGAAGCCACACCGGACGAGGCACAACGTGCCCAGTTCGATGAGCTGGCTGACCACGGTGGCAACGCGGAAGAGGTCGAACTGGACGTCATACTTGATGTGCCGGTGACGTTGTCGCTCGAGGTGGGTCGCACGCAGATTTCGATTCGCGATTTGTTACGCCTGAATCAAGGGTCGGTTGTCGAACTGGACCGGCCAGCCGACCAGCCCATGGACGTGCGCGCGAACGGCACGCTCATCGCGCGCGCCGAGATCGTCGTCGTGGACGACATGTTTGGCATTCGACTGATTGATGTCGTAAGCCCCAGCGAAAGAATTCGCAAGATCAACTAACACAGGTCACGGAAGATGCGTCGATGGATCGACCACATTGGATTGCAGGAAGCAATCGGGCTCGCCGCGTTGGCATGGATGCCGCTCGCACGAGCCGAAGAGTCCGACCTCGCGCCGCAGGTGCTGAACCTCGGGGCGGGGCCGGGCTTGATTCAAATCACGTTCAATTTGTTGCTGGTGCTCGGCGCCATTGTGATTTTGGCCTGGTTGTTCAAGCGTGTTCAAGGCATCCATCAACCGGCTGCCGGCGCGTTGCGCGTAAGCGCATCGTTGCCGCTTGGCCCGAAAGAAAGGTTGCTGGTGGTTGAGGTAGGTGACGAGCAAATACTCATTGGTGCAAGCAGCTCGGGTCTGTCGCGGCTGCATGTACTCAAGACACCACTGGCGCTGCCGCAAAACCCGCCGTTGCCCGAATCCTTCAAAGACCGGTTAACCGCCGCTCTCTCCAAGCCCCAAACATGATTCGCCTGTTACTCATTCTTTCGCTGTGGTTTGCTCCCGCTGCGCTGGCGCAAAGTGCTCTGCCCGCCGTAACGGTGGTTGACGATGGGCAGGGCGGGTCGTCCTACAGCCTGAGCGTTCAAGTGCTGTTGTTGATGACGTTGCTGACGTTGTTGCCGGCGATGATCCTCGCCATGACGTCGTTTACGCGCATCATTATCGTGCTGTCAATCCTGCGCCAGGCCATGGGTACCGCGCAAACGCCTCCCAATCAGGTGCTCCTTGGTATCGCACTTTTCCTGACTCTGTTTGTCATGGCGCCGGTCATAACGGAAGTCAATACAGACGCGATCCAGCCTTACCTGGAGGGCGACCTTAACTTCGAACAGGCGATGGAAAAAGGCAAAGGCCCGCTGCACGCCTTCATGATGGCCCAGACGCGCGAATCCGATCTGGCGCTGCTGGCATCGATCGCCGACGCGCCGCCGTTCGACTCGCCCGCCGATGTGCCAATGACGCTACTGATGCCCAGTTTCCTGATCAGCGAGCTCAAGACCGCGTTCCAGATCGGTTTCCTTATGTTCATACCGTTTCTGATCATCGATCTGGTCGTATCCAGTGTCTTGATGTCGATGGGAATGATGATGCTTTCGCCGATGCTGATCTCGCTCCCGTTCAAATTGATGTTGTTTGTGCTGGTAGACGGCTGGGCACTCATTGTCGGCACGCTTGCGGCCAGTTTTTTCAGTTAGCTCATGACACCAGAAACGGTAATGACTCTCGGCCAACAGGCCCTGACGCTCACGGTGATGATCGCCGCGCCCATGTTGCTGTCGGCGCTGGCGGTCGGTTTGTTGATCGGCATGGTCCAGGCCGCAACCCAGATCAATGAGATGACCTTGAGCTTTATTCCCAAGCTGTTGGTTCTGGCACTCGCAATTGCGATCGGCGGTCCGTGGATGATGCGCACCATGTTGTCGTTTACTCGGCAGCTCTACCATTCGATTCCGTCATTGATCGGCTGAGTCAGGATTCCATGACCATCACGAGCGCCATGATTCAGGATGCCTTCGGCATGTATTTCTGGCCGTTTGTGCGAGTCGCGGCGATGTTGATGCTCGCTCCGGTGTTCAGCGCGTCGATGGTCGCCCCAACGGTGCGCATTTTGGCGGCCATCACGCTGACGCTCGTCATCGCACCACTGCTGCCCGTTCCGACCGGCGTGGATCCACTGTCGCTGCGTGGCGCCATCGTCACGATTCAGCAACTGTTGATCGGCGTGGCGATGGGCTTTGCGCTGCAAATGGTCTTTGACGCACTCATTATCGCTGGACAAGCCATGGCCATGAGCATGGGATTGGGTTTCGCCGTGGCCATTGATCCGCAGCGCGGCGTAAACGTCCCGGTCGTCAGTCAATACTTCGTCATGCTCGCCACACTGGTGTTCCTGTCACTGAACGGACACCTGATGATTGTGCAGGTCATGGTCGACAGTTTCGACGTTCTCCCGGTCGGGGGAAGCGGGCTGCAGCGAGAAGGGGCGTGGCAGTTGGTCAGCTGGGGCAGCGCCATGTTCGAGGGCGCTCTGCGCATTGCACTGCCGGCCATGGTCGCTCTTCTGATTGTCAACCTGTCGTTCGGGGTGATCAGTCGCTCGGCACCCGCACTTAATCTCTTCGCCGTTGGCTTCCCCATCACCATGACGCTGGGCTTTCTGATCATGCTGGTCACGCTTCCCGGGATCGTCGAGACCTTCGTTGTCCTGCTCAACAGCGCGTTTCAAAACGCTGCGGATATTCTTGGCACCAGTCCGCGCCCTGCGAGTGCTGTGCCGTGAGTGATTCGGGTCAGGAGAAAACCGAACAGCCGACACCCAAACGCCTTGCAGACGCGCGCAAGAAAGGTCAGATACCTCGCTCCCGCGAGCTCACTGCGGCGGGCGTCATGTTGACAGCGGCTGTTGCGCTATGGACGTTCGGTGCCAGCATGGCAGAGGGTATCAGCGGCGTACTGCGAGCCGGATTCACACTCGAAAGAGCGGCGATCTACGACGACCGGTCGTTGTTCATGGCGTTACAGTCTGCGATATCAGCGAGCCTCAAAAGCGCTGCGCCGTTCTATTTGTCGGTGGTCATTGCCGCTATCGTCACCCCAGCGCTGTTGGGCGGCTGGTCCTTTTCGATGAAGGCCATGGCACCCAAGTTGAGCAAGCTGAACCCGTTAAGTGGCATCAAGCGGGTGCTTGGCCCGAACGGTTTGATGGAGCTAATCAAGGCGTTGGCCAAAGTCTGTCTGATCGGCGGCGTGGCGGTCTTCATGCTGCGTCAAATCTCGGGTGAGATTATTGGGCTTGGCACTCAACCGGTGCTCACGGCGCTGCGCCACGCCGCGGACCTGATGCTGTTTGCTCTTATTGTGGTGAGTGCGCCGTTACTGATTGTCGCGGCGATCGACGCCCCGTTTCAGCTTACCCAGCACACCAAGAAGCTGAAAATGACGCGCCAGGAAGTGCGCGACGAATCCAAGGAAACGGACGGTAATCCCGAAGTCAAAGGGCGCCAGCGTTCGCTGCAGCAAGAGCAGGCAAATCGACGAATGATGGACGAGGTGCCCAAGGCCGATGTCGTCATTACGAACCCGACGCACTACGCGGTCGCGTTGCGCTATGACCCCGGCAATATGGGGGCGCCGCGCGTCGTGGCCAAAGGCGCTGACGAACTGGCCCGCCGCATACGCGAGTGTGCGACCGAGCACAGCGTACCCATGATGAGCGCGCCGCCGCTCGCGCGGGCGTTGTACAGCGGCACCGAACTCAATGAAGAGATCCCGGCAAGGCTTTACGCCGCGGTCGCCCAGGTGCTGACCTGGGTTTTCCAGTTGCGTCAGGCGGACACGCACGGGGCACATCGCCCGGCGCCGCCGATCATCGATTTTGAACAACCAGAGGTACCTGGCGCGAATGGCTAAATTTATGAACCTACGATTTGGCATGGCTGGGCTTGCAGGCATCGGCGTACCGGCAATGCTGATGATCATGCTGGCCATGATCATCCTGCCGTTGCCGCCGATCGCTCTGGATGCGTTGTTCAGTTTCAATATCGCGCTGTCGCTGATCATTGTGCTCGCGGTCATTTACGTCGGTCGACCGCTTGAGCTGTCGGTGTTTCCAACCGTACTGCTGTTCGTCACGCTGTTGCGCCTCGCGCTCAACGTCGCCTCCACTCGCGTGGTTCTGCTGGAGGGCCACACCGGCACCGCCGCCGCGGGCAAAGTGATCGAAGCGTTCGGGGATTTTGTCGTCGGTGGCAACTACGCGGTGGGCCTGGTGGTGTTTGCGATCCTCGTGATCATCAATTTTGTTGTGGTCACGAAAGGGGCCGGGCGTATTTCGGAAGTCAGCGCGCGGTTTACGCTGGACGCGATGCCCGGTAAGCAAATGGCCATCGACGCCGACCTCAATGCGGGGCTGTTGACCCAGGAGGAGGCCAAGATTCGCCGTCAGGACGTGCGCGACGAAGCCGATTTCTATGGCTCCATGGACGGCGCGAGCAAATTTGTACGCGGTGATGCCGTCGCTGGCATTCTGATCCTGTTTATCAATATTGTGGGTGGCGTCATCATTGGCGCGGTCCAGCACAACCTGAGCCTCGGCCAGGCGATGCAGAACTACACGCTGCTGACCATTGGCGATGGTTTGGTCGCACAGATCCCGTCACTGTTGTTGTCATCAGCCGTGGCGGTGATCGTCACGCGCGTCTCCACCAAGTCGAATCTCGGCGAACAAATTGTCAGCCAGGTTTTTGGTCACGGTCAGGTGCTGGTGGTGACTGCCGGTATCCTGACAATTCTGGGCTTGATACCCGGCATGCCCAACATGGCGTTTCTGACGCTTGCGGCCGCCTGCGCCGCCGGGGCGTATGTTTTGCATCAAAAACGCAACGCGCCGGTGGATGCCGTCGTGGTGAAAAAGCCGACGAATGAAGCACCAGCCGAACTCGGCTGGCAGGACATTCCCACACTCGACAGCATTGGTCTGGAGGTGGGCTATCGATTGATCCCGCTGGTGGATCGGAAGAATGGCAGTGAGCTGCTCAATCGGATCAAGAGCGTGCGCAAGAAGATTTCACAGCAAATCGGGTTTCTGGTACCCGCTGTGCACGTACGCGACAACCTCGAGCTCTCGCCCAATGCCTATCGAGTGGTCTTCATGGGCGTCCCGACCGCGGAGGCACAAGTGCATCTGGACCGGGAGTTGGCCATCAATCCCGGCCAGGTCTTTGGCGACGTCTCGGGCATAAAAACCAAGGATCCGGCATTCGGTCTGGACGCCATCTGGATTGAACCGGCGAATCGTGACCACGCGCAGACCTTGGGCTACACGGTGGTGGACACCAGCACCGTGATTGCGACGCACATGAGTCAAATCATGCAAAACCAGGCACACGAACTGTTTGGCTATGAAGAGGCGCAGCAACTCCTCGATCGAGTCGCGCAGCAGGCGCCCAAACTGGTTGAAGAACTCGTACCAAAACTCCTGCCCATCAGCGCCGTGGTCAAAGTGATGCAGTCGTTGTTGCTGGAGAAAATCCCGCTGACCAATCTGCGCAAAATCGTCGAAGCCTTGGCGGCCAATGCCCCTCACAGTCAAGATCCCGACACCTTGGTAAGGGCCGTTCGAGTGGCACTGGGTCGATCTATTGTCCAGCAAATCAGCGGCTTGAAAGAAGAGTTGGCCGTTCTGACGCTGGAGCCGAATCTGGCACAAATGTTGCAATCTCATCAACAGGCAGCTGGTCCGGGTGAACAAGCCACAGCGCCGGGTTTTGAACCCGGCCTGGTGGAACGGGTTCACGGCTCGCTGAGTGAGGCGGCAAGGCGTCAAGAAGCGGCAGGGGAAACCCCCGTGCTACTGGTCGATCCATCGTTACGGCAATGGTTCGCACGACTGGCTCGCCACTCACTGCCTAACTTGAACGTTCTGGCGTTCAACGAGGTGCCGGACGACAAAGCGATTCGCATGGTAGCGACTGTGGGCTGATGGCCGCAGAACAAATGGACAAGGATGACCAATGAAAATCAAACGGTTCAGTGCCAAGACAATGCGCCACGCATTGCGACAGGTGCGCGAGGAGCAGGGGCCCGATGCGGTAATCCTGTCGAATCGATCCGTCGAGGGCGGCGTCGAAGTGGTCGCCGCCGTGGATTACGATGAGACGCTCATTGGTCGTGCCGTTGCCGACGTCGAATCGGCCGTCAGCGCCTCATCGGTCGACACGGCTGATGAGCCCAAAGCCGAGCCGCTGCCCGTGGCCGAACCCGCCGAGCCGATTTCGCAGCCCCGTTTCGAGTCTTTTCTCAAAGTGGCCGAATCGGTTGCAGAATCCATGACTCCGCCACCGGCGGCAACTCAACTCGATTTATCAAAGGACGCGACGGTCGGCGCGCTGCGCGAAGACATGGCGAACATGCGCTCGCTATTGGAAGATCAGCTGTCCACGCTGGTCTGGAACAAACAAGCGCGCCAAGACCCTAAGCGCACTCGCTCACTACGCCGACTCAGCGCATTGGGTATCGATGCAGACGTTGCACGCAGCGTCGCGGATCAAGCCGTCAAACTGCACGGTCCGGAAAACGCCTGCCGTCAGATTCTCAACGTTCTGGCCGCGACGCTGCCGGTTGCCAGCGAAGACCTCTGTAATAGTGGCGGTGTCTACGCCGTTGTTGGCCCGACCGGCGTGGGCAAGACCACCAGCGTTGCCAAAATGGCGGCTCGCTTTGCATTGAAACACGGGCGCGACGCTTTGGCGCTGGTCAGCACCGATAGTTTTCGCATTGGGGCACAAGAACAGCTTGCTACCTTTGCGCAAATTCTTGACGTGCCCGTGCACCTGGCTCGCGACGCGCAAGGACTGACAAAAATTCTCCGTGGATTGGCGGCCAAGAAACTGGTCTTGATCGACACGGCTGGCGTGAGTCAACGCGACACAGCCCTGGATTCGAGTCTGGCGATGCTCCAGGCTGAGGGCATCGCACCCAAACGCTTGCTGGCTTTACCGGCAAACCTGCAGCGCGAGACGCTGCATGAAGTCATCACTCGTTTTGGCCGTCAGCCGCTGCACGGTGCCATCGCGACCAAACTTGATGAGGCTGCCAACTACGGCGCCATTTTTTCCAACGTCATTCGACATGCGCTCCCGCTTACCTATCTGGCGGACGGCCAACGAGTGCCCGAAGACTTGCACCCGGCCAGCGGTAAGACGTTGTGGTGGGTCAAGGCAGCGGCACAGCGTTTACAACAATCCGGACACCGAGTTGAAGAAGCCACACTCGCCCGTCAATTTTCAGAGGTAACCCAACATGCATATGCCTAATCTCGGCGTCGATCAGGCCAACGGCCTGCGCAACCGTGACACCAACGATCCGGTGCGCGTCATTGCGGTCACCGGCGGCAAAGGCGGCGTCGGCAAGACGACCGTGTCGGTCAATCTGGCGATGGCGCTCGCGCGCGGCGGTCGACGCGTTATGTTACTTGACGCCGATCTTGGCCTGGCCAATGTCGACGTGCTGCTGGGATTGAAATCCGAGAAAAACCTGTCGCACGTCATCAACGGTCAGTGTTCACTGGACGACATTGTCCTTGACGGTCCCTGCGGAATTAAGGTTCTGCCCGCGTCTTCGGGTGTCAAATCGCTGGCCGAGATTACGACCGCACAGAGTAGCGGGTTGATTTGGGCATTCGGGCAGCTGCAAACACCGATTGACGACCTGGTTATCGACACCGCGGCGGGAATCGCTGACAACGTGATTCGTTTTAGCGCCGCCGCCCAGGATGTGGTGGTGGTGGTCTGCGATGAACCCGCGTCCATCACCGATGCTTACGCGCTGATCAAGATATTGAGTCGCGACCATCGAGTCAGTCGCTTCCAAGTGCTGGCGAACAAAACCGCCAGCGTGGCCGAGGCGCGCGGGCTTTACGAAAAACTCAGTAAGGTCACCCAGCGCTTTCTTGACGTTCACTTGAGCTTCATGGGGCACATCCCACGCGACAGCAATGTGCGCAAGGCGATTCAGCGTCAGTGCGGCGTAGTCGAACACTATCCGAACAGTCGCGCCGCGCGTGCATTCGAAGACGCAGCACGTGCAACCACGCGGTGGCCACGCGCGGACGGGAGTCGTGGATGCATCGAGTTTTTTGCTGAACGCCTGGTGCAAGGGACAGCAGCCTGATGAAAGCCAGTACTGCCTACGCGAAAAGCCCGACCACAGGGCCGTCGATCGATGCCTTGGTGCACAAGCACGCCAACCTGGTAAAACGCATTGCTTATCATCTGGTGAATCGACTGGCGGGTAACGTTGACGTTGATGACCTGATTCAGGCGGGTATGATCGGGTTGCTCGAAGCGGCCGGGAATTATGAACCGTCAAAGGGCGCAAATTTCGAAACGTTTGCGGGCATTCGCATTCGCGGCGCCATGCTCGATGAGGTCAGGCGTTCCGACTGGACGCCGCGTTCTGTACACCAGAAATTGCGCCAGGTGACCGAGGCCACACGTGTCGTTGAGGCTCGTTCCGGACGCGACGCGCGCGACGTGGACGTCGCGGCTGAACTGGGCCTAACCATCGATGAGTACCATAAGGTACTTCGTGACGCGACCAGTGCCCGACTGTTTAGTCTTGAGCAGTCGCAGGAAGAGGGCAGTTACGCGCAACCCACCGGTGAGATTGCACCAAGCCCCTTCACACATACTCGGAACGAGGCATTTCGTGAAGATCTGGCGCGCGCGGTTGAAAAACTGCCGGAGCGAGAGGCACTGCTGTTGTCGCTTTACTATGTCGAAGAACTGAATCTGAAGGAAATTGGCAAGGTTCTGGGCGTGAGCGAATCGCGGGCTTCGCAAATTCACAGCAAGGCGGTCGTGCGGTTACGTGCACGACTGGGCGATTGGATTAACTGATGGCACGGTTTGCGGCCGAGTGATGCGTTGTGGATGTCAAAGACATCAAGCCGTCTGCGCCAGTAAAGCCCGTGCGCCGGCGTTGGCATGCGCCGGACGAGCCATCGAAGCCGCCACGCGACCCGTCGTCATCCGATGGCGCTAAACCTGAGAAACGTCCTTCCCAGGACGGTCACATCGATGAGTATGCGTGATGTCCCAACCTGAACTATTTTTGATTCTGACTCTGGTCGCCGCTCTGATGATCCACGCGTGCGTCCTGAATCGCCGGGCTCGCCGACAAGCGGCTGATCTGGACCGTCTTAGCGCGGTATTGAAAGTCATGACGCGTGAACACCTTGAGGAGTACGCAGCAGCAACTCGCGGTCGACGCGAAGCGCGCGACGTTACCGCGCGTCTCGACGCGTTGGAAAGCCGCGCGGCGGGCGGTCAGCGCATCGACAGCGCGATGCGCGTGGCCAAGCAAGGTGCGGCCAATCCTGCTGTGCTCAAGGATTTGGGACTGAGTGAGGCCGAGGCGTCGCTGTTGTTGCGACTTCATTCCATGGGTGCACAAGAACCCGAGGCAAAAACGGTAGTGTCCGAACCCGCGAGCGCCCGTTTGCCGGGGCAGGCCGCTTCCCTGGCCAAACTGCTGGCGAACGTCAACGCGGCCTAGTGCGCGATGGATCGACGCGGTCAAGACGTGAGGGTGTGACCCTGCTCGGCTTCCTCGGAGCGAACGCGAGCATCGCGGCGATCCTCGATTTCACGTTGCAAGGAGCGGCGCGCCAGCGCTTCGCGATAGCGATCCAGAATATGCACGAAATTGACGCCAATGACGTGCGTAAATCCGTTGTCAGGATTTTTAATTGGCGTCACCCGTACCACCTCGCCAAAACCCGTCACGTGGAAGTAGTCAGGCAAAATTACGAGTCGCAAACGTAAATGAGTACCCAATTCGAGGAGCTCGCGACAGGTAAACGCCACACCGGATGAACTGAGCGAGCAATCGCACACGTCGCGACTCAGTATCTCCTGATCCTGCTTGCCGGAAAGCAGCAACTGACCTGCGATGGTGTTGACCTTGCTGTTGAGCAAATCCAGACAACGAATCAGCTCTCCGTGTCGATTGGACAGGCGACCCAGCGCGTCCTGCAGTTCGACCTCAAGTCGACGCAAGCTGGTCGTCGCACTCAGTTCAGTCGGATCAACCAGCTCGAGGTGGTTTGCGGCACCGCGTGCTTCGGCCTCAGTGACGATCTCGTAGTCCACCAGAATTTGATCCTGCACGCGAAAATGGCGGCGACGTTCATGCGAAGAAGAATTCATGTTGCTGTCCTTTGCTCAAGGTCCGGATTGGTGACGGCCGCATCCGTTGCGACGTCCGCGTCTGGTGGCGTGTCGGGATCATCCCCGGGCTCATCGCCAGTCTCGTCGTCAACCGACGGCGCCACCGAGGTTCGAATAATGGTGACCTGCACACGACGATTGCGCGCGCGATTCTCTGCGGTTGTGTTGACAGACAGCGGCAACGTATCCGCCAGGCCGGTAACGACCATCCGTTCGGGTGCCACGCCGTCCTTGTCCATGAGTCGATGCGCGACCGATACGGCGCGGGCAGCGGACAGATCCCAGTTGGAGCGAAAACGCGCCGTCTTGATGGGAATGTCGTCGGTATGACCGGTGACTTGGACTACGCCTTGCATGTACTCGATTTGGGTCGCCAGTTTGTCAATGGTCGGCAGTATGGAGTCCCTCAGCGCCGCGCTCCCTGAGGGGAACGAGCCGTGCTCGTGGATCTGCACGACGATTCGTCCACCTTGCAACTCGACGGTCGCCAGCCCGGTTTTGATTTCGTTGGCCAGTGCTTTGCGCAGACGTTCGACATCGCGCTCAAGATCTCGGTCACGAGAGCTTTTTTCGTCCTCATTCTGGTCTTCACGCTGGACGTGATCGAGCGTACTTCGCGTTGAATCGATGGTGAACTGCCGGATGGAATCCACTGCGGTTTCGGTCGGTTTACCCGGACTGAACTCACGGGTCACGACACTGGTGCCTTTGGGAATGTAATCGGCCTTGATGTCGGCCTGTACGCCGAACGCTTCTTTCATGGAGCCAGACAACTGCTTGAATTTCTGCGCGTCCATTTCGGAGAACGCGAGGAGCAACACAAAGAAACACATCAGCAGGCTCATCAGATCCGCAAACGTCATGACCCATGCAGGTGTCCCGGCATCTGCAGGTGCGTCATCATCCATCAGGCCGCTTCCTCGTCCTCATTTGGACGCTTGGAAGCCGGTAAATAGTTCTGTAGGAGGCTTTCGATAACGCGCGGGTTCTGACCACCCTGGATGCCCATCAAGGCGTCGATGACCATGGACTTGCTGCGCTTCTCATCGCCACTGCGCATGGAAAGCTTGTCCGCTACCGGCATGGCAATCACGTTAGCGAGGATCGCACCGTACAACGTGGTCAACAGGGCGACTGCCATGGCGGGACCAATCTGTTTGGGATCATCCATGTTGGACAACATCTGCACCAGACCGATCAGCGTGCCAATCATGCCCATAGCCGGTCCAACGTCGCCAATGGCTTTGAAGATGGCCTGACCTTGATAATGACGTTGAATCGTTAGCATCATGTCGTCGTTGAGCATCTTGCGCACCACATCAGGCTCGTGCCCGTCAATCAGAAGGTTGATACCTCGCTTCATGAACGGATCGGGCACCTCCGCTTCTTCCAGCGCCAGGATACCGGACTGCCGCGCAGCCTTTGCCAGTTCCACAGACTTATCGATAATCGCCTGGGGCTCACCAATTCGATTGGTAAACGCGTGTACCGCGATCTTGGTAGCGCCGAGAAACTGCTGCAGGCTGAATTTCATCATCACCACAAGCAGCGTTCCGACGAACACGATCACCAGAGATGGCACGTTAAAAAACGTGCTGGCGGAGCCACCTAGCATGATGGTCAAACCGATGGTAATCAGGGCACCAACCAAGCCAATTAGTGTTGCAAGATCCAAAACGCACCTCTCTGCGGGTAGGGCCACACCATGCGGGCACAACACAGCCGCCGTTGTGCCTCGACACAGCCTGTAGCGGCGGTGGCAATGGGTTCTTTAGCGTGGTGCGAAAAGCAGCGAGACAGAGGATCGTTATGGAAAACTAGGCGGCGTCACCAAACGCGCCGAGGAGGGCGTCAACGTCTGAAAAAATAGTGTTGAGAGTGTCCACGACGCGCTCAAGGTCCAAACGCGTGGTCACCATGGTCGGGCGCATCTTGATAACATTATGTAACGGACCGTCGGTGCCCGCCAGGATTCTGGCGTCGCGCAAGCGATTGGAGACATAGCGCGCTACGTCAGGCGCAGGCGCAAGCGTCGTTCGGTCATGAACCAGCTCGATACCCAGGAAAAACCCGCGACCGCGCACGTCGCCGATGATGCTGTGCCGATCCTTGAGCTCTGCCAGTTGCTGAAGAAACCAGGCGCCGAGCTGCGCGGCGTTCTGTTGCAGGTTTTCGCTCTCAACGACATCGAGTACCGCGCTGGCGGCCGCACACGCGACCGGGTTGCCACCGAACGTGGCAAAAAACTCCATGCCGTTATCAAACGAACGCGCGATGCCCGGTGTTGTCACCACCGCACCCATGGGAAACCCGTTGGCGATGGGTTTGCCGAGCACAACGATGTCGGGAACGACATGCTGATCGCTAAACCCCCAGAAATCATCGCCCAGACGACCGAAACCGGTTTGCACTTCATCCGCAATACACAGCCCGCCGTGGTCACGAACGGCCGCGTACACGGCGGACAAATACCCATCGGGCAACACGATCTGGCCACCGACGCTTGGTAAGGTCTCGGCGATAAAGCCAGCGATTGCCTGATCCGGCGGCAGTGCCCGCAAAGCGTTGGACACTTGTCCGGCGTACTTCGCTCCGGCGTCGGGATCATCGCGGCGAAACTCGCCCCGGTAGTCGTCCGCAACCGGTACTTCGTGCACCCAGTCCGCGCGTCCGGCGCCACCGGGCCCGGCGTATTTGTACGGGCTCATGTCGATCAGGGCGCTGGTGTGTCCGTGGTAGGCGCCTTGCGCAACCATCATGTCGCGTCGCCCAGTGTGCAAGCGTGCCATCCGCAAGGCCAGCTCATTGGCTTCCGACGCCGAATTCACGAAGAAACAAACGCTCAGCGGATTTGGCAGGTAAGCGGTAAGGCGCTCGGCGTAATCAAGAATGTTGCGATGCAGGTAGCGCGTATTGGTGTTGAGCAGTGCGACTTGTCTTGAGACCGCGTCGACGACGTGCGGGTGGCTGTGACCCACATGGGCGACGTTATTGTAAATATCGAGATGCGCACGCGCCTGTGCGTCGTACAGATACGCACCGAAACCACGCACCATGTGCAACGGCTCGTCATAGGCCAGAGAAAGGGCACTGCCGAGAACCGTGTCGCGTCGCCGGTGCAACTGATGGTGATCGTTCGTTGCGTCTACTTTGCTGGCCTCGCCGATGCCGAGAAGCGCCGCCGGGTTGGGCGAGAGCGCCGAATACGCGGCGGTTTGCTCGGCCACGCAGACGCCGGGGAACTGCTCTGCCAAATCCAGATCATCCAAAATCAACTGCAGGTGCAGATGTGGCGGCCAGCCACCGTTTTCCGGCGGGGAGCCGACGCGCGCCAACGCCTCACCCGCTGCAACGGTTTGCCCCTCGCTCAGCGCCTGCGTACTACGCAGATCCAGATGACCGTACAGCGTGTAAAACGACTCTCCGTCCGGCATGTGATGGCGCAGCATCACCATCGGCCCGTAGTCCAGCGGCTGCGCGATGTTCGCGATTCGATGCACGGTACCCCCCAACGGTGCACGGACCTGCGTCCCGGCCACGCAAAACACGTCGAGACCCAAATGAACGGTGCGGCGTGGCTCACAAGGGTGAGCGTCCGCGCCAAAACTCGAGCTCTCATAGAGCAGGCGCGGCTCGAGATAGCGACCGACACAGACGGCCACTGCCGCTTCGCGCATCGACGCGTCAATGCGCGCGGTCAACGCGGGCTGATTCGCGTTGGCTGGATTGGCGCCAAGCAGCGTACTGCCGACGCCAAGATCAAGGACCAGCGCGCTGTCCCCACCCACATCAATCGCGGGGAATGGCTGTGCGGTGCTGATGTATCGGCTCACGCGTGCGCCCCATGACAAACCCGCCCGGCCGGTCGCCTGGCGCAAGCGAACCACGAACAGCGCTTCGGGCACGTCATGCAGCTGCATCAATAGCCGCTTGGCCGCGGCTTGGCTAACCACAATGTAGGCGTCGTCAGGGTTAGCGCGCTGACGTTCACTGGACGTAGCAATACTAACGGCGAGACGCGCCTTAATCAGGAGCGGCAGCAGTTCGATCTCGCTGTCGGTCAGTGGCCGCACGCGCGCGTAACCGCGCAACAGCGATGCACAGGCGCCAATGGGATCGTCGCCATTCATGGTCACGTAGGCAGCGGCAATGGCCAGTTCACAAATGGCCGGCTGCCAAGCCGCGTCGCCAAAATCAATCAGCGCCGCGAAACGGTGCCGCAAACCGTCGCCGTGGTACAACAGGTTATGGTCATTGGCATCGTTGTGAATGACTTGCGCCGGCAGGCGTAAAAGTCGACCCAGCAGCGCCTCGTCAAACCGAGTGAGAACCGAGCGGGCGATCTCACGGGTTGGCCCTTCGATTGCGCCGCAGTGGTCGGCCAAATCGCCCGCCTGAGTCAGATTCCAGCGCTGCTCCCGACGCGCGTGTCGATGATCGAAGCCACCCAGTGCCTGTCCCAGTTGCGCCAGGCGCTCCCCAAGTTCCTCCAGATCCGAATGGTTTAGTGCCGGCAAGCGGTTTAGCGTGCAACCGGGCACATGCTCCAGTAACCACATCAGACGAGATTCACCGTCGATCTCAATCACCGAGTAATCACTGCCCGCATCGTCAGGGATGACGTGCGGCACTCGCGGTGCGCTCGTTTGCTCGTTGATATGTCGCAACAGTTTGCACTGCATATCCACCACCGTCGGCGAGCACCCGGCGTGCATGATTTTCAGAACAAAACGTTGCTCGCTGACCGTTGTCAGCAGCAGATTGTCATCTTGCTCACCGGGTAGCCCCGACAGGGACCCGGCCAGGCGGTAGCGCGCTTTCAGCTCGCGTTCTGCGACGGTATGTAAAGTGGACGGTGTCATGAGCGCGATGGTAGCAGTTCGTCGATCGATTGGCCCTCGCGCTGAGCCTCAAGGTTTAGTGGAAGCCGCCGCTACAATACGCATCACGTGAAATCCATTGGAACCCAATCGGGTCCGACTGAGGGCAAGGACAATGCAGACGGCAGAAGAAACCCAGGTAAAATCCCAGGCAGAAAACAACGACGCGCCAAGCTTCAACATGGCGGCTTTTGTGTTCGTCCAGGAACTCACTCGCGAACTCAACAAAGGTGCCATCGAGTTGCCATCGTTCCCGGACATCGCCATGAAGGTGAAAAAGGTTCTGGAAGATGACAACACGACCCTGGACACCATAGGGCGAGTGGTTAGCAGTGAACCGGGGCTCGCCAGCCGCGTTTTGAAAATGGCCAACTCAGCGGCCAACAAACGCAGCGACCAGCCAATTATGGACGTCAAGCGAGCGGTCGCTCGGCTTGGCCATAGTGCCATTCGGGCCCTCGCGATTTCCTTTGCGATGAAAAACATGATGGATACGCGCAAGGTAGCCGCGCTCAAAGGCCATCTGAATCACCTTTGGAATCACAGCATTCACGTGGCCGCCATTGCCCGCTGTCTCGCACAGCGTGCCGGCACCGTCGATCCGGATGAAGCGATGTTTGTCGGTCTGATCCACGACGTCGGCAAACTGTACATTCTGACTCGAATCGAACACCACTCGGAGCTGTTTGACAGCGACGAGAGCATCAACCAGGTGCTGGCCGACTGGCACGTGGCCATTGGTCAGTCGATTGTGGAAAACTGGGATTTCGGTCCAGCGCTGGTCGAGGCTGTCTCTGAACACGAAGACGACGACCGACGCGCGACCGGTCCGCTCGAGCTGGTTGACGTTCTGTGTGCTGCAAACACGCTGTGCAAGGCTCTTGAGGACAAAACCATCACGGAGATGGATTTCGACGCATGCGGTCCGTTCAAGCGTGTGGCTCTGACCGCCGATGCTTACGCAGAGCTGATGGAAGAATCAAAGGAAGAAATCTCGGCGATGATGAGCGCGCTTAACGGCTAGCCTGATCTGATGAGTAGTCGCGCATGACTTCCAAAAACGCGTCACCGTAGCGCTCCAGCTTCGAGGCGCCAACACCGTTAACGGCGAGCAGTTCTTCCTCGGTGACGGGTCGTGCATGAACCATTTGCAGCAGTGTCGCGTCGTGAAAAATGACGTAAGCCGGGACACCGTTCTGGGTGGCAAGCTCGGCACGCGTTGCGCGCAACAACTCGAACAACTGGTCGTCCTGACTGTTTAGCGCGTGTTCGACCCGCGCTCGACTCGTACGCGATCGCGTGCGCTTGACCTTTGGATCACGTCGCAATGACAGCTCAACCTCCCCGCGGAGCAGGGCGCGACTGTCTTCGGCCAGCGTCAATGCGCCATAGCGTGCGGCGTCCGCGGTAATCAAGCCGCGCGCGATCAGCTGCCGCACCACAGAACGCCAGTGGTTGGCTTCGGTGTCGCTGCCAATGCCAAACACCGTGAGCTGGTCGTGACCGTTCTGAGTGACCTTGTCAGTGCTCTTGCCCAGCAAAACATCAACCACGTGGGCAGCGCCAAAACGCTGACCGGTGCGATAGATGGCCGACATAAGCTTCTGGGCGGCGACCGTGCCGTCATAGACTTCCGGTGGTGTCAGACACACATCGCAGTTGCCACAATTGTGGGTTAACTCGTCGCCAAAATAGGCGAGCAGTCCCTGGCGCCGGCACACGGTTGTTTCACACCAGCCCAGAAGAGCGTCCAGTTTCGCTCGCTCCGAGCGCTTGTGGGCGTCGTTGGCTTCCGATTCGTCCACCATTTGGCGAAGTCTGACGACATCTTGCAGACCGTACACCATGAACGCTTCTGCCGCGTCTCCGTCTCGGCCGGCGCGCCCGGTCTCCTGGTAGTAGGCTTCGACGCTCTTGGGTAAATCCAGATGCGCGACAAACCGCACGTCGGGCTTGTCGATGCCCATGCCAAACGCAATGGTGGCGCAAATGATGACGTCATCCTCACGCAAAAAACGGCTCTGATTCAGGGCACGAATCTCGGCATCGAGCCCGGCGTGGTAGGGCAGTGCGTTAAATCCCTGGTCGCACAGCCACTGCGCGGTGCTGTCGACTTTCTTACGCGACAGCGCGTAAACAATGCCTGCTGAGCCCTTGTGTCGCGTCAAAAACGTGCTCAGCTGGCGCCTCGCATCGGTTTTGACCTGCACGCTGTAGCGAATATTCGGACGATCAAACCCGGCCACCCAACGATGCGCTTGCGTGAGCGCCAGGTTGCGTACGATGTCGTCACGCGTGCGCGGCGTGGCTGTCGCCGTCAGAGCGATTCGCGGTACGCCCGGAAACGCCGCTGCCAGTCGATCCAGTGACAGATAGTCACGACGAAAGTCGTGTCCCCACTGCGACACGCAGTGCGCTTCATCGACGGCAATCAATGCCACGCGCATCGCCGACAACCGCTCTAGCGTGGCCGCTTGCACGAGACGTTCTGGGGCAACGTACAGCAAGCTGAGTTCACCAAGCTCGAGTTGCCGCCAGACCCGTGCGCGCTCGGCACTGGTCTGCGTGCTGTTGAGAAAGTCAGCGGCGATACCGAGCTGCGCCAGAGCGCTGACCTGATCGTGCATTAACGCGATCAGAGGTGAGACGACGATCGCTACGCCATCCCGGACCAGCGCCGGAATTTGATAGCACAGCGATTTACCGCCGCCGGTGGGCATAACCACCAAACCGTCTTCGCCGTCGATAACCGCATCGATCACGGCACGCTGGTGATGGCGAAATTCCGCGTAGCCAAACACGTCCTGGAGCACTGTCAGAGGATCAGTCATGGCGCGAGTGTACGCGATAGTTCGTCGGTGCCGAACCGCGGATTGTCGACAGAATCACGACAATTGCGCGTCGCGACGGCCCACGTTTGTCAGGTTTGCTGGTAGGCTTGCGCCATGGCGCATTCCCTGATCGCTGATCTGCATACCCACACGCTCTATTCCGACGGCAGCTTGAGTCCGGCGGCCGTCTGCGCGTTGGCGCATGAACAGGGTGTCGACTTGCTCGCAATCACCGATCACGACACGCTCGACGCCTATGCAGACGTCGGCCTGTCTGGTGGCCCGTCGCCGGAACTTGTCGTAGGGCTGGAGTTGTCGGCACTGTGGACAAAAAGGCCTGTGCACATTGTCGGGCTGGGCGTCGACCCGCAGCACGAGGGCCTGCGCGCGGGCATCGTCGCGCAGCGCGCCGCGCGTGAATTGCGCGCCACCCGCATTGCCAAACGATTGGAGAAACGCGGCATCCCCAACGCGCTCGAGGGGGCCCGGCGGCACGCTGGCCAAGGGATCCTGGGCAGGCCTCACTTCGCGGCCCACCTGGTCGAATGCGGAGCGGTGCGCGACATGGCGCAGGCCTTCCACCAATTTCTTGGTCACGGGAAACCGGGCGACGTCAGTACACCGTGGCCGCAGATGGCCACTGTGATTGACTGGGTGCGCGAGGCCGGTGGCGTTGCCGTGCTGGCCCACCCGGCCAAATACAAACTCACACGGACCAAGCTCAACGAGCTGGTCGCGGCTTTCAAGACCGCGGGTGGTGCCGCGATGGAAGTCATTTCCGGCACCCAGCAGTACGCGCAGACGCAAACCCTCGCCAATCTGTGCGAAGAAGCCGGTCTGCTCGCATCCAGCGGCTCGGATTTTCATCACCCTGACCAGCGCTGGGCGCAAATCGGCAAGGGACTGCGGCTGCCGTCCCGACTGACACCTGTGTGGACGCACTGGCGGTCATGAAGGTCGATCGCGCGCTCAGAATCGTCCTCGCACTGGGCATCATCGTGCTGTTGATCGCACTGAGCGCGGCATTGCTTTTCGTCAGCGAGTCGGCGCTCAACGTTTGGGCGCGCCTCGAAACGGGTCCGGCGATATTAAAATACGCATTCGTTGGCGCGTTCGTAACAGCCATCCTGCTGTGCATCGGGTTAGTCGTGCGCTTCGTTGTGCCACGACGCAAGCCAGCCCAGATCAAGCGAGAGCCGCTCAGCGAATCGTCACTCAATGCGCGCATCGACGACGCCACAGTGGCGGGCACGCAGACCGGCGCCGCGCGCGCAGAGCTCGACGAGCTGGCGCGACGTCGTGCAGACAACACGGTGCATCTGTGTGTCTTCGGCGAGGTCAGCGCCGGCAAGAGTACGCTGATCCAGGCACTGCTGCCGGGCGCCGATGTGCAGACTTCGCCTGTGGGTGGATCCACCGTCGACATTCGTCAATACCGATGGGATGACCCGTCCCAAGGCAGCGTTATTCTTACCGACGTGCCGGGCACCGGTTCGGCGGGTGATAACCTCGACGCCATCGCACGCGAAGAAGCCCTGCGTGCCCACGTTATCTTGTACATTTGTGACGGCGATCTAACACGCCAGCAGTTGCAATCGATGCGCGAACTCGATGCGTTGGGCAAGCCCACCGTGCTCGCACTGAACAAAGTCGATCGCTACGCGCCCAAAGAACGCAAAGTCATCCTGCGCAAGCTGCAGGATCGAGTGGCGAAACTGGGCAAGAGCGGCGTCCGTACGGCCGTAGTCACCGTCGCCGCCGGGGGCGAAGAGGAGGTGACGATCATCGACGATCAAGGCAATGAATCGCGTCAGGTGCGCGCTCGCGCGCCAGACTTGACCAACCTGAAACTGGCGGTACGGGAGATGCTGGCAAGAGACCCTGCCGTGCTCGCCGACTTGCGCGATCAGGCCGTCTTTACGCTGGCCAATGAAAAACTGAAAGCGGCGCAGGAGGTCTATCGACAGGATCGCGCGGAAGCCTTGATCAGCGGCTACACCAAAAAGGCCGTGATCGGCGCGCTGGCAGCCATCAGTCCCGGTTCCGATATTGTCATTCAAGGCTATCTTGGCACGGCCATGACGCGCGACCTGAGCGCGCTTTGGGGTGCCTCCGTCCGTGACATGGACGTCGAAGAGTTTTTGAACCTGAGTCAAAGCCGCGTTGGCAAAGCGCTGCCGCTCACCCTCGCCGTGGCGGGCAACGGCCTCAAGGCGTTTCCCGGGATCGGCACGGTCGCTGGTGGCCTGGTGCACGCAGTCGCGTACGGTTTGATCTTTGACGCACTTGGGCGGTCGCTCGCCCAGTCACTCGCCGAACGTGGGGAGCTGGTCCCCGCGGCGGCCGCATCGGCCTTTGAGGGCACGATTAATGAGCATATGGAAAAAGGTGTTCGGCGGGTGGCGCAAATCGCCCTCCGACCAGACACCGAGCACGACCAGTAGCCAGGACCGTCATCTCGATCTGGCGCGCGAAAGCTTGCGCGAACTGATCGATGATCCGCGCTTGCCGGGCGGCGTGCGCGAAACGCTGGCTGGCGACTACGCGTCGGTCAAGGCGATGCTCGACAAGCTCGAGAATGGGCACGTGCACATCGCCGCTTTCGGGCGCGTCAGCACTGGCAAATCCTCGTTGCTCAACGCGCTGATGGGCGAGGCCAGGTTCAGCGTCAGTCCGCTGCACGGTGAGACCACACGGGCCGACATGGGCAAGTGGCAGGAGATCCAGTCGCAAGGGGTGTTTTTCATCGACACGCCGGGCATTGATGAGGCAGATGGGCAAGTGCGCGAAGACCTGGCGCGCGAAGTGGTCGGTCGTGCGGATCTGGTTTTGTTTGTCGTGGACAGCGACATGACCGTCACGGAGCGCGACGCCCTGACCATGCTTAGCGGCCTGTCACGTCCCATTCTGCTGGTGCTCAACAAGGCTGATCGTTACAACGAGGCCGAGCAGGCGGCGCTGGTGAAATCGCTCGGCCAGCACAGCGAAGGCTTGATTGAAGCGCGTAACATTGTGCTGGCCGCTGCGGATCCGGCGCCAGAGAAAATCATTCGCGTTAACGCGGACGGCCAGGAAGAAGAATCCATCCGGCCGCGCCAGGCTGACGTGGACGCGCTGCGCGAACGTCTGTGGCGGGTTCTGGACAAAGAGGGCAAAACGCTGGCCGCCCTGAACGCCAGTTTGTTTGCCGGTGATTTGAGCGACAAGGTCGGTCAGCGAATCCTTGAAGCCAAACGCAAGCTCGCCGAGAAAGTCGTGCGTATGTATTGCCTTGCCAAGGGACTCGCAGTGGCGGTCAATCCGATTCCGGTGGCCGATTTGTTTGCGGCCGCCTTCATTGACATCGGGATGGTCCGTCATCTGTCGCGTCTTTACGGTCTACCGCTCAGCGACCGGGAAGCGGGCGCCATTGTCAAAGTGGTCATTGGCCAGGCGGCTGCGCTGATGGGTACGGTTTGGGCGGTGCACCTGGTGTCGAGCGCGCTCAAAGTCGGCACGGGCGGCTTATCAACGTTGGTGACTGCCAGCGCGCAAGGCGCGATTGCCTGGTACAGCACGTACGTGGTTGGCAAAGTGGCGGACGAATATCTGGCGCAGGGCAAGTCGTGGGGCGAGGGTGGGCCCAAGCAGGTGGTGCAGGATATTCTGGACAGTCTCGACCGTGATTCCGTGTTGGCAGAAGCGCGCGATGAAATTCGTGCACGATTGGCGAAGGAGAGATAAATGGCGTTTGCACTAACCGCCAACGAGCTGCGTGTGATCGGGGCGTTGCTGGAAAAGCAGGTCACCACACCTGATCAGTATCCATTGACGCTGAAAAGCCTGACGAGCGCGTGCAATCAAAAAAGCAATCGCGAACCGGTCATGCAAATGGCCGAAAGTGACGTACGCGAAACCGTTGCGCTGCTCGAAAAGCAGTATCTGGTCAGCTTGCGCACCGAGTACGGCAGTCGCGTCAGCAAACATCGGCAGCGTTTTTGCAACAGTGAATTCGGACCCTTGAAGTTCGACCCGGCGGAGCTTGCGCTGGTGTGCATGCTGATGTTGCGCGGCCCACAGACACCCGGCGAGCTGCGCAGCCGCAGCGGGCGCCTGCATGAATTCCCCACGGTCGACGACGTCAATGAGACGCTGGAGACACTTGCCAAGCGCGAGGACGGTCCGTTCGTCGTGCGACTCAATCGCCAACCGGGGCGCCGCGACGCCAGATACGCTCACTTGCTCGGCGTTGACGATCCCGAGGCAGCCACCGACGAGGCACCACCGCCAAGCGCGCCCAGTCAGGCGGGCGCCAGCGAGCTTGAGGCTCGTGTCAGCGCACTGGAAGAAACCGTGGCCCAGCTAAAAAAGGAATTGGGAATCGACTGACTCAGCGTTTTGGGTGCCAACGTGTTGGAAACGTTTGCGGCCAGAATCGGGTCAGGATCAATCCAGCAACCATTCCTCCCAAATGGGCGAAATGGGCGACAAACGACACGGTTCCGGTGAGTCCCATAAATAGAGTGAGCACGCCGTAGATCACAACCAGCGTAATCGCCCGCATTGGTATCGGGGGAAACAACAACATGACACGGCGATTGGGAAACGCAAGGCCGAACGCCAGGAGTAATCCGAGCACACCTCCCGAAGCCCCGACGACGCGACTGCCGCTACCACCAATTTCGTTTGCCGCGAGCTGCATCAGGCCTGCACCGATGATGCACAACAAATAGTACGTGACGAAGCGCATGGACCCCCAGGCACGTTCCATCGCCATGCCAAACATCCACAGTGCCAGCATGTTGAACATCAAATGCGCGTTGCCGCCGTGGAGAAAACCGTAGGTCAGCAGTTGCCAGCTTTCAAACCGCGACGCGTTGGGAAAGTCGAGGTTAAGTGTCCACAGGGCAAACCATCGGTCCATCGGACCTGGGTTGGCCAGCTGCGCGAGATACGTGAGCACGTTGGCAGCCAACAATGTGATGACCGCGGGGCTGCTCGCCGGCGACCCGGGGGCACTTGAGGGCTGGTTCATCGCCGCGTATGGCCGATTGATGGACAGGGCATGGTGTCAGTGCGTGCCCTGGAGGCTTTGTGATACGTGTTCAGCTGAGGTTTACTCTGGTTTGCTAGCATCGGCAGTGTAATGCAATTGATGGATCGCTGACGTGCCATTTCTCCCATTTCCAGTCAACAACCATTTGCGACAGGCTCAGATCCTGTTGATAGCGCTGTTCGGGCTGGGCGGATGTGCGTGGGAACCCGAAATCCAATCCCCGCCGCGTGCCGCGAGAGTACCGGTCTCCGCCACGCCTGAGGTTCGACCGACGGCAATCCAAACGGTGTCCGGCCTGAGTCAGCGCCAAAAAGCGGCACGCGTGGCAAGCCGTCAGATTGGCGTCCCGTATCGGTGGGGTGGAGCGAGCCCGGCCGGATTCGACTGCAGTGGATTGATTCATTTTGTTTACGCGCAAGCAGACGTCACGCTGCCAAGAACGGCCGCCGGCCAGCAGGAATCGGTGAGAACCATTCCATTGCGCGACGCACAACCGGGGGACCTGCTGTTCTTCAACTTGCGCACGAAGAACGACCATGTGGGGATTTACGTTGGTGACAATGCCTTCGTACACGCCCCGTCAAAAGGTAAGTCGGTGCAGCGCCTGACGCTGGACAATCCCTATTTCTACAGGAGACTGTCGACAGTGGGCCGGGTCCGAATCGAGCCGTCAAGCCACTGAGCTCGCGCGTGTTTTGTCAAATGGCTGTGGGGCCTGCTCGGCACATTTGACTTTCCTCTGCAGCCCTTGCGAGGATGCGCGTATGGTCACGCCCATGGAGCGCGGACAATAAAAATTCCAAAGAACTCACTGCCTCCGCCATTCGGGCACGCCGTTTACTAGCTTGTCTCAATTATCCCTGGGGAGGGAAATATGAATAGGTATCGACGTAATGTCGTCGCCGGAGTTTGTCTGGCAGCGACCGCTGCATTCGGACAAAGCGCCGTGGCGAACGATGGAAACACTTCTTACGAGGGGATGTCAGGCAAAGAACTCGCCAACGCGTGTTCGATGCTCGACAATCCAAAATACGTTCAGCGGATGGACGGACTGATCAACTACCTGGCGATCAAATGTAATCGCCGCGACATGTTCGGTGGAGCAGAATCAGCCAAATACGATAAGGATAAGTCGACCAACCGTATTCCCGGCACCGACGTGCCGGTCAACGATCCGTCGGGTGATTCCGGCGCATCGCAAACGCAGAACGAAACCTCCATTGCCATCAGCCCGGTCACCGGCACGCTGTGTTCAGGTTTTAACGATTCATTTTCCGGCGTGACGGCAGGCGGCGGCTTTACCGGCTTCGCACGTTCGACCGATGGCGGCGCAAGCTTTGTCGACAACGGCGCGTTCGACAACGCCAGTTCCGGCGACCCGAGCATGATCTGGCGTCAGGCTGACGGTAATTTCTACTTGGCCACGCTGCGTAACGGCGGCCTCGGTATCTACCGTTCAACCGACGATTGCCAAACCATGGATTTCATTTCGCAAGCCGCCACCGGCTCTGACGATAAAGAACTTCTTGCCGTTGATAATAATGTCGGCAGCCCGAACTTTGGCCGCATCTACATGGTGTGGACCGATTTCGGTCAAGGCGCTGCGATCTTTTCAAGCTTCTCTGACGACGGCATCAACTGGTCGCCGCAGGTTCAGTTGAGCGACAACGGCGCATCGGTACAGGGTGCATGGCCGATTGTTGCCCCCGACGGCACGTTCTATGTCGCGTGGGTACGCTTCAACCCGTTCCCGCTTGGTCCTATCGACATGGAACTGTCGCGCTCGACCGACGGTGGACAGACGTTCACGCGCGGCGCGAACGCGCTAACCGGCGCCGTGAGCCCGAACGACAACACCGCCTTTGGCGCCTGCGGTCGTCCTGCTCTGAACGGCAACATTCGTTACCTCTCGTCACCACAGATTGCTGTCACACCTAACGGTGACTTGCACATTGTGTACACCTACGATCCCGGCACCGCGAACGTTGGCGATGCATCCGACGTGTTCTATCGTCGTTCAACGGATATGGGCGACACTTGGGGACCTGAGATTCGCATCAACGATGATGCAACGGAAACGGATCAGTTTTTCCCATCGCTCAGCAGCGGCCCGACCGGTCGTATCGTTATTGCCTGGTACGATCGTCGTCTCGATCCTGACGACAACCTGTTCGTCGATTACTACGCCACTGTTTCGGATGATGGCGGCCTGACGTTCGGTCCTAACGAGCGTGTGTCTGACGAATCTTCACCGATTCGCCTCGATCCTAACCTTGCCACCTGCTACCACGGTGATTACGATCAGCAGCTGCAGACCGTCTCTTCGGCGTTCATTCAGTGGGCGGACGATCGTCGCATCTCGAGCAACGGTTCCAACGATCCCGACACCTACATTGACGAAAACGTGTTCGAGCCAGACTTCTTTGTCACCGGCGACACCACGATGGCGTCTGTCTGTGCACCGGACGATGCGGTCTATGACATCACGATCGGTCAGGCACTTGGCTTCAGCGATCCGGTTAACATGAGCGCTGCGGGCAATCCAGCCGGCACGACCGCAAGCTTCAGCGTCAATCCGGTGATTCCTGCCGGCGCAACGACGTTGACGATCGGCAGCACCGGTTCGGCAGCGCCTGGCAACTACACCATCGAGGTATCGGGTGTTTCCGGTACCAAGACGCGTACTGCGCAACTCGCACTGGCATTGTCGACCGACACGCCGGATGCGGCAGCGTTGTCCATGCCGGCTGACGGATCGACCGAGCAGTCGACGCAACCCACGTTCACCTGGGCGGCAGCTGCGCAAGCGGGCACCTACCTGGTCGAAGTGGCTCTGGACGCCGGCTTTGCCAACATCATCGAAAGCGGCACGACGGAAACGACCTCATACACCGCGACCAGTTCGCTTGGCCCAATGACGACCTACTTCTGGCGCGTCACGGCAAGCAACCAGTGCGGCGGCGGTGATGCCTCGGCCACGTTCTCGTTCACGACGCAGAACATCATCTGTGTATCCCCTAACCTGAGCATTCCGGATGGAGACGGCGCAGGCATTGACAGCGATACGTCGCTGGCCGCAACCGGTACGCTGGAAGATATCGACGTGACGTTGAAAGTGACGCACACCTATGTTGGTGACTTGATCTTTACGCTGACGCACGAAGACACTGGCACCAGCGCCACGTTCTACGATCGTCCGGGCGTACCGGCCACGACCTTCGGCTGCAGTGGTAACGACATTGACGCGACGTTTGACGACGAAGCGACGACACCACTCGAAGACGAGTGCAGTGACGGCCCGGCCATCGGCGGCTCGTTCATCCCGAGCAATCCGCTGGACGTGTTTGACGGCGAAGATCTGTCTGGTACCTGGACGATGAACGTCAGCGACAACGCTGGTGTTGATACCGGTACACTCGACGAGTGGTGCTTGTTGCCGGTGACAATGTCCACGGGCGTTGATAGCGACGACGACGGCGTGCTTGACGACGTTGACAACTGCACGAGCGTGGCAAATGCAGACCAGCGCGACAGCAATGGCGACGGCTTTGGCAACGCTTGCGATGCTGACCTGAACAACGACTGCACGGTTAACGTCGTCGATTTGGGTATTCTTCGTTCGGTCTTCTTCAGTGGCAACGCTGATGCCGATCTGAACGGCGACGGTGTCGTTAACGTGGCGGACCTTGGTCTCCTGCGACTGGCCTTCTTTGGCCCTCCAGGCCCAGCCGCTGAGCCAAACGGCTGTTCGGTGAACTAAGCGCGTAACGCTTGAAGAGCCGGATCGTCATCCGGCTCTTCACTCCAACAAAAACCCCGCCAGCTGGTGGGGTTTTTTTATGCCTGAATCGCGCGGCCGCTCATTTCATATGGTCATACCAGCGGCGCAAACCCCGCGCGAAATTCGGCGGCGCGTCTGACGTCGTTCGCAAGTAGAGCGACGGTTCAATCAGTTCCACTTCCATCAGGCAAAACTGACCGGAAGCGTCGGCGATCAGGTCAACGCGGACGTGGAGGCAGTCGGGGGGCAGAGCGGCAAGCACTTCGCCGGCCGTCTCGCACAGCCCAGTGGGCGGTGTAACGGCACGTATGTTCGCGCCGTAGTCTTCCTGCACCCGAAAATCTCCGTCCTTTGGTGTTTTCAGTATGGAGTGACTGTATTCACCGGCGAAGAAAAACACCGAGTACTCGCCGATGCGCGTGACAGCAGCGACAAACTTCTGCGCCAAATACCCGCAGTCTTTGAAGCGCTCGAGCAGAGCGTTTCGAGTCGCCACATCGGGTGCACCGTTTAATCGAAAAACGCCACCGGAATTGGCTCCGACATCGGGTTTCAATACCCACTCTACTCCCGCGAATTGAGCCACCAGTGCGTCGAGCGAAGCGGGCGTCAGGGCTTCTCCAAAATGGGTGGGGACAATGGCGATACCCTTGGACTGCAGATCGGCGAGGTAAGTCTTGCGTGCGTTCCAGCGCAGAACCGGCAGGGGATTGGCGAGTAACGGTCCCGCCGCTTCAATCTCTCGCAGCGTGGTCAGAAAACGCTCGGTGTTGTCCTGATAGTCCCAAGTGGTCCGCACGACAACGAGGTCGTACTTTGCCCAATCTTCGTCCGTCGCGCGCCAGCTAACGCGTTTGGCGTTAACCCCGAGCTCGGCGAGCATTGGATAGGCGAGATCGTCGTCGCAGTTCGCCAAATTGATGTTGTCGGTGCTGAGTAACGCACAGGAGATCGCGGTGTGGCTCATGGCAGGCCTCCAGGTGAGGAACGCGGGATAGTGGGACATCGTCTGCGGTGACGCAAGCGTGGCCAAGACGTCACCCAACGATCCCGCCGGTTGATTTCAGATATCACGAAAATTGATTAGTGAGTGCCAGTGACTGGCGGATTGTTGATGTATTATCCGGAAACGAGGCCGTCGAATAAATGGCTATTTTGTGATCTTTACCATCACTGGGAGTGAACAATGCGAAACCTCGATATCGGTGCCTTGCGCTCGCTGGTCGCGATTGCTGACACGCGCGCTGTCACCAAAGCGGCGCGTCAACACCACCTGACCCAGTCTGCGGTGAGCATGCAGGTCAAACGTCTTGAACAGACCTTCAACACCAAGCTGCTGCATCGAGAAGGCCGGGGTGTAGCGCTCACGCCGGTCGGCCACCAATTGGTGAGCTACGCACGTCGACTGCTGGAACTCAACGACGAGACCTGGCGCCGACTGACCAACGACGACTACGAAGGAGAGCTGCGCTGGGGCGTGCCCATCGACGTGGTGTATCCGCACGTTCCGAACGTCTTGAAACGCATGCGCGAGGACTACCCGCGGATCAAAGTCACTCTTGTCACGTCATTGACCAAGCTGCTCAAGCGCCAGCTTCGTGATGGACAACTGGACGTCATTCTAACCACCGAGAAGCGCACCTATCGTGGCGGTGAAACGTTGTGCGAAGCCGAGCATCGGTGGATGGGTGCGACGAACGGGCAAGCGCACCTGCAGCGACCCGTTCCGCTTGCCATGGCAAACGACTGTGCCCAGCGTCAGGATGCCATCGATACGCTCGATCGTGCTGGCCTGGCGTGGGAATTTGTCGTGGACACCGATTCCGATGTCACCATCAACGCGGTCGTCGCGGCCGACCAGGCCATTACGCCGGTTCTCGGGCCGAACGTGGTGCCTGGTTGCGCGCTACTGCCGCACGGACTGTTGGCACCATTGCCCAACGTGCAAATCAATCTGTATTCACTAAAAGGCAGTCATGCGGAACTGGTCGAGAAGCTGGAACAGTGTTTGCGCTGCGAATATTTGCGTGATCGTTCATTGCTGCGCGCGGGCTAGATTGACATCCGGCTGCCGGACGACCACGAAGTATGCGCCATGAGTGACAGCAATACGATCCGGACCGCGTGCGTTATTGGGGCAGCTGGTGCCATCGGCCGAGCCTTCGTCGACGCGCTTTGCCAGCGCGATGACATCCAGAGACTGTATGCGTTCAGTCGGACCCCGTCAGACTCGGTCCACCCGAAAGTGGTGAACGGTCAACTCGATTACCGGGAGCCAGAGTCAATCGAACGAGCCGCGGCGACCATCGACGAGCCGCTTGATTTGATTGTGGTGGCCACAGGGGTGCTGCATGACGCTGACGGCTTGCGCCCCGAAAAGACGTTTCGTGCCATGGATGCCGATCACATGGCACGCGTGCTTAAGGTCAACACCATTGGCCCCGCCTTGGTCGCGACGCATTTTCTGCCGAAACTCCGACCTGCCTCTCGCAGCGTCTTTGCCGCACTGTCCGCACGCGTCGGCAGCATCGCCGACAATCGCCTGGGCGGCTGGTACAGCTATCGCGCGTCAAAAGCGGCGCTAAACATGATTTTGCGCACGTTGGCCATTGAGGTCGCGCGCCGCAATCGCCATGCGATTATTGTTGGCTTGCACCCGGGTACGGTCGACAGTGCGTTGTCCGAGCCGTTTCAGGCAAACGTGCCCCAGGGCAAGCTCTTTACGCCCCAACGCAGCGCCAAGGCGCTCCTCGATGTGGTCGACGGCCTCGATTCAAGCGCGTCAGGTTCCGTTTTCGACTGGGCGGGAGATCGAGTGCCGGAATAGGGCAGAATCGTTCGCCGATTAAGACAAACCTGAGACCGCGTTCACTGTCCGTTGCACCGCCCGATGCGATACTCGGCTCGTCGTTATGGATGAACGAGTCGTTATGTCAAGGAAAGACGCGCCTCTGTGGAAACGCGAGCGCCTGGGTCTGAGTATGATCGCCGGATCATTATTGGTGATCGCTGTCCTTTGCGCGCTACTTTTACAGCACCTGCTGTCAGAGAGCGAACAGCGTTTGCGCGTCCAGGGCGTTAGCCTGGCCCGCGTTCTGTCCTCCATAGAACTCCAGGAACTGGCGCCGGCATCAAACCCCTCGTCACTGCTGCAAACGCTGGCGGTCAGCGACCAATACTCTCGTTTCGCCTACGCAACGCTGGTCTCTGTTGACGGCTCTCCCATCGTCGAAGCCGCCGCAGACGGCATGCTCGTGCCGAGCTGGCAGCCACCTGAAGAGCCCGCGTCGTGGCGTGGGGAGCGTCATATTGATGCGCAGGGCAATCGTCCGGCCATCGTCGAATTCTACGCCCCGATTATGCAAGGAGCAGAACGCGCCGCGCATTTGCGTCTGGGCTACGTCGCTCCAAGCATCGGCCAAAGTGCCGCGAACCTGCCGTTCTATGCGTCGCTGTCGCTGCTGGTGTTCCTGCTGACGCCGTTGTTTTATTTTCTGATGCGTCGGGAAATTCGACCGCTGAAACAAGCGGCCGCTGACCTGCGCGTCGCGATCGACTCCGATACCGGACGCCCCGTACACATCCAGGCGGACGGCGAGCTGGGTGTCTTCATGCACCAGTTCGGCCAGTTCGTGGAACATATGAACCAGCGCGTCGCCGATATGCAAACCGAGCGTGAGCGAGTGGTGACGTCCACCAAACTTCTTTCGTATCGCAAGGAGCGCGTGTTGCGCGTTCTCGAATCCCTGCCGGATGCTATTCTGGTTATGGACGAATCCGGCACGATCACCGTCGTCAATCGGCGCCTCGAGGAGATGCTTGGGGTCGATGTCACCACGTTAAGCGGTTCCACTTCTTTGGAATGGTGTGAGAACGATGACGTCCGTCAATTTCTCAGTCAGTGCCGCGCGCGAGCGTCGCGACGCTACCTGCCCGAGCCAGTAGAGGTGCAGCTGACGCCTGAGACTCGGCTCACGCATACGGTCACGGCGTATCCATTATTCTCACCCAGTGATTCGAAGTCGATCGGCTGTCTCGTTGTCATTCGGGACACCACGCTGCAGGCGCTGGCTCGAAACGGGCGCGCCGAATTCGTTGGCCACATTGCGCACGAACTCAAGACCCCGCTGACGGTGCTCTCCATGTACAGCGAGACCTTGCAGACCGCTGACCCGGACGATCGTGAGCTGCGGATTGAAGCGGCGAACGTGATCGAAGATGAAGTCGGGCGTCTGTCAGCTTTGATCAACAACCTGCTGAGCCTGACGCGGATCGAAATGGGCAGTATGGATATCGACAGTCAGCGCGTGCGTGTCGGTGATCTACTGCGTGATGTCTTTGACGCGGCGCGCCACATTCGCGGTGCCGACGCGTTGCGCTTTGACCTCGAATTACCCGATCAACTTGGCGTCTTCAGTCTCGATAAAGACCTTTTACGGATCGCCCTGAACAACCTCCTGAGCAACGCCGTGAAATACAACCGACCGGGCGGTACGGTCACGATGCGGGCTGAGGAGACAGAAGAGTGCTTGCGCATCTCGGTGACGGATAGCGGGATCGGCATTACCGCAGAGGATCAAAGCCAGGTGTTTGAGAAATTCTTCCGCTCTGACAGTGACGAAGTGCGCGATCGTTCAGGGCACGGGCTGGGCCTTGCGCTAACCCGCGACATCGTCGAGTTGCATAACGGTGCCTTGAGCGTAAGCAGTGAACCGGGCAAGGGAACGCGCTTCGTCATTGAACTGCAGACGAACCTGCACACGCTAGCGGAGGTCGGTTGATATGCGAACTATCCTGATAGTCGATGACGAAGCCGTGGCGCGTCGTGTGCTGGCCAGTACCTTGAAGCGGGCCGGGTTCGCGGTTGAGCAAGCGTGCAACGGTGAGCAGGCCTGGGAATGGCTGCAGCAACAGCGCCCCGACGCCCTGATCACCGATATCGACATGCCGCGCATGACCGGCGAGCAACTGTGCCAGCACATTAGCGAACATCAAGCGGATCGCCAGTATCCGATATTCGTCGTGACGTCGAAGACGGCGCTGGAGCACCGCAGCTGGTCGCGCGAAATGACGAACGTGTGGTTCGTCGAGAAGCCGTTTAGCTTGCGCAAGCTCGTTGATCAACTCAAGACCACACTCGAGCGCGATACCGAGGCCGCCGAGTGACCGATTTGCACGACTACTCCGCCTGGTTTGGGCCATTCGCCGAGTTGATCAAGGGTTTGGTGGAACCTCTGGAATCGCTGGTCATCGCGTCGCCGCAGGGGCGCGTACGTTGGCGGTACGACTACACCGAGCGCGGCGCCAACTGGTGCCCCGAGACGGGCGAATCCTGCGCGCCAGCGACGGCGCCGAGCGTGCGCTCTGTCGGTGCAGGTTTCACTGGGGTCGTCGTTACCATCAAACGCGCAGATGGCGAACTTGATGACGTGCTCTACGCCGTACTGGATGACGGCGCACCAACTCACTTGCTTGAGGCACTGCTCGGTGGGCTCGCTCCGATCATCGCCCGCCACAGCACGCTGGACCTCGAACTCGTGACGATGACCGACGAATTGGTAAGGCGCTATGAAGAATTGACTTTGGTCTACGACAACGAGGAAGGCTTGGGCAGCGTTGAAGAAAATGAACGCTTTCTTTCTCACATCATCGATAACTGCACCGAGTCTCTTGACGTTTGCGTGACCGCTCTGCTGCTGCGCGATCGTGAACGATCCGTGGTGCGCTTCGGTGTCGAATCCGAAGACGGCGTCCGGATTGAGGGATGGCTCAAAAATCCCGCGATGGGCCGCTGGCTGGAAACCCTCAAAGCGCCGGTCGTGTTAAATGAGCAAGCCGAAAGCTGGCAACACGGACTGAGTCTTGAATGTCCGCTGAAAATGATCGCCTGCCCGTTAATGGATGGCCAGAACAACCGCTACGGCACATTGCTGGTGGCGCGCAGTGATACCAAGCGCGATTTCGAAAACAGCGATCGCAACATTCTGGTGATGCTGGCCGAGAAGGCAACGCGCATCGTCAGCGTTAAATACGACGCACTCACAGGGCTCCTGACGCGAGAGGGTTTTGAGCGCTGCGTGAACATTGCGCTGCGTGACGCTGCCTCACAGCAACGACGCAGCACCGTACTGCATTTGAATATGGATCAGTTCAAACTGGTCAACGATACGTTCGGACACGACGTTGGAGATGATCTGTTACAGCGCGTGGCGAAAGGACTCGCGGGCGGTTTGCGCACCAAAGATCGGTTCGCGCGAGTTGGGGGCGACGAGTTCGGCGTCTTGTTGCCCGACAGTTCCCTGGACGAAGCGGTCGAGATCGCCGAGCGCATGTGCGCCGTCGCCGTCAACACGCCGTGTAAGGTGGGGACACGCCAGCTCGACGTCGGGATCAGTATTGGGGTCGTGCAGATCTCACCG
>JBGCFP010000096.1:0-71586 GCA_045107005.1 Gammaproteobacteria bacterium
CGTAAACACCGCCGAGACCTCAAATAAAAACCCCATCCTCTTCTTCGCGGACTTCGCCGATCGAGAACAGAGAGAAAAGTGTTGAATAAAGACCAGCGGCTGACATAGTCGTTTGGGGAAATTCCGCGGACCGCTTGGGAGCCATTCCGCAAACGACTATGTCAGCCGCTGGACTCGGCCCGAGTCGACCAGTATCACCCGGACAGCAGAAAAACACCGACAGCGACAGCCGACCAGCGCGACCCACGCCCTTCACTTTCCCCAAAAGCTTAGGCACCATCGACCGCTTCGGTCGTGACGTGCTCAGACGGGCCCGCGAGACCCTGATTTCCAGATGAAAAACAGTCGATAAAGATTATGGATAAAGCCTACGACCCCAAACAAATCGAACAGCCGGTGTACGAGCGCTGGGAACGCGACGGCTGCTTCGAACCCAGCGGCAGCGGTGACCCGTACTGCATCATGATCCCGCCACCCAACGTGACCGGTACGCTGCACATGGGGCACGCCTTTCAGCTGACGGTAATGGACATGCTGATTCGCCACGCGCGGATGTCCGGTAAGACCACACTGTGGCAGCCGGGCATGGACCACGCGGGCATTGCGACGCAGATGGTCGTGGAGCGTCAGCTTAATGCCGCGGGCATCGATCGGCGTGAGCTCGGCCGCGAGGAATTCGTCAAGCGGGTGTGGCAGTGGAAAGAAGAGTCCGGCGGCAAGATTTGCGAACAGCAGCGACGCATTGGCGCGTCGGTCGATTGGTCTCGTTCGCGCTTTACGATGGACGAAGGGCTGTCTGATGCCGTGCGCGACGTGTTCGTCCAGCTCTACGATGAGAAGCTGATTTACCGCGGCAAGCGACTGGTTAACTGGGACCCTGTGTTGCTCACAGCCCTGTCCGATCTTGAGGTGCTGTCCGAGGAAGAGAATGGCCATCTGTGGCACTTTAAGTATCCAATCAAGGATGCGCGCGACGGTGACCCGGCGCACCTGATCGTCGCGACGACGCGCCCGGAAACCATGCTGGGTGACACGGCAGTGGCTGTGCATCCTGACGATGAGCGTTTCGCGCATCTGGTTGGACGGCACATTGTGCTGCCTCTCGTCGGGCGTGAGATTCCGATCGTCAAAGATGACTACGTCGATCCTGAATTTGGCAGTGGCTGCGTCAAGATCACACCGGCGCACGATCACAACGATTATGAAATTGGCAAGCGTCATGATCTGCCGATGATCAACGTGCTAACGGACGACGCGCGTATGAACGACGACGTGCCCGCAGCGTATCGCGGCATGACACGTGAAGAGGCTCGCAAGCAGGTGGTTGCCGATATGGACGCCGCCGGATTGCTCGAACGCACGGACGATCATCGACTGATGGTACCGCGCGGTGATCGCAGCGGTGCCGTGGTGGAGCCCTACCTGACCGACCAGTGGTATGTGGCCGTGAAAGAGCTGGCTGAGCCAGCGATCGCGGCAGTGAAAGACGGCCGGGTCAAATTCGTGCCGGAGAACTGGGACAAGACCTACTACGAATGGATGAACAACATCCAGGACTGGTGCATCAGCCGCCAGTTGTGGTGGGGTCATCGGGTACCCGCCTGGTACGACGACGCGGGCAGCGTCTACGTGGGGCACAGCGAAGACGACGTGCGCGCGAAGCACAACCTGGGCGCCGACGTCGCTCTGCGCCAGGACGACGATGTGCTGGACACGTGGTTCTCATCGGCACTGTGGCCGTTTTCCACGCTGGACTGGCCGCAGAAAACACCGGAGCTTGCGACCTTTTATCCAACGTCAGTACTGGTCACTGGCTTCGATATCATTTTCTTCTGGGTCGCTCGGATGATGATGATGGGCATGAAATTTGCTGGCGACATCCCGTTTCACGAGATTTACATTCACGGTCTGGTGCGCGACGAGGCTGGACAGAAAATGTCGAAAGCCAAAGGTAACATTCTCGATCCGCTGGACATCATCGACGGCATCGATCTGGAAACGCTCGTCGCGAAGCGCACGGCGTCCATGATGCAGCCGCACCTGAAAAAGAAAACGGAGAAGGCGACGCGCAAGCAGTTCCCCGACGGCATCCCGGCATTTGGTACGGACGCAATGCGTTTCACGTTTGCTTCGCTGGCCACGACCGGCCGCGACATTCGCTTTGACCTTGGGCGCGTCGAAGGCTATCGAAACTTTTGCAACAAGATCTGGAACGCGGCGCGCTACGTATTAATGAATGACGACGCCGGTGTTCCGCCGACCGATATCTCGCCCGGCGTGGCGGATCGGTGGATTCGGTCTCGCCTTGGCGCCGCCATCGACGAGGTCGAGCGGTCGTTCAAGACCTACCGCTTCGATCTGGCGTCGCGTGCGATTTACGAATTTATCTGGCATGAATACTGTGACTGGTACCTCGAGCTGACCAAGCCCGTGCTCCGCGCCGGTGGCCCAGCGGCCGATGCTGCCCGTCGCACCTTGCTTGAAGTTCTCGACGCGGTGATGCGCCTGGCGCACCCGGTCATGCCGTTTTTGACCGACGACATCTGGCGTCGTACCACGGCCCAGCTCGGTGGCGATGGCGACCGAACCATCATTGACCAGCCGTTGCCCGACACCGCCGATTTCGCTCGCGATACCGAGGCGGAAACCGCTGTGACCTGGATCCAGGGGTTTGTGCTGGGCATTCGCCAGATTCGTGGCGAAATGGACATCGCGCCCGGCAAACCGCTACCGGTTCTGCTCGCCAACGCCAGCGAGGCGGATCAAGGGCACCTTGCCGCACAGGGCGATCTGCTGCGGGAACTGGCCCGCCTCGAGTCGGTCGAAATGCTGGTCGATCGCGAGCCACCGCCGAGCGCAACGGCGCTGCTTGGCGATCTGCAGATTCTGGTCCCGATGGCCGGGTTGATCGATCCGGTGGCCGAGGCCGCGCGACTGACCAAGCAGATTGAGAAGCAGCGCAAAGAACTAAGCCGCGCACGTGGCAAGCTCGACAATGAGAAATTTGTGCAGAACGCCCCCGCAGAGATCCTGGAGAAGGAGCAGCGCCGCGCGCAGGAATTTGAAGCGGCACTGACCAAACTCAATGCCCAGCTGGAGAAAGTCAGCTCGCTGGGCTAGACCTATGATTTAGTTTAATTCTATTTCACAAACTTTTGTTTTAAACACGAAAAACAAGCCAAAGGAATGCAGGATGAGTGGAGCCGAACCGGTTGTGGACAGTCGGGATATTGAGCCTGTCGACGCCTCGATTCAAGCCATCCTCGACGGACTTGGCCGCATTATTCTGGGCAAGCCCGACACGTTGCGACTGGCTCTGACCTGCTTGCTGGCACGTGGTCACTTGCTCATCGAGGATGTTCCCGGCGTCGGCAAGACCACATTGGCCCAAGCGCTCGCCAGCGTTCTCGGCCTGACCTACCAGCGCGTTCAGTTCACCAGTGATCTGCTGCCTGCTGACGTGGTGGGCGTGTCGATGTTTGATCGCAACAGCAACGAGTTCGTGTTTCATCCCGGCCCGCTGTTCAACCAGGTGGTGGTAGCCGATGAAATCAACCGCGCCACACCCAAAACGCAGAGCGCTCTGCTCGAAGCCATGCAGGAACAACAGGTCACCGTTGACGGCGTCACGCACGATTTGCCCGACCCGTTCTTTGTCATCGCCACGCAAAACCCTACGGAGCAAGTGGGCACGTTTCCGCTGCCCGAGTCGCAACTCGACCGTTTTTTGATGCGTCTGAGCGTTGGCTTTCCGTCGCCGCAGACCGAGCGGGAACTGCTGCTCGGTGAGGATCGGGCGGCGATGATTCGTGAGATGCAGCCAGTGCTGACGTCGGCGCGCCTGCAACAGCTGCAGCAGGAAGCGGCAAAAGTACACGTGTCCGACGCGTTGCTCGACTACCTGCAAGCGGTCGTTGCCATGACGCGTTCGGATCCGCGCCTTAACCATCCACTGTCCCCGCGCGCTGCGCTGGGTCTACTGCGCTGTGCTCGGGCACATGCCCTGATTCGCGGTGCCGATGCCGTGATTCCAGACGATGTGCAAGCTGTCGCCGTGGCCGTGATTGATCATCGTGTGCACTGGCGCGACGCGGGCGCGCGCCTGGAAGGCAGGGAGTCGGTCGGCAACTACGTCATTCAAAGCGTACCGGTCAGCGAATGAGCGCACTGGCGTCGTTCGTGCGGCGCCAAGGGCGCGCGTGGGCGCGCCGGCGCCAGGGCACTGACCGGGGAACGGTGACGCTTAGCAGTCGCCGCATCTATATTCTGCCCACCGGACAGGGCGCCGCGTTTGGGGCCATGATCTTTCTGATGCTGCTCGGCGCCATGAATTACAACAACAGCGTTGGTTTGGCCGTCACGTTTTCACTGACGGCGTTCGCGCTGGTTGTCATGCACCACTGCCATCGGACCTTGTCGGGCCTCACCGTAACGCTGGCCAATGCAACACCAGTGTTTGCCGGCTCAGATGCGATCTTTACCGTCGAAATGAGGAATCCATCCGCTTTCGCTCGACTTGATTTAGGCGTGTTTGCATCCAACGCGCTAGCGGATATCGTTTCCCTTGAGCCCGCTGGCGCCTGCACGGTACAGATCCCGGTGGACGCGCCGACACGTGGTCGCGTGACGCTCGAGCGCATCAGTGTGCGCAGTCGTTATCCTGCCGGTCTGTTCCAGGCTTGGGTCTGGCTCAATACCGAACTCGCCGCGGTGGTCTACCCCGCGCCCGACGACCACGCAGGTGCCCCACCAGCGCAGGACGCCGTCGATGGCGGAACGCGCGACTCGGTCCACGGCGACAGCGACTTTGCCGGACTGCGGGACTACCGCCCGGGCGACCCGTCGCGACGCATCGCGTGGAAGACCTACGCGCGCAACGATGTGCTAACCGTCAAGACGTTCTCCGGCGCCGACGCCGCACCGCTATATCTGAACCTCGCGGACACGACGGGCGGCCTGGAACAGCGTCTTTCGATACTCACTCGCTGGTGTCTCGATGCCAGCGAAGACGGCCGCCGCTTCGGCCTCGCCCTTGGACCCACTTCGATCGCGCCGGCCGACGGCCGCGCACACTTGCACGAATGTCTGCGCGCGCTGGCACTGTACCGCTAGCCAACACGGCTTGGGCGTCACCGCCGATCACCGAGGTCAAGCTGACCTGGGCGCTGGTTGCCATGATGGTGACCACACTGCCGTTCGTCAACGATGTCCCGGCATGGATTATCGTGCTGATCGCGCTGACCATGACGTGGCGCTACGTCGCGTTTCGACGTGATTTCAAACTGCCTCATGTCGTGTTGCGAATGGGCTGGGCGTTCGCGAACTTCGGCATGGTCTTTTTCACCTATCGCACAATCAACGGTCTCCAGGCAGGTACCGCCCTGCTTCTGTTGATGTCGGCCATGAAGCTGACCGAAACGGCGCGTTCGCGCGACTTGATCGTGATCGTCTATATGGCGTTTTTCAACGTGGTGGCGCACGCTCTGTTCGACCAGAACATCGTCTCGACGCTGTACGGCGCACTGTCGCTGTTTGTCGTCGTCGCTGCACTCATTCAAGTCACGCGTCGCACTCCACCCACCGAGCCCAGGCGCGTGTTGTCGCGCAGCGGGATGTTGCTGGCCCAGGCCCTGCCACTGACGCTGCTTATTTTTGTGCTGTTTCCGCGTGTGCCCGGGCCGTTCTGGGCGCTGCCGACATCGTCAACGGCGATGACCGGGATCAGCGACACCATGGAAGCCGGCAACATTTCGCAATTGCTCGAATCCGGCGCGGTCGCGTTTCGCGCGGAATTTGACGACGAGCTGCCGCCGTCGTCGCAACGCTACTGGCGCGGCCCGGTTCTCGATACCATCATCGACAACAAGTGGTCCGCCGGGCCAGCCGCCATGCGCACCGCCAATTTCAAACTCGGCGAATCCGCCTTTCGCTACATGCTGACCCTTGAGCCACACCAACGCCGCTGGGTCTTTGCACTCGATCTTCCAAGCGCTAACTCGCTGCCGCCGCAGACCACGCTCAACGCTGATCTGGAATTGCTGGCTCACAATGCGGTGAAACAGCGCCAGCGTTTTCGTTTGCGCTCGCATCCTGACTTTTCCATCGAAGAAGGAGGCTTGGGCACGGATCGACGACGCTACGTCAATACGCGAAACACCGACAACCCGCGCACGGCAGCGCTGGCCGAGTTGCTGCGCGCACGTTACGGCAGTAATGACAATGCGTTGATTCAGGCGGTGCTCGACTACTTTGGTGAAGACCCGTTTGCGTACACACTGCGCCCGCCCCCGCTACGCCAGAACGCGTCCGCGAGCGACCAGTTTCTTTTCGGCACGCAGCGCGGCTTTTGCGAGCACTATGCGTCGTCTTTCGCACTGTTGATGCGCTACGCCAACATACCGGCCAGAGTGGTTACCGGCTATCAAGGTGGCGAGCGCAACCCGCTTACCGGCCACCTGACCATACGTCAATCCGACGCGCACGCGTGGACCGAGGTCTGGCTCGATGAGCGCGGCTGGGTGCGCGTTGATCCAACCGGCGCCGTTGCGCCAGAGCGCGTGGAACGCGGCATCAACGGTGCACTGGGTGACAACGAGACTCTGCCGACGCTGATGCTCGGCAGCGGCCCGTTTCTTAGCCGCATTCGCCACGGGTGGGATGCGGTCAACGCGTCGTGGAATCGACACATTCTGGGTTACGGTCAGACCGCGCAACGCAATTTGATGCGTCGTTTGGGACTGGATACCGGGGCTGGCACGATGGTGGCGATCCTGACGGCCACCTGTGTGGGCGCTTTGGGGCTACTCGCGCTGTGGCTGAGCTTCAGTGGACGCATTCGACGCCACGACCCCATTGGCAAGCAGTGGGCGACCGTCTGCGCCCGGCTGGCTCGCATCGGTTTGGCTCGCGAACCACATGAAGGCCCGCTGGCGTACGCAGCGCGTGTCGCCGACCGTCGACCCGATCTGGAAGAGCCATTGGCGACCATCGCCAACGCGTACGTCGCCGAGCGATTCGGACCAAGACCGTCGAGTGCAGGGCTGTCGCGATTACAAAAAGCCGTTGGCGACTTTCGACCAACGGCCAGTGCTTCTGCGTAAAAAATACAGCGCTCAGAGCAACTCTGGTGACGGGTGGTTAGACCGCTCAAGCCACGGGGCGCATTTCTCTGGTGCTGGTGAACAGCACGTCCGGCCAGCGCTCTTCGGTCAGGCTCAAATTGACCCGACTTGGCGCCACGTAGACCAGATCGCCCGCGTGATCGAGGGCCAGGTTGTCCGCACAGCGGTTGCGAAACTTCTCGAGCATCGCAGCGTCAGCGCATTCCACCCAGCGTGCTGTCGCAACGTCGACCGCTTCGAACTGGCACTCGACGTTGTATTCATGGCGCAAACGTTCCGCCACCACATCAAACTGAAGCACGCCAACGGCGCCAAGAATCAAACGATTGTTATTGAGCGGGCGATACAACTGCGTCGCGCCCTCCTCGCACAACTGGGCCAAACCAGTATTCAGCGCCTTGGATTTCAACGGATCTTTTAATACCGCGCGGCGAAACAATTCCGGGGCGAAACTCGGAATACCGGCAAAACGCACTTTTTCACCCTGCGTGAACGTGTCGCCAATGTTAATGGTGCCGTGGTTGAGCAAGCCCAGAATGTCCCCGGCGTAGGCTTCGTCCGCGTGCTGCCGTTCGGCGGCCATGAATGTCAGCGCATTGGCGATGCGCATGTCGCGACCAACGCGCACGTTGTGCAACTTCATGCCCGGTGAATACACTCCCGAGCAGACCCGCATGAACGCGATCCGGTCGCGATGGGCCGGGTCCATGTTCGCCTGAATCTTGAACACAAAGCCGCTCAGATTTTTCTCGAGAGGGTCAACCTCACGCCCACCTGCCTCGCGAGGCAACGGCCCCGGCGCGTGCGCCACGAAACCGTCCAGCAGCTCGCGCACGCCAAAGTTCTGAATCGCCGAGCCAAAGTAAACCGGCGTCTGTTTTCCGGCCGCGTACAGGGCCGGGTCAAAGGCCGGGCTGGCCTCGCGCACCAGTTCCACCTCTTCGCACAGTTCGTCGTAGAGATCGCCAATGGCCTCACGCGCCGCGTCGTTATCGAGACCGTCGATCGTCTGCGTCTCGCCCATCTCGCCGCGCTTGGTGCTTTGATAAAGATACACGCGGTTTTGCGCCAGATGGTAAACGCCGCGCAGCGCTCGGCCCATGCCAATCGGCCACACGATGGGCGCACACTGAATGTTCAGAACTTTCTCGACTTCATCGATCAGTTCCAGCGGGCTACGGCCTTCACGATCAAGTTTGTTGATGAACGTCATGATCGGTGTGTCGCGCAGTCGGCAAACCTCCATCAGCTTTACCGTGCGTGCTTCCACACCTTTGGCGCAGTCGATAACCATCAATGCGGAATCGACAGCCGTCAACGTGCGATACGTGTCTTCCGAGAAGTCTTCATGGCCCGGCGTATCAAGCAAGTTGACGATGTAGTCCTGATAGGGAAACTGCATCACCGACGAGGTCACAGAAATGCCGCGCTGCTGCTCCATCGCCATCCAGTCCGACGTCGCATGACGCGATGCTTTACGCCCTTTCACTGTACCGGCAAGCTTAATCGCACCGCCGAACAACAACAGCTTTTCGGTCAGCGTTGTCTTACCGGCATCCGGGTGGGAGATAATCGCAAACGTGCGCCGCCGCTGCGCCTGCGCAGCGCGCTCTTTGGTCGATGTCGCGGACATTACAGAAGAGTTGGCGTCGTCAGGAACTTGGGCGGCTGGGCAATCTCGATACGCAGCACCAGTGCGTCTTCACGGCCTGCACCGGCGCGGTAGTAGTTCGGGCGACGTCCGACTTGTTCAAACCCGAAGTCGCGATACAGAGTCAACGCCGGCACGTTGGATGGCCGCACTTCCAGAAAGACCTCGTGCACACCTTTGCCAAGCGCCAGCGACAGCAGATGCTCAAGCAGCCGCCGTCCAAGGCCCAACCGGCGATGCGCACCGTCCAGACACAAATTCAGAATATGGGCTTCGCGCACCAGTGCCGACAAAATGCCGTAGCCGACAATCTCATCGTCGAGCACCATCACGCGGCATTCATAGCCCACGCGCAGGCAGTCGCGGAAGATGGCCTCACTCCACGGAAAACCATACGCCGCTCTTTCGATGTCGATCACTCGATCCAGATCTTTCGCCGTCATCGCCCGCGCATGCAGGTTTGACAGCGGCATGACCGCGCTCAATGCACTTCTCCTCGAGCAACACGATGGGCCAGAACCAGGTCTTCCCACGCCTTGCGTTTTTGGGCTGGCGACCGCAACAGGTACGCCGGGTGATAGGTGACCACGACCGGCGTCTTGCGCTCGCCTTCCAACTGGTGCACCCGGCCGCGGATTTTACCCAAGGGCTCAGTGGTGTCCAGCAGACGTTGCGCCGCGATCCGGCCGACCGCGAGAATCAGATCCGGTTTCACCAGCGCGATTTGCCGCCGCAAGTAGGGCAAACAGGCCGTCGACTCATCGCCACTCGGGTCTCGATTCTGCGGCGGACGGCACTTGAGCACATTGGCGATAAAGACCTGCTGACGCGCAAATCCTGCACCCTTTAGCATCGCGTCGAGCAGCTGTCCGGCGCGCCCGACAAACGGTTCGCCGCGACGATCTTCCTCGGCACCGGGCGCTTCGCCGATGAGCATCCAGCGCGCCTGTCGATCGCCCACGCCGAAGACGGTCTGCGCTCGTGTCTGACACAGCTCGCACTGCTGACAGGCGGCCACGCGCGCTTCCAGTTCGCCCCAATCGAGCGCATCGACGGGCCTCGCATCTGGCACCGGTGCGCGCGCCACAGGTGCCGCTGTCGCCACGGCCGCAACGGTTGCCGGGATTTCAACCGCTGATACGGTCGGGGCGCCGCGCTCCAACCATACGTCGACACCCAGCGCGTCGAGATAATCGAGGCGCGCGTCAGTCATCGTCGACGCGATGTCCGGCCGGTGGCATCGATGACGTTGCTGGGCGTGTCCTGCGACGGCGCGCCAGCCGATTTTTCAGGCTCAGCGTCGTCGGCGTCGGTGTCGTCCATTGCTTGAGGCGTTTCCGTCACAACCTTTGACTGGCGCACACGCGACCGGGTGCGCCGGAACACGCGTCGCCAAACCCGAATCAGCGGTCCCGACAGCGCGTAGGTGAAAAACAGCAGTGTGAAAACCAGCGGCGGGTTCACGGCAATGAGCATGAACAGCAAAGGCACCATCAAAAGACGGGTGAACCGGATGCGATGCCCGAAGTTGAACTCCTTGCCGCTGTAGTATTTGAAGTTGCTGACCATCAGGATCCCGGCGCAAATGGTCAACACGTAACCCGATGCCAGAACCCACGGGTTACCCAGATCAAATTCCGCGCTGAGCCAAAGCGCACTGGCGACCAGCCCCGCGGCAGACGGGCTCGGCAAGCCTTCGAAAAATTTGCTCGGCGTCTTTGACGGTCGGCTGTTAAATCGTGCCAGTCGCATGGCCGCTGTCACCGTGTAAAAGAACGCAGCGATCCAGCCCAATCTGGCGAAGGCCACGTTGCCCTCGGGCAAATTCGTCAAGCTCCACTGATAAAAGACCAGTGCTGGCGCCAGACCAAATGCCACCATGTCTGACAGGCTGTCGTACTCGGCCCCGAAATCCGACGAGGTTTGCGTCCAGCGCGCAACCCGGCCATCGAGACCGTCGAACACCATGGCGGTCAGAATGCCAATGGCTGCGGCTTCAAACTCGCCGCGCATCGCAACCACGACGGCGTAGAACCCGGCGAACAGCGCCGCAGTCGTGAACAAATTAGGGAGCAGGTAAATGCCCTTGCCGGGTTTGGGACCGGGCTTGGAGCCGCGTTTGCGGCGCGAATCGCTGGGCATGGGCCAGTCCTGTCGCAACGAGGTCGCTTATGATGCCACGCCGGAGCGCATCGTGCCTATGATTTAGGTGTCAGATTCAGTCGAATCGGGCAGTTCTTCGACGTTTTGCCGGGTGAATTCCGCCAAAACATCCGCACCGGCACGCACTCGCTGCCCAACTTGGACCTCCACGCTGCTGCTGAGCGGCAGGTAAATTCGCACTCGTCTCGCCAGCCGAATGAACGCAAAGCGCTGGCCTTGCCCCAAACGCTCGCCATACCCGCAGAACGAACGCGGCTTGGCAATGCGACGCGAACCGATCATTAGCACAACGACGTCATCGTCTTCATCCGTGCGCACCCACAGACCGCTGACGCCCGTCATGCGCGACCCGGCGGCAATGTTGTCACGCAGGTTGAGCACCTTGCCCTCGCTGGGGCTGCGCGCGGTGTAGGCGCCAAAATGATTCACCACAATCTCGATCAACATGGCTTCGCGACGCAGCTCCCCCTTGTCGGTCGGTTGCACGCGAACCACGCGACCGTCGACCGGCGCGACCACCGCCAGCGGCCGCGACGGCACTTCCCGTTTCGGATCGCGAAACAAAAGGACCAACACCACAAACAAAAAGCCGACAGACGCCAGTAACGCCCAACTGCCCACGCGTGCCGCCACCATCAGCATCAGTAGCGCAACACCGATAAACGGCCAGCCCTCTCGGGCAATCATCGGGTATTGACGTAGTGTCATGGGAATAAGTTCGAGCGCTGCACGTGGCTATTTCGGATACGGGTTTTCGGTATCGACCCAGCCCATCAGCGTGCGCAGGCGCAAGCCAATGGTCTCGATCTGATGGGTCACCGAGGTCGAACGACACGCGCGCATCATCGGCAGATTGTGTTTGTATTCGAAGTCCATCTCGCGCGCAAATTCGCCGCTTTTTATTTCGTCCAGGATCACCCGCATCTCGCGTTTGATGCGGTCGTCGACAATGCGCGGCCCGCGCGTGTAGTCGCCGTACTCGGCAATGTCCGATGCCGACCGGCGCATACCGGCGATCCCCTTGACGTGCATCATGTCGGCAATCAACTTCAATTCGTGCAGACAGCAAAAATACGCGATATCGGGGTTATAACCGCCCTCGACCAGCGTTTCGAACGCGGCCTTGACCAAATGCGTGATGCCCCCGCACAGCACCACCTGTTCTGCGAACAGGTCGGTTTCGGTTTCTTCGGCAAACGATGACTCAATCATCCCCGCTCGGGAATGCCCGTTGGCGGATCCATAGGCAAGCGCAATCTGCTGCGCGTGGCCAGTGGCGTCCTGATGCACGGCTAGCAGCCCGGGAACGCCACCTCCTTCCAAATAGGTGGCGCGAACCTGTTCCCCGATGCCCATCGGCGCCATCATCACGACATCCAGATCCTCGCGCGGCGCAATTTTCCCGTACCGAATGTTGTAGCCGTGAGCGAACAGGATCGCCCCGTTCGGCTTTAGCTTCGGCGCGATAATGTCAGTGTAGACCTTTGGATGAAACTGATCGGGCAGCAGCATGACGACGACATCGGCCGTGGCCACAGCGGCTTCGATGGGCAGCGCTTCGATGTCGAGCGACGCGCAGGCGGCGAACGTCGCGGACCCGGGACGCAATCCGACACAAACGTTGACACCTGAATCGCGCAAATTCTGGGCCTGCGCCTTGCCCTGGGCGCCAAAACCCAGAACACACACGCGACGCTCAAGAATGAACGTCCGGTCAACATGCTTTTCGTAGAGTATGGCCACAGGCAATGGTCGCGGCGGCGGACGGGCCAGAAACGCTACGCCCTGCCCCTGGCAAAATCAATAGTTGGCCGCTTCGTCGTGCAGTTTGGATGCGTGCTGGCTACAATGCGCGACGTAAATCCGCAACCTTGAAAAATGAGCGAATCATGCGCCTTAGTGCTTTGCCCCTGACGACCCTGAAAGAAACGCCCGCCGACGCTCAGATTCCAAGCCACCGGCTGATGCTTAAGGCCGGTCTGATTCGCAAAGTTGCCGCGGGAATCTATACGTGGATGCCGGTAGGGCTAAAGGTACTGCGCCGCGTCGAACAGGTCGTGCGCGAAGAAATGGATCGCGCCGGGGCGTTTGAGCTGCTCATGCCCAACGTGCAGCCCGCTGAGCTGTGGCAAGAGTCGGAGCGCTGGGACCAGTTCGGGCCCCTGCTGCTGCGTTTTCGCGATCAAAACGAGCGCGAGTTTTGCTTTGGCCCAACCCACGAAGAAGTCATCACCGACATCGCACGGCGCGAGTTAAAGAGCTACAAGCAACTGCCGGTTACCTACTATCAAATCCAAACCAAATTTCGCGACGAGATTCGCCCGCGATTTGGCGTGATGCGTGCGCGCGAATTTCTCATGAAAGACGCTTACTCGTTTCACATTGACGACGCGTCATTGAGTGCGACCTATCAGGTCATGCACGATGCTTACAGCCGCATCTTCGAACGTCTGGGCCTGACTTTCCGCGCCGTGGAAGCCGACTCCGGGGCCATCGGTGGCGCCGTCTCTCACGAATTCCAGGTGCTGGCGCAAACCGGCGAAGATCTGATCGCCTACAGCGACCGCAGTGATTACGCGGCGAACGTCGAACAAGCGGTCGCCCTCGCCCCTGCCGAACCCCGCGCCGCGGCAACGGATGCGCTGGCCGAAGTGGCGACACCTGGCGCTCGCAGCATAGACGCTGTGACCCAGTTCCTTGACGTACCAGCCGCTCATTGCCTAAAAACATTATTGGTAAAAGCACAGCCAGGCGGCGATCACGCGGTGGTCGCACTGGTGCTGCGCGGGGATCACGAATTGAACGAAATCAAAGCGGCAAAACTGGACGGCGTGGCACTACCGCTGACGCTTGCCAGCGCGGCGGAAGTGGCCGAGACGGCAAACTGTGCTCCGGGCTACATCGGGCCAGTAGGGCTCCGTTGCCCCGTTATTGCCGATCACAGCGCCGCTAACCTGGCCGACTTTGTCTGCGGCGCCAACAAGGACGACGCGCACTTGCGCCACGTGAACTGGGCGCGCGATTTACCAGAACCTGCCACCGCCGACTTGCGTAATGTTGTTGAAGGCGACGCCAGCCCCGATGGCAACGGCACGTTGGGCCTGGCCCGCGGCATTGAAGTTGGGCACATCTTTCAGTTGGGCCGCAAGTACGCCGATTCAATGCAAGCAAGCGTACTCGACCAAAACGGTCGCACGACGTCGATGACGATGGGCTGCTACGGCATTGGCGTAAGCCGCATCGTCGCCGCGGCAATCGAACAGCACCACGACGACAAGGGCATTGTCTGGCCGGACGCGATGACGCCGTTCCAGATTGCTCTGGTACCGCTCAACATCAAGAAGTCGGAGCGCACGCGAGACGCGGCCGACGCGCTGTATCACTCGCTCACGGCCGCCGGTTACGACGTGCTGCTGGACGATCGCGACGCGCGACCGGGATTCAAATTTGCCGATATGGAATTGCTTGGCATTCCCCACCGCATCGTGATCGGAGAGCGCGGCCTGGATGCCGGAAACTACGAGTACAAGGCCCGCGCCGATGCGGACACCCAGGATGTTGGCGTGGACGATCTGCTCGCCTTTCTCGCGCAGCGCATAGACCCCAGATGAACACGGTGCGGTGGATCACTGCCGGTGCGTTGAGCGTGTGCCTGATGGTCGGGGCGCATGCGCAGACCGGCGCATCTGACGACACATCGCTCGACCCGAAGCTGCGGGAAAAACTCATCGCCGCGGTCAGCGATGCCGCCAGCTTTGAAGATCGTTTTGACGCCGAAGTGTGGTTGGTCGACATGTCCCACCGCTTGCGCAAAAAGGTCCCGGATGACACCGAGCGGCTGGAGCTGCTAAAGCTCATTCACAGTGAGGCGGCGCGCGCGAACCTGCCGCCGGAGCTGGTGCTGGCCGTCATTGATATCGAGAGCAACTTCGACCGGTTTGCGATTTCTTACGCGGGCGCGCTGGGCATGATGCAGATCATGCCGTTCTGGCTCAACGAAATCGGCCGACCCGATGACAACCTGTTTCACCTGCCCACCAACCTGCGCATGGGCTGCACGATCCTGCGCCATTACATCGATCGGGAAAAAGGCAACCTGGCCGGCGGGCTTGCGCGCTACAACGGTTCCTATGGACGGCGGGTGTATTCGGACAAAGTGCTCAATCGTCTTCGTCAGCGCTGGTACAAGCGCTAGGCCCGTGCCGCCTGGAAGATCGCGCTAACCCGTCGTGAAGGTCGATGGCCCGTTACACGGGGCATCACTGGGAATCACCTGCGTGACGCGGGCGGCGGGTGGCCCGTTAGCGAGCCACTGCTCCAGCTTCGAAATTTCATCGGTGCCGCCACAGACGGTCACCTCTACCCGGCCGTCTGCCAGATTCACGGCTGAGCCTGCCAATCCCATCGGCGTGGCAACGCGCGCCGTGGACGCGCGGAAGAACACACCCTGGACGCGACCTGCCACCAGAAACCGGCGGCACACGTCAGGGTGTTTCGCTGGTCGAGTTGCGCAACGCCTGGATCGCCAGGCGACGAGCGGCCAGCGCCTGGTCACGGGCCTGCTTGAAGCGGCGCCGATCGAGCGTGCCTTCCGCATTGCGCAACATTGACACCGAACGTCGATAGACCTGTGGCGCGAGCTTGTCAGCGCCAGCTTCGCGGGCGGCCGTGACGGCCTGGCGCGCATCGCTCATTTCCTGAACCGGCGGTGGCGTCGCCACGCATCCGGCCAGCAATAGCAATGCGACGGCCAGCATTCGTGACCTGCGCGCGCTGGCGGGGTAAATTCTGTCGCTCGTCGTCAACGGTGGATCATCCAACTGTGGTGAAGAAACGCTAAACTGTGCCCCGGTGCCGGTCAAGCATCGACCCCGAATTTCGACTGCACACTATCGGAGAGACCCCGTCCATGACCGTGACGATCTACCATAATGCCCGCTGTTCCAAATCCCGAGCCACCCTGGAGTTGTTGCGCGCACGCGGCATCGAGCCAAACATCGTCGAATACCAGAAAACGCCGCTGGATCGAGCCGCCATTTTGACCTTGCTGGCGCAGCTCGGGGGACCAGCGATGGCGCTCGTGAGGGCCGGTGACAAAGACTTCGAAAAGAGCGGCCTTGATGCCATCAGCCCGGATCCCGATGCGGTCGCGGACGCCCTCGCTGCCCACCCCGGGCTCATGCAGCGGCCGGTGGTGGTCGTGGGAGACAAGGCCAGGATTGGCCGCCCGCCAGAAGCCGTGCTGGACCTGCTGTGAGTACGTCGATCCTGGTCCTGTATTATTCACGCCACGGTTCGACGGCCGCTCTGGCAGCCCAAATTGCGCGCGGTATTGCCGGGATTGAAGGCTGCGAGGCGATCGTTCGCACCGTGCCCGACGTTAGCCCGCGAACGCGCACGTCTGCGCCCCCTGTGCCCGACGCTGGCGCTCCGTACGCAACGCTCGATGACTTGCGTCAATGCGACGGTCTGGCGCTCGGTTCTCCCACTCGATTTGGCAATATGGCGGCACCACTGAAGCACTTCCTCGACACGACGTCAGCGCTGTGGATGGAAGGGGCTCTGGCCGACAAGCCCGCGCTGGTCTTCACCTCCACCGGCAGCCAGCACGGCGGCCAGGAGAGCACGCTGTTGAGCATGATGGTGCCGCTGTTGCACCACGGCATGGTCATCAGCGGCGTGCCCTATACGGTGCCTGAACTGGGCACGACCACCAGCGGCGGCACACCCTACGGACCCAGTCACGTGGCGCATCCAACCGACGCGCCGTTGCACGCAGACGAGAAGACCATTGCCCGAGCCGGCGGTGCGCGCCTGGCAACACTAAGCCTCGCGCTGCGTGGAACGTAAGATGCCTCGATTGCAATGGATTACGGCGCTTGCGTGCGTCGGCATGACCGCGGGATTTGTGTGGTGGAACTGGCAAGCCTTCGCCTCTGCGCAAGCCCTGCTATTGGTACTGCCCATGGTGGTCCCAACGCTGTTTGTGTTCCGACGCAGCGTCAAAGCGCTGGTCGTCGCCGGTGCGATGGCGTTGCCCTACCTGTGCATTGCCATTGTCGAGATCATTGCGGCGAACGCCGCCAGCCTGCCCCCGATCGTCGCCGTGACGTTTGGCGTCGTGTTCATGGCGCTGCTGACTCCGGTGACCCGCAACGCCAAGCGCGCGGCGCTGGTGGCGCATCGGCAAGCCAGCGAATAGCGCGATCAGAGAATGGTTTTGACGAACGGCACGGTAAGCCGGCGCTGCGCCGCGAGTGACGCAATATCGAGCGTATCCAGAATCGCGCACAGCGAGCGCATGTCGCGACGCTGATGGTTGAGCAGATAGCGACCGGTCACTGACGGCAGCTCGAACCCACGGCTGCGCGCTCGCAGCTTTAGAGCGGCCAGTCGCCCGTCGTCGTCAAGCGGCTCAACAGCCAGCGTCATCGCCGCGCGCAGGCGGGACGCCAGATCGGGCAGCAGAAACTCGTAAGCGGTGGGTGGTCGAGACGCGGCAAGCACCAGCGACCGTCCATGATCGATGAGTCGGTTGTACAGGTGAAACAGGGCCTCTTCCCGGGCCCGATCGCCGAGCAATCGATCGACGTCGTCCACGCAAACCTGCGCATAACGCTCGAGCCCGTCCAGCGCGGCGGCCGGCATTTCGAGCAAGATCACACCCGTGAGATACACGCATTCACGGCCCCGCTGACAATTGGCCTGCAGCAAATGGCTTTTGCCAACGTGCGCCGGGCCGTGCAACCACAGCGAGGGCGCGGGAGGCTTCGCGCGCAGCGCCGTGACGATTTCTTCGTTGCCGGCCGGCCAAAAATTATCAAACGTCGCGTAGTCCGCGAGGGTTACCGGAAGCGCCAGTTGCCCGCCCGCGTGCGCGCTAGTCGGCGTCATTGTCCTCACCGTCAGCCGCCACCAGTTCGTCGGGCTCCGGCTCGCCAAAGCGACCGTAAACATGGCGGACAATGACCGAGACCACGGCCGCACCGGGCAGTGCGAGCAAAATACCGAAGAAACCAAACAGCTGACCACCGGCCATTACGGCGAAGATGACCAGCACCGGGTGCAATCCGATGCGATCGCCAACGAGCTTGGGCGTGAGCAGCGTGCCTTCAATCATTTGACCTACGACAAACACCGCCACAACCGCCGCCAGCGCGCCAATGCTCTGCAGTTGAGCAAGGGCTGACAGACCGGCCAAAATAATCCCCACTACCAGGCCAAGGTACGGCACAAAGCTGACGAGGCCGGCCACCACGCCAATGGCAATCGCGTAGTCCAAACCGACGATCGACAGCCCGATAGAATAGATGGTCGCCAACCCAAGCATCACCAATATCTGGCCGCGCAAGAACCCGCCGAGAACTTCGTCCGACTCGCGCGCAAGGGAAAACATGGCGTCACGTTCGCCGGGTGGAATGAGCTTGCCCATCCGGCGCACGATGTGGTCCCAATCGCGCAGCAAGTAGAAAGTCAGGATGGGGATCAGGAACGCTGTAACAATGCCGCCGATAAAGGCACCGCCTGAACGCGTGAGCGTGCCGAAAGCCGTGGACGCAAACGACCCCAGACGTCCTGCGTACTCACTGACCAGCGGCCCGAGACCCATATCGAGCGTGCCGCCCTCGAGACCAAGATACGGCGTGACTTTGGGTAAAAGATTCTCTTCCACCCACTGCACGTAGGTGGGCAACTTGGTCGCAAACGCCATGCCTTGATCGCGCACCAGCGGTACGATGAGCAACACCAGCGCTGAAATCCCGATCATCGTGAGAAAGAACACGATAATCACAGACACCGTGCGCGACAGCTTCAGTTTTTCCAGCCGATCAACCAGCGGATCGCCGACGTAGGCCAGCAGCGCCGACGCGACGAATGGCGTCAGGATGGGAGCCAGAAGATAGACCAGAAAAATCAGGCCACCTACAGCCAGCCAGCGATAGAGTCTCTCTTCGGTCATCACAACTCGGTTGCCTCTTTTTGTCTGCGTCGGTGAGCGAGAGCCTGACCTCCCCACTCGCGTATGTAATCCAGCCCGCTAACCAATGTTGATGCCACGAGCACCGCGCCGATCGTCATGACCACCTGCTCGCCGGGAAACCCCACCGCCGCGCGCGCCAACAGCAGCAGCACAAACAACAACATCGTTGCCGTATTGAATTTGCCGGCAAAACGGGCACCTGCCTCAAAAGGCCCAATCAGCGCCCGATACAGCAGTCCGCCAAGCATGATCACGACATCGCGTCCGATGACCATCGCGGCCAACCAGCGAGGGATCAAGCCGACGACGATCAACGATACGAAGACGCCGATGGTCAGGACTTTGTCGGCAATGGGATCGAGCAGCGCCCCGAGACTGGAATGCCAGTCGAAGCGTCGCGCCAGATAGCCATCCAGAATGTCGGTAAACCCGGCAAAGCCAAACAGCAGCGTGGCCAAGACAAACTGGCGGGTCACGATGCACCACAGTAAAGGGGCGACCAGCGCAATGCGCAGAATGCACAGCGCGTTGGGAATATCGCGACGGGTCATCGCGCGTACCGGAAACTCAGGCTGCCACTTTGCGGATCATCACTGACCAGCATGCGCCCAACATCGATCGCGCTGCGCAGACGACTGGTTTCGCCCAACAGATCCACCTCAAACACAAACGTGTCGTCCTGCACGGCAATCAATTTGACGTTATCGGTCAACGACAAACGCACCAGATAGTCGAGCGTATCGCTGTAAGCGGCCACGTCGCGAATGCCGCTCACGGTCAGCGACGTGGTCGTCGCAATCGAGCCGCTGGTCGCCAATCGCTGGACCAGGAAATCGGCCACCTGGTCGATACCCGCTTTTGCTCCTCCGCGATAACGCTGCGCATCGCCACCGGTTTGCAAATCCCAGTTGCCGTACAAGGCCTGGCCGGCGCGGCCGCGCAAGCGCCCGACCAGGACGACGCCTGGACGGTAACGCGCCGACGCTGCCTCGACGTTGTCGCCGTAGCCACCCCAGACATCAGCCAGCGACGCCGCTGACAAATCAGCTGAGTCCAGCAGCGGCCAGATCAACGCCACGCCGCGCGCCGTGGCAGCGGCTTCTACCGCCTCTTTAACCGGGTCTTCATCATTGGCCCCGAGCAGCGCACGGGCACCGTCACCGCGGTCAATGGCAAGCCAGACCAGAATCGAAGGACGATCGCGGTTCCAAACGGCCAACCCCGCGTCGCCTACAGCCCGCTCCAGAACCGGGCCGTCGAAGGCGACCCACAGCGCATCGCTGCCACGGTAGGTAAATTGCTGAACGAAGCGGTCGGCCTGGTCGATGATTGGTCCAGCCGCCGAATCCCGCGCGATATCACGCTGGCCGGTGACGCGCACGAGCACTCGGGACAGGGCGAGTGCGTAAGCAGACTGCAGCGCTTCCTCGTCGTCGCGATCTTCCAGTGGGACTTCGATCGCGTAGAGATCCGGCACATTGGCCGCCTGCACTGGCAGGACGCACAGGGCAGCGAGAAGCAAGCAATAAAGTAGTACAAGACGTATCGGGCGCACTGGCGTCACAACGGTATTCTCAAAGCGAAAGCGCTCGAAGTGTAAATCGAAATCACGCTGACGTCGCCTGCCGGCGCAACCGTCGCCCGACAGAGCCCCCCAAAACAGGTACAATCGCGGGCTACATCGCCCGCCATCAGAGACAGACTCCGCATGCCCAACAAGCCCTCGGTCACCTACAAAGACGCCGGCGTGGACATTGACGCGGGCAACGCGCTGGTCGAGCGCATCAAGCCGCGCGTCGCCAAGACATTCGGACCCGGCGTTCTGACCGGGTTGGGGGGATTTGGCGCCCTGTTCGAGCTCGACACCTCCCGCTACGACCGCCCGGTGCTGGTTGCAGCGACAGACGGCGTCGGCACCAAACTGAACCTGGCTTTGGCCACTGGCATCCACGACACCATTGGCGTCGATCTGGTGGCAATGTGCGCCAATGATTTGGTCGTTGCGGGTGCAACGCCGTTGTTTTTTCTCGACTACTACGCCAGCGGTCACCTGGACGTCGACACCGCGGCGGCGGTCATTGACGGTATTGCACTGGGATGCGAACAAGCCGGAGCATCGTTGATTGGTGGCGAGACGGCTGAACTCCCCGGCATGTACCAAGGCGACGATTACGATCTGGCCGGTTTTTGCGTCGGCGTGGTCGACAAGGAAAAAATCATCAGTGGCGAGCGTGTGGCTGATGGAGACGCGTTGATCGGCCTGGCCTCCTCCGGGCCCCATTCCAACGGCTACTCACTGATTCGCAAGCTGCTTGAGGCCACCGATGAACCGCTGGACGGCGAGCGTGCACGGCGATTGCTGACGCCAACGCGGATTTACGTCAAGGCCCTGCTGGCGCTGGTCGACGAGATGACGGTTAACGCCATGGCGCACATTACCGGCGGCGGTCTGCTCGAGAACATTCCGCGCTCGGTGCCAGAAGGCCTGTGTGCCCATGTCGATCTGGACAGTTTTGCGCGCCCCGCCGATTTTGATTGGCTGCAGCGCTCCGGAAGCATGAGCGAAACCGAGCTGCTGCGAACGTTTAACTGCGGGTTGGGTATGGTTGTCATGGTGCCGGCAGCGAGCGCGCAGCGCGCCGTCGAGATCTTGAACGCGGCAGGCGAGAGCGCGTCGATCATAGGCGACGTCCGCGTCGCATCGAAAACCGGCGAGCGCGTGAGCTGCGAGCGCAGCGGTCTCGCGGTGCATGAGTAACCGGGCATCTGTCGTCGTGATGCTGTCGGGCAACGGCAGCAACCTCCAGGCCTTGGCGCAATACGCGCAAGTCACCAAGGCATTTGATGTCGCAGGCGTTGTCAGCGATCGCGCGGATGCGTACGGCCTGCAACGCGCCAAGCAGATGGGATTGCCCACGGCCTGCTGCCCCAAGTTGCAATTACAATCCAGTGAATCCCATGAAGCCGCCATACTGGAAGCGCTGAAACCCTGGTCGCCAACCTTGGTGGTGCTGGCCGGCTACATGCGCATTCTCGGCCCGGAATTAGTGCGCGCTTTGCACGGCCAGCTAGTGAACGTTCATCCGTCTCTGTTGCCTAAATACCGTGGTCTCAATACCTATCGTCGTGCGTTGGCAGCCGGCGACACAGAGCACGGAGCGAGCATCCACTACGTAACCGAAGAACTCGATGGTGGGCCGGTGATTGCACAAGGGCGCGTGCTGATCACCGACAGTGACACCGAACAAACCCTATGCGCCAAGGTGCAGGCGATGGAACATCAGCTTTATCCATTGGCGGTCCACGCGCTGGCGCTGGGTGTCGTGACGCTGCACGGTGAACGCGTCCACTGGCGCGGCGCAACGCTCTCAAAACCGCTGAATTTTTCCGCTCTTAAGGAAGGAATCGAATGACAATGCCGCGAACCGTGTGCGCAGCGATCATCAGCGCCGCACTGAGCCTCGCGCCGAGCGCGGCCAATGCGCAAACCGTAGAGCCTTTTGTCGTCACCTACGACGTCAATTATTCGGGCACGAAGGTCGCCGAGACCACGTTATCACTGTCGATCAATAACGATACGGGGCTGCATGAGTTGAGTTCCGTCACAGAGCCGCGTGGATTGGCGGCGCTGATTCGCTATGGCGACGTGGTTGAGGTTTCGCACTTCAACGAAAAGGGGGCGCGTTACGCACCGGTGGACTACCGCTTCAATGACGGAACGCGCAAAGGCAAACGCAACAGTTCGATTTTTTTCGACTGGGCCGAGAACAGCGCCCAGAGCACGTATAAAAGCGTGGAGGCCAGCCACACACTGATCGGCAATGAGACCGACCGTCTGCTGCTGCAGCTGCAGATCATGTCCGACATGTCGCGTGACGCGCTGGCCGACGCGTATCGCGTGATCGATCGCAATGAAATCAAGCAATACGACTTCGAGATTCTTGGCGACGACGTCCTGTCCACTCAGGCGGGCCAATTCGATACGGTCAAGCTGCGGCGTCAGCGCCCGGGCTCGAGTCGCGCAACGCTGATTTGGGCGGCCCGCGAGCACCACTTCGTACCGGTAAAAATGATTCAGACTGTGAACGAAAAACCCAACGTCGTGCTGAGTATCACCGCGCTCAATGAGGCCGAATAGACCGACGCCTCAGGTTTTGGGCAGCGTCACACCCGTTTGGCCTTGATACTTGCCGCGGCGGTCGGCGTAGGACGTCTCGCACACTTCGTCGGACTCAAAGAACAGCATTTGCGCTACACCTTCATGCGCATAAATCTTTGCTGGCAACGGCGTGGTGTTGGAAAACTCCAGCGTCACGTGCCCTTCCCATTCCGGCTCCAGCGGCGTCACGTTGACGATAATGCCGCAGCGGGCGTAGGTCGATTTGCCCAGGCACACGGTCAACACGCTGCGCGGGATGCGGAAATACTCGACGGTACGCGCCAGCGCAAAGGAGTTCGGTGGAATGATGCACACGTCGCCGCTCATGTTGACGAAACTGCTTTCGTCAAACGCCTTGGGATCGACGACCGCCGAATTGATGTTGGTGAAAATCTTGAATTCCGGCGCGCAACGGACGTCGTAACCGTAACTCGACGTCCCGTAGGAAATGGCGCGGCTGTCGGAGCCTTCGCGCACTTGTCCCGGTTCGAATGGCGAAATCATGTCGTGTTCCGCCGCCATACGACGGATCCAGCGATCGGATTTGATACTCATAGATGAATCCTGCGTTAGGAGATTAGTCTTCGACCACGATGTTGGGAAAGGCGCGGCTGTAGTCTTTGCTTTTCGCTGCCAATCGGGCGCCCGCGCCGCGAGCCAGCGCAAAATAGCGTTGGGCCAGTTCCGCGTCCGGATCGTGTGCCACGGTGGGCACACCCACGTCTGCTTGCTCGCGAATCCGCAGATCCAGCGGCAACGACGCCAGCAGCGGCACATCAAACTGCTCCGCCATCATCGCGCCACCACCACTGCCAAAAATGGCTTCTTCATGGCCGCATTTCGAGCACACGTGCGTGCTCATGTTCTCGACCACACCAAGCACCGGCACTTGGACTTTCTCGAACATCTTGACGCCGCGACGCGCGTCCATCAACGCGATGTCCTGCGGCGTGGTCACGATCACAGCGCCGGTGAGCGGCACCTGTTGCGACAGCGTCAATTGAATGTCGCCGGTGCCCGGCGGCAGATCGACCACCAGATAATCGAGCTCACCCCACAGCGTGTCGTCGAGCAGTTGGCGCAACGCCTGAGTCACCATGGGCCCGCGCCAAACCATGGGTTGTTCGGGATCGACCAGAAATCCAACCGACATGCACGCAATGTCGTGCGCCATCAGCGGTTCGATGTGTTTCCCATCCTTGCTGACCGGCCGCTGATCGGTCAGGCCCATCAGCAGCGGTAGACTCGGTCCATAAATGTCGGCGTCGAGCAGTCCAACGCGTGCGCCCTCGGCGCGCAGCGCCAACGCCAGGTTGGCCGCCGTCGTCGACTTGCCCACACCGCCTTTGGCCGAAGCGACAGCGATGATGTTGGCAATACCGGCAATCGGCTTCAACCCGCGGCGCACCGATTGCGTCGGGACGGCCCAGCCGATCTGTGCCTCGTGGCCTGAATGCGCCTTCAGCGCCGACGCCAGTTCCGGGGCAAAACGCGCCGCCGCAAAGCGCAATTCGACCGTGACCGGACCGCCATCGCCAGCGCTGACCGAGGCGCACTGGCCCAGCGGCTCGTGGAGCTGCGGGTGAACAAAGTCAATAATCGTTGCGGACATGATGGCGGTGGCCGATATTGGTCGTTGGGAGGTGGATTGCAGCCAGCCATGGTACCGGAATGAGCCACGCGAACAACTGCCGTAAAAGCTGATATGCATCCGGGGCTTAGGCCGATGGACAGAAGGCGGCGGCAAGTTGAAACAGCTCGGCAGGGGCCGGAATCGGGCCCGTGGCGCTATTGCCTCACAAGGTACGACAAACCGTTGAATTTGAGTGTAAAATAAAAGCCTGCTCGATGGATGCGTTTCCGGTTTCCAAAGGATTAGAACCTTTGTGCGCGGCACACCTCGCGATGGCGCGAGCTGCTTGGCGTGTTGCGGACCAATGGCAAGGCGCAAAACGCGCCACACTCGTCACTCGCGCAGACCAGAGCTTGGAAATTAGGGCGTCCGGGCGTAGTGCGCACGATGCGCAGACCATTAGGATCAGTGATAAAGCGGGCTGAATGAAACTCTTTCGCAATATAAAAGCGGACAAACTGGCCAAGCAGCTGGTCACCCTCCGGGATCACGACTCCAGCGACGCACAAAAAGCGATCGAAGCCCTCGCCAAAATTGGCGACCCGGCCGTGCCCAAAGTGATCGATGCCCTCCTGCTTGCCGACAAGCAACAGATGGTTAGCTTTGTTGAGCTTCTGGGGCGTCTGCTTAACGCCAAAAACGTTGATACCTATCTCGAAGCGCTGGCCGGTGACAGCACGCGCGCCGTCGCCGGAGTGGCGTGGGCGCTTACCACCAACGATAACTACGACGCCAACAAACTGGTTGACCTCCTTGAGCGCGACGACATGCCCAAGGCCAAACTGTTTGAAATCATCGATGCACAAAAAGCACGCGTCGACGCGCGCAAGTTGTTACGCCAGGCCTACGAACTGCAGGCCAACGAAAAAGAGCAGTGCATGAGCATCATCCATGAACTGGCGGATGACGCTCTGTTACCCGAGCTGATCACGCGGGTGGATGGCAAGGATCCGGTGATCCGCAGTCACATCATCACCACGCTGGCGCGCTTTCGTACGCCCGAAGTGCAGAACGTGGTGCAAAAACAGCTGCGTGATCGCAGCAAACTGGTCCGCCAGGCGGCGCTGTCGGCGCTGGCAAAAATGGGCAAGGATCTCGACATCAGCGTGCTGTGCGAGCTGCTGCTCGACAGCGATATCGAAGTGCAGAACAAAGCGGTCGATGTGCTCATCCGTTTGGCCCATCCGGATACGCCGCGCTATCTGATCCAGGCGCTGCAGGATGAAAACGAATACGCCCGCCGGGCCGCGGTCGAAGTGCTCAACGAAGTGGCCAACACCGACTCGATCAAGGATTTGCTCGATGCACTGCAAGACAGCGACTGGTGGGTGCGTTCGCGCGCGACCGATGCGCTGGCCAAAATTGGCGGCGATCGCGTGGTCGACGCGGTGCTTGAACTGATCAATGACGACGACGAGCACATTCGCCGCTCCGCCATCGAGATTCTCAACAGCACCAAGAGCGAGCGCGCGATCAACTATTTGATGGACGCCACTCGCGACCCGGACTGGTGGGTCCGTGAGCGCTCGGTGGATGCGCTGGCCGACATGGGCGCTACCCAGGCGGTCCCGGCAATCCAGGCCATGCTGAACGGTCACCCGAAATCGATCCCAGCCGCCATCCGTGGCTTGAGCGCCCTGGGTGACAGCAAGGTCATTCCCGATCTGCTCAGCACGCTCGAACGTCGCGAGAAAGAGATTAAGATCGAAGCGGCCCACGCGCTGGCGAAACTTGCCACCGAACGCTACGCGCCGGAAATCGCCGGCGCCCTGGACCTGCAGAAGAATCAGGAAGACGCCCAAGTGGCCCAAGCCATGCAAAAGGCCCGCCAGGATATCGACCTGCGCTATTCCGCGACCGCGATCCAGGAAAACCTGCGGGCTGAGAAACTGGCGGAGCCGCAAAAGACACTGCTGCTGGACGACGCGCCCAAGAAAATTGCCGAAGTGGCGAAAAGCGCGCCGTCGCTGGACCTGGCCAAACTGGAAATCGGCCAGATCATCGACGACCGCTACAAATTTATCCAGCCGATTGGCAAGGGCGCGTTCGGCACCGTGATTCTGGTGGAAGATTCCATCGTCCAGGAAAGGCTCGTCCTGAAGTTCCTGAACAAGAACATTTCGTCGGATGAAGAAATGATGCAGCGGTTCGTGCACGAGCTGCGCTATTCGCGAAAGATCACGCACAAGAACGTCATTCGTATTTACGATTTCCTGCATCTGAGCGGCCTGTATGCGATCTCGATGGAGTATTTCCCGTCGCACACGCTGCGTGGCGAAATCAAGGACGATCAACCATTGGATCCACAGCGTGCCGTCGCCATCGGTCGCGACATCGCTCTGGGTATGTCCGTCGCGCATCAGGTTGGTATCGTGCATCGCGATCTCAAACCCGCCAACGTTCTGATCAACAACGACGGTCTGGTCAAAGTCGTGGATTTTGGCGTGGCGTCGGCGCAAGCGAGCGGCGACACGCAGCTGACCAAAACCGGCTATGTGATCGGTTCGCCGAAATACATGGCGCCGGAGCAAATTCTGGGCAAGAAAGTCGACCAGCGCGCCGACATTTACAGCCTCGGTATCATCCTCTACGAGCTTTTGAACGGGACACCGCCGTATACCAAAGGCGATCACATGTCGGTGATGTACCAGCACGTCCAGGGCGGCGCGACGCCGCTGGACAAAGCCAACCCCAACGTGCCCATGCCGATCGTCGAAATCGTCAACAAAGCGCTGGAAATCGACAAGGTCGACCGCTATCAATCGATGGACGATTTGCGCGACGATCTGGAAAATCAGCTCACGGCGGCCTGATTCGGCCCGCCGAACGTCAAAAAGTGATAACCGCCTCCCGATTTGGGCGGCCCCACGTGATGTAAACTCCTCCCCTTCAGGCTAACTCGGAGAATTGTGTGTCTTCACGGATCGACGCGTTTTTAAAGCTGGCGCTCGCCCAGGGCTGCTCAGATATTCATCTGGCGGTTGGCGTGCCGCCGATGCTGCGCATGCGCGGCGACCTGATGCCGATCAAGTTTCGCGACCTGGGCGAAGCAGAACTCAATGGCTACGTCGACGAAATCATGACCGAAGCCCAACGCAAGCTGTTCAGCGCGGGCAACGATCTGGACTTTTCTTACGTCACAGGTGAAGACGTCCGCTTTCGCGCTAACCTGTTTCACAAAGACACGGGCCCCGGCGCCGTGTTCCGATACATCCCCAACGATATCCCTGAACTCGAAAAGCTGGGCTTGCCGCCGATCATTCGCTCGCTTACCGATTTGCACCAGGGCCTGATTCTGGTTACCGGTGCGACAGGCACCGGCAAGTCGACAACCCTGGCCTCAATGATCGACCACTTAAACAAGACTCGCCCGTTGAACATCCTGAGCCTCGAAGACCCGATCGAGTTCGTGCATCCGAGCAAACGCGCGCAGGTGATTCAGCGCGAAGTCGGTACCCATCTGGACAGTTTTGCCGCGGGACTGCGCGCGGCACTGCGCGAAGATCCTGACGTCATTCTGGTGGGCGAGATGCGCGATGCCGAGACCATTTCGCTGGCCATGACCGCCGCCGAAACCGGTCACCTCGTGCTGGGCACCATGCACACCACCGGCGCGGTAAAGTCGATTGATCGTATCCTGGACGCCCTGCCCACCGAAGAGCGCGAACAGGCCAAGAGTTTTTTGTCGCAGAGCCTGCAAGCCGTCGTATCGCAAGTGCTGTGCAAGACACCCGATGGAAAAGGCCGCCGTGCAGCGCTGGAAATCATGGTCATGACGCGCGCGATCGGCAAACTAATCAGCCAGGACCAGACCCATTTGATTCCGTCACAGGTGCAAACCAGCAAACATTTGGGCATGCAGCTAATGGACCAGGCGCTGCTCGACCTGGTCACGTCGAAACAGATCGACCCGGATCAGGCGTATCTGTATGCCGATGAGAAAAAGCACTTTGAACGCTACGTCACCGACCGTTCGATGCTTCCGGGTATCGAGCTTGGCGACACCGCGTAGCGGCAAAGACAGGACACACGCATGAACCACATTGACCCTTATCTCGACACTCTGCTCGAAAAGAAAGGCTCTGACCTGCACTTGATTGCCGGCGATCCTCCGCGCATTCGTCAATACGGTGATCTGACCAAAATCGCCGATGACGTGCTGCAGACCGATCCGACTGAAGAAATGCTGCGTCAGATCATGACCCCGAAAGCCGAAGCGGATTTTGATGCGCACGACGGGGCGGATTTCGCGTACAGCTACGGCGAAAATGGCCGATTTCGGGTCAACGTCTTTCGCCATCTGGGCGGCATGGGCGCCGTCCTGCGCGCGATCCCTGCCGGTGCGCTGACGCTCGAGCAGCTCAACGCGCCGCGTGCGCTCTACGACATGTGCCGGCAAAAACAGGGTCTGGTGCTGGTGACCGGCAAGACCGGTTCAGGCAAATCCACGACGCTCGCCGCCATGGTTGATTACATCAACGCGAACACCAAAGGTCACATACTGACCATCGAGGATCCGATTGAATTTACCCATCAGCGTAAAGGCTGCCTGATCAGTCAGCGGCAAATTGGCGAACATACGGCGTCGTTCGCCGCATCGCTCAAATCGGCGCTACGCGAAGATCCGGATGTCATTTTGGTGGGCGAGATGCGCGACCTGGAAACGGTTAGCATCGCTGTAACTGCGGCGGAAACCGGCATTCTGGTGATGGGCACGCTGCACACCAACAGCGCGGCGTCCACGGTCGACCGCATCATCAATACTTTCCCGTCGGACAAGCAGCCACATATCCGCACCATGCTCTCCACGTCGCTGCGGGGTGTCGTAGCGCAGCAGCTGGTCAAAAAGTCGAACGGTGACGGGCGGGTAGCGGCCATGGAAATTCTGGTCAACAACAACGCCATCGGCAACCTGATCCGCCAGGGCAAAATCGATCAGATCGAAAACACCATCCAAAGCTCGGCTCAGGCCGGCATGCAAACCATGGACACGGCCTTGCGTGCGCTGGTCAGAAAGCGGGAAATCAGCGGCGAGCAGGCCTACCTCAAAGCCCTGAAAAAAGAGAACTTCAAGGATTTCGCACCGGCCGACGCCGAGCTTTAAACCGAAGAAGCTCGCCAGCGGCTATGGCATAATCGGGCGCTGTTTCACAAAGCACCCGATCATGTCCGACCAGCCGCGCAAAATCTTTGTCTCTCACGCCTTGCCCTACGCCAATGGCTCGATTCATCTGGGGCACATGGTGGGCTATACCCAATCCGACATCTGGGTTCGGTTTCAGCGCATGCGCGGTCACGAGTGCCACTACGTGTCGGCCACCGATGCACACGGTACGCCCGTCATGTTGCGCGCTCGCGATGAGGGCATCACGCCGGAAGCGCTGATCACGCGCATGCAGGCCGAGCAGGCGCAGGATTTTGTCGACTTCCACGTCGAGTTCGACAACTTCACCTCGACACACGCGGACGAAAACAAGGCGCTGGTCGAGCAAATGTATCGGGCACTGCGCGAAGCCGGTCATATCGAATCCCGCGTCATCACTCAGGCGTATGACGAACAGGAAGGCATGTTTTTGCCCGATCGCTACGTGCGCGGCACCTGCCCGCGCTGCGCCGCACCGGATCAGTACGGCGACAACTGCGAAAACTGCAGCGCCACTTACGACCCGCTCGACCTGATCGATCCGATATCGGTGGTGTCTGGCGCCACGCCTGTGGCACGCGAGACGGAACATCTGTTCTTCAAACTCACGCACTTCGAGCAAGTGCTGCGCGACTGGCTGGCTAACGACACGGTGGATCCGGGCGTCGCCAATAAACTCGCGGAGTGGTTCGAAGACGGGCTCAAGGACTGGAATATTTCGCGCGACGAGCCCTACTTTGGCTTTCGCATTCCCGACACCGAAGACAAGTACTTCTATGTCTGGCTGGACGCACCCATTGGCTATCTGGGCAGCTTCAAACAACTGTGCGATCGCAAAGGGTTATCGTTCGACGAGTATTGGCGAGAAGACAGTGATACTGAGGCATATCACTTTATCGGCAAAGACATCGTTTACTTCCACTGTCTGTTCTGGCCAGCGGTGCTCAAAGGTGCCGGCATGCGCTTGCCAACGGCGGTGAGCACACACGGCTTCCTCACCTACAACAAGAGCAAAATGTCGAAGAGTCGCGGTACCCTCATCGGCGCGCGCACGTATCTCGATCATCTGCGCCCCGAGTATCTGCGCTACTACTTTTTCGCGAAACTCGGGCCGAGCATCGATAATTTCGATTTCAACCCTGACGATTTTGTCGCGCGCGTTAACTCGGATTTGATCGGTAAGTTTGTCAACATTGCCAGTCGATGCGCCGGTTTCATTCACAAAATGTTCGACGGCGAGCTGGCCCCGGCGCTCCACGATGAAGCGCTGTTCAGCGCAGCCGTTGACGCCGGCGATACCATCGCCGCGCATTACGAAGCGCGGCGCTTTGGCCAAGCCGCGCGCGACATCATGGCGATCGCCGACCAGGCCAATCGCTACATCGACGAACACAAGCCGTGGACGATGGTCAAGGACTCCGAGCAACGCGCTGCCGTGCAGGCCATTTGCACGCAGGGTCTCAATCAGTTTCGCGTTCTGCTGGTGTACCTGCAGCCCGTCATGCCCAAGCTGGTTGCCCAAGCCGCCACTTTCCTCGACACCGATTGCACCACCTGGGACGCGCGCTGCGAGCCGCTGCTCGGCACCCGCATTCAACGCTATGAGCCGCTGCTCCAACGCATCGACAGCGCGACGCTCGCCAAGATTGTCGAGATCGAGCGAGAGAAATTCGAAGCGCTTAATCCGCCAACCCCGGAGACACCGGCGTTGGACATCGCACCGACCATTGGCATCGACGACTTTACGAAAATAGATCTGCGCGTTGCTCGCATTGTCAAAGCGCAGCACGTCGACGGTGCGAAGAAGCTGCTTCAGCTGACGTTGGACCTTGGCGGCGAGCAGCGCAACGTCTTCGCCGGCATCAAGAAAGCCTACGCACCGGAAGATCTTGAAGGACGACTGACGGTAATGGTCGCCAACCTCGCGCCGCGCAAGATGCGCTTCGGTATGTCCGAAGGCATGGTGCTAGCTGCCAGCGGCGACGACGACGGTGTTTTTATCCTGAATCCGGACAGTGGTGCAGAGCCCGGCATGCGGGTGAAATAACCGCGGCAACCCAAAAGGGAAACGCGATGACCGATTTGTGGCTCATCCTGATTTCGACCGTGCTGGTCAACAACCTGGTATTGACGCGTTTTCTTGGGCTATGCCCGATGCTTGGCGCCAGCCGGTCGCTTGCTGCCGCCGTGGCCATGTCGTTCGCCACCGCTTTTGTTCTGACCGTGTCCTGCGCGCTGACCTGGCTGGTGCAGCGCTACCTGCTTGAACCTTTCGCCATCGAATACTTGCGCCTGCTCGTGTTCATCACGTTAATCGCCGCGCTCGCACAACTGACGGACACGCTGGTGAGTGAAATCAATCCGCTGCTGCACCGAATCCTCGGCTTGTACGTGCCGCTAATTGCCAGCAACTGCGCTTGCCTCGACGTCGGCGTGCTCAACGTAATGGAAGCCCGCTCGTTTGTGCACGCGGTGGTCTACGGGTTTGGCACCGCAGCGGGTTTTGCGCTCGTGTTGATCGTGTTCGCCGGCGCGCGTGAGCGCCTCGCCAATCCAGCCGTCCCACTGGCGTTTCGTGGTGCCGGTATCGCGCTGGTGACGGCCGGTATGCTGTCGCTGGCGTTCATGGGTTTTGCCGGCGTTGGTGGCGTTTAGTGCTCGCCGCCCTCGCGCTGGGACTGCTCGTTGCGACGCTCGCGACCGCTCTGGCATGGCGGTCTTCCGCGACGCCCGCTGGCGATCCGGTCGCAAGACAAATCGACGCGCTGTTGCCGCAAACGCAATGCGAACAGTGCTCTTACCCCGGCTGCAAACCGTACGCGCAAGCCATTGCGCGCGGCGCTGCCGACATCAATCGCTGCCCGCCCGGCGGCCAACAGACGGTTGACGCCCTTGCGCGCCTGCTCAATCGGCCAACGTTGCCGCTGGCGGTACCGCCGCCGGGGCCGGCGCCGGTCGCGCTGATCGAAGAAGACCTGTGTATTGGTTGTGCGCTGTGCATCAAGGCCTGCCCGGTGGATGCGATCGTTGGCGCGGCGAAACGCATGCATACGGTCATCGCCAGCGACTGCACCGGTTGCGAACTGTGTTTGCCGCCCTGCCCGGTCGACTGCATTTCGCTGGTCAGCGCCAACAAGGACGTGCGCGCGTGAGCGCCCTATTGCATCCTGTGCCGGGCGGTCTTCGTCTGACGCGTCGCCCGTCGCTCGACGGTGGCATCAAAACCCTGCCAACACCTCGCCAAGTGGTACTGCCACTGAACCAGCATGCGGGGCGTCCGGCACTGCCGGTTGTCAGCGTTGGAGACTCGGTGACGCGCGGACAGTGCGTCGGTAAGGCCGATGGCGTCATTAGCGTGTCGGTCCACGCGAGCGTTGCGGGCACCGTCACCGCCATCGAGTCGCGCCCTGTGCCGGGCTGCGAAGCGGGGCCGTCACCGTGCGTAATCATCGACGCCGCCGGGCAACAGGACCAACAGCGGCCGGAGCCGCTCGACCACGATTACCATTTGGACGAACCCTCGCGGTTGCGTCAGGTCGTCAGCGATGCGGGCATTGCAGGTCTTGGCGGCGCGGTTTTTCCGACCGCAGTCAAACTGGCTGCCGAAGTCGACATGCGACTCCAAACGTTAATCATCAACGGTGCGGAGTGCGACCCGGCCATCAGTTGCGACGATGCGCTCATGCGCGAATACGCCAGCGAGATTGTCGCTGGCGCCCGTTGCATGCTGCATATTCTGCAGGTCAATCGCTGCATCATTGCCACCAAATCCGACAATGCCGCGGCAGGTCAGGCGATGAAGCAGGCGGTCACGGCCTGTGACGATGAGCGCGTTACCTGGCGTCAGGTGCCCGGCATCTATCCACAAGGCGGTGAGCGTCAGTTGATTCAGCGCCTGAGCGGTCTGGAAGTGCCCAGTGACGGTCTGCCACTGGACATCGGGTTTTTGTGCCACAACGTGGCGACGGCCAGAGCGGTTTACCGCGCTGTCGAATTTGGCGAACCGCTGACCGACCGCGTCGTCGCCGTACGCGGCAAAGCCGTGACCCATCCGCAGCATGTGTTGGTGCCCTTGGGCACACCCATTGCGGATGTCATCGCCTTTTGCGGCGGCTACGCGGGCACGCCCACCCGCCTGGTCATGGGCGGCGAGATGATGGGCATCGCGCTCAGCTCCGATGAGCTACCGGTCGTCAAAGCCTGCAATGCGCTGCTGGTCATGGACGCGAGCGAGACGCCGTCGTCGCCCGCGCCGGATCCGTGCATTCGCTGCGGCGACTGTGCAACAGTGTGCCCGGCGTCGTTGCAGCCGCAGCAGTTGCACTGGCACAGCGCCGCGCGTGATCTGGATCAACTGGTGGCTCGCCATCTGTTCGATTGCATTGAGTGCGGTTGCTGCGATCTGGTGTGCCCGAGTCACATTCCTCTTACCGAACAGTTTCGCGCCGCCAAACGCGACGTGCATCACCGCGACGCCGCGCACGTCACGGCCCAGCACGCGCGACGTCGTTTTGAGCAACGCAACGCGCGGCTGGAGCGCCTGAAGGCGCAGCGCGATGCTCGGCGCGCCGCGCGCACGGCCAAGCCCCCGCCGAGTGTTACGCCAAAACAGGAAAACGCGCCCGGCCCATCGCGCAAGGATGAAATCCGAGCCGCTGTCGAGCGTGCAAAAGCCCGTCGTGCGCAGCGCGAGAACGACCGTGAAGTTTGACGTTGGTGCCGCGCCGCACGCGGCCGCGAGCAACGGCGTTTCGCGCGTCATGGGGACCGTGTTGCTGGCACTACTGCCCGCCGCTGGCGTGCACGTCTGGTTGTTCGGTCCCGGCCTGCTGGTCAATATACTGATTGCCAGTGCGACCGCTGTGGTGGCTGAAGCGGCTTGCCTGCGCGCACGCGGACGGGCCGTCGCACCGGCGCTGAGCGATCTGAGCGCCGTGCTGTGTGCCGTGTTACTGGCGTTTTGTCTGCCACCACTAGCGCCCTGGTGGGTGACGGTAACCGCGACGGCGTTCGCCATTGTCGTTGCGAAACAGATTTACGGCGGCTTGGGCGCCAATCTGTTTAACCCGGCCATGGCCGGCTACGTCGTGGCTCTGGTGTCGTTTCCCGAAGCGTTGACGCGCTGGCCGTCGCCCGCGCTCGACTTGAGCCTTTGGGAGAGCATCCGTCCAATCCTGACCGGTGCGGCCGGTACCGTGGGCTGGGACGCTCTCACCTCCGCGACGCCGCTTGATCACATGCGCTCTGAGCTCGGACAAATGCGCATGATGAGCGAAATACTGGCGAGCGAGACCGCGGGCCGTCGCGGCGGTTGGCTAACTTTCCAGATCGCCGCGCTGGTCGGCGGTGGCGTATTGCTGTGGCGCCGGGTGATTCGCTGGCACTTACCGGTCGCAACACTTGCGGGAGTGGTGTTCACGTCCGGCGTGCTAAACGTGATCGACGGTGATGCGTATGCCTCCGCGTGGTTTCATCTGAGCACCGGCAGCGCCGTGTTCGCCGCGTTTTTCATTGTTACCGATCCGGTGTCTGCCGCAACCAGCGCGCGCGGCCGTCTGGTGTTTGGTTTTACCATCGGCGTGCTCGCCGTCATCATTCGCACGTTTGGCGCGTACCCCGATGGCATGGCGTTCGCGGTACTTCTTGGCAACGCACTGGTACCGTTGATCGACCGTTGGACGGCGCCACAAGTGTACGGGCACGGCCCCGGCGACGACGAGACGCCGTTAACGTGAGCGCCAGCCGCCGCCAGACGCTGTTGGCAGGCGCCACCGTCGGTATCTGTGCCGTGCTTCTTGCGCTCGCGAACGGCTTAAGTCAGCGCATGAGCGAACCGTTGGTGACTGCCAATGAGCGCGACGCCGCGATGCGCGTGATTCGCCAAATACTGCCGTCCGATGTGTACGACAATTCCCCAGCGAATGACGTCATCGTCGTGCGTGACAAAGATCTGCTCGGCGGGGATCAACCACGTCGTGTCTTTCGCGCCTATCAGGCGAGCGCGCCAGTTGCCGTATTGATCGAAACGGTCGCGCCCAACGGCTACAGCGGACCGATCCGCTTACTCGTCGGCGTCTATCGCGACGGTCGCATTGCCGCTGTCCGCGTCACGGCCCATCGAGAGACCGCTGGCCTGGGTGATCGCATTGAGCGGGCGCGCAGTGACTGGATCGACGTCTTTTCCACGCGCTCGCTGACGACCACTGCGGAATCGGGTTGGGCCGTGCGCGCCGACGGCGGTGACTTCGATCAGTTCACCGGTGCCACCGTAACCCCGCGCGCCGTCGTTCAAGCGGTACGCAATGCTTTGTTATACTTTGAGCAACATCAGGACGAGCTGTTCGCGCCCGCCCCATGAGCGCCCCCCGCATGAGCCCCGCATGAGCAACAGGAAAACTCCACAACAAATAGTGAGCGACGGCCTGTGGCATAACAACGCCGGGCTCGTGCAACTGCTGGGACTGTGTCCGCTACTGGCCATCAGCACAACGCTGATCAATGCTCTGGCTTTGGCACTGGCCACACTGGTGGTGCTTATGTTTTCGAACGTAATCGTCTCGCTGTTTCGGCGCGCACTGGTGCGCCGAGTGCGTCTGATGTTCTACGTCGTCGTGATTGCGGGCGGCGTCAGCGTGGTAGACCAGTGGATGGCGGCGTGGCGTTACGAGCTCTATCAAAATTTGGGAATTTTCGTACCGCTGATCGCGACGAACTGCGCCATCGTCGCACGTGCCGAGCTGTGCGCATCGCACCAGCCGCCGGGTCACGCACTGCTCGACGCCCTGGCCACCGGCGCTGGGTTTGGCGTGCTGCTCATCGTCGTTGGTGGTTTGCGTGAAGCCATTGGCCGGGGCGCTCTATTGACTGACGCACACACGTTGTTTGGCCCGGCGGCGGCAAGTTGGACCGTGCAGTTTGCGGACGGCTTTTTGTTGGCGGTGCTGCCGCCCGGCGCTTTTTTTGTTCTGGCAGCGCTGGTCGCTACGCATCGAGCGCTATCGCCGCGGCCGATCGAGGTGAACACCGGATGAATGCGGCCAAGCGCCAGGCGATTTTTTCCAAGTGGCGGGAAGCCAACCCAAAACCCACCACCGAACTCAATTTCGCGTCGCCATTCGAACTGCTGATCGCCGTCATTTTGTCGGCGCAAGCGACCGACATCAGCGTCAACAAGGCAACGGACACGCTATACCCGCTCGCCAATACGCCCCGGAGTATTCTTGATCTTGGACTGGTCGGTCTGAAAAAACATGTGCGCCACATTGGTCTTTACAATACGAAAGCAAAAAATGTGATGGCCACTTGCCGGCTTTTGCTGGAGCAGCATGCGGGCGAAGTACCGCGCGACCGCGAAGCGCTCGAAGCCCTGCCGGGCGTCGGACGCAAAACTGCGAACGTCGTGCTCAATACGGCGTTCGGCGAACCCACCATCGCGGTAGACACGCATATTTTTCGCGTCAGCAACCGCACGCGCATCGCGCACGGCAAAACCGTGCTTGAAGTCGAGAAGCGTCTGCTGCGTCTGGTGCCCGACGAATTCAAAGTCGACGCGCACCACTGGCTGATCCTGCACGGTCGCTACGTATGTAAAGCGCGCAGACCATTGTGCGGCGAGTGTTTGATTGAACCGCTGTGCGAGTATCGTAAGAAGGACTTCGATGTTTAGCCCGGATCGTACCAGCTTGCGCAATCAGTTCGCGGGGGCTTGGCGCAAACATCTTGCGGGGCAGCCGCTGGACGCGCTGGAGGCCCAGATTGCCGATCTGCTGGTGGCCCATCCGGAATACCACGCGCTGATTGAGGACGACGAACAGCGCCAGCGCGATTTCGCACCGGAAGACGGTCAGATCAATCCGTTTTTGCATTTGTCACTGCATCTGGCGCTGCGCGACCAGGTTGCCACGGATCGGCCTGCCGGTATTCGCGCGGTTTTCGACGGCCTGTGCCGCGCGCATGGCGATCAACACAGCGCGGAGCATCAACTTCTTGAACGGCTGGGCGAGGCGCTTTGGCGGGCGCAGCGCGACGGACAGATGCCTGATGAGAACGCTTATTTAACGGCGCTGCGCGAAGATTTGGGCAACGCGCAGCGCCGCGGACCATGATGCAGTGCGCTTGCTACGCGCGAGCGTGAAATAATCCGGCAGCCCGGTCGGTCTATTGCAGCAGACCTCCACAAACCGCCAACGAGGGCCGTTTTGGGTCGAGCAACGAGGAATCCATGACACACGCGAAATCAGCCAACTATCCTGTCAACGGCGCCGGTTTGGGCCTGCGCCGCAGCATGCTTGATGAGCTTGCTGCCGGCGTGCCCGACACCATCGATTTCTTTGAAGTGGCGCCGGAAAACTGGATGGGCGTGGGCGGCAAATGGGGCAAGGCGTTTCGCGCGCTGACCGAACAGCACGCGTTTGTCACGCACGGTCTGTCGCTGTCCCTGGGTGCCCCGTCTCCGCTGGACGAAGCGTTCCTGCGCCGACTCAAAGGGTTCCTCGACGAACACGACATTCGATTTTATACCGAGCACTTGAGCTATTGCGGTGATGATGGACACCTTTACGATCTGCTGCCCATCCCGTTCACCGAAGAGGCCGTACACTACGTCGCCGAGCGCATTCGTCGCGTGCAGGATATTCTGGAACGACCATTCGCCGTGGAAAACGTTTCGTACTACGCCGCGCCAGGTCAGGACATGAAGGAAATCGACTTTGTGCGAGCTGTCCTCGACGAAGCAGACTGCGGACTGTTGCTCGACGTCAACAACATCTACGTGAACAGCATCAACCACGGCTACGACGCCGACGTTTTTTTGCGCTCACTGCCGGCCGAGCGCGTGCGCTATTTCCATGTCGCTGGTCACTACGAGGAAGCGGCGGATCTGCGCGTCGACACCCACGGCGCCGACGTCTGCGATCCAGTGTGGTCCTTGTTAGACAAGGCATACGAGCATTGCGGCAACGTACCGACGCTGCTCGAGCGCGATTTTAATATCCCGCCGCTGCCGACGCTCGCCAAAGAACTCGATCAAATACGTACGGCACAACGTCGAGTCACACCGGAGTTGGCGCGTGTCTGAGCGCCCGGTCTTTCAACAACAGCAGTACGCGTTTGCGGCCCACATCCGCAATCCACACACTGCGCCAGCACCGGAAGGCATTGAAGATCGCCGCATGGCGATTTACCGGGATCTGTTTTTCAACAACGTGGAAAAACTGCTGGCGAAGTCGTTCCCGGTCATTCACACGCTGCTCGGTGAAGAGCGCTGGGTGGCACTCGTGCGCGACTACTTTTCGACGCACCAGGCCAGCACACCTTACTTTCTTGAAGTGCCGCAGGAGTTCCTGCTCTACCTGCAGGAAGAACGCGGCGCACGCACTGAAGACCAGCCATTTCTGGTCGAACTCGCGCACTACGAATGGGTCGAGTTGGCCGTCTCGGTTCTGTCCAACGACGGACCCGCCGATGTAGCACCTGACGGAGACCTCATAGACGGCGTGCCGGTCGCAAGTCACGCCGCGTGGTCGGTGGCCTATCAGTTCGATGTGCACAACGTTGGACTGAGTTACCAACCCGACACGGCGCCCGAACAGCCGACGTTTCTGGTCGTTTATCGGCGACCGGATTTCTCCATGGGTTTTCTCGAGATTAACGCCGTGAGCGCGCGCCTCATCGAACTGATCAAGCGCGATGATGGCGCCACCGGCCGCGAGCTCTTGACGCGCATCGCGACCGAAATCAAACACCCGAATCCCGCTGTTGTGGTTGAAGGCGGCGTCGCGCTGCTCGAGCAGCTGCGCCAGCATCACATTGTTTTGGGCGCACGCCGCGCGTCTGACCAGATTAATGAACAAAGAGAGCAGACCAATGGATAGATTGATTGCCGCATGGGAAATTGTCACGGTGCGCCTTGATGCCATGGGCGACTGGTTGCCGTCGCTGTTTCTACGCGCCATTCTCGCCTGGGAATACTGGGAAGCCGGTGTGCAGAAACTCAACGGTGAGAACTGGTTCGGCTCGATCAAGGACGCCTTTCCGTTCCCCTTCAGCGTGGTGCCGGTCGAACTGAGCTGGTTCATTGCCACCTGGTTCGAGATCCTGGGCGCGATCGGACTTCTGCTTGGCTTGTTTACGCGCTTCTTCAGCTTGTCGCTGATCATCCTGACCATCGTCGCTGCGCTGTCCGTGCACTGGCCTGACCAGTGGAACACGCTGGGCGAACTGTGGAAGGGCTACGCGATCTCCGACAAAGGCTTTGGCAATTTCAAACTGCCGCTGCTGTTCCTGATCATGTTGTTGCCGTTGTTTTTCCGCGGCGCGGGCAAAGCCAGCCTGGATTACGCCATCAAAAAATACGTCGACTGAAATCTGCCGGCAGGAACAAGGGGGCGGAGAATCAGTCTCCGGCCCCTTTTGGTTCAGCGCGCTCGTTTCTTCGGAATCAGATCGGTAATCGTGCCGTCGAACATTTCCGCCGCCATGGCCACGGTTTCGGACAGCGTTGGATGCGGGTGGATCGTTAAACCGATATCCTCCGCGTCGCAGCCCATCTCGATGGCCAGCGCCGCTTCGGACACCAGATCACCGGCGTGCGTACCAACGGCGCCCATGGCGATGACCCGATGCGTGTCTTTGGCAAACAGCAGTTTGGTCATTCCCGCTTCAGCGCCCATGGCCAGTGCGCGACCGCTCGCCGCCCACGGGAACACGCCTTTCTCGTAGGCCACACCGTCGCGTTTCAAGCTCGCTTCAGTAGGACCCACCCACGCAACCTCCGGATCGGTGTAGGCAACGGACGGAATCACGCGCGCGTCGAACGCGCGTTTCTCACCGTGCGCCACTTCCGCCGCCACTTTGCCCTCGTGGCTGCCCTTGTGCGCCAGCATCGGTTGACCGCGCACATCACCAATGGAAAAAATGTGCGGCACGTTGGTGCGCATCTGGCGATCTGAATCAATGAACCCGCGCGGGTTGACCGTTACCCCTGCGTTTTGGGCCTCGAGTTTGTTGCCGTTAGGGCGACGTCCAATGGCCACAAGAACGCGGCCAAACACGTCTTCACGTTCGCCGTCCTTATCGCTGAAGCGAACGCGGATACCCGCCTCTTCAGCAGTGAGACCTTCGACTTTCGTGTTGAGCAAAATGTTGTCGTAGCGTGCCGCAATGTGTTTGTGAAGCGGTTTAACCAGATCCGCATCGGCTTCGGGAATCAGGTTACCCGTCAGTTCAACGATTGTGACCCCAACGCCCAGCGCGTTGTACACAGCGGCCATCTCCAAGCCGATGATGCCACCCCCGATCACCAACAGGCGATCGGGTAATTCACCCAGTTCCAGTGCGCCGGTGGAATCGACAATCCGCGGATCATCGGGCGCTCCCGGCAGCACGGTCGGCTCGGACCCGGCCGCAATCACGCACTGGTCGAAGCTGATGGTTTGCTCGCCGTCGTCGCCAGTCACGCGCAGCGCGTTGGCAGTGACAAACGCGGCGGTGCCGTGCACGACCTTGACCTTGCGCTGCTTGGCCATGCCGCCCAGCCCGCCGGTCAATTTGTTGACCACCGAATTTTTCCAGTCGACGATTTTGCCCGGCTCGATTTTCGGCGGACCGCCAAAGTCGATGCCGTGCTTGACCATGTCCGCCGCATCGTCGATCACTTTGGCCATGTGCAGCAGCGCTTTCGACGGGATACAGCCAACGTTCAGACAAACGCCGCCGAGCATCGGCCAACGCTCAACGAGCGTGACGGACATGCCGAGGTCAGCAGCACGAAACGCCGCTGTGTATCCTGCTACGCCGCCACCGATCACCAGAAACGGCGCGTGCTGATCCGCGTCAACCTGTTGCGTTGAGGCGATGGGTGCCGCTGCGGGCGTGTCGTTTTGGGTGACGGCTGGCTCCGCAGCAGGCGTCTCGCTTGCCGCCGCGGCTTCCAGGTGAATCAACACGTCGCCTTCGCCCACTTTGGCGCCGACGGTCACTTCGACCGACGCGACGCGACCGGCAGACGGCGCGGGGATATCCATGGTCGCCTTGTCCGTTTCAAGCGTGACAATGGGGTCTTCCAGAGACAGCGTATCGCCAACGCTGACCAGCACCTCAATCACCTCGACAGCGTCGAAGTCGCCAATGTCCGGCACGCGTATCGGAGTATTTTCGCTCACTGGACGTCCGCCATCAGCGCATCCGGATCGCCGAGCAGTTCACCAAGCCGCGTAATGAAGCGGGCAGCAAGCGCACCGTCGATGACGCGATGGTCGTAGGACAGTGACAGCGGCAGCATCAGGCGTGGCTGGAACTCGTTGCCGTCGTGGATCGGCTTAACGCTCGATTTGGAAACCCCGAGGATCGCAACCTCAGGCGCATTGATGATCGGCGTAAAATACTTGCCGCCGATGCCACCAAGGCTGGATATCGTAAAGCTGCCGCCCTGCATGTCTTTGGCTTTGAGTTTGCCATCTCGAGCGGCGCTCGCTTTCTCCGACAACTGTACGGCCAGCGTGTTGACGTCCATCGAGTGAGCTTCGTGCACCACGGGCACGAGCAAACCGTCCGGCGTATCTGCCGCGAAACCCATATTGATGTATTTCTTGTGCACCAGCGCGTCACCGGCCGCGTTGAGCGACGTATTCAGGCGCGGCATTTCTGTCAGCGCCAGAACGCAGGCGCGCATGATAAATGCCAACGGCGTGAGCTTGATGCCTTTCTCGCGCGCCGCAGCCTTGTGCGCCTGGCGGTACGCTTCGGTCTGCGTGAAGTCGGCTTCATCATGCTGCGTGACGTGGGGCAGATTGACCCAGCTCGCCTGCAGGCGCGAACCGGAAATTTTTTGCACGCGCGTCAGCGCGACCTCTTCGATCTCACCGAACTTGGCGAAATCGACTTTCGGCAGTTCTGGCAGCGACGGCCCGCTGGCCGCCGGCGCACCGCCGGCCATGATAGATTTAACGAATCGCTTGATATCGTCCGTGGTGATTCGGCCTTTGACGCCAGACCCTTGAACTCGTGGCAAATCGACGCCAAGCTCACGTGCGAACTTGCGCGTAGACGGTCCGGCGTGGGCCGTGCCAAACGTGCTCTCGTCGATGGGTGGCAATGTCGCCGGTGCGCGCGACGGCGCAGCCGGTGCGGGCGTTGCGGCCGCTCTGGCCGGGGCCGGCGCAGGTGTTGCTGGCGCAGCAGGCGCGCTGTCGACCTGTGCCACGCCCTTAACCGTCACGATGTGATCGCCCTTGGACACTTTCTGCCCGCTGGCCACTGTGACGGCCGTGACCGTTCCGGCCATGGGCGATGGAACGTCCATCGTGGCTTTGTCCGTTTCCAGTGTCAGCAGCGGATCTTCCGCGGCCACTTCGTCGCCGACCTTGACCAGCACTTCGATCACTTCGACATCGTCGAAATCGCCGAGATCCGGCACGCTGACCGGCGTTTCCACCGGCTCAGCACTTGGTGCGGGCGCGGCTGGCGCGGCCTCAGCCGCCGCTGGTGACTCAGCGGCCGCCGATTCGGCAAGCTCGACTATCGCGACCGGGCTGCCCTGACTGACTCGATCGCCGGTTTTGACCAACAGCTCGGTGACGACACCGGCCACGTCGCTCGGCACGTCCATCGTCGCTTTGTCGGTCTCGAGTGTGACCAATGCGGCGTCCACTTCGATCGTGTCGCCAACGCTGATTTCAATCTCAATGACTTCGACGTCGTCAAAATCGCCGAGGTCCGGTACTACTATCGTGTGCGCTCCGCTCATGTTTTCGCTCACGCCTGACGAGGATTGGTTTTTTGCGGATCGATGTCGAAGCGCTTGATCGCTTCGCTGACTACGCTTGCGTCGATCTTGCCCTCATCGGCCAGCGCCTTGAGGGCCGCCACGGCCACGTAGAAGCGGTCAACCTCGAAGTGCCGACGCAGCGCCGCGCGCCCGTCGGAGCGACCGTAACCGTCCGTGCCCAGAACGACGAAACGCCCGGGCACCCACTGACGAATCTGATCCGGCACGATCTGCATGTAATCGCTGGCGGCCACGAAAGGCCCTTCGACGCCGTCAAAACACTCGGCGACATAGCTCGTGCCAGGCGCCGCGCCCGGATGCAGATTATTGTGTCGTTCGATGTCCGACGCGTTGCGGCGCAGTTCGTTGTAACTGGTGACGCTCCACACGTCGGCGGCCACGTCGTAGTGCTCGCGCAGCAGCTGTTCTGCTGCGAGCACCTCGCGCAAGATGGTGCCGGAGCCAAGGAGCTGCACACGGTGCTTGCCCGCTTTGCCTTCGTGCAGTTTGTACATACCGCGCAGGATGCCCTCGTTCGCGCCGTCGGGCAGCGCGGGCTGTACGTAGTTTTCGTTCATGCAGGCGATGTAATAAAACACGCTCTCCTGTTTTTCGTACATGCGACGCAGACCGTCGTGCACGATCACCGCCAGCTCATAGGCGTAAGCCGGATCGTAGGAGACGCAGTTAGGGATGGTCGATGCCAAGACCAGCGAGTGCCCGTCCTGGTGCTGCAGACCTTCACCTGCGAGCGTCGTACGCCCAGCCGTACCGCCGATCAAAAAGCCTCGGGCCTGCATGTCGCCCGCGGCCCACAGGAAATCGCCGACGCGCTGAAACCCGAACATGGAGTAGTAGATGTAGAACGGGATCGTCGACACGCCGTGGTTGGCGTACGCTGTGCCCGCAGCCATCCACGAGCAGGTGGCACCCGCTTCGTTGATGCCCTCCTGCAAAATCTGGCCCGACTTGTCTTCGCGGTAGTACATCAGCTGATCCGCATCCTGCGGTGTGTACAGCTGGCCCACCGACGAATAAATGCCGACCTGGCGGAACATGCCTTCCATGCCAAAGGTGCGGGCCTCATCCGGTACGATCGGCACGATCAGTTTTTTCAGTTCCTTGTTTTTGAGCAGCGCGCCCATGATGCGCACCATGGCCATCGTTGTTGACGCCTCGCGCTCGCCGCTGCCCTCCAGCTGCGCCTTGAAGATGTCGATCTCCGGTATGCGCAGCGGCGCCACTTTGCCCGAGCGTTTGGGCAAGTAGCCACCCAGGGCCTCGCGTCGCTCGTGCAGATATTTCATTTCCGCACTGTGTGGCTCGGGTTTGCAGAACGGCACTTCCTCGAGATCTTCGTCGCGGATCGGCAAATTGAAGCGGTCGCGGAAATGCGCCAGCGCTTCGATATCCATGCTCTTTTTCTGATGGGTGATGTTTTGCCCTTCGCCGCCTTTGCCCATGCCAAACCCTTTGACGGTCTTGGCCAGGATGACCGTCGGTCGGCCGGACGGTTGCGATGCCTGGTGATAAGCCGCGTAGACCTTCTCTACATCGTGGCCACCGCGATTCAGGCGCCAGATATCGGCGTCGGACATGTTGGCGACCATGGCTTTGAGCTCGGGGTATTTGCCAAAGAAGTGCTCGCGCGTGTACGCCCCGCCCTTTTGCTTGAAGTTCTGATACTCGCCGTCGACGGCCTCAGCCATGCGCTGCTGCAGCAAACCCTGCGTGTCTTTCGACAGCAGCGGATCCCAACGCCCACCCCACAGCACTTTGATCACGTTCCAGCCTGCGCCGCCAAAGGCCGCTTCGAGTTCCTGGATAATCTTGCCGTTGCCGCGCACCGGACCATCGAGGCGCTGCAGGTTGCAGTTGATCACGAACACCAGGTTGTCGAGTTTCTCGCGCACGGGCATGGTCAACGCGCCCATACTCTCAGGCTCGTCCATTTCGCCGTCGCCGCAGAAACACCAGACTTTGCGACCCTGAGCCTCGAGCATGCCGCGGCTCTCGAGATAACGCATGTAGCGCGCTTGATAAATCGCCATCATCGGGCCCAGGCCCATGGAGACGGTCGGGAACTGCCAGAAATCCGGCATCAGCCACGGGTGGGGATAGGACGACAGCCCGCCGCCGTCGACTTCGCGTCGAAAGCGCAGCAAATCTTTCTCTTGCAGGCGCCCTTCGAGGTAGGCCCGCGCATAAATACCGGGCGACGAGTGGCCCTGCATGAACACCATATCGCCCAGGAATTTGTCGCTGCGGGCGCGCCAGAAGTGATTAAACCCGACTTCATACAGCGTGGCCGACGACGCGTAGGTCGCGATGTGGCCGCCGTATTCGCTGCTTATCTTATTGGCGTGCAGCACCGTAGCCATCGCATTCCAGCGCAAGTAGGCCAACAGCCGTTTCTCAATGGCAATATCGCCGGGAAACGGCGTTTGCAGGTGATTGGGGATCGTATTGAGATACGCCGTATTGTGACTGTAGGGCAAATACGCCCCCGATCGTCGCGTCCGATCCACGAGCTGCTCAATCAGGTAGTGGGCGCGCTCCGGACCGTGAACTTGAATGACGGAGTCGATCGACTGCAGCCACTCGCTGGTTTCGGACGGATCAATATCGGGCTCAAGCGTATTTTGGGTCACGTTTGGGGGTCGCCTTAGGTTTGCTGGGTAAAACTGACACAGGTGAAGTCGGGGCGGTGTCCTGCTAGCATTCGCGGTCTTTATACGTGATGCCGCTGCTGTCGCCGCGGAAAATCAGAGCCGTATCATCGGCGTTCCAACAATAAGGGTCAAGAACAAGCACTATGGATTTTGCACCGCCACCGATTCGACTTCGCGTCGCCCGCTCCGACAAACGACTCACCAACGCGGCTTTGGCCAATCTTGACCACGTTGTCATGGTTCTACCGCGTGGTATCCGGCCCAAAATGATCGAATCGCTGCCCTTTGGGTCAGTGATCAAGACGTTGCGCGATCGGGCCGCCAACAAGACCGGAATCTTCCAGGGCACCCTGCAAGCGACCCGGCAAGTGGGCCTGACCGTGGCGACGGCGCCGGAAGAGGCAACCGCATTCGCTCGGCTGAGCCTGGCACGCCAGCTGCTCGACGCCGTGAAACCCCACAATCCGGCTCGCGTCGGCTTTTTTGCCGCCACCGACGACGAGGCGCTGCAGCTGGCACTGACAGACGCTTTCGTGCGCGCGGCGTTGGTCGCCTGCGCCCCTCTGCCCAGCTACAAATCAAGCCGCACACCCAAGCCGAAGCTGCGGGCCGTGACGCTGTTCGGTGACGCTCAACCGCCGTCCGTCGATCGCCTCAAAACCGAAGCTCAGGCCAATCACCTGGCGCGCTGGCTCACCGCCCAGCCGCCCAACGTTATGGATGCCAAGACGCTCGTCGACACCGCGGTCAGCCTTGCCAACCAGCACGGTTTTGACTACACCGTTCACGACGAGCTCGCGCTGACGAAAATGGGCGCCAACGCGTTTCTGGCCGTTGCCCGCGCCAACGCGCACAGCGATGCGGCCATCGTCCATCTGCGCCGTCCCGCCGAAGGTCGCCACATTGCGTTGGTGGGCAAAGGCGTGTGTTACGACACCGGTGGCATCAACGTCAAACCTGCCAATTACATGCTCGGTATGCACGAAGACATGGAAGGCAGCGCTGTTGCCCTGGCGTCGTTTATTGCGCTGTCTCAACTGGACGACACGCTGAATCTCGAGTGCTGGCTGGCCGTCACCGAGAATCGCATCAGCAGCGCCGCCTACACGCCAAACGAGGTGATCAAGGCGCTCAACGGCACGACCATTGAAGTGATCCACAGCGATGCGGAAGGCCGCATGGCACTGGCTGACACGCTGACACTGGCATCACGCAATAAGCCCGAGCTGATCATCGACTACGCGACCCTGACCGGGGCATGCGTGGCCGCACTGACCACGGCCTACACTGGCGTATTCACCAACCGCGAGACGCTCAACGACGATCTGGTTGGTGCCGGTCGCGACAGCGGCGAGCGCGTATGGCCCTTCCCGCTCGACGGCGACTACGACAAAGCCATCGAAAGCCAGTACGCGGACGTCAAGCAGTGCGCAGCCAGCGGCAGCGGCGACCACATTCACGCGGCGCGCTTTTTACAGCGTTTCGTCGACAGCAAGATTCCATGGGTTCACATGGATCTGTCGGCGGGGAACAACAAGGGCGGATTGGCGCACATTCCCACCGACGTGACCGGTTTTGGTGTGCACGTAACGACGGCCTTCGTGCTCGATCGCGCACCCGAGCTCGACAAGCTCTGATACGTGTCTGATTCGGTCACGCTGATTCGGCCGGACGACTGGCACGTGCACCTGCGTGACGGTGAGCGCATGGCGCACGTGGTGGCGCACACCGCGAAAGAGTTCGCGCGCGCGATTGTCATGCCCAACCTGCCCGAGCCGGTCACCAACGCCACGCGGGCGCTGGCCTATCGCCAGCGGATCCTCGATGCGCTGCCTGCCGGGACGTCGTTCGAACCGCTCATGACGCTTTACCTGACCAACGCGACCACCGTGGCGGACATTGATGACGCTGCGGACAAGGGGGTTACGGCGTGCAAACTCTATCCAGCCGGCGCGACGACCAATTCGGATAAGGGCGTCAACAACGTGGCCGCCCTGGACGACGTACTCGTCGCCATGGCGCGCCGCTCCATGCCACTGCTGGTGCACGGCGAAGTGACCGATGCCGGCACCGATGTCTTTGATCGCGAGACCACCTTTGTTGATCAGATCCTCGGGCCGCTGGTCGCTCGTCACCCGTCCTTGAAAGTGGTTCTCGAACACATCACGACGGCTGCGTCGGTCGAGTTCGTGCGCGCCCGCGCGCCGCAAGTGGCCGCCACCATCACACCCCAGCATCTGCTGCTCAATCGCAACGCGCTGTTTGAGGGTGGATTGCGCCCACACCACTACTGCCTGCCGGTGCTCAAGCGCGAGACGGATCGCGCGATGCTGGTCGATGCCGCAACATCAGGCGAAGCCGCGTTTTTCCTTGGCACCGACAGCGCGCCGCACGCTCAATCGGATAAAGAGAGCGACTGCGGATGCGCCGGCGTCTACTCGGCCCACGCGGCGATGGCGCTGTACACCGAAGTGTTCGACGCGCATCACGCTTTAGACCGACTCGAAGCCTTTGCCAGTCTGAACGGCCCGCGATTTTATGACTTGCCGATTAATGAAGACACGATCACACTGCGCAGACAAGCGCGACGCATACCTGACCACTATGCTTTTGGCGACACACGCCTGATCCCGTTTCGCGCCGGTGCCGATGTGCACTGGACGACGGACTGATTCCGGATACGGGAACACTATGCACAGCGACAATCTGACTCCGGTCATGGCCGACCGCTTTCGTGGCTTCTTGCCCGTCGTGGTCGACGTGGAAACCGGCGGATTCAATGCACAAACCGATGCACTGCTCGAAATCGCCGCGTCACAGCTGCGCTTCGATGCAAAAGGGAACCTCAAACGCGACGGCTCAGTGCGCTATCACGTGCTGCCGTTTGAAGGCGCCAACCTCGAGCCCGCATCGCTGGAGGTCAACGGCATTGATCCGCATCATCCGTTGCGCCCCGCCATTGATGAGAAAGACGCGCTACAACGCATTTTTCGCGACGTGCGCGCCGCGCTGCGCGAACACGACTGTACGCGTGCCGTGCTGGTCGGGCACAACGCGTCATTCGATCTGGGTTTTTTGAACGCCGCGATTGCCCGCACCGGGATCAAGCGCAATCCGTTTCACACGTTCAGCACGTTTGATACGGCGGCTTTGTCCGGCGTTGCGTTTGGTCAAACGGTGCTGGCGCGCGCCGTTGTGGCCGCTGGTCTGAAGTGGGACGCCAGTGCTGCGCACAGCGCACTCTACGACACCGAACGTACGGCCGACCTGTTCTGCGAAATCGTTAACCGATTCCGCCCCGTCTACGAGAACCGGGACGGCTGACAGGACACCAGCCGGAACGCCGGCTCGACGCAAACCTTACTCGTCGTTCGCCGCGACCGCAGCGTCGATCAGTTCCTTGAGCTCGCCCGAGTGAAACATCTCCAGTGCAATGTCGCTGCCACCAATCAGTTCGCCTTTGACGTAAAGCTGAGGATAGGTCGGCCAGTTGGAGTATTCCTTCAGCGCTTCACGCAGCTCGGGGTGCTCGAAGATATTGACGGTCGCAAACTCCGCGCCCACTTCGCGCAGTGCTGCCACCGCCTGAGCTGAAAAGCCGCACTGGGGAAAATCCGGCGTGCCCTTCATAAACAGCAACACCGGGTTGCCGCCGAGGGTCTGCTCGATTTGGTCTTTAATTGCATCCGTCATGATTCATTCACACTTGTTGGCGGTTTGACGAGCAGGCGATTGCCTTACTCGTCAACAACCGCAAGATTGTTGATTACACTCTCTACGCCGTTGGTCTCACGGGCCAGTTTCTCCGCCTGCGAGCGCGCGACGTAGGATCTTACGTTGCCGTTGAGCGTAACGATACCTGAATTGGTGTCGACATCAATGCGCCAACCCGGCGCGTATTTGTCTGCCAGCAGCTTACTCTTCACCGACGCCGTGATGGTCCCGTCGTCAACGATCTGACCGACCGGTCGGTCGTCTTTCCCCACCGCGTAGCCACCCGCAGCGGCCCCGCCGATCAGCAGTGCCGTGCAGCCGGTGCCAAGTAGCGCCGCCGCGAGTGTGGCGGCGAGTGCTGTTCGTTGTGCCCATCGCATGGCGTTAACCCCCCTGATTGCTTGACGTTGAAAGCTCGCGCCGTTGCTCGATGCGCGCCAGGATCTGGCGCTTGTCGTGGCCGTCCAGAGACGGCCACGCCATGATTTCATCGCTGTGGCGCAAGCAACCCAGGCACAGTCCACGGTGGTCGAGCTCGCACACGTCAATGCATGGCGACGCGACCGGCTCTGCGCCGCTGTGCTCCTCGTTTGGACCCGTTTCAAGCGTCACAGTTCGGGCCATTCAGCCTTTGTAGTTGTCGGACGCAAAGTCCCAGTTCACCAGCGACCAGAACGCATCGAGGTAAGCCGGACGCGCATTTCGATAATCGACATAGTAAGCGTGTTCCCAGACGTCGCAGGTCAGCAGTGGCGTGTCGGCACCGGTCAGCGGCGTGTCGGCGTTCGACGTCTGCTCGATCGCAACCGAGCCGTCTTCACGTCGCACCAGCCAGGCCCAACCAGAGCCAAACAAGGTGACCGATTTTTTGGTGAATTCTTCTTTGAAGGCGTCGTAGGAGCCGAACGCTTTATCAATGGCGTCTGCCAGCTCGCCCGTCGGGGCGCCGCCGCCGTTGGGGCTCAGACAGTGCCAATAGAACGTGTGATTCCAGATCTGGGCCGCGTTGTTGAACATGCCCCCGGTGGCGCTGCGCACGGTCTCTTCGAGGCTTGCGCCGGCGAAATCCGTACCCTCAATCAGATTGTTGAGGTTGGTGACGTAAGCGTTGTGATGCTTGCCGTAGTGGAATTCCAGCGTTTCTTTCGAAATGTGGGGGGCAAGCGCGTCCATCGCATAGGGCAGTGCGGGCAGTTCATGAGCCATGTTGGTCTCTCCTGTAGCGTCCGAAGTATCCGGTCTGAGGTGTTTATCTTGAAAAGGCGATATGGGGGCTTGCCACGTACCTGACAACCCCGAATTTAGGTGAGCGCGAGTATAGCAAGAAGCTATAATCGATCCATGAGCGCACACAATTCGGAACATATTTACGACGCGGTCGCCCGTGCCCTGTCCGAGGACATTGGCGGTGGCGACGTCACGGCAGCGCTGATCCCGGCGCAGCACCAGGCCAAGGCCCGCGTAACGGCCAGGGAAAACGGCGTGATTTGCGGGCAGGATTGGTTTGATCGAGTCTTCGGGGCGCTCGACCCCAATGTCAGCGTGACCTGGATGGTCAAAGACGGCGACGACGTCGCCCCGGGCACCGAGGTTTGCGAGCTGGCCGGCAACGCCCGTGTGCTGCTGACCGGTGAACGCACGGCGCTCAACTTTCTCCAGACGCTTTCCGGAACGGCAACGGTAACGCGACGTTACGCCAAAGCGCTCAGAGGTTTTGACTGCGCGATCCTCGACACCCGCAAGACCTTGCCCGGCTTGCGCCTGGCGCAAAAGTACGCGGTGCGAGTCGGTGGCGGCCAAAACCATCGCATCGGGCTCTACGATCGGGTGCTGATCAAGGAAAACCATATTGCCGCGGCGGGCAGTATTGACGCCGCGGTATCGACCGCGCGGCGTCACTGGCCGCAACTGATCGTCGAAGTCGAGACCGAGGACATCGGGCAGCTCAAGGAAGCCCTTGTCGCTGGCGCTGACATTGTGATGCTGGACGATTTCACCGATGACACGATGCGCGACGCGGTGCGCATTGTCCGCGCGCACGATGGCCCGCAGCCCAAGATCGAAGTCTCCGGCAACGTCACCATCGAACGCTTGCCCAAAATCGCGGCAACCGGCGTCGACTTCATTTCCTCGGGCGCATTAACCAAGCACGTGACTGCCCTGGATCTGTCGATGCGGGTGATCTGACTTCCCGTCGCGGCAAAATTTACCGCGACACAAAAACCATAATAATCAATATCTAATTCTATTTACCTAGAAATTTTAGCATCTAAATCTCGCAATTATATTGCACTGCAGCGCTCGCCGTGGAATGATAAACCTCTATTCCATTAACGGCGGACGATCGGGTCCGCGGAGAAGTCTATGACTCCCATTGCGTGGACCGCGCTGTGCCTGACCGGCGCCCTCACTCTCGCCTATTTCCGCCAGGGCATTGCCCGCTGGGCAATCGCCGCAGCCGGACTGCTGGCCTTGTACCAAGTGGTTAACGGGGGTTTCAGCCTGTGGCCGTGGCTGCTTGGCCTGATCGTGTTTGGCCCGTTTGTGAATCCAGCCTGGCGTCGCCAGTGGCTCACCAGCCGCATTTTCCGCTGGTACAAATCGGTGTTGCCGGCCATGTCCGACACGGAAAAAACCGCGATCGAAGCCGGCACCGTTTGGTGGGAAAAGGATCTGTTCAGCGGCAGCCCCGACTGGAACAAGATGCTCAAAATCCCAAAGCCGTCACTGAGCGCCGAAGAACAGGCGTTTCTGGACGGCCCGGTTGAAGAGCTGTGCGCCATGCTCGACGACTGGCAGATCGAACAGGACAACGATCTGCCCGCTGACGTCTGGCAATACATCAAAGACAACCGCTTCTTTGGCATGATCATTCCAAAAGAGTACGGCGGCCTCGATTTTTCAGCTCGCGCCCAGACCGAAGTGGTCATGAAGATATCCACCCGCAGCGGTGCTACCGCCGTGACCGTGATGGTGCCGAACTCACTGGGACCCGGTGAGCTGTTGATGCACTACGGCACCAAGGCGCAACAGGATCATTACCTGCCGCGCCTGGCGCGTGGTGAAGAGATTCCAGCCTTCGGCCTGACCGGCCCGCACGCGGGCTCGGACGCTGGCGGTATGCCCGATCACGGCATCGTCGTCGAGCGCGAGATCAACGGAGAGAAGACCCTTGGTTTCGTCGTGAACTGGGAGAAGCGCTACATCACACTGGGACCCGTCGCGACCGTGCTGGGCCTGGCGTTCAAGGCCTTTGACCCGGACGGCCTGCTCGGCGGTGATGAAGATTTGGGCATCACTTGCGCCCTGATCCCCACCGACACCCCCGGCGTGTCCATTGGCAACCGCCACTACCCCGGCGCCGCGTTTCAAAACGGCCCGAATCGGGGCGTCGACGTGTTCGTGCCGCTGGACTGGATCATTGGCGGACGCAAGAACGTGGGCAAAGGCTGGATGATGCTGATGGACAGCCTGGCCGTCGGACGCTCCATTTCGCTGCCAGCCCTTGGCACCGCTGCCGGCAAAGTCGCCTCGTTGCTGACCGGAGCGTATTCCCGAGTCCGTCGCCAGTTCAAGATCCCCATCGGCAAGTTCGAAGGCGTGGAAGAAGCGCTGACCCGCATTGGCGGCATCACCTACCGCATGGATGCATCCCGCATCATGACGGCGGGCGCTCTGGACCTCGGTGAAAAACCGTCAGTGCTCTCGGCAATTTTGAAGTACCACAACACCGAAGGCATGCGCACGGTGATCAACGACTCCATGGATATCCATGGCGGTCGGGCGATCTGTAACGGGCCGAGCAACTACATTAATGCGACCTATCGGGCCGTGCCCATCGCGATCACCGTGGAAGGAGCCAATATCCTGACGCGCAGCATGATCATCTTTGGACAAGGCGCCATTCGGTGCCACCCGCACATTCTCAACGAAATGCTGGCGGTGCAGAATACCGACGAGAAACAAGGCTTGCGCGATTTCGACCGTGAGTTTTTCGGCCACATTGGCTTTACGATCAGCAATGCGGTCGCGTCGCTGGTACGCGGCCTGACCGGCGCTCGCTTTATTCGGGCACCGAAAACCGGGCCTACCGAGAAGTATTTCCGCCAGCTCACCCGCATGAGCAGCGCGTTCGCGTTCGTGGCAGACGTCACGATGCTGATGATGGGCGGTCGCCTCAAGCGCAAGGAGAAGATCTCCGGCCGGTTGGGCGACGTGCTCAGTCATTTGTACATGGCATCGGCGATCCTGAAGAAACACGAAGACGACGGTCGCCCGTCAGCCGATCTGCCGCTGGTGCGCTGGGGCCTGCAGGACTCGCTGTATCGCAGCCAGGAAGCGCTGATTGGTGTGCTGCGCAACTTCCCCGTCCGCTGGCTCGGCTGGCTTATCCAACGCCTCGTGTTCCCACTGGGGCCTCCGCAAAAGGCGCCGAACGATCGCCTGGGCCAGAGCGTCGCCAAGGTGCTGCTGAGCCCTTCGGCCACCCGCGAGCGTTTGACCGCGGGTGTTTACGTGCCGCGCGACATTGACGATCACATTGGCGTCATGGAAATTGCGTTGGAAAAAGTCATCGCGGCCGAGCCACTGGAGCGCAAAGTGTACGGCGGCCTGAAGAAACGCGTGCGGCCTTATAACTTCGACGAGATCCTGCCCGAAGCGGTGGCCAACGGTGTGATCACCGATTTGGAAGCACAGGCGATCCGCGAGGCGCACGTGCTGATCAACGACGTGATACGGGTCGACGAGTTTGAGCCGATGGCGGCGGGCATCGCACGGATGCCGGTGGCAGAAGCCGGCTAGATCTTAGGACGCGTTGCCGGCGCGAGCGTCGGCAACGCGCCTTGGCTCCGCGACGCCGTAGCCTTGAGCGTAGTCCACGCCCAAGCTCTTCAGCATCTCAATAATCTCTGCATTTTCAGCGAATTCGGCAATAGTCTTCTTGTCGGTTAGATGACCGATCTCGTTAATGGAGCGCACCATTTCGCGATCAATTGGATCGTGCAGAATGCCTTTGACGAAACTGCCGTCGATCTTCAGAAAATCGACCGGGAAGTGCTTAAGGTACGCGAACGACGACATACCGGTGCCAAAATCGTCGAGCGCGAACTTGCACCCCAGATCTTTCAGCGAGTTGATAAACCGGTTGGCTTGCGAATAACTCGCGATGGCTGCCGTCTCCGTAATCTCAAAACAGATACGAGTGCCGTCAAGTTTGCGACGCTTGAACTGATCGATGACGAACGGCAAAAACTGATCGTCACCAAGGCTTTGCCCCGATAAGTTAATGGAGCACATGGCCAGGCGTTCCCACTCTTCCTGGTTGCCCGTGAGCCAGTCAAACGCGTGCTCGATCACCCAGCGGTCGATTTGCGGGGTAATGTTGTAGCGCTCCGCGGCCGAGATGAACACTTCTGGCGAAATCAGTGCCCCGCCCGAATCGCGCATGCGTAGCAGCAGTTCGTAGTGATCGCCCTTCGGGCCGTCCGTGAGTGGCTGGATGTACTGCCGAAATAGCTCGAAGCGGTTTTCTTCCAGCGCGTTGTTAATCCGTGCCGCCCACTGCATCTCGCGTCGACGACGCATAAATTCGATGTCGTTTTCCTGGAAACAGTGGATCCGGTTGCGACCGGCCTCTTTGGCCGCGGCGCAGGCACTGTCTGCGGCGCTCAACACACTGGTGATGTCGTCGCTGTCTTCAGCAATGGGCACCAGACCGATGCTGACCCCCAGTCGGAAGGTGCGATCCTCCCACGAGAATTTGTAGTCGCTGATCGCTTCACGCAGCGATTCGGCGGTCTGCATCGCCTCCTCCAGCGTGCACGCTTCGAGCAACAGCCCGAATTCATCGCCGCCGAGTCGGGCCAGCGTATCGCGCCAGCGGATCTTCGATTTGAGCAGTGCGCCCAGCTGGCTGAGCAACGTGTCGCCCGCGGTGTGGCCACAGCTGTCATTGACCATCTTGAACTGATCAAGATCCATGTAACACACCGCGTACGACGCTTCGTTGGCTTTGGCACTGCGCAGCGCCCGCTCCAATCGATTCTCAAACTCACGGCGGTTAACCAGGCCGGTCAAAATATCGTGGCTGGCGTGGTAGCTCAGACGACGGTTTAGCTCACGCGATTCACTCACGTCGTGGAACACGAGCACGCCACCGGCGATGGCGCCATTGCCGTCACGAATGGGCGACGCCGTGCTTTCGATGTAGAGCTCGTTGCCGTCGCGACGGATCAACAGCGTTGGGCGGATGGATTTGATCGAGCGTTTGCGGCGAATGGCGACAGCCAGCGCGTTTTCCAGCGGCTCGCAGGTCTCCTCGTGGAAACCGCGGAAAATATCGTCGACCGGGCGCCCGGCCGCGTCGTCGAGCTTCCAGCCCGTGAGGTCTTCGGCCACCGGGTTGAGATACTCAACCAGACAGTCGGCATCCGTCGTGATCACGCCATCACCAATGGACTGAAGCGTAATTTGAGCGCTCTCTTTCTCGCGAAACAGAGCCTCCTCGTAGAGTTTGCGCTCGGTGATGTCGAGCTCGACGCCTACCAGGCGACGCAGGCGACCGTTTTTGTCCGGCCGAGCCTTGGCGCGACTCAGCATCCAGCGCCACTCGCCGTTGCGATGCCGCATTCGGTGAATGCTCTCAAACAGGCTGGTACGGCCGTCGAGGTGCTCACGCATTCCCGCCTGCACACGCGCCAGATCATCGGCGTGGACCAGCGAGCGCCACTCGGGCAAATCTTTTTGTTGGGCGTCTTCCTCGTAGCCGAGCATGCGTTTCCAGCGCGGCGAGAAATACACGTTATTGGTTGAGGTATCGAAATCCCACAACCCGTCGTTCGCGCTGTACAGCGCCAGTTCGTTGCGCTCACGCTCGCGCTCGAATTTTTCCTGCGTACGCAGTCGTTCCAGACCGCTGGCCAGGCTTGAGCCCATCAACTTGAGGAGCAAGTGAAGATTGGTGTCCCACGAATCGCAGGGCGACGCGGACGCAAAGCCCATGAAGCCCGCTGGTTCGTCGTGAATATTGATAGCGATGATCAGCATCGAGCGCATCGACGCGTTTTGCAGGACCGTGCAGTCCATGGCCATATCGTGGTCGCAATATTCCGTATCGAGGATTTCCGACAAACGCATGTGCGATAACCGACTGGAAAGCCAGGGCATTTCTTCGAGCGTGACGGACTTGAGTTTCAGCGGGTCAGACGCCTGTGCCCCCGAAGAGGCGCTGCGCACATCTTTGACGTAGCGCCCGGACGGATCAAGCAACGAGATAAACACCGAATCGACGGCGACCGCTGACTGCAGGCTCAGCAGGCACTCGTGGATCGAGTCGTCCCATCCGGTGCTGGTAAGGTTCTGAAAATCGACGGCAATCTTGGTGTAAAGGACATCCAAGCCGTCGCTCGTTACGCGCTGTTCATTCATTGAACGAATTGTTACCCAATCTAAATCGATGCCCCAAAGTTTCAAACGGCATTAGCGTCCGTTGCCTGCCGATGAATCTTTTATGAATTTCTCGTCCGAAGCATATGGTTTTCTTAGAGTTTGAAGATAACCCATTTTTCAAGACCATAGTATCGTCCGCCCCCCTAGTTTGCCATATCGTCCTGACCCCGATCTGAGACCTTGGTCGCACTTTGATTACTTATTAACCACTTATTGCTCGAACGGGCCGCTGAAGGTGAAAACAGCGCAAGAACGCAATTGCGATCCCGCCGCTCACGGGCTACTTTTCCAGCATCGTTTGCGCAACGGGGACGCAGGCGATCCACCTTGGGGATCAGGAGAAATCACACATGCGTTACGTATTGGCATTAGCCGTACTCTTTCTATTTACCGCGGGTCACGCCGCCGCTAACAAACCCATTGCGTCTGTCGAGCGCAAGACTGTGGGCGAGGCCGTCGAGATCAAAGTCGTACCGGACCTGTCTCTGGCGCGCAGCACCGACGAGGGTCTGAACGTCTGGACCCACAACATCAGTTTGCCGGGCGCCAGCTTTGTCAAAGCGCATTTCGTCAATCTGAACCTGCGCGCCGGCGATCGGCTGGTCTTGATCAACGGTCTGGGCCGTGAGGTCGAAGCGCTGACCGGACGCGGGCCCAAAGATCGCGGCACGTTCTGGGGCTTGTCCGGCCAGGGCGACAACCTGGCGTTGCGGTTTGAATTCACCCGGCCTTACTCGGTGGCGCCGTTTACCATTGATCGGGTAATTGCCGGCAATAAGTCGCTGCTCGCGCCGCGGATTGATTCGGGTGAGCGCAGCATCTGCAGCCCGGGGGATTTTGAAGACGCTATTTGTTATCAGGGCGATACGGGTAAATGGGACAACGTGCGGGCGTCGGTCGGCGTCATGGCCGTGGGCGGGAATGCCGCGACCGCCATGTACTGCTCGGGTTCAAACGTGTCGGGTGCCAACGCCATTTTGAGCAACCAGCACTGCGTGGAATCCCAGGCCAGCTGCGACAACACCGAATTTGTCTTTGAGATGTATCGGACCCAATGCGGCGTCTCATCCTCGGCTTTGTCCGAGTGGCAAAGCTATCGCTGCGACGAAATGCTCGCGTCGGAGCCGCTGGTCAACTGCGACGCTGGCCCGGGTGACCTCGACTTTGCTCTGACCACGGTCATCGGCGACCCGGCGTCCACCTTTGGCTTTGCGGACGTCGATCCGGCGCCGCTGACCTCGGGCGAAGAGATTTATATTGTGCAACATCCCGACGGTCGTCCGCATGAGATCACCATCGGCAGCGGCCCCGACGTGGTGGTTGACGGCACGGTGCTGCGTTACTACAACACGCTCGATACCGAAGGCGGCAGCTCGGGCTCGCCCATTTATCGCGCCTCGGACAATCGACTGGTCGGGCTGCACCACTGCGGCGGGTGCTCCTCGCCGGGCGTGGGCAACCGCGGCATGCTAATGAGTGATATCTATCCGCTGATCAGCGAGTTTTTGTGCACCAATGGCGCGACCGATTTACGCGTCGGGGGCAGCGGCAACTTGCTCGAAGTCGCCGGCAACGGTGATGCGACGGTCGATCCCGGCGAAACCTGGTCGTTCGTCGTTACCGCCACCAACACGTCGTGCGATCTGGCTTCCGCCGGTGTGACAGCACAAGTGTCTGTCAGCAGTGGCAGCGCCGTGCTCGCGAACACCAGTATCGCGTTTGGAGACATCGTGGCCGGACAAAGTGCAGCGGGCGAACCGGTGGTGTTCACCGTGCCGGCCGATGCCCCGTGCGGCGAATCGATTGTGTTTGACGTCGACGGCTTGTCGAACCAGGCGGGCGACAGTTTTGCCGGTCAAGTGGCCACGCTTGCGGTGACCACCGGCGAGCAAATGCCCAGCATTTTGTCCAGTGAGGACTTCAGCAACGGCTTGATTCAGTGGACGGTGGAAGACGGCGGTACGGGTACCGGCCCGGCAGCGACCTGGACGATCGACAATCCCGGCGGCCGCAACCTGTCGCTGACCGCCCCTTACGCCATCGTCGACTCGGATCAGCACGGCAGCGGCACCACGATGGACGAAGGATTGATCAGCCCACCGACCAACGTCACCGGATTCGAATCGGTGCTGCTCGAATTTGTGCATGATTTCAATCACTACTCCGGCGGTCAATCCGAACGCGGCGACGTCGAAGTGCGCTCCGCCCAAACGGCAGGCACTTGGGTCAACGTGGCGACGTTTGCCGACGGCGACACCAGCGGCGCGGTGAGCATTGATGTCACCGACTACGCGGGCGACGATCTGCAGGTGCGTTTCCACTACTACAACGCCTCCTACGAATGGTGGTGGGCGGTGGACGACGTGACGCTGGTCGGCATCACGCCCAACAGCTGCACCGTGTTTGGTGCCGACACCGACGGTGACGGTGTGCAGGACGCCGCCGACAACTGCACGTTGATCGCCAACGCCGATCAAACCGATGCGGATGGCGACAACTATGGCAACGCCTGCGACGCCGATTTGAACAACGATGGCGTGATCAACGTGGTGGATCTGGGTCTGCTGCGCAGCTTGTTCTTTACCACCGACGCCGTGGCGGACTTGAACTCCGACGGCGTGGTGAACGTGGTCGATCTGGGCATACTGCGCAGCCAGTTCTTCGGCGCACCTGGCCCGAGCGGCACCGCGCAGTAACGCGCGCTAAACGAAAAAGGCCGGTCAATGATGACCGGCCTTTTTTTTGTCTCGCACCGCTGGCGGCGAGTGATCGGACCAGTCAGCTAGAGCTCGATAGCACCCGGTCCTGGCGTGCCGAAGAACTGCTCACGTAAACGTCCGAGATCAGCAATGTTGACAACGCCATTGCCGTCGATGTCAGCGTCCGGATCACTGCTGAAAAAGCGCGCACGCATCAAACCAAGATCGACCACGTTGATCTGCCCGTCGTTGTTCAGATCGGCGTCGCAGGCGTTGCCGAAGCCGTCACCGTCGGTATCGCGTTGATCAGGGTTGGGATAGCTCGAGCAGTTATCGAGATCGTCGGAAAACTCATCGCCGTCTGTGTCGGCAAAGCCAAAGCCCGACCCGCTGCGGATCCATTCGCCGATCAAGGCCAAACCCGCGTCGTCCACGATCGACACGCCCAGCGGCGGCATGCGCTGGAAATTGGTCGCGTTGAGGCGCAGCCAAAGCACGCTCTCTTCCGGCACGCCGCGCTTGAGTAACTTGGCGCCGGCAACGCCCATATCACCGCGCGTGGGATCGACGTCCAGCGCGCCGATCTCGGTGCCCTGCAACGTGTAGCGGAAGTCTTCCGGCCCGACGCCGAAACCGCCCTCCTGATGGCACATGGCACAGTTGGCGTAGAGGTAACCCCGAGCGCGAGCCGCGACCGGCGCGTCGTCCGTGTATTTGGGTAGCGCGTCGAGTTGCGCGGGCGGTGCGGACAAGCCACCGTCGATCAGGCCAAGCGCATCGAACACGGCGAGCTGATTGGCAACGCCGTCCGCGCCGTAATCGTAATCGTGATTGAGCTGCGCAATCTCCGGCCCGAGCGCCCGGTTGGACACCTCTGAATGACAGACGATGCATTGGCTTCGGGCCGGGTAGGTCCACTGCTGTCCGGCAATGTCCTTGATCTTGAAACCGGCAAGCAGCGTCGCATCGGTGCCGGCATCGTTCCACTCGTAGCTGTAGCCCGCCCACTCGCCGTCGCTGTGTCGCACCAGCAGACGCGTTTCGACGCGAATCGTGCCCAGCGCGAATTCCTTGATCAGGACGGTGCCAATCGGGAAATCGAAATCGCCGTTGGGCAGCACGGTTATTTTGGTATCCGACGCCAGCCAGTCCGGCATGGCGATCCAGCGGCGCTTCAACGCGTTGTCAGACCACAGCGTCGCAGCGGGTGCGTAGGGAATCAAACCGTTGGTGGGTTGCGTCGCATCGTTGGCATCGAAGCAACCGCTGGCGCTCAGCGTTAGGGGGAACGACGCGGGCAACTCGCCCTCTTCCCGATTCAACGCCGCGGGCCCGGCGCTGGTCAGTGCAATCAATTCGCCGTTTTGGTCCTCGTGCAACCCCAGAAGCTGCACGTTCGGCGTCATGACGTCGCGATCGGCAAACTGATGATCGGACACGTATGCGCGTGCGACCAGCGCGTTGCGCGCGCTGTCGATGTACAGATATAAACCCTGTAAACCCGGCGCGACACTACCGCGATAGAGCACGCCACTGGCGAGCCCGGACTTGTACGACGCGGTGGCCGACGTCGCGGCCTCCGTTGGCGTCAGCGACAGATTGACGGTCGGTCGGTCCGGCGCTACGCACGTGGTATTGACGGGACGCTGGGTAAGACCTTGAGCTTGAGCGGCCCAAGTACTGAACACGCACGCGCCGAGCGCAGCGAATACGCTGCAACGTAGTTGATGAATCACTGTGGTCTCCACAAAAAGACGCTGTTGGAACAGGCGTGGGCAGCGATCTGCCTCTTTTTTTTCTTAAGCGTAGCGGCCGCGTTGCTTGGCCGTCAAGAATCGGCGGCGCGCGCGGTTATGTTGTGTGGTCAGCCGGCCCCACCTGGGTGCATGACATCGTAGAGCTCACCGCGATGCTCGCGCAGCTCTTCGGCCGTCAGACTGTCGAGTTCGTGGGGAAAAACCAGCCACTCATCGGTGCTGTGAACATAATAATGCGGCACCATATCGGTTTGATTGCGCTTGGGCTTGAACCAGGGCACGGCCACGCGCACGTTGTCCGGCATGTTTTTGCGCGCCATCAGGCGCAGTTGCTCGATCACCGAGACGATGGTGTTGCCCGTGTCGAACACGTCGTCAACGATCAGGACACTGTCATCGTGGCGGATTTTTTTGACGATGTAGTTCAGCCCGTGCACGCGCACTTTGCCGTCGATTTGCTCCGTGCCCGAATACGATGAGGTTCGGATGGCAATGTGATCCGCATCGACACCGCAATACGCCATCATTTCCTGCAGTGCCATGCCGACGGGCGTACCGCCGCGCCAGATGGCGACAATCAGCGTGGGACGAAACTGATCGCGCAGCACGACCCCGCCCAGACGGAAGGAGTCCAACAGAAGCTCTTGGGCTGATAGTATCTTTTTGTCCATGGGGCCATGATACCTCAAGGCGCCCCGTCCATAAGAGCTCGAGAATTAATGAAACGCAGAATTATCCAGGCTGACGACTTCCTCCTCGACTCGTTCCGACTCGCGCGCAAAGTCTATGACGGCGGTTTTCGACCCGATTTTCTGGTCGGCCTCTGGCGTGGTGGCAGCGCGGTGGGTATCGCGGTGCAGGAAGGGCTGGACCACCTGGGCGTCAAAACCGATCACATTAGTGTGCGCACGTCGTATGAAGGTCGCGACGCCTACGCGCGCATGATCGGCGCCAGCGCCGAGATTCGCGTGCACGGCTTGCAGTATTTGATCGAAAACCTGAACTCCGAAAACTCGCTGCTGATCGTCGACGACGTTTACGGCACCGGCTCCAGCACGCGTGAGGTCATTCGACGTCTAACAAAAAAGCTGCGGCGCAATTTGCCGCACGATATTCGGGTGGCAGCCGTGTGGCACCGCCCGGGCGAACGCACCGAAAAAGCGCCTGACTATTTCGTGCACGAAACCGAAGACTGGCTGGTGCTGCCTTACGAACTGACCGGGCTTTCCATTGAAGAGATCGCCGAGAAGAAAGAGGGGCTGGACGAGGTGGTTAAAGAGTTAGCCGACGTCTTGCCGAGCAAGTCGCGCGCTTGATCAGGTCACGCCTGCGGGCAACGTCAATATCTGGGCCACGAAGCTAACGGAAGGCGGCATGCGGGCGCGTCAAATTAATGCATTGAACATGAGCAAATGGTGTGAGAATTTCATGACAACACAAGGCAACAGATCGTGAAAATAATTGCCACATTGGCCGCCCTGCTCCTGACGGCGGCTGTCCACGCCGGGCCGGCAAAAACGATTTACACCATCGGCAACAGTCTGACCGAAGATACGGCACCGTGGTTGTACGCTGACGCGTGGCACGTGTTCTGTTCGAGAAATCTGGCGTTCATCTATGAATTCCCGGACCAGCACTGCAACGCGAGCTCGACGCCGTGGCCGGATGCGCTGACCAAGCAGCAGTATGAGTTTGTGACGGTACAACCGTTCAACGGCACCAGCCTGCAGGAAGACTTCGAGTTGATTAGCCTGTGGATGCTGATGCAGCCGCGTGCAACGTTCGTGGTGCACTCAGGGTGGGCGGAGCACGCCCTGCACAATGACTCGTACAACGCCGAGAGCATAAAACTGATGGTCCACTCACCCGCGTATTTCTCGGCGCTGGTAGAGATGCTGCGCGAGCGCTTCGGCTATCACCGGGTGCGGTTTAACCCGGCCTTTGAGGCGAACGAGCGAATCCGGCGCGACATTCTCAGCGGCGTCGCGCCGTTCTCCATGTTCGACGATTTGTTCCTCGACAGTATTCACATGACGCGAAAAACCGGTCGGTATCTACAGCACAATTTGATGCGTCGAACGCTGGGCATGCCGCCGAGCGCAGAAGGCTTTGCGACGGTTGCGCCCCACGTGCGGGTATACCTGGACGGCGTGGTCGACGCGGTGTCAACGCGCAAGCCGGTGACGGTGGGAGGCAGTCGGCGATCTGCGCCGAAAGAGGGTTTTTTCTAGCCTGCGCAGTGCAGTGAAAAAAATGGTGCCGAAGAGAAGATTCGAACTTCCGACCTACGCATTACGAATGCGTTGCTCTACCAACTGAGCTACTTCGGCCCCGAGGAGGCGGAAGTGTAATAGAAAGACCGCGCTCGTTGCAACGCAGCGAGCGCGGCCGCGGTCACACTAGGCCGACATGGCCGCCCTGCGCACTCGAATGACCACATCAACGCCGTCCGCCTTCGTGCCCTCAGGGAGAGCCGGCATGTGTCCCAGCGCGATCAATTCGGCAGGAATATCGAACAGTTCCTTCGTCTCGACATTGTAAAAGTGATGGTGATTGCCCGTGGCGGAGTCGTAGAAGGTCCGCTCCGGGTCGACATGCACCGTGCCCAGGAGTCCTTCCTGCACGAACATATTTAAAGTGTTGTACACCGTGGCTTTCGAGACATTGCGCTCATTGGCCTTGAGCCGCTCAATGATCTGATCGGCCGACAGATGCTGAGGTGCTGAAAACAGCACTTCACCGATGTCGAGACGCTGGCTGGTTGCTGCAACGCCATGTTCTGCGAGTTTTTTCTTGGTTCGTTCTCTTATTTCCTGTTCCACGTTCAATGACTCCCGCTCTTCACAATGGTTATTTCCGGACTCTCCGTAGTCACGTCGCCGCTGCGGCCAGCGATGCGCTCGGATGACTGCGATCGACCGTCTGCCGGTGTGCTGTGGCGTCCATTGAAGACCGCTGTCATAAAGTTAATACCGAGTCTGGTATCAGAATGGGTCAAATTTTTTCAGATTGGGCAAAAATGGGCGGAAAACCACGGATTCGGGGCTTTCTGGCACGCGTTAGCGTTGGCTAAGCTTGGGTTTGGTCGGATCAGGGAGGGACCAAATGCCGGATCAATCCAGACGTATTCGCGGCGTGACCGTACTCGAGCTACTGGTGACGCTGGGCATCGCCGCCCTTCTGACCGGCTACGCGGTGCCGGCATTTACCCGGTTAGTGGCCAGCAATCGACAAGTCGCCACGGTCAATCAGCTACTGGGCGCCGTTCAGATGGCCAGAACGCTGGCGATCGCCCGCCATCAGGAATTCGTGCTGTGCCCCGATAACGGCCAGAATCGCTGCGCCACGGGCACCGATGAGTGGACGGACGGCTATCTGATTTTCGTCAACGAGCCGGCGGGGCGGCCCTATCAGGTGGATTCAGACAGCGATCTGGTTGCCGCCCGGGCCCTTCCAGAAGGCGTGACGGTGTGGGCCAACCGGTCGGCGTATGTGTTCCGACCGCTGGCTGTGCGCTCGAGCAACGGCACGTTTCGCGTCTGCGACCCAACGGGCCGCATTGCCCCCCGGGCCGTTGTGGTCAGCGTCACGGGCCGGCCGAGGATCTCGAGCAAGCTGCCGGACGGCACACCGATCCCTTGCCCATCGTCCAATTTGCCTTGAATCATGCGCGTCCCGCTGCATTGCGCCACTCGACGAACAAGATCTGAATACCGCTTGTCGGTACGCACCGACCGTTTGTCGGAATTGAGACTCGGATCACAGAATCCCCCGATACACTCGCGAGCGAGGGGGACTGATTATGCAAAACAGGAAAGCTGGCGGGTTTACGCTGGTCGAAACCATGTTCGTGGTCACCATTGCCGCCATCGGGCTGGCCATCGGTGTGCCGTCGTTCAGCAATTTGATGAAGCGCAACCGTATCACCGCGAGTATTAATGAGGTGATCACGGGATTTCAGCTCGCCCGCTCGGAAGCGGCGAAGCGCAGTCAACCGGTCACCGTATGTCAGACCGACTCGCCACCCAGCACCGCGGCCGCTGACATCGAATGTGCGCCCGGCGGTGATTGGAACATCGGCATGATCGCGTTTGTCGACGCCAACGCCGACGGCGACCGCGACGATGACGACGAAATTCTGTTCTATCGCGGCGAAATGCCTGACAACATTTTTGTCAACGTCTCTGACGATTTGGCCGACGGGCTGACCTACGGCGCCGACGGCTTCCCAAGTGCCCTGCTCAACGCATCTCAAATGGTGTTTTGCGATGAGGAAGACGATCAGACGCGCCGTGCGGTGATCAGCATGTCGGTCACAGGGCGACCTGCCACGGCCCGCTCGATGACCGTATCCGGAGATTTGGAATGTTAATGAAGACCAGACCGTCACAGAGCGGCTTCTCGTTGATCGAAGTGTTAATCGCGCTGGTGGTGTTATCCATCGGACTGATGGGCATTGCGTCCATGCAGGTTGTGGGTTTGCAGTTTAACCAGCAGGCGCTGACCACGACGCGAGCCATTGAACTGGCATCGGATATGGCCGATCGCATTCGTGCTAATCCCAACGCGTTCATTGATCCAACAACGCCGGGCGATGCGTATGAGGATGCAAGTTTTAACGCGCCGGGATCGGCAGCGCCTTTCGCCTGCGCCGATACGGTTGGCAACACGGTCACCAGTCTCAACGATTGCACCAAGGCCAATCTGGCCGCGTACGACATCTGGCAGTGGAAGACCGCGCTGCAAGCCTCCAGCGGCAGCGGGCTGGCCGCCGGGGCGGGCGCCATCACCCACGATTGGAATGCAGACCGACAATTCTCCACCTACACCATCGACGTACGCTGGTCGGAGCGCGGCGAAGATGCGCACTATGTATTGGAAGTCCGGCTATGAACGTGCGTCAGCAGCAGTCAGGGATCAGCCTGATCGAACTGATGGTCGCGTTGACCATCGGCGTCGTGCTGATTGGCGGCGCGTTCTCGGTCTACATCAACGGTCGCGCCACCTACACGTTGAACGAAACCATCGCCCGGATGCAGGAGAACGCCAACTTCGCGCTCAAGTATCTGGAGCGTGATATCCAGCTTGCCGGGTTGTGGGGCACGCACACGGCGACCGGTGCCATCGACGGTCGCGCGACAGACGTGGCGGCGACCAATAATCCGATCGCCGGCATACCGGTGGATTGCGGTGCCGACTGGCCGATTTTTTTGGCGCGCTACGTTGAGGGTTCGAACAACGAACCGCCAGTGTGGGACTGCATCGGCGACGTCAACGTCGACTATGTGGAAAATTCCGACGCACTGGCTGTGCGTCGCGTCGAGCCCACACCGGTTGCCACCGCCGATTTACAGGCGGGACAGGTTTATATCCGCACGTCGCTGTCACCGCGCGGCCAGTTGTTTTTGGGGAACGTGGAACCGGGCGGCTTCGCGGACGACGCCCGCAACTTCGAGCTGCGCGCACACGCGTATTACGTGAGCCCCAATTCGCTCAGCAGCAGCGACGACGTACCGGTGCCCGCACTGCGTCGCGTCGAACTGATCAACGGCCCGGCGATGCGTGACACCGACATCGTACCGGGCGTCGAGAACTTTCAAGTTCAGTTTGGCGTGCGGCCTGCCGCCGACGGCACGGCCCCTGGCGCCGTGGTCTACGTAAACCCGGACAGTGATCTGCTCGACACCGCGCGGGTTGTGTCGGTACGCATCTGGGTTCTCGTGCGTTCGGAGCAGCCAGAGACCGGCTACCAGGACAACGCGACTTACACGATGGGTGACCTGGAGTTCGTGCCCGCGGCAAACGTCCGTGACCATCGCCGACTGCTCGTAACCCGCACCATTGATATTCGAAACCGGATTTGACGCCATGAAGACACTCTCTTTTTCAGCACGACGACAGCACGGGGCCGCACTGGCCATCGGGCTGATCCTGCTGCTCATTCTCACTGTCCTGGGTGTATCCGGTCTGGGTACTGCCACCACCGAAGTGCGGCTGGCTGACAACAACAAGCAGCGTGAGTACGCGTTTCAAGCTGCCGAGTCGGCGATGCGCACCACGTTGCTAAACGGTGGCTTGATCACGATCGACGGCACCGAGCTCGAAAACGATTTGGTTCGAGACGTCGTCACCAACTTCACGTTTGACCACAACAACGCGGCTGGCTCCATGGCGGACGCCGGCGTCGATGTGAACGTCACCACGCTGTACCGCGGCCGGGGGTTGCCAAGCAGCGCCGCCTGCGGTCAGTACGACATTGCGAGAACATCCATGGTGCACATGTTGATCGACAGCCGGGCGACCGGCGCGCGCGGCGCGACCAGTGTGGTCCGCCAGGGCTTCTGCGTTCCGGCACCACGGTAAGGACACGAATTTTATGAACCGTAATACAGAACACCATTCACTGACGAGGTTGCGCATGATTCACCGAGCATTGCTTGCGTTGGGTATCGCGCTGTGCGCGTCACTGGCCAGCGCCAACTACACCGTGTTTGAAGTATTGGAGGGCGCGGCAGAGGTCGAGCGTCTCGTGCTTAAAGCGTCCAACAGCCAGATTGTGTACACGCGCGAGTGCGACGAGTGCGCGATGCTGGCGTTAAGCGTGAATAACCAGACCCAGTTTTTTAAAGGATCGACCCCTATTACGCTGACCACCGCGACGGGGCTGACCGGCGGCGCGACCGTCTTTTTCGACCAGAGCGAGCGCATCGTGTCGCGCATCGTGTTTTGGCAGTGAGCATCATGAAAAACGTTAATTTCTCACAGTGGCGCACCAGCTTTTTAATGGCCGCGCTGTGCCTCAATGCCGGCAATGCCGCCATGGCGGACGACACCGAAATCCTCACGGGTCGAATTGGTGACTACGCAGCGCCTAACATTTTGTTCATCATCGACACCTCGGGCTCGATGGCGGGTCAGGTGCTGGTGGACGGTGTCGATAGCTACGATCCAACGGTGATCTACACCGGTCCGTACAACGACATCGGCCGGGTGTACTACTCGGCAGCCAACACGAACGGCACGTTTTTCTATCCGGACGCCGACTACCAGGCGTTTGGTGCTTACGTGAACGTCAACAAGTTTGCCTGCGCGGCGGCGCAGGATGCGATGACGATCAACGGCCTGTTTTTCGGTCGCGTGGCGCAGTTTGATCCGTTGCTCAAGACCTGGGGCTTCCTGCAACGTGACGACACCGAGTTAGGTATTTCCGGCGTTGATCGAGACACCGATTGCTTTGCCGACGACGGCGTGCACGGACCGGACGCCGCCAGTCCGCTCGTGTATCCGGCCAACAGTCTGGAAGATCAGGACAGCGTACCGTGGACTGCCGATGCGGCCGATCCGGAACGTTTTGACTGGAGCACGTACACCCAGCGATACGCTTTCTTTAGCAATAACTATTTGAACTGGATCGCGTCCGCCGCGGCGTCCGGCGAGCCCGTCATTCGGTCGCGCCTCGAAGTGGTCCAGGATGTCACGACCAACCTGATTGATCGATTGGCCATGGAGCCGGTTGATGCACGCCAGGCGTTCAACGTCGGGCTCATGCGCTTTTCGACCAATGGCGAAGGCGGCATGGTACTCAAAGAAGTCGGCAACGTTGCTGACAACGCGAGCGCTCTGAACACCGCCATCAACGGCATGGCGCCACAGGGCAACACGCCGCTGTCGGAAACGCTTTATGAGGCCGGTCAGTATTTCAGTGGCAAGCCAGCGGTTTTCGGACTGACGTCCGAACCCGAAGAATCCGTCGACTCAGCACTGGAAAACGGGGTTTACAACAGCCCCATTACGGCGTCTTGCCAAAAGAACTACGTGGTGCTGCTCACCGACGGCCTGCCGACCAGCGACACGGATGCGAATGAACTGATTGGGGACCAGATCGGTGCCGACTGCGCCGGCAACTGCCTTGACGATCTGTCGCAATATCTGGCGTCCACCGATATCTCGACGCTCAGCGATCGGCAGGACATCAAGACGTTTTCAATCGGCTTTTTCACCGATTCAGAGCTGCTGGCCAATACGGCAACCGGCGATGCAGACGATGGCGTTGACGCGACGCCGCCCGGCTATTTCCTGGCCAACAACGTCACTGGCCTCGAAGCTGCCTTTAACTCGATTTTCGAAGGCATTGGTTCGGATGTGGCGACGTTTACCTCGCCAGCCGTTTCCGTCAACAGCTTGAACCGCTTGCAAAACCGAGACGTGCTCTACTTCACGATGTTTGAACCTGCATCGCAGGGACAACCGCACTGGGATGGCAACCTCAAAGCCTATTTTCTCGGCCGCTCCAACAGCGACCCGGACGGTGACGTAACGATTCTCGACGACTCAAGAGAACCGGCGGTCAATGGAAACGGTACGTTTACGGAAAGCGCGCGAAGCATCTGGTCGGAAATGCCCGACGGTCCAAACATTACTCAGGGCGGCTTTGTCAGCCGGCTAAGTGCCAGTCGCACGGTGGTCACGAATGTGGCCAGTGGCGAACTGACCAACCCGCTCAATGCCGTCAGCGCGGACAACACGTTTATCACGGAAGCCGACCTCGGCATTCCGGTGCCACCGGATCCGGAAGGGGCCGCAGAGGCTGAGTTGCGGCTGCAGGAACTGCTGCGCTTTGCCAGTGGGGTCAACGAAGACGGCACCGCTCGTCAGGTTATCGGCGACCCGCTGCACACCGAACCGTTGATTCTGACCTACAGCGGCGATGGCGAAGACTTGCGTCTGTTCTTCACGACCAACGACGGCTTTTTGCACGGGATCGATCCGACACCGACGGACTCCGGCACGCAGGATCTCGAAGAGTTTGCGTTCATTCCGCGCGAACTGCTGCCCAATCTGGACCTGATCGAGCGCAACCCCGAACAGCTGCCGGATGAAAACGCATCGAACAAGCTGTACGGCTTGGACGGACCGTTAACCCATTGGATTCCCAATGACACTAACTTCATTGTCGACTCCGACGAAGAGCTGTTTGTCTACAGCGCCATGCGCCGCGGGGGCGACAGTTACTACGGACTCAAGTTTGGGTCTGGCGGCAGCGGCCGCGGACTTCCATCCGTGGCGTTTACCATTGATTCAAGTACCGCCGGTCTGAGCCGGCTTGGCCAGACCTGGTCAGCCGCGGTCCCGGCGACCGTCAATTTGAGCGGTGAGCCGACGGACGTGCTGATTTTCGGCGGTGGTTACGACACGCGCAACGATTCGACTTTCAACACCGGCAATCGCGTCGATCAGGGCAATGCCGTGTACATGGTCGACCCGCGGACCGGCAGCAAAATCTGGAGCGCCAGCAAGGCAGGAGCGAACCTCAATCTCCCGAACATGATTCACTCGATCCCATCCGAAGTGTCAGTCCTGGATATCGATCAGGACGGCGTGTCGGATCGCATGTACGTGGGTGACCTCGGCGGTCAGCTGTGGCGCTTTGATATGACCGACGATGGCATTACCGGTGGACGTCTCGCGGCGTTGTCGGGTGAGACCCAGGCCGAGCAGCGGCGCTTCTACAGTCCGCCGCGTATCTCACGCGTACTGACCGAAGATCTCAACTTCCTGGCACTTGCTGTCGGCTCAGGCTGGCGCGCTCACCCACTGGCCACTGAGAACGAAGACCGTGTCTATTTGATCAAGGACGTCAACGTCGTCGGGCTGCCGTTGGATGAAAACGACGCGGTTG
>JBGCFP010000097.1:0-15548 GCA_045107005.1 Gammaproteobacteria bacterium
CGCTCGCGCCGGGCACGTGAATACCCCAAATCAATGGCGACTTCGTGTAAACACTGACAATACGAAATCGGCCACCTTTGGCAATCGCGGCCACTGCGCCTTCGGTGAGCAGCATGGCCATGTCGATGTCGTTGTTATCGAGCGCGGCGGCCATGGAGCCAGTGCCTTCGCCGAAATCGCGCCAGCTCGCGTCAATGCCGGCGCGGCGCAAGTCGCCAGACTCTAGCAGCAGGCGCCAGGGCAAGTTGAAATGCTCGGGCACGCCGCCGATGCGCAAGGGCTCGAAAGAAGTGTGTACCGCCATGTGCGGATGATGCCGTGACCAGCCGGTCAGTGCGAGCCTTATTAGAAGGCGTTGCGTTCCAGATCGAATTCGTTGAGCGATTGACCAACCTTGCGCGCAACGTCCCGATCGCGGGAGCGCTTGGTCGACGTGGCCCGCAAGCCCGAAACCGGAGAACAACTGCCGTTCTGCACCACAAACAGCGCTTCGGCCAGGGACGCTTCCATAGGATCGCCAAGCGCTCGGTCCAGATCGTCGGCCGCCGGGCAGTCGGGCACGAAACCGTCAAAGAAATCACCGTCGCCCAGCGCGTTAACGCTGGCAAATGCCGTGGGAACCGCAACTTTGTCGCAGAATTCAAACTGGTACGCGCCAACCGGCTTGCCGAATGAGGCCTCACCAACAACGGTCACCGGGATAAACGGAATCAGAGAATTGATCACCAGCTCGCTGGCCGACGCCGTGGACCCGGTTGTGATGACCACCAGATCCGTGATGCTCAAGGCGTTGGGTTCGGTGGAGAACAGCGCGTCAAAATCGCGCGACGCGTTGTTCGCATTGTGCACGCGCCTTGCAAACGTCTCGCCGACGACTTGCGCACCGCCAATCAGACTGCCGAGCTGTTCGGCCACATCGACCAACCCGCCGCCGTTGTAACGCAAGTCCAGAATAAGAGACTCCACGCCAGCTGCGTTCAACTGTGCGAAGGCATCTGCGAGCGCATCGAACGAAGGCTCAACAAAATTTCGAAAGGCCAGATAGCCAACGGTGCGCCCCGCCACGTCGAACTCGGTCGTGAGCGTGACCGTTTCGATAGTCACCAGGCCTTTGGTTAACTGCGCCTGCAAGGTGCTACCCATAGCGTCGATGTAGTCGAGGGTGACGGTGACGCCCTCTTCGCTCGCGCCGAACGCCGTGCCCAGTTCGTTAGCGGCGATAATGTCACTGACGTCTCGACCGTCAATCCGAATCAGTTCGTCGCCGCGCGCCAAGCCAGCCGCCGCTGCCGCCCCGTCGCCAAACACCTGGGCAAGACGCAGCCGGTTTTCGTCCACCACTTTGAAACTCAAACCCAATCCGATGAACTGGCTGTTGGAGAAGAACGCCGTGTTTTCCTCAAGGTCGCGCAAACCGCTGAAGCGATCGAGGGGCTCAAAGAGAAACGCTTGCAGCACCTCTTCGGGCGAACTGAAGCCAACGTTGGTCACTGCCGGTACGTCGTCAATCCAAAAGTAAATGTCGTTCATCAAATCGAACACAAACGTGTTTTGTTCGGCGATCGAGCAGCCGGCGATCGGCGGCGCCGAAATCGCCGAGCCGCCGCTACTGCTGCCGCAGCCCGCGAGCACGGTGAGCAGCGCGGACAGACCAAGAACTCGAAGATTTGAAATAGACATAATCACTTCCGGCAAACGGGCCAAGCCTTATAATTGCACGGGAATCATCTCGTGGTCATCCAGACCCGCGTTTTTCCACATTTGTGCAAACGACACTCCCGAAATTGGATCGCGCCGATGGCCGGCAAGTTCCGCAAGCGGTCGTAACATAAACGCATAGCGTGATAATTCCGGGCGCGGCACGATAATGTCGCCGCCGGACAACACCGCGTCGCCGTACAGCAACAGGTCCATATCCAAGGTGCGCGGTGCGAATTTCTCATCGCCGCGAACCCGTCCGAACTGGTCTTCCACGGCGTGCAGCGCGTCGACCACTGACGTCACCGATTCACCGGTCGAGAATCCGACCACTAAATTCAAAAACGGGTCACCCTCAAAGCCGATGGCTTTGTTGCGATACACCGCAGACTGACACAAGCTGCCGAAGCGTTCGCTCAACGCGGCAAGCGCCCGATGCAGATTGGCTTCGGGCTCGACGTTGCTGCCCAGTGACACGTAAGCGTCGACACTGCCGACCTGCTCGCTGTCACCGCGTCGAATCTGCACACCGACGTCTTTGGCGCCGCGAATGGCGCCCGGCTTGTTCAATCGCACCTCGACCCACGGCAAGCCGAACTCGTCGGTGCAGATGCCGGCGATACGCTCGGCCAGCGTCTCGACCAGCTGAAACGAGGATTCTTCGGTAAAGGCAATAATGCGCTTCGCGACGTTCTTGTAATTTAACGTGTCGTCGATGTGATCGGTGCCAGCGGCACGGCGAATATTGCCGGGCATGGTCAAATCGATACTGACGGTTTGTTTCTGCTCGCGCTCCCAATCGTAGATACCGATGATGGTTTTGATTTGCAGGTCGCGCAGGAAAATTTTGTCGGACATGGGGTATGAAGTTCTCTTGTCTGTGGTCAGGGCTTCGGTGGGTGATTAATCAGGTGGCGACGGGCGGCGAAAGCTCAGCCAGCGGCCAGCGCGCGCGCACGTCGTGCGTCGTCTGTTCGCCGGCCGCCAGACGCAGCGCACCGGCGAACGCGATCATGGCCCAGTTGTCGGTGCAAAAGGCCATGCGTGGGTAATAGAGTTTGGCGCCGCGTTTGCCGGCAACCTGGTCCAGGCGCTCGCGCACTGCCATATTCGCGCCACAGCCGCCGGCGATAACCAGCTTGTCGTAGCCCGTCGCCTTGAGCGCGCGATCGCATTTGATTGCCAGCGTATCCACCACCGCCGCCTGGAAGCTGGCCGCAATGTCCGCATCGCTCGGCCGACCGTCGGTTTTCTCGCTGGCGTAGTACACCGCGGTCTTCAAGCCGCTGAAACTAAAGTCCATGCCTGCTCTTCGCGTCATTGGCCGCGGCAGATTGAGGCTTTTGGGATTCCCCGTCGCCGCCAGCTTTTCAATCGCCGGGCCGCCCGGATAGCCCAAACCCAGCAATTTGGCCGTTTTGTCGAACGCTTCGCCCGCTGCATCGTCCAAGGTCTGGCCCAGCAGCCGATAGCGTCCGTGGCCGGCCACGTCGATCAGCATGGTGTGCCCGCCGGATACCAGCAGCGCGACGAACGGGTAGGTAAGGTCCGTGTCTTCGAGCAGCGGCGCCAGCAAATGACCTTCCATGTGATGCACGCCAAGCGCCGGCACGCCGCGGGCCACGGCCAGGGCGCGGGCGAACGTCGCGCCGACCAGCAGTGCGCCAATGAGGCCCGGCCCGGCGGTATAAGCAACCGCGTCGATGGCCCATTTATCTTTTTTTGAACAATCACTTAGCACCGCTTCGGTGAGCGGCACGATGCGTGCCAGATGGTCGCGTGAGGCGAGCTCCGGGACCACCCCGCCGTACGGGGCGTGCAGGTCGATCTGACTGTGCAAACGGTGCGCCAGCAAGCCCTCGTCGGTGTCGTACACCGCAACGGCGGTCTCGTCACAGGAGGTTTCGATCCCCAGAACACGCATGCTAATTCCTCTCCATTGGCCCCAAAATGGCCTTTACAACGAGCGCGGGCGGCCCTAGAATGGCGGACTTTTCCGCTGACGGGTATGCCTTTGATGGGTGCGCGCGCCGGCCATTATTATCCAATACAAGTTGAGAGCACCATGCCTAGCGTTCGGATCCGTGAAAACGAATATTTTGATGCCGCCCTGCGGCGCTTTAAGCGCGCCTGCGAGAAAGCCGGCATCCTGACCGAACTGCGCCGCAGAGAGTACTACGAAAAGCCCACGCAGGAACGCAAGCGCAAGAAAGCCGCGGCCGTCAAACGCCACGCCAAGCGCCTGTCACGTGAAGTGGCGCGCCGCCAACGGATGTACTGAAGCCACGCTTCTTAAGATCTGCCGGATACCCAAATCCGACTGACCCCATCACCCCGGCGTCCGTCGGGGAGTGAAAAAAATGAGCCTCAAGGCACAACTGACCAGCGACATGAAAGACGCAATGCGCGCGAAGCAGAGCGAGCGTCTTGGTGTCATTCGTTTAATTCTGGCTGCGATCAAACAGATCGAGGTCGACACGCGCGAAGAGCTGAACGACGCGGCGGTTCTTGCCGTGCTCGAAAAGCAGATCAAGCAGCGTAAAGAATCGATACGCCAGTTTTCCGAAGCGGGTCGCGACGACCTGGTGGCCAAAGAACAGGCTGAGGTGGACTTGCTGCAGCCCTACTTACCCGAACAGCTGTCGGATGATGCTGTCGACGCGATGATCGACGAGATCATCAAAGCCACCGGCGCCGCGTCAATGAAAGACATGGGCAAGGTCATGGGCCAGCTCAAGGCGCGCGCCGCGGGTCAGGTCGACATGGGTGCTGCCGGCGCTCGAATCAAAGCTCGACTGGGCTGACGCCGACGTCTTGCCCGGCGGGCCAATCGCGCGCGCCCTGCTTCCTGCTACCATGACGCAGTGAGCCGCATTCCCCAACACTTTATCGACGAGGTGATCGCGCGCACCGACATCGTCGAGGTCATCACCCATCGCGTCCCGTTGAAAAAAGCCGGTCGCGAGTTCAAGGCCTGCTGCCCGTTTCACGACGAAAAATCCCCGTCGTTCACCGTGAGCCCCGCGAAACAGTTCTACCACTGCTTCGGCTGCGGCGAGCACGGCACCGCCATCGGCTTTCTGATGGCCTACGAACGACTGACGTTTGTCGAATCGATTGAGGAACTCGCCGGCGCGCTGGGCATGGATGTGCCCACCGAAGCCAGCGCGCCGCGCCCATCCGACGATCTCTACGATGTGCTCGCGCGCGCGTCGGAGTATTTCATCGCGCAACTTAAGACGACGCCAGACGCCGTGGCGTATTTGAAGCAACGCGGCGTGAGCGGCGAGATCGCCAAAGACTACGGCATTGGCTACGCGCCGGATCTGTGGGACGGCGCGATGAAAGCGCTGGGGCAGAACGATGTAAAGCGCCTGGTGGCTGCCGGGCTGATCAAAGCCCGCGATGACAACAGCGGCTACTACGACCGCTTTCGCGGCCGCGTGATGTTTCCGATCCGCGATCATCGCGGTCGAGTGGTTGCCTTTGGTGGCCGCGCGATGACCGATAATGGCCCCAAATATCTAAACTCGCCTGAGACCGAGGTCTTTCACAAAGGTCGCGAGCTCTACGGCCTCTACGAGGCGCGCCAAAGCCGCGTCGATCTGTCGCGTCTGCTGGTGGTTGAGGGCTACATGGATGTCGTGGGCCTCGCCCAGTTCGGCGTGCGCAACTGCGTGGCAACGCTGGGCACCGCCACCACGAGCGATCACCTGAAACGGCTGTTCCGCATCGCGGGCGAAGTGGTGTTTTGCTTTGACGGGGACCGCGCCGGGCGCAAGGCGGCGTGGCGCGCTCTCAACGTCTCGCTGAGCGAGGTGCGCGACGGGCGTCAGATCAAATTCCTGTTTCTGCCTGATGGCGAAGATCCGGACTCGCTGATCCGCGTTGAGGGCGAGGAAGGCTTCCGCACGCGTCTCGACGGCGCCAAACCGCTGTCGGAGTTTTTGATCGATCATTTGAGCGACCAGGTCGATACCACAACGCTTGACGGCCTGGCACGGCTCGCAGAGCTCGCCAAACCGCTGATCGCTCAAATCCCCACTGGGGTCTACCGGGACATGCTGACCAGCCGCATGGCGCAAATCGTCGGGCTGCCCGCCGAACGGATGGCCGACCATTTACCGACCCAATCGGCGCCAACTCGCCCCGCGACGCCGCGGCCTCAGGTCAAACGCCCCCGCGCGCCCCTGGTGGGCCGGGCGATCAGTTTGCTGCTGCACTACCCGGCAACGGCAGAAAAAGTCGAAATTCCCGAAAATCTCCTGAATTCCAAGACGCCAGGCATGGATGTTTTGACTACACTTCTTGAAGAGCTGCGCCAAGAGCCCCACCTCAACACGGCAGCGGTTCTGGAGCGCTGGCGGGAACACCGGTTTTTCCCGCGGCTGGCCGATCTGGCGAGCGCTGAGCCCTTGATTGACGGGCGTCAGGCCGTGCCGGAACTGGAAGGCATGCTGGGCAAACTATCGCTCGAAGACGCCGATCATCGACGCCAGGAACTGGTGGAGAAATCCAAGCTCGGTGGCTTGGACGAAGCAGAACAGAGAGAACTGAAGGCGTTATGGGCGGCCAGAGTGTCAAAAAATGACAATGATGAGCCTTAAGCTACTGGCCACACAGGGCCGATGCGTTTAAAATATAGGGTTTGACCGACCCGCGACCCGTTCGCGGGTTTTTCTTCACTTGGATACCGGATTTCAATGACAGACGAGAAACAGTCCAAAATCAAACAGTTGATCGCCAAGGGTAAAGAGCAGGGCTACCTGACTTACTCTGAAATTAACGATCATCTGCCCAATGACATCGTCGATCCGGAGCAGATTGAAGATATTGTCAACATGATTAATGACATGGGCATTACCGTCCACGAGAAGGCCCCGGACGCCGACTCGGTCATCATGTCAGACCAGGCCGTCAGCACTGACGACGATGAGGAAGCCGTGGAAGCCGCGGCAGCTCTGGCCTCGGTCGACAGCGAGTTCGGTCGCACCACCGATCCAGTGCGCATGTACATGCGCGAAATGGGCACGTTGGAGCTACTGACCCGCCAGGGCCAGATTGAAGTCTCCAAGCGCATTGAAGACGGGCTGCATCAGGTGCGCCACGCCATGGCGATGTATCCCGAGAGCATCGATCTGTTGCTGGAGGCTTACGTGCCCGTCGCCGCTGGCGAAAGCCGCCTGGTCGACATCCTGACCGGGTTCATCGATCCCGAGGAAGCCGACAAGCCGGTGCTGCCGGCAGCGCAGACCAACGGCGCGGCCAAAAAAGATGACGACGAAGTCGTGGACACCGGGCCCGATCCTGAAGAAGTGAAACGACGCTTCGGCAAGATCAAACGTATTCAGGACAAGGTGCTGGCGTCGATTGAAAGCGACGGCAGTCTGAACCCCACGACGGTCAAACTGCGCGAGCAGGTTGCGGCCGAGATCATGGAACTCAAACTCACGCCCAAGCTGGTCGAGTTCCTGAACAACAACATCCGCATGGCCATCAGCGAAATTCGCGGTCACGAGCGCGCCATCATGCGCCTGTGCGTTGGCCAAGCTGGCATGCCGCGCAAAGACTTTATTTCGAGCTTCCCGGCCAACGAAACCAACATGGACTGGATCGAGAAGCACATTCGCGCCAAGCGTAAGCACTCGTCGATTCTGGCCCGTTTGAAAACCGACATCTTGCGTTCGCAGCGCAAGCTGATCGCGATTGAGACTAACTCACAGGTCACGATTAACGAGATCAAAGAGATCAACCGTCAGATGTCGATCGGCGAAGCGAAAGCACGCCGCGCGAAAAAAGAGATGGTGGAAGCCAACTTGCGTCTGGTGATCTCGATTGCCAAGAAATACACCAACCGCGGTTTGCAGTTCCTCGATCTGATTCAGGAAGGCAACATTGGTTTGATGAAAGCCGTCGACAAGTTTGAATATCGTCGCGGCTACAAATCCTCGACCTACGCCACCTGGTGGATTCGCCAGGCCATCACGCGTTCGATTGCCGACCAGGCGCGTACGATTCGTATTCCGGTGCACATGATCGAAACGATCAACAAGCTCAACCGCATCTCGCGTCAGATGCTCCAGGAGATGGGTCGCGAACCCAACCCCGAAGAGCTGGCCGAGCGCATGGAAATGCCCGAAGACAAAGTGCGCAAAGTGTTAAAAATTGCCAAAGAGCCAATCTCGATGGAAACGCCCATTGGGGATGATGAAGATTCGCATCTTGGCGATTTCATCGAAGACACCGTGGTCTCGAGCCCGGTCGATTCAGCCACCAGCGAAGGTCTGAAAGAAACCACGTACGGCGTGCTCGCTGGCCTGACGCCGCGCGAAGCCAAAGTGCTGCGCATGCGGTTTGGTATCGACATGCACACCGATCACACACTGGAGGAAGTTGGCAAGCAATTTGACGTAACGCGTGAGCGCATTCGCCAGATTGAGGCCAAAGCGCTACGCAAACTGCGCCATCCGAGCCGTTCCGACCAGCTTCGAAGCTTCCTGCTCGAAGATTAGCCGGCACGAATCAAGAGATTCACGATTCTTGCGGATCGACTTCGTCCGTAGCGAATGTCATGAATAGCGTAGGCTAACGACCACACTGAAACCGTTTCTAACCTAAGAACGGGCGCCCCTGGCGCCCGTTTTTTTGCGTGAACGATACCCCCAATATGAGGTCAGAACCCTCAGCACAGGAGAGAATCTACATGAAAAAATATATTGCTATCAGCGCGTTGGCACTGCTTTTGACCAATTCAGCCTTCGCCAACGGTACCGAGCTTGAAGTCGGTTATCAGCGCCAGCAAATCAACTTTGACGAAGGTGGTGTCAGCGGTGACCTGCGGCTTGCAGGCCCCTACGTGACGTTTGGCTACAGAGTCGCCTTTAGCGACACCACCAGCGGCACGTTCGAAGGCACTTACGCTCGCGCGTTCGATGAAGACACCTTGGGTATTTTCATTTTCGATGAAGCGGAATCCTACGGCGTGGGCTTTCGCGTCACGCAAAAACTTGACGACGGTTGGGCGCTGTTTGCGCGCGCCGACTACCGACAACTCGATCTGCGAATTCAGAACTTCACAGGAAGTGATCCCGAGATCAACGAATCGGGCTTTGGACTTGGCGCCGGCGTTGAGTGGCGTGGCGTGAGCTTTGGCTACAGCTTCTTCACCGGCGACCTGGAAGACTACGGCGCGCTGAGCATCGGCTATCGCTTCCGGTTTGGCAGCGATAAGTGGTAAACCACACCGCCGCGAGCGCGCTTAGCTCGCGGCGGCCTCTTCGGGCAGTTTCTCCATCGTAAACCCGGTGAACGCGTACGCGACGGACACCAGCGGGTTAATCAAATTAAAGAACGCGAACGGCAGGTAGGCCGTCGTCGCCACGCCAAGCGTGCTGGCCATGAACGCGCCGCAGGTGTTCCACGGCACCAACGGGGAGGTTAGCGTTCCCGCATCCTCGATCGCGCGCGACAAATTCTTCGGGTCGAGCCCGCGCTTTTTGAATTCCGCCTTGAACATCCGACCGGGCAGCACAATCGCGATGTACTGATCGGCGGCGACGATGTTGATGCCGATGGCGCTAAGCACCACCGTCAGCACCAGTGACCCGGTTGAACGTGCCGCTTTGAGTGCCGACTCGATTAAACGCAAGAGTATGCCGCTGTATTCCAGCACCGCACCAAACGCCAGCGCGGTAATGATCAGCCAAATGGTCACCAGCATTGAACTCATACCGCCACGGCTAAGCAGCTCGTCCACCTCCGCTACGCCGGTCGCCGACGTGTAACCGTCAGCCAGCGCCAACCAGACGCCCTTGGTCAACGCCAGCGCGCCGGGCAGATCGGGCGACGCGGCGTACGCCAGCACGACGTCTTTTTGCAGCACGACGGCGAGCACACCACCAAGCAGCGCGCCAAACAAAATTGTCGGCAACGGCGGGACCTTGCGATAGGCCATAAACAACACGACCAGCAACGGCACCAGCGTCCAGATGGAAATGTTGAAGTGGCTGGCGAGCGTCGCGGACAGTTCGCCAATCGCTTCTGGACCACCAGCCGCGCCGTCATCAATCCCAAGACCAATGATCAGAAAAATGATCAACGCGATGGTTATCGACGGCCCGGTCGTCCACAGCATGTGCCGAATGTGGTCGAATAAATCACAGCCAACGACCGCGGGCGCCAGATTGGTGCTATCGGAAAGCGGCGACATCTTGTCGCCAAAATACGCACCGGACACGATGGCACCTGCGGCGATGGCGGGCGACAGACCAAGCCCCATGGCGACGCCGACCAGTGCCACGCCCAACGTGCCGGCGACCGTCCAGGAACTGCCGGTCGCCACCGCGGCGACCATGCAAATCAGACAGGTCGCGGCATAGAAAAACTGTGGGTTGAGTAGCTCGAGCCCGTAATAAATCAGCGACGGTACGGTACCGGACATGAGCCACGTGCCGATCAGCGCACCAACCGACATGAGAATCAGAATAGCGCCCATGGCGGTGCTGATGCCCTCGACAATCGCAGCCAGAATGTCCTTCCAGACGTGTCCGTTCTTGATCGCGATCAAGGCCGCCAGCGCCGTCCCGATTGTCAACACGATCTGGTTAGGGCCGTAGGAGGAATCCTCGCCAAACAGATACACAGACAGGCTGAGCATCAGGATCAACGCGAAGATCGGAATGAATGAATCGAGGAGGCTTGGGCGCCGCGGATCGGTCATAAAGAGGGCCTGTTGGAAAACATCAACGTTGCGCTCGACAAGCTACCACAACCGGCAGGCCAGTAGCGTACTGCGACGGGAATTGGAGGGGAAAAAACGGGACGCGGTCGCGTCAGGGATTGCTTAGTGTTCGTTCAACATTCGAACAGGAGCTCGTTATGCAGAATTTTCACTTTCACCCCATCGATGATGCACTGTGCCAGCACGTTCGTGAGTCGCGAACGGATCCGATTTTCGGCTACGACTACGATGTGCGGGTGAGCGTTGCCGGACCGGACGGGTACGGGCCGTGTCGTCAGTGCTTGCAGACCTTCGACCCTGGCGAGCGCCGCCTGCTTTTTCTGCACAATCCCTTCGGTAGTGAGCTCGGCGACTACGCGGCGCCTGTGTTTATTCATGAGGCAGCGTGCACGCCGATGGTGCCGAGTCAGACGTTGCCCGCCGCCATTACGGCCCTACCCTTAATGCTGCGCAGCTACGATGCGAGAGGCCGCTGGGTTGGCGAACGGCCAATCCGGGACGGCGATGTGACCACCGCCGCGCAGGAAGCATTCGCCGACGCAACCGTGAGCCTCATCCATCTGCGCAACACCGAGGCGAAGTGTTTTGTGGTGGGCGCGTACCGTGACGACGCGCAACCGCCCGGCCGTTGACCGGGCGGCGCGCGGCAAGCCCAACTATATGGCGCCAGTCTTCAGCGGCTTTTTCTCAAGCGCTTCTTTGAGATCATCCATCGTGCCCGGCTTGGGGCTGTGGGCTGAGACGATCTTGGACGGCTTGATGCGCCACTTCTTCAGCGCTTTGGCGAAATCCTGCGCACCCGATCCGGCGGGCGGCACTGGCCCTGCGCGCGGCACGGCAAAGTGATCGGCTTCAAACAGAATTTTCTGTTTGGGTAACCAAGCCACCAGCAAATGCTCCGTGTGCGCCGTCGGCCCAATGTCGATGAACTCAACGTGTTGTTGGTCGTCGTTCATCGTCAGTTTCTTGTCGACGCCTTCGAACTTCAGCGTCTCGGCGTCTCCCGCCGCGGCGCGTGCGGCCCCCTCATGAGCGGACGACGCGATCACCGTGGCGCCCTCCTCTTCATACGCCGGTACCGCCAGCACGTGATCCGAATGATGATGCGTCAGTGCGCCGTAGCGAATGGGTTTGTCGACCAATTCACGCAGCGATGCAATGCGATCGGGCAGACCGGCCGTGCCGCCCACGGCAATCACGTGATCGCTCATTTCCACAAACATCGCGTAGGTGCCGCTGCCACCGATCAGATAGACGCCCTCGCCAATTTTCTGGCGCGTCAGTGGATCGGGCTCCAGTGCGGCTGTCACGCTCAAGCTGTCGTCGACGGCCAACCACTCGCCCAGCGGCTGATTAATCTGCGTCTTGTTAATGGTTCGCTTGAGGTTTTCTTCGCCCGCAACGTAGAGCTCAAATTTTTGGTTGAACGCGACGCCCTCGACCATGGTGTAATCGTTGAAGCGATACTCGACCAGCCCAAAGCCGGGCAAGAATCGCTCGGAACGATGGAGCTGATTGGTGGTCGGGTGAAAATACAAACTGACTGACGGGCCGACTGCCATGGAAAACGCGATCACGTTGTAATCAACATCGCCGACTTGCGATGTGCCAAGGAAATGCGCGTTCTGGGTGCGGGATTGCAACTGGCGCATCAACAGCGCCGGCGTCACGCGCACGAACGGCCCGGATCGCGTGTTGAAATCCGGTTCTGCAATCGGCTGTGCGGTGCCCGCGCGGTAGTTAACCTGGTAGCTGGCGTCGCCGTTAATGATCGCGGCGTTGTTAAATTCAAACCCGCCACCTGAGCCCCAGGCGCGCGTGTAGAACTGCTCGTCGGTCAAATCAATCGCCGACATCCCGGTGGTCGTACGACGATCCCACGGTGGATCGGGTCGCAAGCTTTGGCCGGAGGCGATATTGATATCCTCCCAGTGCGTAACGACACTGGTGATGGCCATAAGCTTATCGCCACCGTGCGCGGCGACCGCTTTGTCGATCAGCGCCAGTGTTTTTTCGACGTTTTGCTCGGTGATGTTCTGCGCGCTCGCGCTGGCGCAGACCAGCGTTAGCGCTAGCCAGACGATTTGTTTCATCGTTCACTCCCTATCATTCGTGCCGGCGCCACTGTGCGTCAGCTTCGAAAGGCTTAGGGTGCGCGTGCGATCAATAGTGCCCGAAAACCGACGAGCAGAGTGCGCTGAGCGATGAAGCGACCCGTCGAGATCAGCGTGTCAAAGCGGCGGCATCGCAAAGCGCGTTCACGATGCCGCCGTTTTTACTAGATGCCGCAACCGGTGCAGATATTGCCCTCGCCGCTTGGGCCAGGTGCTTGGAAAAACAGCGTACGCAAGATACCCAGATCGATGATGTTGACCACGTTGTCGCTGTTGAAATCCGCCGCCGGGTTCCAGTTGCCGGACGTCGGTGAAGAGAAGAACGCTGCCCGCAGTGCGCCCAGATCGGCCGCGTTCACCGTGCAGTCGTTGATCTCTGGCGCGATATCGGCGTCGCAGGCGTTGCCCAGGCCGTCACCGTCGGAATCCTGCTGCAGCGGGTTGGCGGTTTCGATGCAGTTGTCGGCGTCGTTGGTGATGCCGTCGCCGTCGATATCCGGCTCGGTTGGCGGCGCTGGATCGAGCAGATAGACCAGACCGTTGGTACTCGAGATATAAAAGAACCCGGTGTTCTGATCGATGGCTACGCCGGACATACCGGTGATTCCCAGATCGCCGACGTCAACGTCGCGCACGCACAGACCCGTCGGCGTTAACTCACGCACGATGTTTTGCGAGCTGCTGACCAAAACCAGGTTGCCGTTTTGCTGATTGATATCGATGTCGCCAAAGAAGATGTCGAACGGCTGTGGGCCGGGCAGGAACTCGGTGACCTGCAATCCGGTATCCGCATCGTGCGAGATGATGGTGTCGTCACCGGTGAACTGCACGGTCGCCACTTGATTGGCACCGGGCACCTGCGCGCCACCGACCAGCGAGAAGCTGTCGAGCGCGATGTCGCTCAATATCGTGCCGTCCGTTTTGTCGAGTGCGTAAAGGCGTTCAGGATTGTCGTCGCCGTTGAAGACTAAAAGCGTGTTGCCGGGCACCGCAGTGCCGCCCACTGACAACGCGCCAATGGAAAAATCGAGATCGAAATCGTTGCTGTTATTGCCAGGCAGCGGAATGGTTGTGATCGGCGCGCCGGTGTCGTCGATCACATTGATGATCGCCGTGTTTTGCACGTGCACAAACAACGCACCCGTGGCGTCGTCCAGACCCACCGAATCGAGAGAGCCTACGCCAGGTTCCAGCGTGTCGATCAGTGTCGCGCTGTGAGCGGCCAAGGCGATGGATACGGCACAGCCGAGCGTGGTGAAACGAGCCAGCGATGAAATTCGCATGATGAAGTCTCCTGTTATTGTTTTTTGTCACTATACTGCACGAAGCCGGGGTGAAACTACTTTTCAATCCACCCGCCCGTCTTATGTTATTTCGCGTCTGACTGCCCACTGTTGCGGAGCCCAGCCCTCTTGTCTATCCCCAATACAGGTGACGTTTCGCCACAGCGACGATTGCGGCAATTCGTCGCGGAGCATAAGAAACTGTTGGTGCTCACCGGGGCCGGTGTTAGCACGCGCTCAGGCATCCCGGATTATCGCGACGAAAAAGGGGACTGGAAGCGCAGTGCGCCGATGCAGTTTAACGATTTTGTCGGCAACGCCGCATCGCGTCAGCGCTACTGGGCACGCAGCATGATCGGTTGGCCGCGCGTTAAGCTCGCCGACCCCAACGATGCGCATCGAGCGCTGAGCGCGCTGGAACGCAGTGGTCATATTCAAATGTTAGTGACGCAGAACGTGGATCGTCTGCATCAGCGCGCGGGCAGTCGCCATGTCATCGATCTGCACGGGCGTCTGGATCAAGTGGAATGTCTGGACAACAAGCACGTTCAGTCGCGGGACAGTTATCAAGCGCAATTGATGGCTGCAAACCCGTCGTGGCAATCCATGGAAGCGACCACCGCACCGGACGGCGATGCCGATCTTGACGATGTGGACTTCGGATCGTTTGTGGTCGCGCCTTGTGTAACGTGCGGCAACGTCGTGAAACCCAAGGTCGTGTTTTACGGCGAATCGATTCCACGCGAAGTGACGCTTGCCGCCAACGCTGCATTGGATGATGCCGATGCGTTACTGGTTATTGGCTCATCGCTGATGGTGTTCTCGGGTTTTCGGTTTGCACGCACGATGTCGCAGACCGGCCGACCGGTGGCGATGCTCAATCGCGGCGTCACCCGCGCCGATGATTTGCTGGATTTGAAAATAGAGGCTGACATTGCGCGAACGCTGGCCAGCCTCAATCATGAAATGCGGGAGCCGCTTTAGTGCGCGGTGCCTGGAACGTCATCAGGTTCGCCCGAGCACGGCAGCAGAAAAACGGCTCCCACGAAGAGACGCGTTTAGCCTTTCGTGGCTTTGAGCATCCAGAGCGTTTTTTGATGGAAGTCGAGCCGATCCAACATCAGGCCTGCGGTCACTTCATCGCCGGCGTCAGAAGCGGCTTTCGCGCCGCGATCGAATTTGCCCAGGGCGTCTTCGTGCGCGTCGACCAATCCATCAATGACGTCAGCCGAACCGGCACTAAAACCGCTCGCGTAGTCTGACGGGACGAGTTGGCCCAAGGCACGAATGCGTTCTGCGAGCGCGTCGACGGCGGCGAACAGGTCCGTGTATTGTTCCTCGAGCGCCGCGTGCAAGCCGAAGAACTGAGGTCCCGTGACGTTCCAGTGCGCGAGCTGCGTACGACGCAAAACCGCATCCGTCGCTGTGAGCGTTTCCGACACCGCGTTCACTACCGTTGCTTTGTTTGAGTCAGTCATATCGTTCTCCTGAGTCAGGCGTTTTTGAATCTAGAGTGATAGAGTAAGGCCACGGCCATCATTTAACCAATGAATTGATTCAGTGGTATTGATAGTTTTTCACTATCAGATGACGCTGCCCCGCGACCCCGATATACTCACGATCCCATCGCTATGGGCCTGTAGCGCAGTCGGTTAGAGCAGGGGACTCATAATCCCTTGGTCCCAGGTTCGAGTCCTGGCGGGCCCACCAATT
>JBGCFP010000098.1:0-3801 GCA_045107005.1 Gammaproteobacteria bacterium
ATCCCTGGCGCTGATGGCGCCTGCGATAAACAGCGCGGCCGGCGATAGCTGGCTATCCCGCGCGATCGAAGTGGATAACGCCGGGCGTTCCCGGGTGAGTCTGCCGACCTATTGGCAAAAACAGGACGCGCCGCTGATCGCACAACGGGCGGAACCCAGTGCGCGAACCGTTTTCGATATCACGATCTCTTTGTACAACGACCCGGCGGGGGACAGCGATCCATCTACCGATTCGGGCGAGCCGCAGGAAGTCTACGAAGAAATTGTTCGGCACTTCGCCGATTCGGTGTGCGAGCAAACCAACGGCAGTCATCGCCTTGGCAAGGTGCGCCTGTTTACGTCGAATAATCAGCAAGCGGCTGCCGACATTGTATGGACGGCGAGTAAATGGCCGCAGGCTCATGCGTCAGGATTTGGTGCCAGCGGGCGGCACATCTTTTTTGGTGACGTGTTCCCGGGCGGCACAGGCAGCTCTGACTTTGACATGCTCGCGAATCCCGCCGTTGCCGGTTATACCCTCGGGCATGAGTGGGCGCATTATGCCTACGGTCTGTTCGACGAATATGTCGGCAACCGCTTTTTCTCATTCAACCCGCGACGTCCTTTGTCTAGCGATATTGCGGTCGCCCCTTCTGTTATGAACCAGCAAGACCGGGCCGCGCAGGGAGATTTCGATTGGCTGAATTTCTCCACGTCGAACAACATCGGCAATACGGCACGTACGGCACAAGGTCGCGTTTACGGTAAGAGCGCCTGGGACGTTCTCGTGCAAGCGCAGTCTGAAGATCCGAAAAACGGCCGGCGACGCGCGCAGCCAGACCGCACGCAATACACGTCGCTTGCAGGCGTGGCGCCCACGCTTACCGATAACTGGGTCAAGATCGAGTTGCCGGCAGAGCAGGTATCTTGCCGCGGCGATCTGGAAATTTTGTGGGTGGAGGGCGACCTCGATCTCCAGATCGTGCTTGATCGATCCGGCAGCATGATTGGTACGCCGATCGCCAATGCCAAACAGGCCGCGAGCCTGCTGGTGGACACCGTGGCCGACGGGCAGACGGCACTGGGTGTGGCGAGCTTTGCAGGAGATTTGAGACAAGACTCACCCATGCAGGCGATTCCCGACCCGGGTGATATGGTCAAGGCGCAAATTAAATCTGTCATCAACAACCTGCGCGCGGGCGGGGCCACGCGTTTGTATGATGGCGCTTTGCGTGCACTCAGCGAAATTGAGGCGTATCAAAGCGCCAATTCAACATCGGCCCCGCAAGTGGTGTTTTTGCTCTCGGATGGTCGCGACACCAGTTCGTCTTCGAGCGAGCAAGATGTCATCACGACCTACCAAGCTGCTAACGTGCCATTGTTTACGTTTGGCTTTGGTGACGCCTCGCCAACCGGGTCGCTGTTGAACATGGCGAACGCCACCGGTGGCCAATACACGTTTTCCCCCACCGATCTGTCACAAATCACGCAGGCCTTCCTGCAAGCGAACGCGGTCGCCAGCGATCTAAAGAACGTGGTCGATACGCAGCAATCGCTGATGCCGGGTGTGATGGCGAACATACCGTTACCTGTCGATAGTGGTCTTGAATCACTGAGCGTATTTTTTAACTACGACGGCGTTATCTCCGATGTCACGCCAACGGTGGTAACGCCTGCCGGTGCGACGTTGGATACGATCGACTATGACTGTCTGCAAATCAGCGGTAGCCTGACGTCATGTTCAGCCCAGATTGGTGAGGCGGCACTTGCGACCGGGGGCGCGGGCGCCTGGGGCATTGAGCTTGCCAATGGTGCAACGACGAATCGCCAGGTGGATTTGTACGTCGCTGGTCTTCCGGGGGCGAACGGCTCATTCTCGGCGCGAGTCGCCGGTGCGCAGGGCAATGAGATTGCGTACCCCGAGCCCATCGTTGTCACCATGTCGGTGATCAAGGATCTGCCGATTACTGGCGTGAACATTAGCGCAGAAATCACCGATCCAACCGGCGCGGCGCAATCGTTCGACATGGTCGACGACGGTACGGCCGGCGATGCCGTCGCCGATGACGGTATCTATTCCGCGATTCTTGGTTACGAGGCCAATGGTCGCTATCAGGTTGAAGTGCGCGTAGACAATGACAGCGGTAGTGCGCGTTTCACAACGTTGGGACTGCAGCCGGCACACTTGCCCGCCGTGCTCAACGGCACTCTGCCCGAGGTTCAGCCCGTACCGGCGCTTACGGAAAACTTCTCCCGCATCTCGCGTACCAGCATCGTGGTGACCGGCCGACCAAGCAGCGATGGCAACACGGGCTTTGTAACCGCCGACGAACTTTTTGCGGACAACCGTGGCGTCGAAGGCCTCATGGATCTTGCCGGGGATGAAGACTACTTTGTGATTCGCAATGTGGATACCACCGCGCCGTTGTCCGTACGCGTGACAAGTTTGAGTCTTGATATGGACCCGGTGCTGACGGTATTCGCGGCTGACACCACCACAGAATTGGTGACCGCTGCATCGCTGCCCGCGAACGAATCGACGACCGGCTATCTGTTGGCGCAGATTCCGGCCAGCGATCTGACCGAAACGCTCTACGCCGTTATCAGTCATCGTGACCCAGACGTTGCAACCGGCGGCTACGCGGTGAGTGCCGGTGCGCCCATCAATACAGATGTACCACCAAACGCATTCCCCGAGCCCGGCGCGGATAGCCTTGCGTTGGTCGAAGGCGATCGAGGTCAGATCGATGTGCTGGCCAACGATCTGGATGCGGATGGTGACGCGCTGAGTACCGATGGTATCGCCCCGAGCACCAGCGGCGCGGCAATCTCAATAACGCCAGCAGGTGAGCTTGACTACGACACCAGCGCGCGTCCGTTTAATCTGGCGCCGGGCGCCACGACGACAGAGTTGGTGAGCTACGTGGTGACCGACGGGTTGGCGTATCGCAGCGGCGATGTGAATGTGACGATCACCGGTAACACGCCACCGCAACTGGGTGCGGACTCTGCAACCACCGATGCCAATGATGCTGTGACTCTGATGCTGCTCGGAAACGACTCGGATGTCGACAATCAAGCGCTCACGCTAACCGCTATCGACGATTCGCAAACGGACGGTATGGTCACCAACAATGGTGATGGCACAGCCACCTACAACCCGGCCAATGCGTTTCCCAGTCTGCAGCAAGGACAAACGGCGACCACGACGTTTCGTTACACCGTGACCGATTCTGGTGGCTTGTCTTCGACCGCCGTGGCAACGGTAACCGTACGTGGCATTGCGCCGCCATCGAATCCTCCATCCTCATCGGGGGGCGGTGGCTCGACCAACGTGCTGGTCTTACTCTTGCTTGGTTTTGGTCTTATCGCACGTCGTCGTCGATTCTAAATTTCGCGATGCACACGGAGATGAAAAGGATGTTCATACACAGCGCAAGGACGTTTGTTCTGGTCGGCATGCTGCTCACGCAGCATGCCACAGCACATGAAAGTCACCAGCATGAAGAAAACGCCGGGCATCAGATGCGCACAAGTCGCACGGTAGACATGATTGATATGACGTATTTGGGCTCTGTTGACAGAGTCATTGGGGGGCATCCCTACCGGACGGTGGGCCGACGCTATGGAGAAGGTGGTGAGCTTGAGCTCAGCGAAGTGCGCAGTGACGGGGTGCTGGTGATGCTCAAGACCGCCAGTCGAAGCATGAAGGTAGAAATTTTTCCGCCGTTCGAGCACGCGCCGTCACGCGCGTCTGGCACGTTGAATCAGTACGACGAACCACCTCTGGAAGAAATGCAGCCTTCTATCATTGTCGCGGCA
>JBGCFP010000099.1:0-3683 GCA_045107005.1 Gammaproteobacteria bacterium
GTTGGGGCGACGAGTTTTGGCAGGTCAGTGGCGATGGTGGCGATCGCCAGAGTTTCGCTATTTGGATGGAAAATTTGTGTCGCGAAAACCCGGACCACGAATTTGTTGCACTTCTGGCTCGTGAAATTATGAGTCTCATCGGTAAGGAGGACGCCGCATGACGCCCGATCACCCAATATTTTGCCTCGCACGCTTCACGCTGGAGGCCAAAACGCCGCTGTCGATTGCCTCGGGCACACGCAATGGTGGTTTTGACATGGCGCTTGCAACCGACGCAAGCGGTCTGCCCAGCCTGCCCGGTACCTCGCTTGCGGGGGTTTTGCGTAACGAATACCGGAAGCGATTTGGCGACGATGAGTCACGTGATCTGTTTGGCTGGCAGGACAGCGACGTTGGTGCGCCCGCGATTTTGCATGTGGCCAGCGGTGTGCTGCAGGACAGCCTTGGTCACGCTTTTGAAGGATTGCCACTGAGCCCGGAGCGACGCACGCATTTGCAAAATGACAACGTGCTCGCGCACGCGTTCGATCAACTCAATCGCCCGATTTTTCGCGATGCGGTGCGTATTTCGCATCGTGGAACGGCCGCCGAAACCGGGAAATTTGAGCGCGTCATATTGCCGGCGGGAAACCGGTTCAGTTGTGAGCTAACGCTCTGGGCGGCGAGCGCCGATGACCCTCGTTGGGCCCGAGTGTGCGATCTGCTCGCGGGCGCAGAACTTAGAATGGGCGGTGGTACGCGCAACGGGCTGGGTGCGATGCGCGCCGTCGAGCTTCACACGGCCGTGCTCAAACTGGATGACCCCAAGGACTACGCGACGTTCTCAAAAATGGGCCGAGACATCGATGACATGCGTCATCTGCATAAGCAAGAAATCACCCTTACCGAAGACGCATCACCGTACCTTGCTGCCACCATCAAACTCACACCCAATGCGTTTTGGCGTGTCGGGCAGGGTAAGTCGGCGCTTGGCTCATACGAAGATGGGAATGTGCCGCGTTTGTTGCCGTTAACCGAACCGCGTGTGACCTGGCAGGATGGAAAAGGAAGCGTCGGCGATGCTGAGGTGCTGCTCCCGGGATCTTCGATCAAGGGCGCGTTGTCGCATCGCCAGTGTTTTCATCTTAATCGGCTGCAAGGCAAGTGGTCCACGTTGCCGGCGACGTCATTGCCAGAGTACGACAAGAGCGAGGACAAGGTTCTCCGTGCGCTTTACGGGTATGCGCGTGGGGAGGGTGATGGGCAGGAGCAGCCTTCCGGGCAGGCTGGCAGAGTATTCGTCCGCGATGTATTTGTGTCGCAGATTTCCGGCGCTGTAGGAGTGATGCCGCATAACGTGATAGATCGTTTCACCGGTGGCGTTCGTGATCGACTCTTGTTTTCCGAGGAGCTGATCTGGAAGACCCCTGTGGATATTCAGGTGATGGTGGATACCGCGGCCATTGAGCAATCGATCTCCGGAGACGGTTTGATGTTGATCAAGCAGTCTCTTGCATTGGCGCTGGATGATTTGGTGAATGGTCGGCTCGCGCTTGGTTCCGCATGCGCACGCGGCCATGGCTTTTTCAACGGCAGCGTCGAGTGGTCTGACGGTGGCAAGTGGATCGCAGGCGAGGCAGGTAGTCTGAAGGAGACGGCAGCATGAACATAGCAGACGTTGCGCAGGCGCATGAGACCCTGGCGAATCTTGAAGAGTTGCCAGTCTTGAGCGCGAGTTCGCTGGCCGTTCGCGAAGGTGATTTGCTGAGCACGCATGAATCGCTGCTCAAAAAAATTGATGATTTTTCGCCAACAGAAGGTTGGCTGACTCAACAAAGTGCGAACGTTCACGTGGTGGGCGGCGACTTGCGTCTGGATGTCGATAAGAACGGTTTTATTCTTGTGGGCGAGCTCGTCAATGCGGCGGGTCAGTCGCTTCACGTGCGGTGGCGGCCGCGTGAAAAGGGCTGGCATGCCACGATTTTTGAGCCGTCTACGGGCGATGATTATTTGACCGATACTGTTGAATTCATCAGCTCACAGGGCGATGACGAAACGCTGGTCTATCGTCGATTTTGGCGTCTCGGTGAGAGCAACAGGCTCGAGATCCATGCCCTTGTTTTCTCTGGATACAGCAATGCCTCGCGAGGTGCACAATCATGAACAGTAAGCAAAATGCACCGGCACGTCCGCCGGCTAGATCAAATGATGCGCCGTACAATTTCGTACCGCTAAGTCGCAATGTGCTTGATCCGGAATGGGCAGCGCTTGTGTCACACGATTTACCAATGAAAGACGGCGTTAGTGGCGAACTTACTGTGGAAATTTGTGCGCAGACGCCCTTGCTCGTTGGTGGTCGGCAGGTCAAAGCTAGTTCGAAATTACCTGGTGAAGTCCATTTTTTCGAGTCCCCTGACGGTTATTCGATTCCGGGTAGCAGTCTGCGCGGCATGATTCGCAACGTTTTTGAAATTGCGACGTTCTCGAAAATGTCGCAGGTCGACGATGTGCGTTTCGGATTGCGAGATATCTCGGGTGGGCGTGTGTCCGAGTCTTACAAGGATTTCTTTGTCCCGAAAGGGCGAGGACCCAGCGCAGGAAAATCGCTGCGTAAGCGTATGTATGGATTCATGTCATTGGGCGAGGATGGCGGACCGCAGATTACCCCTTGTGAGATGGCGCGTCTGCACAAGAACGATATTTCGAAATGGTTAGGCTTTGCTCAGGAGGCGTTTTTTAGATCCGGGCAATCGGTAGACCAGAAATACGCGCACTACACCGAATGCGTAAAGAAGGCTGGCAAAGGCCCCTGGGAGGAAATCCGATTTGATATGGACCCGGCTACCCGGATGGCCGGGAATTTGGGTTCAGGCAAGCTCACTGGGTTCCCAGTGTTTACGGGGCAAATCTCGGACAATAAGAAAAAGGATTTCATCTTTTTCAATACGAACGAAGACCGAGCGTTTAGCGTGCATGAGACTTGTGACAGTGCGTGGCGTGATTTCTTGTTTATCCATGGAGATGACACGGATGACAAAGGTATGTCCTGGCCGGGTCACTGGAAAGACGTGTTTTATGCCGGAGGTCGCGTGCCGGTGTTCTACATGCAAAATCAGCGCCGCCTGCAGATTGCATTAGCTTTTTTGCCCAAGCTGGCAAGCGATTTTAGTGTTCACGACACGATACGCCATGGCGGGCGAAGCCATACTGATGAAGGCATGACAGACATGACTGAGCTGTTGTTCGGTCGCGTTGGAGAGACTTCAGAGTCCGCAATAAAAAGTCGAGTCTGGTTTGAGATGGCGACGCTGGTAGGCAAAGCAAAGCCAATGACGCTTGCACCGACCATTTTGAATGGTCCGAAAGCCAGTTACTTTCCCCACTATCTTGAGCAGGACACGGTACGTCGTCGTGATGGTCAGTACGCAACCTACATGGATACGCCGAGCAACCGCAGACCAGTCGCACGCGGATGGAAGCGTTATCCAGCCCGAACGGATTACGAAATTCAGGCGTTGAGCGGGGACCAAAAAAAGAATACGAATGTGCAAGTGATTTTGAACCCTCTGGAGACCGGCGCCCGGTTTCGCTCCCGCATTGTTTTTCACAATGTCACACCGGTTGAGTTGGGCGCATTGCTGTGGTCGATCACGTTCGGTAACAACCATGAGTGTCGTCATGGGTTGGGCATGGGCAAGTCGTTC